>CBIHNV010000016.1:0-78668 GCA_966211835.1 uncultured Sphingobium sp.
GGCTTCTTCAAGCGTGAGCGCGGCGCGACCGAAAAGGAAACGCTGACCAGCCGCCTGATCGACCGTCCGATCCGTCCGCTCTTCCCCGAAGGCTTCTACAACGAAATCAACGTCATCGCTCAGGTGCTGTCGTTCGATGGCGAGAGCGAGCCCGATATCGTCGCGATGATCGCCGCTTCGGCCGCGCTGACCCTGTCGGGCGTGCCCTTCATGGGTCCGATCGGCGCCGCCCGCGTCGGCTACAAGGATGGCGAATATCAACTGAACCCGTCGATGGACGAGGTGAAGACCGGCGAACTCGACCTGGTCGTCGCCGCCACCGGCAACGCCGTGATGATGGTCGAATCCGAAGCCAAGGAGCTTTCGGAAGACGTCATGCTCGGCGCGGTGCTGTTCGCCCATGAAGCGAGCAAGAAGGTCGTCGACGCGATCATCCAGCTGGCTGAAAAGGCCGCGAAGGATCCGTGGGAAGTCGCCAAGGGCGAAGACCTGGATGACCTGAAGAAGAAGCTCAAGAAGCTGATCGGCAAGGACATCACGGCCGCCTACAAGCTGACCGACAAGTCGGCCCGCTCGAACGCGATCAACGAAGCGCGTGCCAAGGCGAAGGCGTTCTTCACTGAGGAAGGCCTGGACGCCCAGACCGTCATGGCCGGCATCAAGCTGACCAAGAAGCTGGAATCGGAAATCGTTCGTGGCGCCATCATCAAGGATGGCAAGCGCATCGATGGCCGCACCACCACGCAGATCCGTCCGATCGAAGCGATGGTCGGCTTCCTGCCGCGCACCCATGGTTCCGCGCTGTTCACCCGCGGTGAAACGCAGGCGATCTGCACCACCACGCTCGGCACCAAGGACGCCGAGCAGATGATCGACGGCCTGACCGGCGTTCATTATGAAAACTTCATGCTGCACTATAACTTCCCGCCCTATTCGGTCGGCGAAGTCGGCCGTTTCGGCGCGCCGGGCCGCCGCGAAGTCGGCCATGGCAAGCTCGCATGGCGTGCGCTGCACCCCGTGCTGCCCAGCAAGGACGAGTTCCCTTACACCATCCGCGTCCTGTCCGACATCACCGAGTCCAACGGCTCGTCCTCGATGGCGACGGTCTGCGGCGGTTCGCTGTCGATGATGGATGCGGGCGTTCCGCTGAAGCGTCCGGTTTCGGGCATCGCGATGGGCCTGATCCTCGACGGCAAGGACTTCGCTGTGCTTAGCGACATCCTCGGCGACGAAGATCATCTCGGCGACATGGACTTCAAGGTGGCGGGCACGGAAGCGGGCATCACCACCATGCAGATGGACATCAAGGTTGCCGGCATCACGCAGGAAATCTTTGAAGTCGCGCTGCGTCAGGCGAAGGAAGGCCGCGCCCACATCCTGGGTGAAATGAACAAGGCCCTGTCCTCGACCCGCACCGAGCTGTCGGCACATGCCCCGCGCATCGAGACGATCCAGATCGACAAGTCGAAGATCCGTGACGTCATCGGTACCGGTGGTAAGGTCATCCGCGAAATCGTTGCGGAAACCGGCGCCAAGGTCGACATCGACGACGAGGGCATCATCAAGATCAGCTCGTCCGACATCGACCAGATCGAAGCCGCCAAGAAGTGGATTCTCGGCATCGTCGAGGAAGCGGAAGTCGGCAAGATCTACAACGGCAAGGTCGTCAACATCGTCGACTTCGGTGCGTTCGTGAACTTCATGGGTGGCAAGGACGGTCTCGTCCACGTGTCCGAAATGAAGAATGAGCGCGTCGAAAAGCCGACCGACGTCGTGTCGGAAGGCCAGGAAGTGAAGGTCAAGGTCCTGGAGATCGATCCGCGCGGCAAGGTTCGCCTGTCGATGCGCGTTGTCGACCAGGAAACCGGCGAAGAGCTGGAGGACACCCGTCCTGCCCGCGAACCGCGCGAACCCCGTGGCGATCGCGGCGACCGTGGTGATCGTGGCCGTGGCCCGCGCCGTGATGGCGGCGACCGTGGTGGCCGTGGCGGTGATCGCGGCGGTGACCGTGGTCCGCGTCGTGACCGCGGCGGTGATCGTGGCCCGCGTGGCGAAGGCCGTGGCGGCAATGGCGGCGGAGACGATGACGGCTCCAACGCTGGCCTGCCCGATTTCCTGACCCAGGACTGATCAGGCTAAACTAGATAAGAAGGGCGTCCGAAACCGGGCGCCCTTTTTCATTGTCCCCTAAATTCTTGATTTCGATCAATTGGCGATCCTCGAACTTCTGTTACGGTGCGCGGCGATTTAGGGGGATCAGATGCAGCGTACCAATGAGAGGTTCGTCGAGCGCCTGCCTCTCGTACTCAAGCGCCCGCTTTACGCTTACGCGATTTCGGCGCTGTTTTGCGGCATCGCTTTGACCCTGCGGTTGATCGCGCAGGATTTTCTGCCGATCGGCTATCCGTTCGTCTCCTTCTTTCCGGCGGTCATTCTTTCGACCTTTCTGTTTGGCCTGCGTCCCGGCATATTCGCCGGGCTCCTGTGCGGCTTCCTGTCCTGGTATTTCTTCATTCCGGCGGGACCTGGGGGCGGCGTCGTCCTCGCGCTTATCTTCTATGCGGCGGTGATCGGCGTCGATGTCGCCCTTATCCATTGGATGCAGCGAGCCAATTTCAACCTTGCCATCGAACGGGAACGCAGCCGGGCGCTCGCGGAAAACCGGGAACTGCTTTTCCACGAATTGCAGCACCGCGTTTCCAATAATCTGCAAGTGGTGGCTGCGATGCTGTCCCTGCAACGGCGCCATGTGGATGATGAACTGGCGGGCAGGGCGCTTGATGATGCCGCCAGCCGCCTTGCCCTGATCGGCAGGATCAGCCGCGCCCTTTATGATCCGGCGGAAGACGGGCAGGATCTGCATGCATTCTTGACCCGCCTCACCACGGATGTGCTGGAGGCAAGCGGGCGGGAAGACATCCACATCGCGGTCAGCGCGCCGCCGGGTCTCACATTGCAGTCCCACGTCGCCGTCCCGCTTGCCTTGATCGTCGCGGAAGCGGTGAGCAACGCCATCGAGCATGGCCTGCCCAATCGTGGCGGCATCATCCAAGTCTCTCTGGAGGATTCGAGCGAAACCCTGTCGCTCAAGATCGCCGACGATGGCGATGGTCTCGCCCCCGATTTTCAGATTGAGAAGGGAAATTCCATCGGCCTGCGCATCGCAAGCGCTTTGGCGAGCCAATTAAGCGCGAAGTTTGGCCTGCACCCCCGGCCCGAAGGCGGCGCGATCGTCCGGCTCGACCTGCCCGCACAGGCACGTTGATGACAGGCCAAGCGCTCACCCGCCATTCTGCCGCTTGGCGAGTGCCATTCGCTCCGCTATGACCCGGCCATGCTGACGAAAACCATGACGCGCATCGGCGCGGCTACCGCTCCGTTCCTGCTTGCCGCACTGCTCGCCGGCTGCGCCACGTCGAAGAACAAGGCCGACACGCAATATGTCGCCCGTGACGTGTCGACGCTCTACAATGCGGGCAAATACCGGCTCGATCGCGGGCAGTACAAGATGGCCGCCGCCCTGTTTGACGAGGTGGAGCGCCAGCATCCCTATTCCCCGTGGGCGCGCCGGGCGCAGCTCATGTCCGCGTTCAGCTATTATATGAACAAGGATTATAGTGAATCGATCGCCGCCTCGCAGCGGTTCCTGGCGATCCACACGGGCAACAAGGACGCGCCCTACGCCTATTATCTGATCGCGCTCTGCTATTATGAGCAGATCGCCGACGTCACCCGCGACCAGAAGATCACGCAGCAGTCGCTGGACTCGCTGGGCGAACTGATCCGCCGCTACCCCGACACCCGCTACGCTGCCGACGCCCGCTTGAAGCTTGACCTCGTCAACGATCACCTTGCGGGCAAGGAAATGGAAGTCGGCCGCTTCTACCAGCGCCGGGGCCAGTGGCTGGCGGCGACGCTCCGCTTCCGGGTGGTGATCGACAAATATCAGACGACGACCCACACGCCCGAAGCGCTGGAGCGTCTGGTCGAAAGCTATCTCTCGCTCGGTATTCCCGAAGAAGCACAGAAGGCTGCGGCAGTACTGGGTAAGAACTATCCCGGCTCCAAATGGTATGAGCGCAGCTACAAGCTCATGCGGGAACATGGCGCGAAGGCGTAATTGCCGATTTACCGTCACCCCAGTGGAAGCTGGGGTCTCAGGCCCATGGGTACGACCCGGCGGCACGAGATCCCAACCTCCGCTGGGATGACGTCCGGAGATCGGCTACCTTGCTGACCAACCTCTCCATCCGCAACGTCGTCCTGATCGAGGCGCTGGACCTGGAGTTCGGCACGGGCCTTGGCGTGCTGACCGGTGAGACCGGCGCGGGCAAGTCCATCCTCCTCGATTCGCTGGGACTGGCACTGGGCGCGAGGGCGGATAGCGGCCTCGTCCGCAGCGGCGAAGCGCAGGCGAGCGTCACCGCCACCTTCGACATTCCCCGCGCCGATCACAGGGCCGCCGATCTGCTCGCCAGCAACGGCATCGAACTGGACGCGGGCGAACCGCTCATCATCCGGCGGACGCTGAAGGCTGACGGAGGAAGCCGGGCCTTCGTCAATGACCAGGCCTGCTCCGCTGCCTTGCTGCGCGATCTGGGCGGCGCGCTGGTGGAAATCCATGGCCAACATGACGATCGCGGCCTGCTCAACCCGCGCGGCCATCGCCAATTGCTTGACGCTTACGGCCGCTGCGACAGTGCTTCGGTCGCGAGCGCCTATGCCGCCTGGCGCGACGCAGCGGACCGGTTGGCGGAAAGCCGTGCGGCGGTGGAAGTCGCAGCGCGGGATCGCGACTATCTGACCCACGCCGTTGAAGAACTCTCGCGCTTCGGCCCGGAGCCTGGCGAAGAGGCGACCTTGGCTGAAGAACGCGCCACCATGCAGAAGGGCGCGCGTCTCGCCGACGACCTGTCAGCCGTGACGGAGTGCCTCACTGGCTCGGACGGTGGCCTCGCCCAGTTGCGGCAAGCGGCCCGGCGCCTCGACCGCATGGTCGGCGAATATGAGCCGCTCGCCGAAGTGCTCGCTGCCCTCGACCGCGCTGTCATCGAAGCGGGCGAGGCGGAGGACCGGCTGGCGAGCGCCGCCGATGCGCTCAGCTTTGACCCCGCGCGGCTCGACGCCATTGAAACGCGCCTGTTCGACCTCCGCGGTCTCGCCCGCAAGCATCAGGTCGCCGCGGACGATCTCGCCACCCTGCGCGATGAAATGGCGGCCAAGCTCTCCGCGATTGAGGGCGGGGAGGAGCATATCGCCGCACTGGAGGCGCAAGTCGCCGCCAGCGCCGCCGCCTATCGCGATGCCGCGCAGATGCTTTCCGCCCAGCGTAAAGACGCCGCCGCGCGCCTGGATGCAGCCGTGGCGGCGGAACTCGCGCCGCTGAAGCTCGACGCCGCCCGTTTCCGCACCACCATCGCCCCGCTCGATGAAGGGCAGTGGAGCGCGCAAGGCATGGACCGGGTGGAGTTCGAGATTTCCACCAACCCCGGCGCGCCCTTTGCGCCCCTGGTGAAGATCGCGTCGGGCGGCGAACTCTCCCGCTTCATCCTGGCGCTCAAGGTCGCGCTGGCGGAGCGGGGAGGGGCGGACACGCTGATCTTCGACGAGATCGACCGGGGCGTCGGCGGCGCGGTGGCCTCTGCGATCGGCGACCGTCTGGCGCGGCTGGCGCAGAGCAACCAGATCCTCGTCGTCACCCACAGCCCACAGGTGGCGGCGCGGGGCGCTGGCCATATGCTGATCGCCAAGGCCAGTGCCAGTGAGAATGGGGGCACGGTAACCCGCACCGGCGTCCATGCGCTGAGCGATGGCGAGCGCCGCGAAGAAATCGCTCGCATGCTTTCCGGCGCGGAAATCACCGCCGAGGCGAGGGCGCAGGCGGAGCGGCTGCTCGAAGCCTGATTGATCGGTCCTCGACAAGCCCGCCCTGAACGGGGATGGAGCAGATATGAGTGACTCGATCGACCCGACCCAGATGAGCGAAGCCGACGCCGCCAACCGCCTGATGCGGCTCGCCAGGGAAATCGCGCGGCATAATCGGCTCTACCATGACCAGGACCAGCCTGAGATCACGGACGCCGCCTATGATGCGCTGATCCGGGAAAATAACGCGCTGGAGGCCGCCTTTCCGCAGCTAATCCGCGCAGACTCGCCCAATGCTCAGGTTGGTGCAGCGCCTACATCGGGCTTGAAGAAGGTCCCGCATGCGGTTCGCATGATGAGCCTCGACAACGGCTTTTCGGACGAAGACATCGCCGAGTTCATTGCCCGCGTCCGCCGCTTCCTCGCGCTGCCGGACAACGCGCCCGTCGCCCTTACCGCCGAGCCCAAGATCGATGGTCTGTCCTGCTCGCTCCGCTATGAAAAGGGTGAACTGCGCCTTGCCGCGACCCGGGGCGACGGCACCACCGGCGAGGATGTCACCGCCAACGTCCGCACCATCAACGACATTCCCGATCGGCTGACCGGCGCCAATGTGCCCGAACTGTTCGAAATTCGCGGCGAAGTCTACATGGCCAAAGCGGACTTCGTGGGCCTCAACCAGCGGCTTCTCACCGAAGCCGACGACCCGGAAAAGGCGCGGCAGTTCGCCAATCCCCGCAACGCTGCGGCGGGATCGCTGCGGCAGAAGGACGCCGCCGTCACCGCCAGCCGTCCGCTGCGCTTCCTCGCCCATGGGTGGGGCGAGGCGAGCAGCCTTCCGGCAGAGACGCAGCTTGGCGTCATGCAGGCAATTGCCAGCTGGGGTTTGCCGGTCTCCGACATGCTGACCTGTGTGGACTCGCTCGATGCGTTGATCGCGCATTATCGCGGGATCGAGGCCGCGCGCGCCGACCTCCCCTTCGACATAGACGGCGTCGTCTACAAGGTCGACCGGCTCGACTGGCAACAGCGCTTGGGCTTTGTCGCCAAGGCGCCGCGCTGGGCCATCGCGCATAAATTCCCGGCCGAACGGGCGCAAACCACGCTGGAGGCCATCGATATCCAGGTCGGCCGCACCGGCAAGTTGACTCCTGTCGGGCGGCTCACCCCGGTGACGGTGGGGGGCGTCGTCGTGTCCAACGTGACGCTGCACAATGCCGACGAGATTGAGCGGCTTGGCGTGCGTCCGGGCGACCGGATCGTGGTGCAGCGCGCGGGCGACGTCATCCCGCAGGTCGTGGACAATCTGACCCGCGATGAAGCTCGCGCGCCCTTCACCTTCCCGAACCATTGCCCAGTATGCGGGTCGGAGGCGGTGCGCGAAGAGGGCGAGGTCGATATCCGCTGCACCGGCGGCCTCATCTGCGGGGCGCAACGCTTCGAACGCCTCCGTCACTTCGTCAGCCGTGGCGCGCTCGATATCGAAGGATTGGGCGAGAAGACCATCCAGGAATTTCTCGACCTCGGCTGGATCACCGAACCGGCCGACATCTTCCGCTTGAAACAACACCGCGCCGCACTGCTCGGGCGAGAGGGGTGGAAGGAAAAGTCCGTCGACAATCTGATCGCCGCGATCGAAGCGAAGCGCGCCCCCGACGCCGCGCGCCTGCTCTTCGGCCTTGGCATCCGGCACATCGGCGCGGTGACGGCGCGCGATCTGCTGAAGCGCTACACCAGCCTGCGGGGCATCAGGGCCCTCGCGGAGGACATCATCGCCTTGCGCGAAGCGACGGAGCAGGTAGAAGGCGAAGAGGAAGCGCGCTTCCGCAACCGACTCGACAAGGCGATCGCCGAGATGATCGGCGTCGAGAATGTTGGCTCCGCCGTCGGCCATGCGCTCGCCGACTTCTTCCACGAACCGCATAATCGCGAAGCATGGGACGACCTGCTGTCCGAAGTCTCGCCCCCCGATTATGTGGTTGAGACGACTGCGAGTGAGGTGACGGGGAAGACCGTCGTCTTTACTGGCAAGCTTGAAACCATGAGCCGCGACGAGGCCAAGGCGCAGGCGGAACGGTTAGGCGCGAAGGCGGCGGGATCCGTCAGCGCCAAGACCGACCTGGTGGTGGCAGGCCCGGGAGCGGGATCGAAGCTGAAACAGGCTGCTGCGCTCGGAATCGAGGTGATCGACGAGGCCGCCTGGGCGGAAATCGTGAAGGCAGCAGGGTAGGAAGCAACGCTCACTAAATTCCGTCATCCCAGCGAACGCTGGGATCTCAGGAGGCCGGGGAGTAGAAGGATCGACGCGACTCCAGCTTTCGCTGGGTGACGAAGTCGATTGCAGCCCGATCTTAGTTGCCGCTCGAGCCCTCCAACTTATCCTGCGTCTTCGTATCAAAATCGCTGGCATCATGCCGCTCACGCAGCTGCTCTTCCAACGGCCCATTTGCCCGGTTCACGATTCGGCCACGCTTCAACGCAGGTCGCGCATCGACCTGCTTCGCCCAGCGCTGAACATTGGCGTAGCTTTGCACATCCAGAAATTCCCCGGCGCCAACATAGGTCCGGTCCAGCGCAACCCCGCCATACCAGGGCCAGATCGCAATATCGGCGATCGTATATTCATCGCCCGCGACATATTCATGTTCGCCAAGCTGCCGGTCGAGCACGTCGAACTGCCGCTTCACCTCCATCGTGTAGCGGTTGATGGCATATTCTATCTTTTCAGGCGCATAGGCGAAGAAATGGCCAAAGCCCCCGCCCAGCAGAGGCGCGCTGCCCATCTGCCAGAACAGCCATGACAAGGTTGCCGTGCGCTTGGCCGGATCGGTCGGCAGAAACGCACTGAATTTCTCCGCCAGATAGACCAGGATTGCGCCCGACTCGAAAATGCGCTGCGGCGGCGAAACGCTGTGGTCCATCAACGCCGGAATCTTGCTGTTCGGATTGACCGAAACAAAGCCGCTGCCAAACTGATCGCCTTCGCCGATATTGATGAGCCAGGCATCATACTCCGCGCCCTGATGGCCGGCCGCCAGCAGTTCCTCCAGCATGATCGTGACTTTTTGACCGTTGGGGGTGCCCAGCGAGTAAAGCTGCAACGGGTGCTTGCCGACCGGCAATTCCTTTTCGTGGGTAGCGCCCGCGATCGGCCGGTTGATGTTGGCGAAGGCGCCGCCATTATCCTTGTCCCATGTCCAGACACGAGGCGGAATATAGCTGTCGGTCATTTGGAGATGCTCCCATCATGCTTGATCGCCCACGCAAGTAGGAGCGGGGGCAGCGGGTCGCAACCATGGCGATGGTCGCATCAATATCGCGCACTGACGCTATCTGGGTGACAAAGGGCCACGCGACGCGCAGAAGGAGTGTGCTACGGCTCGGCCCGAAGCTGCAAAAAAATCTGCGTCTATCCCTTGACCGTTATTTTCATCGCTCCATATTCCGCGGCGCTGGCACTCTCTAAACAGGAGTGCTAACAGCATCT
The DNA here is from genome assembly GCA_966211835.1 of uncultured Sphingobium sp. Classification (GTDB taxonomy): domain Bacteria; phylum Pseudomonadota; class Alphaproteobacteria; order Sphingomonadales; family Sphingomonadaceae; genus Sphingobium. The sequence goes on from CBIHNV010000016.1 coordinate 9,353, forward strand.
GGTTCATACGGGAGAGGGACGGTGTTTGGCAGATTCGCTAGGGGGATTTCCCGCGACTGCTCACCTGCCCATCCCAACAGAGGGAAAGGTACTCAACATGGCATTTCGTCCGTTGCATGACCGCGTTCTCGTCCGTCGCGTAGAGGCGGAAGAGAAGACGGCCGGTGGCATCATCATCCCCGACACCGCCAAGGAAAAGCCGCAAGAAGGCGAAATCGTTGCCGTCGGCACCGGCTCGAAGGCCGAAGATGGCAAGGTGACCCCGCTGGACGTCAAGGCTGGCGATCGCATCCTGTTCGGCAAGTGGTCGGGCACGGAAGTGAAGGTCGACGGTGAAGACCTGCTGATCATGAAGGAATCGGACATTCTCGGCGTCGTTGCGTAAGCTGCGAACCGGATATTCATTCCATTTTCCCGCGGATTTCAGCCACTCAGAACGGTGTGAACTTCGCAAGATTTGCAATTCTCTAGAGAGGTAAAAGATCATGGCAGCGAAGGACGTAAAGTTTTCGCGTGACGCTCGTGAGCGCATCCTGCGCGGCGTCGACATCCTGGCCGACGCGGTCAAGGTGACCCTGGGCCCCAAGGGCCGCAACGTCGTCATCGACAAGAGCTTCGGCGCACCCCGCATCACCAAGGACGGCGTCAGCGTCGCCAAGGAAATCGAACTGAAGGACAAGTTCGAGAATATGGGCGCCCAGATGGTCCGCGAAGTTGCTTCGAAGACCAACGACATCGCCGGTGACGGCACCACCACCGCGACCGTTCTCGCTCAGGCGATCGTTCGCGAAGGCATGAAGTCGGTTGCCGCCGGCATGAACCCGATGGACCTGAAGCGCGGCATCGACCTCGCCGTCACCAAAGTGATTGAGGACGTCAAGGCTCGTTCCAAGCCGGTTGCCGGTTCGCAGGAAGTTGCCCAGGTCGGCATCATCTCCGCCAATGGTGACGTGGAAGTCGGCGAAAAGATCGCCGAAGCCATGGAGCGCGTCGGTAAGGAAGGCGTCATCACCGTGGAAGAGGCCAAGGGTCTCGACTTCGAACTGGACGTCGTGGAAGGCATGCAGTTCGACCGCGGTTACCTGTCGCCCTACTTCATCACCAACCCGGAAAAGATGCAGGTCGAACTGTCCGACCCCTACATCCTGATCCACGAAAAGAAGCTGTCGAACCTGCAGTCGATCCTGCCGATCCTCGAAGCCGTGGTGCAGTCGGGCCGTCCGCTCCTCATCATCGCTGAGGACATCGAAGGCGAAGCGCTGGCGACCCTGGTCGTCAACAAGCTGCGCGGTGGCCTGAAGGTCGCTGCGGTCAAGGCGCCTGGCTTCGGCGACCGCCGCAAGGCCATGCTGGAAGACATCGCCGTCCTGACCAAGGGCGAAGTGATCTCCGAAGACCTCGGCATCAAGCTTGAGAACGTCACCCTCGGCATGCTCGGCACTGCCAAGCGCGTCACGATCGACAAGGACAACACCACCATCGTCGATGGTGCTGGTGAAGGCGAAGCGATCAAAGGCCGCACCGAGCAGATCCGCGCTCAGATCGAGACGACCACGTCCGACTATGACCGCGAAAAGCTGCAGGAACGTCTCGCCAAGCTCGCTGGCGGCGTCGCCGTCATCAAGGTCGGCGGTGCTTCTGAAGTCGAAGTTAAGGAGCGCAAGGACCGCGTCGATGACGCGCTGCACGCGACCCGCGCAGCTGTCGAAGAAGGCATCGTCCCCGGTGGCGGCACGGCTCTGCTGTACGCGACCAAGGCTCTTGATGGCCTGAAGGGCGCCAACGACGACCAGACTCGTGGCATCGACATCATCCGCAAGGCCATCGAAGCGCCGCTGCGCCAGATCGCCCAGAATGCGGGCGTTGACGGTGCGGTTGTCGCCGGCAACCTGCTGCGCGAAAACGACGAGACCAAGGGCTTCAACGCCGCGACCGACACCTATGAGAACCTTGTCGCCGCTGGCGTCATCGATCCTACCAAGGTCGTCCGCGCTGCCCTGCAGGACGCGGCTTCGGTCGCCGGTCTGTTGATCACCACTGAAGCCACCATTGCCGAGCTGCCTGAAGACAAGGCTGCTCCGGCTGGCATGCCCGGCGGCATGGGTGGCATGGGCGGCATGGACTTCTAAGTCCATCGCTCAATCGAAAAGGGAAGGGCCGGTGGAACAATCCACCGGCCCTTTTTTTACGGGTTCGCGAGCGCGGGGCCGCCGGGTTTCTGAATTACCTACTCTCGCCATGCCAGCGAAAGCTGGCGCTCATGCTGAGGTTCAACTCAATGGCCTGAGGCACCAGCTTTCGCAGCGATGACGCAGGGATTCCCCTTTCTCCGATCAAAAGTCAGCCCCCGCCAGACACCCGGCCACTCGCTCCATTTCGGCTCACTTACCCCGCAAAATTTACCAAATAGAAATCATGTTTAGCCAAAGATGGCGGAGACGTGTCACGCCTCTTGAGCAAATGGAGCGCAATACTGCGCACGCGCCTTGCGCAGGATACTCAGCTAAGCGCTGAGGTGCAGGATAATCTTGTCAAATCGCTTTACGCGTCGCCTGCATCCTTGATGATCGGCGCGCTGGCGGGCGGAGCGGTGGGGCTAGTCGTTGCCTGGTATGCGCAGATCACCGCCATCACGGTCATTGCCGCGCTGATCTGTCTGGTTGGCCTCAGCCGATCGGTTTCCTCTGTCTATTTCCAACGTCAGCTTGCCCATGAAGAGGGGGCGGCCCAGCCGATCTGGGGATTCGCCTATGAGGCTGGCGCTTGGTGCTACGCGGCGCTGCTGGGGGTACAGGCCTTCGCGGCTCTCTTGCTGACGCACAATGCGGCCCTGCATGTGCTGGTAGTCGGCATGGTCGCGTCCTATTCCGGTGGCATTTCCGGCCGTAACGCGGGGCGTATCCATGTCGCGGTCGGGCAGACCTGCTTCTCGCTGCTGCCGACATCGCTTGGTCTAATCCTGGTCGGGGGGCTGGGCTATACGGTGCTGGGGATCCTCTGCTTCCTGATGATCTTCTCCATGGCCGACATTACCAAGACCACGCACCGCATCGTTCTGGAAGCGTTGCAGGGCAAATATGAGAAGTCCCAGCTGGCCACCAAATTCGAACGGCTGGCACGGTTCGACAGCCTGACTGGCGTGGAAAACCGCATGGCGATGCAGATGCGGTTGCGCGAAATGTTCGACCGGCGGGAATCGGACGACAACCCGATGGCGGTTTTCTGGATGGACCTAGACCGGTTCAAGGAAATCAACGATTCTCTCGGACATATTATCGGCGACCAGCTGCTATGCTCGGTCGCCGCGCGGCTATCCGATGCCGTTGACGGGCGCGGTCATGTGGCACGCTTCGGCGGCGACGAGTTCATCCTCATCTGCCCCGGCGCGAACCGCGAAGCGGCGCAGCAGATCGTCGACGATGTGATGGCGGAATTCGGGCATGACTTCGATGTCGGTGGCTATCGCCTGGGCGTGACCGCCTCCATGGGCGTCGCGGTGGCTCCGGAGGATGGACGAGACAGCGATGAACTGCTCCAGCATGCCGACATGGCGCTTTACCAGGCGAAGCACGCCGGGCGGAATCGCCATGCTCATTTCACCTGGTCGATGAAGGAGCGGCAGAACCGCACCTATGAACTGGAAATGGGCCTGCGCGAAGCGATGGCGAACGGCGAATTGCTGCTGCATTATCAGCCGATCTTCGACACGGTGACTGGCAAGATAGCGATCTGCGAAGCGCTGATGCGCTGGGATCATCCAGTGATGGGACGGATATCCCCGGCAGAGTTCATCCCGATCGCGGAAAGCAGTTCGCTGATCGAGCCGATCACCGCCTGGGCTCTCGAACAGGCGTGCCGGGACGCGATGCAGTGGGACGACCATGTCCGCGTCGCCGTCAATATCTCGCCCGCGCTGATCAAAAGCGACGGGCTGCCTCGCGCGGTTATCGCGGCCCTGATGGGCACGGGATTGAAGGCGCGGCGTCTAGAACTGGAGGTCACGGAATCGATCTTCCTGGAGGATAGCGGCCGCACCAGCCTGATCCTGTCGGAGTTACAGCGCATCGGCTTGCGACTGGCGCTCGACGATTTCGGGACGGGCTATTCCTCGCTCAGCTATTTGCGCGACTATTCCTTCGACACGTTGAAGGTCGACCAGAGCTTCATGCGGGGCGTCGGTGAGAAGGTGCGCGACCGCGCGATCGCGCAATCGGTCGCCTTCCTCGCCCATTCGCTGGACGTGGAAACGGTAGCCGAGGGCATCGAGACAGAAGAGCAACTGCGCTATGCGCGCGAGATGGGCTTCACCAATGTACAGGGCTTCGTGCTCAGCCGCCCGATGCCGGCCGAAGACCTGTTGGCGATGATGGGCAAGATGGAGCGGGAGAAGAGCAACGTCGTCCTGCTGATGCAGGATCGACGCCGCGCTTGAGGCTTCCTGTTATTTGCTGAGGCGCGTCTGGGCAGAAGCCAGGCGGCGCATCATGCGCAGGTCTGTCGGGTCCAGTTTGAGAGCAGTCGAGGCCCAGTTTTCGACGATATCCTTGAGCTCGGAATATTCGAGCGGATCGACGCGGCGGCCCGCTTCGAAAACGCCTACATGCCCCGCATGATGCCGACGATTGCTGGCGATATAGTCACGCACGGCCTGCTCGCCCTCCCCATCCTCGACCAGGATGGTAACTACGCCGATGTCGTACATTTCCTCGGCGGTATAGACCTTGCCAGAAAGGATCATGCGTTCCGCCATGCGGCGGCCGAGCTTGCGGGCGAGGATCGAATAAGCGCCCATGCCCGGGAAAAGGCCGAACAGCATCTCGGGCAAGCCAAAGCGGGCGCTCCGCTCGGCAATGACCATGTCGAAGCAAAGAAGCGCCTCGAACCCGCCGCCCAGCGCATCGCCCTGGGCAAGGGCGATCGAAACCACGGGCAGGTCGCCGTTGCGCCAGGTGCGGTTCACCACGTCGATACAGGCATGGCCGTAATCGACCAGTCCGGGCAGATCGCCGCGCTCGATGCAACTGGCGAACAGTTCAAGGTCGCCGCCTAGATTGAAAACGCCGGGAAAGCGCGATCCGGCAACCATATATTGGACCGGCAGCATGCCGCCGTCGAACAGCCGCTTGCTCTCGACATACCAATGCCGGACGTCGCGCAGCAGCGCGAGGCTGAAATTGGGTCGGTGCGTCGGCGTCATGAAGGCCCAGAGCGTCGCTATCGACGCATCCCAACTGACGTCGATCTGGCCCAGATCGAACAGCGTGGATTTGCCAATGTCGGATGTAGCAGCCAGGCTTTCCGTAACGGCAGCCAAGGTTACACCCTCCTCTGGCACGAGATGGTCCGGTGCCAGATCGTTCACCGGTTCTCGCGCATGACTAAATCGCCCGGAATCAATCATCTTTGCCCCCGAATTTTGACCCAGGCTGAAGAAAACAGCGTTCGCAGGCTGATGCAACCGCGACTTGTAAAAACCGCACGGTGTTAACCCTTTTTATTCCTTACTGTTGCTCGTAAGCCTCCGAAAAGCCAGCAAGTTAATGGTTAACGTGACATTAATGCAACGACCTCATTAGTTGAACAAATGTATAATTGGTTGGCAGGGCCTTGTTAACCTTTATTAATTATGACTCGGCGCATGGACAAGCATCGCACCGATCAACAAATTGTGACGCTCCTGCTGCATGATGAGGAGGGGGAGAATTGGCGGCTGAACCTGTCAGCGGACTGCCTCTGCTTCATCGGCAATTATCGCAGGCTGGAAGGGTTCAACATGGATGCCGTCATCGCCTTTGACGGAATGCGCAAGGCTGGCTGAACGGTTAGCATGAGCGGGCCGGGCCGATCGCGCCTCACCGCGCCTTTGACGAAAAAAGCGGTTCCCTCTTTTCTACGCGGTGCTTAGAGCGCGCAACGTGACTCAGCCCCGTTTTTCCTTCGCAATCGCCGCCACCGACGGCAAGGCCCGCATCGGCGCGATCCAGATGCGCCGCGGCGAAATCCGCACGCCCGCCTTCATGCCGGTTGGCACCGCTGCCACGGTCAAGGCGATGCGGCCAGCAGAGGTCCGCGCGACCGGCGCCGACATCATCCTTGGCAACACCTATCATCTGATGCTCCGTCCCGGAGCTGAGCGGGTCGCGCGGCTGGGTGGCTTGCATGGTTTCATGGGCTGGGACCGGCCGATCCTGACCGACAGCGGTGGCTATCAGGTCATGAGCCTTTCGGCGCTGACGAAGATGAGCGAGGAGGGCGTCGCATTCGCCAGCCATATCGATGGCTCCCGCCACATGCTGACACCTGAACGCTCGATGGAAATCCAGCGTCTGCTCGATAGCGATATCGTCATGGCGTTCGACGAGTGCACCAAGAACGGCTGCACCCATGACGAAGCGGCGCACAGCATGGAGCGGTCGATGCGCTGGGCAAAGCGGTCGCGCGATGGCTTCGACGCTGGCGGGGAACATGCCGAACGGGCGGCGCTGTTTGGCATCCAGCAGGGATCGCTGGACGAAAATCTCAGGCGCGTTTCAGCGCAGAAGCTGACCGAGATCGGTTTCGATGGATATGCCGTCGGCGGCCTTGCGGTAGGGGAGGGGCAGGAGGCCATGTTCGCATGCCTCGATTATGCGCCCGACATGCTGCCCCAGGACAAGCCCCGCTATCTGATGGGCGTGGGCAAGCCCGATGACATCGTTGGCGCTGTCGAACGGGGCATCGACATGTTCGATTGCGTCTTGCCTACCCGCAGCGGCCGTAATGGTCAGGCCTTCACCTGGGCGGGGCCGCTCAACATCCGCAACGCGCGCTTTGCAGAGGATCTCTCACCGATTGATCCCCGCTGCACATGCCCGGTGTGCGGAACATGGAGCCGTGCCTATCTGCATCATCTCGTAAAATCCGGCGAAATGCTGGGCGCCATGCTGATGACACAGCACAACATCCACTTTTACCAGGCGCTGATGCAGGCGATCAGGGACAGTATCGCACAAGGCCGGTTTTCCGCCTTCGCATCGGATTTCCGGCGAGATTATCAGCGGGCCTGAGGATCAGGGAATGACGTTGATGGCGATGGCATAATCGCCAGCAACGGGGTCATGGTCAAGCGGTGCGCGCAGCTGCCGCGAAAGGCCGGTCAGCACGCGGCCATATCGCTCCTCTATCCGCGCGCTCATCGCCTCCGATCCCCGCAATGCTGGTGAGCTCAGATGAAGGACGGCTCTGTCGTCGCGTCCAGGCTCTAGCTGAACGGATATGCGCATGCCCGTCCGGGGATTGGACAACATCGCCAGTTCGACCAGCTCCGTCAGCAGGAATGCGATCGGCACCGCCACATCCTGGCTGATGTGAAGATTGTCGCTATCGATCTGAATGCCAAAGCGCCGTGCTTCGGCCGGAGCCGTGCCGCGCAGGCTGGCGGATAATTCGCTGACCAGCGAGCGGACGCCGACGCCGCGATGTTCCTCCAGTTCCGCATAATGGTTACGATGCACGACTGACAACGCGTCCACCCGGCGCTGAATGGAAGCATAGGCCTCGACCGCTTCCGGTTCATGCGCAGCGCGGGCATGCAGGCTGATGAGGCTTGCGATGATCTGAAGGTTGTTCTTGACGCGATGGTGGACCTCTCGCGTCAGTTTACGCTGCGTGTCCAACCCTTCCGCCATTTCGGCCTCATGGGTCGCCACATCCTCACTGATCTCGCGGAAGGTTTCGCCTAGCGCCACTATCTCCTGCGCCGGAGTGCGGATGCGGCGCATGGGTTCCAGCACTTCGCCGGGATGATATGCGGCAACGGTCCGGCGCAGTACCACAAGGGGCCGGATGAGCAGCCGATTGACGACAAACCAGCCAATTGCTGCTGCCGCGAACCACATGACAAGGGGCAAGAAGAGCGAAAGCATCCGCGCGAGCGTCACCGGCGGGTCGCGCAAAGTCATGGTGAGAAGGATGTCAGGGGGATCGAGCCGGGCCGACAAGCTGGTGCTCTTGCCTCCCAAATCATTGGCCGGCTTGCTGACGACAAGCATATGGTCGCCCTGCTCAAGGCTCAACTGACGGTTCTGCAGGGCCGTGGTCGGGCTCGCTATCTTTTCGAGATAGGCGCGCGAATAATAGGCAAGCGCCACCACTTGCTTGTTGTCGCTGACCACGCGGCTGGCGAGATAGCCCGAAGCGGGGAGCAGCGTCGCCTTCGCGCCATGAAAACGAGCGGCTTTCGGAAGGCCGCGCGGTTCAGACTGAGAAGATCCGCAAATACGCTGCCCGCCGCGATCATAGATATAATATCGGCCGCCTTCCCGGTCATGCGACGTCAGGAAAATGGAAAGCCGCTGGCACATTTCCGGCCCCTCGCTGCGGGTAGCCAGCGCGTTCGCGGTCAGCATCAATGCGGTGCGGTCCGAAGCCAGGTCTTCGGTCAGCTTGCGTGCGCTCTGCGTCACCGACACGCGCAGCAGGGCTTCCTTCTCCAGGTCCGAAGTGCGGATGGCCTGCAGCGATGCCACCAGAGCTATGAGGCCCAGCGGCAAAAGGGCCAGAGTCAGGATGAGGAACATCTTGACGCCGGTTGATTGGATGAGGCTGTTCAGGTTGCGCACGAGCAATCAACTGGTTGGGACGGTGCCGTCCCGTTCATGCGATGATCAGATATGCATTGACCGGTTCAGGGTCTGGCAGGTCTGAAAAGTCGACCACGACCAAAGCGACATGCTCCGCGCCTATGCCAGTATCGAAAAGCATCAATCTGCCCTCCGTCGGGAGACATCATATGCAATCGAGCCGTAAGGTCGATGCTAATCCAGCTTCCGCAGAAGGTCGAGCATTTCGGCGGGAATGTCTTCGTCCACGGCGCGCTGATAGACAGAACGCAGGACATTGGCGACATCGCCATCACCCTTGGCAGGAGCCGAGCGCCGCTTGGGGGAGGCTTTGCCAGTCACGCCCGAATCCGGGGTGTTGGCGCCGACATCTTTCCTGTCCCCTCCCTTCACATCCCGTTCCGTCGTTGAAGCAACCAAAATACGCCCCTCTGCAACGCTACCATGTCAATCGGCTTTTCTTTTGCGGCTTTCCCGCGTGGCGTCAATCGACCGCCCGCGGAGCTTTACATCAAAATCAAGTTTTCAGTTAAAAAACCGAACGGCAGTGAAACAAATCTTTTCCTCGTTGGTTCCAATCCCCGAAGCATTTTTTGCCGCCGTCCGCAGGGCGGCTGAAAAGGGGGCGGGGGCTTGCCACATCGGCATTGGCAATCCATCCTTCCGCGCAGCGAATGTTTAGTAGCAATGCGCCCTATGGGCTGGGAGAAGATTTACAGATGTCGCTTGGACAGCAACTGCACCCCCACCTTCCTTTCTTGCGCCGCTATGCTCGCGCCCTGACGGGTAGCCAGGCGCATGGCGACGCCTATGTGCGTGCGACGCTGGAAGCGATCGTGGCAGCGCCTGAAGAATTCCCGTCCGACGTCGATCCGCGGCTCGGTCTCTACAAGACATTTCATGCGATCTGGTCGTCTTCGCACCTGGAGGACGGCCCGGTCCTGACGGGAAGCGACGGGCAGGAGGCGGTCGCGCAGGCTCGTCTTGCTCGCCTCACGCCGCTGCCGCGCCAGGCGCTGCTGCTGACGGCTCTGGAAGGCTTCACTGTCGATGATGTCGCTTATCTGATCGGGCTCGACCCGGCGGACGTCGAGGCTCTGGTTGAGGAAGCGCTCAGCGAGATCGAGGCGCAAACCCGCGCCAAGGTGCTGATCATCGAAGATGAGCCGATCATCGCCATGGACATCGAAACGATCGTCCGCGACCTCGGTCACGAAGTAACGGCCATCGCGGTGACCCGCGAGGACGCAGTTCGCGAAGCGATGGCGGAGCGCCCGGGTCTGGTGCTTGCCGATATTCAGCTGGCGGATGATTCCAGCGGTATCGATGCTGTGAAGGACATTCTCGCGGAATTTTCCGTGCCGGTCATTTTCATCACCGCCTTCCCCGAGCGTCTGCTGACCGGCGAACGCCCGGAGCCGACCTTCCTCATCACCAAGCCGTTCCAGCGGTCGACGGTCAAGGCGGCAATTTCGCAAGCCTTGTTCTTCGACGAAGCCACGGCCCCCGCCTGACCAACTTCACCGGGGTTGCCGCAAAAGACCAGGTGAGCAGCGGAACCCCGGTCACGCCTCCGCGTTATTCAGGCGTAACGATCGGGAGGTAAGATATGGCGGAACAGGAAAAGCACGTTGCTACTGAAGACGCCCGGTCAGGATCGACACCACATATAGTCCGGTACATTCTTGGCATATCGCTGCCGCTGGTGATCATTGGCATGCTGATAGTGCTGTGGAGCTATTACGGGTAAACATCATTGGTTCCGTAAAACAATGAGTATAGGATGCGAACGCACATATGGCTTTGACGGCTTCGGTTCATGAGGCGAGGGCGACAGCCAGTAAGAGGGTTGTTCCCATGAGCGAAGGGCTTGGCCAAGAGGCGGAGCACCAGGAAGAAGAGCGGCAGTCGCTCTCTGATTCGGATTTCAAGCGTGAACTGGCTGCGGTAATCCCGCATCTACGTGCGTTTGGCCGGTCGCTTTCTGGTAATCGCGACGTTGCCGACGATCTCGTTCAGGAAACGCTGTTGAAGGCGTGGGCGGCGCGTGGCCGTTTCCAGGCGGGCACCAACATGCGGGCCTGGACCTTCATCATCCTGCGCAACCACTATCTTTCGCAGATGCGGCGGTCCCGTTTCCGGGGCGATTGGGACGATCTTACCGCGGACCGTCTGCTCGCGGCTCCAGCTGGCCAGGACAAGCATGTCGAATTGTCCGACATGCAACGCGCCCTTCTGCAACTGCCCCAGCCTCAGCGCGAAGCTCTGATCCTCGTGGGTGCAGGCGGCTTTGCTTATGAAGAGGCCGCAGAGATTTGCGGTGTCGCTGTCGGCACGATCAAGAGCCGGGTCGCCCGCGGCCGGGCGGCGCTCGAACAGATACTCGATAGCGGCAATCTTCCGTCGCGGCGCACGCAGGAAACGACCGATACGGCTGTGCTGGACGAGATTATGGACGATGTCGATCGGCTAAGCCGCGGCCGGGAGACAAGGCAGGACTCCAATCAGGATGCCAATGACGTATAATGCCGGTTCCTGCGGACCTCCCCGGGTGGGGAGGGGCATGGGAGAAGGACAATGGTGGAGGCTGGAGGGAGAAACCGCCCTCCTCGGGACGAGGAGCGTGCGGACGATATGATCCACGCGGAACGATCACGCGGTAGCGGCGTGATTTTCGCGCTGGTTGCTATCGCTCTGATCCTCGCGATCGGTTTTTTCTACCTCACCAAAGAACGCGAGGACAAGGAAAGCCGCGTCATCACCGAAGCCGCTGAATCGGCCGACAGTGCCGCGCGGATAGTCGGCAATGCCGCTCAGGACGCGGCAGACAGCTTGCGCCGCAAAAACTGAACAGCGCGCACCGGCTAATCGGAAGCGCTTTTTCGCTGCGCTGATGCATCTTCAGAGAATCTTTGGGAATTTCCTTCACAGTCGATGCACTGTCGGACGTATCGCCACCCCTGCGAGCTTATCCGGCGCCCCCTAAAGCTACCAGTTGGAAGGTAGCAGCGAGACTACGCGCGACGGATGATCAGGCTGTTCAAACATTATGTGCCGCACGCTGTGCTGCTGTTGGGGCTGCTCGATCTCGTCCTGCTGCTGGGCGCGGCCGAAGCTGGCTGGATCCTGAGAGCGCGCCAGATCGGCATGGACGTTGAAGAGATCACGACTCGCGCCGCGCCGCTTTTGAGCTTCGCACTGTCGATCCAGACCGCGATGATTGCAGTAGGCGTCTATGGCACCGAAGCGCTGCAATCGATCCGCTTTGCCCTGGCGCGCCTGCTGGTGGCCATTTCGCTGGGCGTCATATTTCTTTCCGTCATGCATTTCCTGCTGCCGGACCTGACCTTGTGGCGATCCAACTCCCTCTACGCGATGGGCCTTGCGGTGATGCTGCTTCTTGCCGTGCGGTTGCTGCTGGGCTCGATGCTGGGCGGCGAAGCATTCAAGCGCCGGCTTGTGGTGCTGGGCGCGGGCAATCGCGCCAACCGCATTCGCGAGCTTGAGCAGCGCAAGGGGTCTGGCTTTCTGGTGGTCGGCTATATCGCGATGAATGATGGGGTGCAGATCATCCCCGAAGCGATCAACCGCAGCGCCATCTATAATCTTGCCGATTTCGTGGTGCGGCTTGGTGCGAGCGAGGTCGTTCTGGCGCTGGAGGAAAGGCGCAACGCGCTTCCCCTGTCCGACCTGCTGCGCATCAAGACGACCGGCGTGCATGTGAATGAAATCTCGACCTTCCTCGAACGCGAGACCGGTCGGGTCGATCTGGATAGCGTGAATCCGAGCTGGCTGATCTTCTCCGATGGCTTTTCCGCCGGGCGCCGCCTGTCCAGCATCGCCAAGCGACTGTTCGACGTCATCGCCAGTTCTATCCTGCTGCTGCTGACGGGCCCGGTCATCCTCATCGCCGCGATCCTGGTGAAACTCGACAGCAAGGGCCCGGCTTTCTACCGTCAGCAGCGCGTCGGCCTTTATGGCGAGGAATTCTGGATCGTGAAGCTGCGCACCATGCGGCAGGATGCTGAGGTCGGCGGACAAGCGGTTTGGGCGGAAAAGGACGATCCGCGCATCACTCGGTTAGGCTATTGGCTCCGCAAGCTGCGCATCGATGAACTGCCGCAGACATGGACGGTGCTGAAGGGCGAGATGAGCTTCGTCGGACCCCGGCCAGAGCGGCGCCAGTTCGTCGAGGATCTTGAGCAGCATCTGCGCTATTATGCCGAGCGCCACATGGTGAAGCCGGGGATTACGGGCTGGGCGCAGATCAACTATCCCTATGGCGCTTCGATCGAGGACAGCCGTAACAAGTTGGAATATGACCTCTATTATGCGAAGAATTACACGCCCTTCCTGGACCTGCTCATCCTGATCCAGACCTTGCGCGTCGTTCTGTGGCCCGAAGGCGCGCGCTAGAGGGATAAAGTCCGCCCGTTCAGGCTTAGCCTGTCGAAGGACCCTCCGCGGGCCCAAGTCGTCTGCCGCTCTCTAGGCCAACCGAAGACCCAGCTCATCTGCTGTAATTCCCAGCCGCCTGATCTGTTCGGCAACCGATGGCCAGGACGCCTCCAGAAAGCGCCGCCGTTCCGCTTCACGCAGGCGACGGGTCGCGCCTTCGGCCACGAACATGCCAACGCCGCGCTTGACCAGCACCAGTCCATCATCCTGAAAGCATTGATACGCCTTGGCGACCGTCAGCGGGTTGGCGCCCTCCTGGGCAGCGAGTGCACGGACGGAAGGAAGCATGTCCCCATCGCGATAGTCACCGTCGAGGATCGAGGCCGCAATGGTATCGCGGAGCCGGAGATATACGGGCTTTGACTCATCGGTCATGAGTGCGTCAGTGCCATAACACAGCGATGCGGGCAAGGCGATCGGCCGAGCCGCGCCACCGCTCTCACTTATCTACTTGTCCCAAATGGAAACTATCTTGTCATAGTCCGGACGCGGCCGTTCTTCCTGCGGCCGTCCCGGCGTCCCGATGAAGATGAAGCCAGCCAGACGCTCCGCGCCTACCGCGAAAGCCTGACGCACATCCTCGTTATATGCAGGCCATCCAGTCAACCAGCCCGCGGCGAAGCCGAGCGCATGGCTTGCATGCAGCAGGTTCATGATCGCCGCGCCCGCCGACAATTGCTGTTCCCACGCGGGAATCTTGCTGCCCTCCACCGGAGCGGAGAGTGCCACGACCAGGGTGGGAGCCTGCAATGCGAACTGCCGCATGGACTCGATTTCCAACCGTCCTGCGTCGGGCTTCTCACGCCGGTAAGCGCTTTCCAGAAGAACCGCGAAGCCTTCGCGCTTGTCGTCCGGGACGATCACGAACCGCCAGGGCGCAAGCTTGCCATGATCAGGCGTGCGAAGGGCAATCTCCAATATCGCGCGCAGCTGATCGGCGTCAGGGCCCGGAGCGATGAGGTCGCGCGGCTTGCCCGAACGGCGTGTGCGCAGCAGGGAGAGGGGGGTGGTGGCGTCATTGAACATGGCGCACCAGATGGCGCGGCAGCGAGCGCGGCGCAAGTGCGGGCTGCTTTGACAGCGGCGGGATTTCCGATCTAGGCTCTGGCTTCATCAGAAGGCCCCATGGGAAACGGATGGCGACTGCATCTGACATGACATTCACATCGGGCAAGACATGGTTGGGCCACCCACGCGGGCTCTTCCTTCTCTTCTTCGTCGAAATGTGGGAGCGCTTTTCCTTCTACGGCATGCGCGCGCTGCTGATCTTTTACCTGACGCAGCACTTCCTGTTTTCTGATCGTGACGCCGCACATTCCTACGGCGCCTATATGTCGCTGATTTACATCTCGCCCCTGATGGGCGGCTATCTGGCCGATCGCTATCTGGGGCAGCGCAAGGCGGTGCTGTTCGGCGGCATCGTTATCGCCGCAGGCCACATCATTCTGGGCATGGAAGCGGACAGTTCAGCGAACAGCATCGGCCTTGGCCTGTTCTGGCTAGGATTGGCGACCGTGATCGTGGGCACAGGATTTTTGAAGGCCAGCGTGTCGGCCATGGTGGGGCAGCTCTATCCCCGCGACGATATCCGCCGCGACCCCGCCTATACGATCTTCTACATGGGCATCAATGTGGGGGCCACCATCGGGCCGCTCATCTGTGGCTATCTCGGCCAGCGCTGGGGTTGGCATTGGGGGTTCGGGGCGGCGTCGATCGGGATGATCGCGGGCGTGATCGGCTTCATCCTTTGCAAGCCGCTGCTGCAGGGCAGGGGAGAACCGCCAGACCCGGCAAGGCTGGCCGAGCGTGTCGGCGGGGTCATCAGCCGCGAATGGCTCGTCTATATGTCGAGCCTCCTTTCCATCCTGCTTTGCTGGCTGCTGATCCAGCAGCATGCGGTGGTGGGATGGATGCTGGCTGGCGCGAGCGTGTTCATGGTGGCGTACATATTATGGGAAGCATTGGGGCGCATGGAGCGGATTGGGCGCGACCGCATGCTGGCGGCGCTGTTCCTGCTCTTCATCAACCCGCTCTTCTGGGGCCTGTATGAGCAGACAGGATCATCGCTCAGCCTGTTTACCGCCCGCTATACGGACAGGAACATCCTCGGCTTCGATGTGCCCGCATCGATGTTCCAGTCCGTGAATGCCGCCTATATCCTGATCTTCGGGCCTATCCTCGCATCGCTTTGGATCGCGCTCGCAAAACGGGGACGAGAACCTTCCACCCCCGCCAAGTTTGGGCTGGCGCTGATACTGGTTGGCGCAGGGTTTCTGATCCTTGTGGCAGGCACCGGTACGCCGGGGACGCTGACGCCCATCCTCTTCATCTTCCTTCTTTATCTCTGCCATACGCTGGGGGAATTGTGCCTGTCGCCGGTGGGCCTGTCGGCCATGTCGAAACTGGCTCCTTCCCGCATGATTGGCCTGATCATGGGTATCTGGTTCCTCGCCATGGCGCTCGGCGAATATGTCGCGGGGATGATCGCGGCGGCGACCGGTGGAACGGAGGGGGCAGCATCACGCGATGCTGTGCTGACGGTCTATGGAGAGATTGGCTGGTGGTCGATCGGCATAGGGCTGTTCGTCATGGCCATTGCGCCGTTTGTGAAGCGGCTGATGCATGCTGGTCAGTCGGATAGGGAGGAAGGTACCGACGCAGAGGCGCAGCGGGACAATTTCGCGATTGTCGACCCTGCGCAGGACAAGCGCCACTAGGCCGTCAGGAAGTCGCGCCCCAAACATCGGTCGCGCGCACGAACCCGCGCTGGCCGCCTACATCGAAACCGCACCAGCCATCGCTGCAGGATGAAAGCCGCCCCACCACGCCCTTTTCCGCCCGGAACACGGTGCGCGCGCCTTCACTAGGGCCCTGCCGCATCGGCGCAACCGATGCCGTTACGATCGCAGTCGCCGTATCACTGAGCAGCCGAACATGCATCCAGCCCTGTGTGCCGCTGGGATCCTCGATCTTTCGCCAAAGGCCAAGCACCTGCACCACCTTCACCGGCAGATCCCTACGGCGGTAAACCCAGTTTGACGGGTAATCGAGGCTGGGGCCCACGCGCATGCGCGCCTCGTCATGGCTGAGCGAGGCCCAATAGGGGACAGGCTTTGACGGAGCCGCCGATGTACCGCCTGCGATGCTTAGCGCGGCGGCGACAATCGCTGCGTGAGGCAGATACCTCTTCATCCCCGTTCTTTCCCCTTCACGTGACGCACTGCTATAGCGTCCGGCCAACTCGTCCGACAACCATTGTCTTGAGCGTCAGGCATAAGCGCTTGACCACTGCCACTACCGGGCATAGCGGCTGTGCATGGCCAAGAAACCGCGTCCCGCCAAGCCGCGCGTCGTTGTCACGCGCCGCCTGCCTCCCAATGTGGAAGCACGGATGGCCGAACTGTTCGACGCTGTTTTCAATGTGGGCGACGTGCCGATGGACCGCACCGCGCTTGCCCGCGCAATGGCCCAGAGCGACGTACTCGTTCCGGCGGTTACGGACCAGATCGATGCCGCCCTCATCGACCTCGCGCCCGATCGTCTGCAATTGATCGCGAGCTTTGGCAGCGGGGTCGATCATATCGATCTTGGCGCCGCCCGGCGAAAGGGCATCATCGTCACCAACACACCCGGCGTCCTGACGGAGGACACCGCCGACATGACGATGGCGCTCATCCTGTCGGTCCCCCGCAGGCTGGCAGAGGGCGAAAAGCTGGTCCGATCCGGCACTTGGCCCGGCTGGAGCCCGTCGGGCATGCTCGGCCACCGCATCGGCGGCAAGAAGCTTGGCATTATCGGCATGGGCCGGATCGGCCGGGCGGTGGCCAAACGGGCCGCCGCGTTCGGGCTGTCGATCGCCTATCATAACCGCCACCGCCTGCCGTTCGAGGTGGAACATGAGCTGGAAGCGACCTGGCATGCCGATGTCGATACGCTGCTCGGCGAATGCGACATCGTGTCGATAAACTGCCCGCTCAATGCGGACAGCCGGGGCATGATCGACGCGCGGCGCATTGGGTTGATGCGGCCCGACGCTTATCTCATCAACACCTCGCGCGCTGAAATCACGGATGAACCGGCTTTGATCGCTGCATTGGCGGAAGGACGGATCGCGGGCGCGGGACTGGACGTCTATGCGCATGAGCCCGCCGTGGACCCGCGCCTGCTCGCGCTGTCCAACGTCGTGTTGCTGCCCCATATGGGATCGGCGACGTTCGAAGGGCGGGACGCCACCGGGGCGCGCGTGATCGCCAACATCCGCAGCTGGGCCGATGGCCACCGTCCGCCCAACCAGGTGCTTGAAGGCTGGGTCTAGGCTAAGGCCCGCCTCGGAATCAGCTTCATGAGGTTTGGAAGGTGCAGGAGATCTCTTTCGTTCGCGGCGCAGGATCATCGCTGTGAGCGGCTTGGACCGGCGCAGTATCCTGCAAGGACTTGGCACGCTCGGCGGCGCTCTGGCACTTGGCGAGCTCTTCCCCGCCTGGGCCCAAAGCGGCACTGCCGGGCTTGCCACGACGCCGGGAGCGCTGCAGGGCGAGCACATCGCGCTCACCGTGGCAAACGGCCATTTCTCAACCGGCGGGCGCTCTGCCCATGCGGTGATGATCAACGGCACGCTGCCCGCGCCGCTCATCCGGCTGAAGGAGGGGCAGAATGTCCGCCTCTCGGTCACCAACCATCTGAAGGAAGACACGTCGATCCACTGGCATGGTCTGATCCTGCCCTTCCAGATGGATGGCGTTCCCGGCATCAGCTTTCCCGGCATTCGACCGGGTGAGACCTTCACCTACAAATTCCCCGTGCGCCAGTCCGGCACCTATTGGTATCACAGCCATTCGGGCATGCAGGAGGCGATCGGACATTATGGGCCGATCGTCATAGATCCCGCCGGGCGCGACCCGGTGCAGGCCGAACGGGAACATGTGATCGTCCTGTCGGATTGGAGCCCCGTCCATCCCCATATCCTGTTGAAGCGGCTCAAGCAGATGGGCGGCTATTTCAACATGCAAAAGCAGACGCTCGCCGGTCTTTTGGCGGGCAAGGACCAGTCAGCAAGTGAGCGCCTGAAATGGGGCGCGATGCGGATGGACCCGACCGACATTTCGGACGTGACCGGATCGACATATAGCTTCCTCGTCAACGGGCACGGGACTGCGGAAAATTGGACGGGCCTCTTCAGCCCAGGTGAGCGGGTGCGCCTGCGCATCATCAATGCGTCGGCAATGACGAACTTCAATATCCGGCTGCCGGGGCTGCCCATGACGGTCGTGCAATGCGACGGCCAGCATGTGCAGCCGGTCGAAACGGACGAATTCCAGATCGGCATCGCGGAAACCTATGATGTGGTCGTCCGCCCCGAAGAAGCAAGGCCCTATGGCTTCATCGCCGAAGCGATCGACCGGTCAGGACTCGTCCGCGCGACGTTGGCGCCGCGCATCGGAATGGTCGCCCACGTGCCTGCGCTGCGGCAGCGCCCCCTGCTCGGAATGAAGGACATGGGAATGGACATGGCCGCAATGGACATGGGCCAGGGCGGTACGATGGACCCTAAGCAGCCCGCCCATGAAGGCATGGCCGGACACTCCATGAAGATGCGCGACAAGTCCGTAGCGCCGCAGGCTCGCATGGGTCCGGGCGTCGCCACGCTATCCCCCATGCCTGTGGACCGGACCGCTGACCGTCCGACAGGTCTGGAGGACGTGCCGCACCGCGTGCTGACCTATGCCGACCTTAAATCGCTGCACCCGCACAAGGACCGGCGCCCACCGACCCGGACGCTCGACATCCACCTCACCGCTAACATGGAACGCTATATGTGGTCGTTCGATGGGGTGAAGCTGTCGGATGGCGCGGAGCCCATTGCTTTCCGTCATATGGAACGGGTACGGGTGAACCTGATCAACGACACGATGATGCCGCATCCGATCCACCTGCACGGCCATTTCTTCGAGTTGGTCACGGGTGCGGGCGAACATAACCCGCTCAAGCACACGGTGAATGTGCTCCCCGGTGCGAAACTCAGCTTTGACCTGACGGCCGATGCCTTGGGGGATTGGGCTTTTCACTGCCATATGCTGATGCACATGCATTCCGGCATGATGCGCGTCGTCACGGTGCGGCACGGGGAGGGGGCGGCATGATGAGATGCGCGCTCGCGGCCCTGCTGCTGCCCATCGCGCTTCCCGCTCAGGCGCAGCAGATGGATCACAGCCATATGCATCACGGCGCGACGGAGCAGGCGCCGACGATGGAGAGCGCTCCGCCCCAACCAGCCGACGATCCCCACGCGGGCCATGTTGGCGCTCCGGCTACCCCGCAGGGAACAGCGCCGGGACTTCCCAGCGACCACGCCGCTGATGCATTTTATGATCCCGATGAGATGGCGCGCGCCCGCACCGCCATGATCAGGGAAAATGGCGGCATGGCTTTTTCCAAGCTGATGCTCGATCGCCTGGAATATAGAATGGGGGAGGGCGCCAACACCTCTCATTGGGAGGGAGAAGGCTGGATCGGCGGCGACATCAACCGGTTCGCATTCAAGACAGAAGGCGAGGGCGAGGCCCGGGGCAGGCTGGAGCATGCCGAAGTGCAGGCGCTCTACAGCCGCGCGATCGATCCCTGGTTCAATCTTGAGGCAGGCGTGCGGCACGACTTCAGTCCCGGCCAGGACCGTAGCTATGCCGTCATCGGCATAGATGGCCTCGCGCCTTACTGGTTCGAAGTCAGCGCGCAGGCCTTTCTATCCACAAAGGGCGAAGCACATGCGCGGCTGGAGGCAAGCTATGATCAGCGCATCACCCAGCGTTTGATCCTTCAGCCTGCTGCAGAAATGAACTTCGCGGCGCAGGATGTCCCCGAACTCGGCATCGGATCAGGATTGTCGGATATCGAACTCGGCCTGCGACTGCGGTACGAATTCGCCCGTGAGTTCGCGCCCTATGTCGGCGTGAACTGGCAGCGCAAGCTGGGTGATACGGCCCGCTTCGCCCGCGCCGATGGCGACGACGCCTCCGCGACGGCTCTGGTCATGGGCGTGCGCTTCTGGTTCTGACCTTAAAGCTTCAGCCCGCCGACATGGAATGTCTTCGTCTCCAGATATTCCTCGATCCCCATATGCGCCCCTTCGCGTCCGAAGCCTGACATCTTCACCCCGCCAAAGGGCGCCATCTCCATCGAAATGCCGCCAGTGTTCAGCGCGACCATGCCCGCCTCCAGACGCTCCGCGACGCGGAATGCGGGGTGCAGATTTTCGGTGTAGAAATAGCTGGCGAGGCCGTAGCTGGTGCCATTGGCGATCTCGATGCCCTCCTCTTCATGGGTGAAGCGGAAGATCGGCGCTACCGGGCCAAAGGTTTCCTCATCCGCCAGCCGCATGTCGCGGGTCGCTCCGGTCAGCACCATGGGGGTCGCGAACCGCTCGCCCTGTGCGCCCTCCGCCTGGGCGAAGACTTTCGCGCCATGTTCCAGGGCATCGCCCACATGTGCCTTCACCTTCTCCACCGCGGCGCTGTTGATCAGAGGGCCGATCGTGCTGCCTGCCTGATCCCCCGGCGCGACCTTGAGCGCAGAAACCGCTTTGGCAAGACGCTCTGCAAAGGCGTCGTGGATACCGTCCTGCACCAATATGCGGTTCGCACAGACGCAGGTCTGCCCTGCATTGCGGAACTTGCTGGCCATGGTGCTCGCCACCGCCAAATCCAGGTCGGCGTCGTCGAACACAATCAACGGTGCATTGCCGCCAAGTTCCAGGCTCAGCCTTTTCAACGTAGCGGCGGACTGCTGCATCAGCAGCGCTCCCACGCGGGTGGAACCCGTAAAGGACAGCTTCCGCACAACCGGCCTTGACGTCATGATGCCGCCGATGGCCTTCGCGTCGCCGGTGACGATGCTGAAAGTTCCCGCTGGGAAGCCTGCCATTTCCGCGAGCTTGGCCAGAGCCAGCGCGGAATAGGGCGTCAGTTCGGACGGCTTAATCGGGCACGGTGCCGATCACCGCCCCGGTCGCAGGATTGTCGACAGGCACAGTAGCGCCGGACGCAGCGCCCACCCACTCGCCGCCTATGAATGCGCGGTCGATGAACAGCGCGGGATTGTCGAGCGATAAGGTCATGGATGGCCTGCACATGTGAGAGGAGCTTGCGAACGTGGTAACGGATCAGTGCGCGAAAATCTCCGGCCGTGAAGAGCGGGGAACCGGCCAGCGGCGTTATCCGTTCAACGATCATCTGTTACAATGAGGGATTACATCATGATCCGCTTGGCCATTATCTCACTCGTGATCGCGGCGGTGCTGGCGATCCTGGGTTTCGGCGGCGCTGCTGGCACCTTTGTCGGTATCGCCAAGATACTCTTCTTCCTTGCGATCGCCTTGTTCGTGATCTTCCTGGTTCTCGGCCTGTTGGCTGGAAAAGGGATCAAGAACGCCATAGACTGACCGCATGATAGAGATTGGCGCTGGAGTCGATGAAACCGGCAGGCTGATAAGGGACGAAGCCGGTTTTCTGCTCCAGCGTGATCTGGGCGGGACCTTTCGCCTTGTCCTGCTGCGCGTGCCCGTTGACCATGTGGAAAAGCGCGTGCGCGTGCAGGGCTATTATGCCGGAGAGGGCATAGTCGAAGTGGAAGGTGTAGCCGCCGCCTGATTTTCGGGCGACAGCGATGACATGTCAGACGGTCACGGGATCGCCCGGCGTGATCGGGCTATTGGTGTGTACGAAGCGCGCGCATGCGCCGACACCGCGATTATTCTCAAGCGGCAACGCAGTCTCGCAATAGGCGCATTCGGCCATCAGGCGGCCGACCATCCACTGGCTTCGGCCGCAGCTAGGACAATGGTTGGCCTCGCCAACATGATAGTGGATGATATATCCCCTTAGGGCCGGGTCAAATGACTTGCCGGTCGCGAGGCTGGAAACTGGGCGCATCGTCTCTTCCTCCTCAGACATATTATCGGTCATCGAGTGAAGAATATCGTAGATATTTCAAATCACTGCGATGCAACAACTTAAGTCAGAGCGCGCGACCCGCTTTATTTTCATGGTAACCCGCTCCACCTGCCAGAACGCGATTACACCTCAATGTATCCCGCGCCGCGGGACGCCGTCTATAATAAAGATTGGCGACATGTCTCATTTCGCGCCTTCGCATTGACTTGGCGGGTGCAGGCGCTATGGCGGCGCCCATCAAGGGACATACCCGCTTCGGCCATTGGTTGGGGCGCATCCCGCCACCCTGATGCCGCCATGATGTGGGGGCAGACGCCGGCGGAATGTCGTTATCCTCCTAGCCCCTTGGCCGGGCATTGCGAGGAGACGCACGACTCATGACCGCCATCGGACAGGACACTCTCGGCACGCGCGACACGTTGAAGGTCGGCGGCAAGGACATCGCCTATTATTCGCTGAAGAAGGCTGCGGCCAAGCTGGGTGATGTTTCGCGTCTTCCCTTCTCGATGAAGGTGCTGCTGGAAAACCTGCTCCGCTTCGAAGATGGCGTGACCGTCACCACCGAAGACGTGAAGGCGATCGTCGATTGGCAGAATGACAAGGGCAAGGCCGAGCGCGAGATTCAGTATCGCCCGGCTCGCGTGTTGCTTCAGGACTTCACCGGCGTTCCCTGCGTGGTCGACCTCGCCGCCATGCGCGACGCGATGAACGCGCTGGGCGCCGACGCCAGCAAGATCAACCCGCAGGTGCCGGTGCACCTCGTCATCGACCACTCGGTCATGGTCGATGAATTCGGCACGCCCAAGGCGTTCGAACAGAATATGGAAATCGAATATCAGCGCAATATGGAGCGCTACGACTTCCTGAAGTGGGGCAGCAAGAGCCTCGCGAACTTCTACGCCGTCCCCCCGGGCACCGGCATTTGCCACCAGGTGAACCTCGAAAATATCGCGCAGGCCGTCTGGTCGAGCGAAGGCCCCGACGGCGTCACCGTCGCCTATCCCGACACTTGCGTCGGCACTGACAGCCACACCACCATGGTGAATGGCTTGGGCGTGCTCGGCTGGGGCGTGGGCGGTATCGAGGCTGAGGCTGCCATGCTTGGCCAGCCCGTCTCCATGCTCATCCCCGAAGTCGTCGGCTTCAAGTTCACCGGCGAGCTGAAGGAAGGCGTCACCGCCACCGACCTCGTCCTCACCTGCACCCAGATGCTGCGCGCCCGCGGCGTGGTGGGCCGCTTCGTCGAATATTTCGGCCCCGGCCTCGCTTCGCTAACGCTGGCTGACCGCGCGACGCTCGCCAACATGGCGCCGGAATATGGCGCGACCTGCGGCTTCTTCGGCATCGACGACAAGACGCTCGATTATATGCGCCTCACCGGTCGCACCGAAGAGAATATCGCGCTGGTCGAAGCCTATGCCAAGGAGCAGGGCTTCTGGATCGACCCGTCGGTTGAGCCGGTCTTCACCGACACGCTGGAACTCGATCTGTCGACCGTCGTCCCCAGCCTTGCCGGTCCCAAGCGCCCTCAGGACCGCGTCTCGCTGCCGGAAGTCGATGACGTGTTCAACGCCGACATGGACAATGTCTACAAGAAGGCTCAGACCCGCGTTCCCGTCGAAGGCAAGGATTTCGACATTGGCGACGGCGACGTCACCATCGCCGCGATCACCAGCTGCACCAACACGTCCAACCCGGGCGTCCTGGTCGCCGCCGGTCTCGTCGCCAAGAAGGCGAACGAACTCGGCCTGAAGCCCAAGCCTTGGGTCAAGACCTCGCTCGCCCCCGGTTCGCAGGTGGTCACTGATTATCTGGAAAAGGCTGGTCTTCAGTCGCACCTCGACGCCATCGGCTTCAACCTGGTTGGCTATGGCTGCACCACTTGCATCGGCAACTCCGGTCCGCTGGCCGAGCCGATCAGCAAGGCGATCAACGACAATGGCCTGGTTGCCGCTGCCGTGATCTCGGGCAACCGCAACTTCGAAGGCCGCGTGTCGCCAGACGTCCGCGCAAACTTCCTCGCCTCGCCGCCGCTGGTCGTCGCTTATGCGCTGAAGGGCACGGTGGTCGAGGATTTCATCACGACCCCGATCGGCACCAGCAAGGATGGCGCAGCTGTCTACCTCAAGGACATCTGGCCCACCAACGACGAAGTCGCCACCACCATGGCGGGCTGCATGGATCGCGCCATGTTCCAGGCACGCTATGCCGACGTCTACAAGGGCGACGCGCATTGGCAGGCGATCGACGTTACCGGTTCGGCGACCTACAGCTGGCGCGCTGGTTCGACCTATGTCGCCAACCCGCCTTACTTCGAAGGGCTGACCATGACCCCGGCCGCGGTCACCGACATTGTCGAGGCCAAGCCGCTTGCCATCTTCGGCGACTCGATCACCACCGACCACATTTCGCCCGCCGGTTCGATCAAGGCGACTTCGCCCGCAGGCAAGTGGCTGTCGGAGCATCAGGTCGCCCAGGCCGACTTCAACAGCTATGGCGCGCGCCGTGGCCATCATGAAGTGATGATGCGCGGCACCTTCGCCAACATCCGCATCAAGAACCTGATGCTGGACGGCGTCGAAGGCGGCATGACCCGCTACGAAGGCGAAGTCATGCCGATCTACGACGCGGCGATGAAGCACAAGGCGGACGGCGCTTCGCTGGTCGTCATCGGCGGCAAGGAATATGGCACCGGCTCGTCGCGCGACTGGGCGGCTAAGGGCACCAACCTGCTCGGCGTTCGTGCCGTGATCGTCGAAAGCTTCGAGCGTATCCACCGCTCGAACCTCGTCGGCATGGGCGTGCTCCCGCTGCAGTTCAAGAATGGCGAGAGCAAGGACACGTTCGGCTTCACCGGCGATGAAACCTTCACCATCCAGAATGTTGCGGGCCTCAAGCCCCGTCAGGACGTGGACGTAATCGTGAAGCGCGCCGACGGCTCGACCTTCACCTTCACTGCGCTCTGCCGCATCGATACCGTGAACGAGCTCGAATATTTTATGAACGGCGGCATCCTCCAGTATGTCCTGCGCAAGCTGGCCGCTTGATCGGCTGACATTCTGATTTGATCAAAGGCCGTCTCCTTAAAGGAGGCGGCCTTTTTTTTGTTCACGCGGAGGCGCAGAGGCGCGGAGATAAGCTGGGTAAGGTGGGCGCTTTCATCAGGCGCTGACCGAGCCGGGTCTCCGAAAAATGCCTACTTCCTGCGAAGGCAGAAAACCACTCCCACTGCTCAGTTTGCTTCCTGCCTTCGCAGGAACATGTTGCGTTTCGACGAGACGGCGACAAACTCCAGGGTCAGCTCTGGCTCGACAGGGTCAACGAACAAAGCAACCTAACCCAATTCCCCTCCGCGTCTCCGCGCCTCCGCGTGAACCATAGCCGCAACTGTTCCCCAGGACTGCCCGCATGACCATCTTCATCGAACTTGTAGGCTGGCTCGGCGCGCTGCTCGTCCTCGGCGCCTATATCCTCGTCTCCACGGGGCGTCTCTCCGGCCGTTCTGCGCTGTTCCAGTGGATGAACGCTCTTGGCGCCGCCTTTTTCGTGCTGAACACCTGGTGGCATGGCGCGATCCCCTCCATGGTCCTCAACATCGTCTGGAGCGCGATCGGCTTTGTGGCTCTCTGGCGCATCTGGCGGACCCGGGCTCCCGGTCGCCGATAGGCTGGTTATCGCCTCCTCAAGAAAGCCTGGGGTGGCGAGCGTGCCGCTGATCCGTTAGGCATGCCATCAGCAATGAAAAAAGCACTCATCGTCCGTCATGTGCCGCGAGAGGGAGCGGCCGGGTTTCTCCAGCCGATCGAAGCTGCGGGCTACGAGATCGAGAGGATCGACGTGGCGAGCCCCGAATTTGCCGATGTCGACCTTTGCACGCCTGACCTGCTGATCATGATGGGTGGGCCGATGGGCGTCTATGAACATGACATCCATCCGTGGATTCCGGTGCAAGTCGGCAAACTCGCCGCCCGGCTGGAGCAAGATCTCCCCACCTTGGGTGTATGCCTTGGCAGTCAGATGATCGCTGCGGCGCTGGGCGCACGCGTCTATCCCGGCGAGGCTATGGAGCTGGGTTTCGCGCCTGTCACGCTGAACGGAGCAGGCGCCGAGTCGCCATTGCGGCACATACAGGATGTGCCGGTCCTCCATTGGCATAGCGATACCTTCGAATTGCCGCGCGGCGTTGAATTGCTCGCCTCAACAAATGCTTATGCCCATCAGGCCTTCCGCCGCGGCCGCAATCTTCTGGCGCTGCAATTCCACGCCGAAATGGGTGAGGACCCGCGCTTCGATGATTGGCTCACCCATTTCTGGGCCGATCTGGACGTCGCCCGGCAATGCGGCATCGCCCTGCGCCGCGATCATGATGAACATGGCCCCGCAGCCGTGGCGGCAGGCCGTGCGATGATCGGCGACTGGTTGGCTCAGCTAAGGGCCTGACCGGCCTGCCAAGCCTCAAAACTCTACGTCGAGCTCCTCAACCTCGTCCGCTTCCTTGCGCGCATCCTCGATCCACTCGCGCATCAGGTCCCAGCTGTTGACCGTGTCGCAATAAGCTGCCGCCGGGCCCTGCAACCTCACGGCATAGGTGAGGAAGCGTTGCACCACGGGCGCGAACATCGCGTCCGCCACAGTCGGACTGTCCCCGAACAGCCAAGGCCCGCCATAGGAACCAAGGCATTCGGTCCAGATCGCCTCCACCCGCTCGATGTCGGGCTTGGCGCCTGAAAAAATCGGAAACTTCTTGTGCCGGACCTTCAGGTTCATCGGCAGGGCGGAACGCAGGTTGGCAAAACCGGAATGGATTTCGCCTGAGATCGACCGGCAATGTGCCCGCGCGATCCGGTCCTTGGGATACATGCCTGCATTGGGATAAAGCTCATGCAGATATTCCGCGATCGCCAGCGTATCCCAAACGCTGGCCCCTTCATGCGTCAGCCGCGGTACCAGAACGGAAGGCGTCAGCAGCAAAAGCTCCGCCCGGTTCTCCAGATTTTCCAGCGCAACCATCTTTTCAGTGACGCGCAATCCCGCCAGTCGGCACAGCAACCAGCCGCGCAGTGACCAGGAGGAATAAATCTTGCTCGATATCGTCAATTCCGCTGCGGCCATGGCGATCCTCCCGATAGCCATGTTTTTCCATCAAACATGATGCAGTGCAATACGCAAAAACAGTATATCGAACGGAGGGGGCCGAATCGGCCAGGGGAACATTTTGGGGCGCCGTTCATACTATGACGATGCTATACACTGGCTATCAAGCTCTTGAGGACATGCTGGCTCCGGCTCGTTTCGGTGCTGAACTGGCCCTTGGTCTGCGTGACAAAATCGGTCCTGTTGCCGATTGGCCCATGCCCCGCCGCATGTTCGCACTCATGGATGTGTTCCAGGGCGCGCGCCTCACCCATAAGCGGCCCTCCTACGGAATAGACGAAGTCCGTAGCGGCAATGCCCTTGTTGCAGTGCGAGAGGAAGTGCTGCTCGATCTCCCTTTCGGCAACCTGCTTCACTTCGCGAAGGATGAAGTGGAAACGGAGCAGCCCCGCATATTGCTGGTCGCGCCAATGTCGGGCCATTTCTCGACCTTGTTGCGCAGTACCGTGCGGACGCTCCTGCGCGACCATGATGTGTACATCACCGACTGGAAAAATGCGCGCGACGTTCCGCTGTCGGCCGGACAGTTCGGCTTCGACGATTATGTCGATTATGTCATCACCTTCATGCAGGAACTTGGCCCCGGCTCGCATATGCTGTCCGTCTGCCAGCCCTGCGTACCAGCCTTCGCCGCCGTCGCGCTGATGGCGGAGGATGGTGACGCCGCGACCCCGCGATCCATGACATTGATGGGCGGCCCGATCGATCCGCGCGCTGCGCCGACGGTGGTCAACGAACTGTCGAACGAGCGCCCGATCGAATGGTTCGAACGCAACCTCATCACCTCGGTGCCGCTGCGCTATCCCGGCGCTGGACGGCGGGTCTATCCGGGCTTCCTGCAACTGTCCGCCTTTCTGTCGATGAACCTGGAACGCCACGGCGCCCAGCATCGCGAGCTGTATCAGCTGCTCGCTGACGGGAAGGAAGAAGAGGCGGCGAAGATCAAGGATTTCTACCAGGAATATTTCGCGGTGCTCGACATGACCGCGGAGTTCTACCTTGAGACCGTCGATCGCGTGTTCCAGCGGACCCTGCTGGCCAAGGGTGAGCTCAAGCATCGCGGCCGTCCGGTCAACCCCGGCGCCATTCGCAAGACGGCGCTACTCACCGTCGAGGGTGAAAAGGACGACATCTGCGCGGTCGGTCAAACGGCCGCCGCCCATGCGCTCTGCACCGGGCTCCGTCCGCATCTGAAGCGCCATCACCTGCAAATCGGCGCGGGCCATTACGGCGTTTTCTCTGGCCGCAAATGGGAAAAGGAAGTGTTCCTGCAAGTCCGCAACATGATCCTTGCGATGAACTGACGCCGCTTCAGGCGTCACCCTCCGGCCGAGTCCATATCCATGTGCCGCCAATCAGGGCAGCCGCCAGAGGGATCAGGAGCCAGGGGAAGGGCGCAAGGAACAGCGCCAGCACGGCACTGAACGCGAAGGCCGCCAGCGCAGCACGCTTGCCCCTGCGGCTAATCGCCCCTTTGTCCCGCCAGCGCCGGATATGCGGCCCAAAATGGGGATGATCTAGCAATCTCGCCTCCAGCGCGGGACTGCTTCGCGCAAAGCAGAATGCCGCCAATATCATGAACGGCACGGTGGGCAGCAGCGGCAGGAAAATGCCCAGCGCGCCAAGGCCCAGCGACAGAAATCCAGCGGCAAGATAAAGCGTCCGCCGCATCAGGCAGCAGGCAGCCGCAGCCGCATCAGCAGCCCGCCCAGATCCTCGCTTTCCTCCATGCCGATCGACCCGCCATAGATTTCCGCGACATCGCGCACGATGGCGAGGCCAAGCCCGGTTCCAGGCTTCCCCGAATCCAGCCGCACGCCCCGGTCAAATATCCGGGTCCGTTCCTCCTGCGGGATGCCCAGGCCGTCATCCTCGACCATGATCTCGACCATGGGCCCCGCGCGGCTCACCGTGGCGAAGACGCTGCCACCGCCATATTTCGCGGCATTCTCGATCAGGTTGCCCAGCATCTCGTCTAGGTCCTGACGTTCGACGCGAACCGCGACCTCCTTGTCGCCGTCCATGTCGATCCGCGTTTCGGGATAAAGGCGCTGCACCGCGCGCTCGACCGCCTGCAAGCTCGTCCACACTTCCGCCCGGCTCTGCGCAGCGCCCCGCCGCCCGACCGCGCGAGCGCGGGCAAGGTGATGATCCACCTGGCGGCGCATCGTGGTCGCTTCCCGAATGACCGTCTCGCCCAAGTCAGCTGACTGCGCCGTCGCGGCATTCATGATGACGGTCAGTGGGGTCTTGAGCGCATGGGCCAGGTTACCCGCATGGGTCCGCGCCTCTTCGGCCTGCCGCTCATTATGGGCGAGCAGGGCGTTCAGTTCCTCGACCATCGGCAGCACTTCCGATGGCATTGGATCAGTCACGCGGTTCTTTTCCCCCGCCCGCATCCGCACGATTTCCTTGCGCACCCGGCGCAGCGGCCGCAATCCGTACAGCGTCTGCAGCGTCGTGAGCACGATCAGGCCCAGCGCCAGCAGCGCAAAGCTCTGCGTCAGCGTCGATCGCAACGTCCTGATCTGGTCGTCCAAACCCGCTCGGGCGGCGGCGACCATGAACATCCATCGTGTATCCGATCCGGGCAGAACAATGGTCCGCTCCATGATGCGCAGATCCTCGCCGGGAAACTGCCTGCTGTCATAGGCATGGAAGCTGCGGTCATCATGCTCCGGCAGCACCCGTAACGCGCGGTCCCACAGTGATCGTGATCGCCAATCCTCATGACCCCGGGCACTGATCTGATAATAGAGCCCGCTATTGGGCTCCAGGAAACGCTGGTCGGCGAGGGGGCGATTGAAAAGCACTTCGCCATCCGGCCCGATCTCCGCCGACGCAATCATCGCGGTCAGCACATAATTCAGCCCATCGTCGAAATTCCGGGTGATCGCCTGCGACAGGACGCGATCAAGCGCCAGCCCGCCGCCCAGCAGCAATATGCTGATCCACAGCGCCGCAATGCCAATCATGCGGCGGCTGATCGAACCGGTCGAACGAACCGGGGGAGGGGCGGCGGTCTCGGTCATGGATTGCTGCCGGAACCTCCCTTTCCGTTCGCGAAGGTGTCGAAGGTCTCTACCCGCTTACAGAAAGCGGAAGGAACCGGCCAATCATACAGGTAGCTTGCCCTAACCGCTGAAGGATCAGCGCCCCGGCTCGTCCAGGCTGTAGCCAAGGCCGCGTATCGTCGTGATAACGTCCGCGCCCAGCTTCTTGCGGATGCGGGTGACGAACACTTCGATCGTGTTGGAATCGCGGTCGAAATCCTGATCGTAGATATGCTCGATCAACTCGGTCCGGCTGACCACCTTGCCCTTGTGGTGGAGAAGATACGACAAAAGCTTATATTCCTGCGCGGTGAGCTTCACCGGCTCACCCTTCAGCGTGACCTTGCCCGATCGCGTGTCCAGACGCACGTCGCCCGCGATCAGCTCGCTCGATGCGTTGCCCGACGCACGGCGGATGAGCGCGCGCAGCCGAGCAATCAGTTCCTCGCTCTGAAACGGCTTGGCGAGATAATCGTCCGCGCCAGCGTCCAGCCCGGCAACCTTGTCGGACCAACTGTCCCGCGCCGTCAAAACCAGCACCGGGAAGCTGCGCCCTTCCTTGCGCCAGCGATCGAGAACCGTCAGGCCATCGATCGTCGGTAGGCCCAGGTCCAGCACGACCGCGTCATAGCTTTCCGTCGCGCCCAGGAAATGGCCATCCTCGCCATCGTCGGCCAGGTCCACGGCATAGCCCGCGCCCTCCAGCGTACTGCGGAGCTGTTGCCCAAGGTTTGGTTCATCTTCGACGATCAGCAGACGCATATGGCTCCGTTTCTTTGTATTTTGCCCTTTGGCGCGTCAGTGCGCCCAGCCCGTTATATCGCCCGTGCGCCCATCAGCATCAACCCAAACCACCTTGCCGTCCTTCACATATTTCAGGCGATAACGGTTGGAGCCTGGGTTGAACTCCGCACCAAGGTAGGTCGCGCCTCCCATGGCTGCGTCCACCCGCCGCTTGATGAGCGAAAAAGGCATGGTCTGCCCATCCAGCATCGCCCGGCGCGCGGCATCCTGTTCACCACGCTGCCCGGCCTCCGCGTAGGAAGGCACGGCCACCATCGCGGCGATGGCGGCCACACCGGCAATCAGGCTGCTAAGCTTCATCGTCATATGGCATGCCATAGGCGACAAGCATTGAACAGGTGGTGAATGGTGCCGTCAGCACGGTGACAGGCGGCTTTAGCGTTCCAGCGCGTACTGGACGGTCAGCGTGACGGACGACCCAACCTGTCCGGGTTCCACCGGCGTCGCTTCGGCTACGTCCGCCTTGAACCGGCTGGCGAGCATCGGCATCGGAGGACGCCCGCCGCTATTGCTCTCAGCGATCGAAAGAAGCCGTGCGGAGCGATAGCCTGCCGCCTGCGCGTAGAAATCCGCCTGCGCCTTTGCCGTCTTCAAGGCTGCAGCGCGCGCCTGCGTCAGCATCGGCGTCGGGTCTTCGATGGAAAAGGATGGTCCGTTGACATTGGTCGCGCCCGCTTCGACCAGCGTGTCGAGCAATGGGCCGGTCTTCTTGATGTCGCGCAGCTTGATCGTCACCTGGTTGGACGCTTCATAGCCGATGAAACGCGGCCCGGCGGGCTGTCCATTCTGATTGTTGTAATCATATTGCGCGTTCAGGTTGATGCCGCTCGTCTGGATGTCCTTCTTGGCGATGCCTGCCTTGGCAAGGGTTGTGATCAGCCGGTCCATCTTCGCCGCATTGTCGCGCATCGCCTGCGCTGCTGTCGGCGCGCGGGTCTGGACACCGGTGCCCACCACCACCTGGTCGGGCGCCGCTTCGACCGTCTCGGTGACGTTCAGCGTCACGACGGGCGCGGTTTCGGCGATCGTCACATTGGTCTGCGCGGCGGCGATGGCCGGGATCGACACAGCAGCGGCGGCGGCCATCAGGGCCAGGGCGGACTTCATGAGCGTATCTCCTTGAAAAAGCGATGCAGCCCATTTGTAACGGCTGCGATGAACGGACGCTGACACGCGCTGAAAGCCGCCAGACAGCATGTGGTTCCACATGCTCTTGCCCCGGCGCGCTGGAAGTCCTAGCTGCACCGCCATGGCCGCACCCATATTCTCGTTCGAAAATCTTGGACTCAGTCAGGGTTCGCACTGGCTTTTCCGCCACCTCGACATCTTTGTCGGGGATCGTGACCGGCTGGCGCTGATCGGCCGCAATGGCGCGGGCAAGACGACGCTGCTCAAGCTGATCGCCGGCCAAGTGGAACCTGATGAAGGGACGCGCTCTGTTCGCCCGGGCGCGCGCGTCATCATGCTGGAACAGGACCCAGACGTCGCGGGCTTTCCCACTCTGCGTGATTTCGCCCTTGCAGGCCAATATGCGCCGCCCGCGCATGAGGTGGAGGCGATCGCCAGTCAGCTCGGCATCGACCTGTCGCGCGAAGCAGCCACCGCTTCGGGGGGTGAACGCCGCCGCGCCGCCATCGCCCGCGCACTCGCAAGCGAACCCGACCTGCTGCTGCTGGACGAGCCAACCAACCATCTCGACATCGATGCGATCGACTGGCTGGAGGGCTGGCTTGCCCGCTATTCCGGCGCCTTCATCGTCATCAGCCACGACCGCGCCTTCCTGACCCGCCTCACGCGCCAGACCCTGTGGCTCGATCGCGGGTCCATTCGGCGCAATGAGATCGGCTTCGGCGGCTTCGAAGACTGGATGGAAGCCGTCTATGCCGAGGAGACGCGCGCCGCCGAAAAGCTCGATGCCAAGCTCAAGATAGAGGCGCACTGGCTGGAACGCGGCGTCACCGCCCGCCGCAAGCGCAACCAGGGCCGTCTCGCCAAGCTATGGGAAATGCGTGCCCAGCGCGCCGCCATGGTCGGGCCGCAGGGCGTCGCGAAGATCGCCGTCGCCGCCGACGACAGCAAGACCAAAAGCGTCATCACCGCCGAGCATGTGACGAAGAGCTTCGGCGATCGCACCGTCATCAAGGACTTCACCCTGCGCATCCAGCGCGGCGACCGCATCGGCATCGTGGGCGGCAACGGCGCTGGCAAGACGACGCTCCTGAAGCTCCTGACCGGCGAACTCGCGCCCGACAGCGGCGTCATCAAGCAGGCCAAGTCGCTCGACATGATCTTCATTGACCAGCAGCGCAGCCTGATGCAACCCGACAAGCGCGTCCGCGACGTGCTGGCGGAGGGCGGCGACTGGATCGACGTGCGCGGGGTGCGAAAGCATGTCCACGGTTACCTCAAGGAATTCCTGTTCGATCCGTCCCTGGCCGAAGCGCGCGTCGGCACGCTTTCCGGGGGCGAGCGGTCGCGCCTGCTCTTCGCCCGTGAGTTTGCCCGCGAATCGAACCTGCTGGTGCTGGACGAGCCAACCAACGACCTCGACCTCGAAACGCTCGACCTCTTGCAGGAGGTGATCGCTGACTATGACGGCACGGTCCTGATCGTCAGCCACGACCGCGACTTCCTCGACCGCACGGTCACGGTGACGCTGGGCCTCGACGGCTCCGGCCAGGTCGATGTCATCGTCGGCGGCTATGCCGATTGGGTCGCCAAGCGCCAGCCGCGCAGCGCCCCGCGCCCGGAAAAGAAAGCGCTTGCCGCTCCCCCGCCGCCCAAGGCAGCGGCGACCAAGCTCAGCTACAAGGATCAGCGCGACCTCGACCTCTTGCCCCAGACGATCGAAAGGCTGGAGCAGGCCATCGCGCGCGACGAGGAGGCGCTGGCCGACCCGTCGCTCTACACCCGCGATCCCAAGCGCTTCGCGGCACTCACTAAAGCGATCGAGCAGGCCCGCGCTGACAAGGACGCAGCAGAGGAACGCTGGCTGGAACTGGCCGAAAAGGCCGAGGGCTTGAGCGGCTAAACATCAGGGAGCGCATATGACGGGGATGGAAGGATCAGCTTCAGGCGCGCTCGAACATGCGCGCGCGCATCATGCCGTCCATTATGTCAACCGCGTCGGCTGGCTGCGCGCGGCGGTCCTGGGTGCGAACGACGGGATCGTATCCACCGCGAGCCTGCTTGCGGGCGTCGCGGCATCCGGCGCTGCGATCGATACGATCCTGCTGTCTGGCATAGCCGCGCTGTTCGCGGGCGCCATGTCGATGGCGGCTGGCGAATATGTGTCGGTCAGTGCCCAATCGGATACGGAGCGCGCCGACCTCGCCAAGGAAAAACATGCGATCGCGCAGCAGCCGGATGTGGAATGGCAGGAACTGCGCAACATCTATGTGGAACGCGGCCTGACGCCGGAACTCGCGGGAGAGGTGGCCCGGCAGCTGATGGATGCCGATGCGCTGGCCGCTCATGCGCGCGACGAACTCGGCATTTCGGACATCAGCACGGCGCGGCCCGTTCAGGCGGCGCTGACGTCGGCCGCCACCTTTTCCGCCGGAGCGATCGCGCCCGTGCTGGCAGCGGCGATCAGCCCTGCGTCTCTGGCGCTGCCGGTCATTGTTCTGACGTCGCTCCTGTGCCTTGCGCTGCTTGGCTATGTCGGCGCGCGGCTGGGTGGCGGGAAGATCGGTCGCTCGGTCATCAGGGTGTTGTTCTGGGGCGTGCTGGCGATGGCGATCACGGCAGGCGCAGGCAGGCTTTTCGGCGCGGCGATATGATGGCAAGGTCCGCGCCATCCGGATTCTCAAGGAGATGACAATGACCGCGATCCAGCAAATTCCATTGAAGACGATCAAGGGCGCCGACGCCAGCCTCGCCGACTATGCGGGCAAGGTGGTGCTGGCGGTCAACGTCGCCTCCAAATGCGGCCTCACTCCGCAATATGAAGGGCTGGAAAAGCTCTACAGTGATTATAAGGACAAGGGCCTCGTCGTCGCAGGCTTTCCCGCTAATGACTTCGGCGCGCAGGAACCCGGCAGCAATGACGAAATTGCCGACTTCTGCACCACCAACTTCGGCGTCGATTTTCCCATGTTCGAAAAGATCGTCGTGACCGGCCCGGAAAAGCACCCGCTTTACGCGGCGCTTACGAGCGAACAGCCCAAGGCAAATGGCGATGGCGCTGACTTCCGTGAAAAGCTCCGTGGCTACGGCATGACCCCGACCGAAGAACCCGAAGTGCTGTGGAATTTCGAGAAATTCCTGATCGCCAAGGATGGTTCGGTCGCCGCTCGCTTCGCCCCCGGCACCACGCCCAATGATCCGGCTCTGGTGTCCGCGATCGAGGCTGAACTGGCGAAGTAAGAAGGCGCTTGCTGGGCCGGTGCTCTCACGGCATCGGCCCAGGCGTCTCTCCACCAAAGCTCATGCTTTCCCCTGCGACCGCCTTTCAGCAGATTGGCCCGGTGCTGGAAACGCTCAGCATCGTCGGCATCTTCGTGTTCGCCGCATCCGGCGCGCTGGCCGCCGCCCGGCTCGGCCAGACGCTCGTCACCTTCGCCTTTTTCGCGCTGGTGACGGGGGTAGGGGGCGGCACCGTCCGCGATCTCCTCATCGGCGCACCCGTCTTCTGGGTGCATGATCCGGTCCCGGCGATCACCTGCATGGTCGCGGCCCTGCTCATCTGGTTCACCCCCCGCCGCTTCTGGAGCGACCGGGCGCTCGACTGGCTCGATGCGATCGGCCTCGCCGCCTTCGCCGTGTTCGGCGCGGCCAAGGCGATGAGCTACGGCATCCCGCCTTTCGTCGCCGCCATGATGGGTGTCGTCACCGGCTGCGTCGGCGGCATATTGCGCGACCTGCTGGCCCACGAACCATCCATATTATTGCGTCCAGAACTCTATGTGACCGCTGCGGCCTTCGCATCGGGCCTGTTCGTCATCCTGCGCTGGTGGGGCCTGGATGTCCCAGCCGCCGGTCTCATCGCGGCGCTGCTAGGCTTCCTGCTGCGCGCCATTGCGATCTGGCGAAGCATCGGCCTGCCGACTTATAGAGGCGGGCGGTGATCATAGGATGATTGAGCAGTCATCCATACTTCCGTCATCCCGGACTTGATCCGGCATCCCGCTTCGTGACCAAACACAGCGGGGCGAGGGTGAAAGAACCGTCCCGCACATCACCGCCAAAGGCTGGCCAGCAACCCCATCAACCCGCGCTCATCCGCAGCACTCACTCGCCGTGGCGCGCCATAGCCCCGGCACTCCAGGCAATCCGCCCGCACGCCAGCGCCGCTGATGAGGCCGCGCACATCGGCAATCGCCTGCATCGCCCAACGCCGCTGGATCATCGCCTGGCGGCTCAACATGTCGCGAGGCGCGTCTGCATCCTCATCGTCCCGCTCCGTCATCGACTGCAGGAATTCCGCAAACTTGTCCGGCTCCTTCTCGATGCGGTAAACTTTCGCCTTGGCGGGATCAATCTTCGCCAGCTTCGCCGCCTCGGCAATTGCGTCCTCCAGCCCTCCGAAGCGATCGACAAGCCCGATCTGCCGGGCCGTGCCGCCATCCCACACCCGGCCCTGCGCGATGGTGTCGATCTGCTCGGGCGACTTACGCCGTGCCTGCGCCACCAGCCCGACGAAGCGGCCATAAATATCCTCGATCCCCATCTGCATGATGCGATCGAATTCCGGCGTCGTGCCGCCAGCAATATCCGGCTGACCGGACAGCGGCGTCGTCCGCACCCCATCGGTCGTAATCCCTAGCTTGGCGAGCGTTCCTTCAAAGCTAGGCAAGATGCCGAACACGCCGATCGACCCCGTGATCGTGCCAGGTTCGGCAAAGATCAGATCGGCGGGCGTCGAAATCCAATAGCCGCCGCTCGCCGCGACATTTCCCATCGAAACGACGATCGGCAGGCCCTCCCGCTTGGCTTCCAAGATGGCCTGCCGAATCTTTTCCGAAGCCATCACCGACCCACCGGGGGAATCAACCCGCACGACCAGCGCCTTCAAATCCTTTTCGGACAGCGCCTTGTAGAGCAGGGCCGAAATCGTGTCCCCCGCTGCGCTACCCGGGCCGCCATCGCCATCGACGATGTCGCCCGCCACCGTGATGACGCCAATCTGTCCGTCATTGGCTGGCCGATGCGCCTTGGCATAGCTGTTGAGGTCAATGCTGGCGAAATCGCCGACGCGATCGTCGGATGGCTCACCGGCAACTTGCGCAACGCGCTTCCCGAACGCAGCCTCGTCACCCAGCTTATCGACCAACCCGGCACTTTGCGCCGCCTTGGCCAAATTGCCCCGGGCCGCTTCCGCCGCGCCTGCCGGATTGGCGACATAGGCGGCCAGCTTGGCGCGCGGGCGGGCCTTGGCGACTTCCTCCTGCCAATCCTGCCACAGCGCATCCGCCAGCGCCTGATTGGCCTGTCGCGCTTCGGGCGACTGTTCCGTGCGGATGAAGGGCTCGACAAAGCTCTTGTACGTCCCCACGCGATAGACATGGGTATTGACGCCCAGCTTATCGATCAGGCCCTTATAATAGAGCCCCGATCCGCCTCGCCCCAATATCGCTACGCCGCCCAGCGGATCGACCCATGTCTCGCTGGCATGGGCCGCCAGTTGATAGCCGTCGTCGCTGTAGATGGTCGCATAGGCGAAGATCGGCTTGTTGGCCGCCCGAACAGCGTCGAGCGCCTTGCCCACGCGGGAAATCGCGACCTGACCGCCGCCCATAAAGCCGTCCAGGTTCAACACCACTGCCTTGACCTTGCCGTCCGTCTTCGCCGCCTCCAAAGCGGTGACGACGTCGGACAGGCGATATTCCTTCGTCTGTGGCCCCGACGACGTCAGCAGGGAGAAGGGGTCCACCTCTGCCGGTTGCTCGACGATGGTCCCGTCCAGCTTCAGCAACAGCGCGCCGCTGCTCACGCTCCGCGCGGGCTTGGGCGACCAGGAAAGGGCAGCATAGAGCAGGCCGAAAAAGCCGAGCAGGAACAGCAGGACCAGCCCGTCCTTGATCGCCACCAATATGCGCCAGACGCCCTTCACAAATGCCAACTTGCCGCTTCCTTATGCTTAGCTGCTCGAGCTATCCGATCGTCCGGCCGACTGCAATGTGGGACGCCCCGCCCGGCGCACAAGCTTGCGCCCGTCATTTCCGGCGTTATGGGAAGCGCCATCATCGCTCTTAGTGCAGGAGATGCGTTACATGCCCACCCTCGTTCTCATCCGCCATGGCCAATCGGCCTGGAATCTGGAAAACCGCTTCACTGGTTGGTGGGACGTGGACCTGACGGACAAGGGCGTGGAGGAAGCACGCGCCGCTGGCCAGTTGATGTCCGCAAAGGGCCTGGACTTCGACCGCTGCTTCACCTCCGTCCAGACCCGCGCGATCAAG
Organism: uncultured Sphingobium sp.; assembly: GCA_966211835.1. Lineage (GTDB taxonomy): Bacteria > Pseudomonadota > Alphaproteobacteria > Sphingomonadales > Sphingomonadaceae > Sphingobium. The sequence continues at coordinate 47,770 of CBIHNV010000016.1, forward strand.
ACGCTGAACCTCGCGCTTGAGGAAATGGGCCGGCTCTGGTTGCCCGTCGAAAAGGACTGGCACCTTAATGAGCGTCATTATGGCGGCCTCACCGGCCTCAACAAGGCGGAGACGGCAGCCAAGCATGGCGCCGCGCAAGTGAAGGTCTGGCGCCGCAGCTTCGACATTCCGCCGCCGGTGCTGGAGCCGGGCGGCGAGTTCGACCTGTCGAAGGACCGCCGCTATGACGGCATCGCCATCCCCTCGACGGAGTCCCTGAAGGACACGATCGCCCGCGTCTTGCCCTATTGGGAAAGCCGCATCGTGCCGGAACTGAAGGCGGGCAAGCGCGTCCTCATCTCCGCCCACGGCAATTCGCTCCGCGCGCTGGTGAAGCATCTTTCGGGCATTTCTGACGATGAAATCACCGAACTGGAAATCCCGACCGGCCAGCCGATCGTCTATGACCTTGCCGACGACCTGACCGCCAAGGACCGCTATTATCTGTCGGAGCGTTAAGTCCGCAAATCCCGCATTGCCCCTCGCCGGTCCTCCGGCTAAGGGGCTGTGCTTTCCGCGCCATCAGGGGAAATCAGGCGAATGACCGGAGAAAGCGCCGCCACCGTCGGCATTATCATGGGATCGCGATCCGATTGGGAAACCATGCGCCACGCGGCCGATACGCTGAGCGCGCTCGGCGTTCCGCACGAATGCAAGGTTGTGTCCGCGCACCGCACGCCGCAACGCCTCTATGATTATGCGAACGGCGCGGTGGGCCGGGGGCTGAAGGTGATCATCGCCGGGGCAGGGGGCGCTGCCCATCTTCCCGGCATGACCGCAGCGATGACCCGCCTGCCGGTCCTTGGCGTGCCCGTCGAGTCAAAGGCTCTGAAGGGCATGGATTCCCTGCTTTCCATCGTCCAGATGCCCGGCGGCATCCCCGTCGGTACGCTTGCCATCGGCAAGCCCGGCGCGATCAACGCAGCGCTGCTCGCCGCCGCGATCCTCGCCACTACCGACGATGAGTTGGCCGAGCGGCTCGACATGTGGCGCGAAAAGCAGACCGATGACGTTGCGGAGACGCCTGAATAAGATGACGACCATCGCGCCCGGTTCCACTATCGGCATCCTTGGCGGCGGCCAGCTCGGCCGCATGATCGCGATCGCCGCCGCGCAGCTTGGCTACCGCACCCACATCTACGCGCCAGAGGAAAGCGGCCCGGCCGCCGACGTATCGCCCCGCTGGACCCGTGGCGCCTATGAGGACGCTGTCGCGCTCGCCGCCTTCGCGGACAGCGTCGATGTCGTTACCTATGAGTTCGAAAACATTGACCCCGCCGCCGTCGAGGTCCTCTCCACCCACGGCCTAGTCCGCCCTGGCGCGCAAGCCCTCCGCGTAGCGCAGGACCGCCTCGCCGAAAAAAATTTCGTCCGCGATCTTGGCGGCCTCACCGCGCCCTTCGCTTCGGTCGAAAGCCTCGATGACCTCCATCAGGCGATCGCAACGATCGGCAGCCGCGCGATCCTGAAGACCAACCGCATGGGCTATGACGGCAAGGGGCAGGCGCGCCTTAACGATCCCGCTGACGCACCCACCGCCTGGGACGCCATTGGCCAGCAAAGCGCCATCCTCGAAGGCTTTGTCACCTTCGAGGAGGAATTTTCCGTTATCCTCGTGCGCGGTGCTGACGGCGAAGTCCGCTTCTGGGATTCCCCCGCCAACGTCCATGTCGACGGCATCCTCTCCACCTCCACCGCCCCAGCAGGCCCCCGCATAGAAGCACAGGTGGAAGCCGCCCGCGCCCTCGCCGCGCAGGTCGCGCAAGCGCTCGGCTATGTCGGCGTCCTGACACTCGAGTTCTTCGCCAGCGCCGATGGCCCCGTCTTCAACGAGATGGCCCCGCGCGTCCACAATAGCGGCCACTGGACGATCGAGGGCGCCATCACCAGCCAGTTCGAAAATCACGTCCGCGCCATCTGCGGCCTGCCCTTGGGCGACACCCGACTGGCAGCGCAGCGCGTGCAGATGCAAAACCTCATCGGCGAAGAAGCCGACGCTTGGGCAGAGATCCTTGCCGATCCCGCCGCCCATCTGCACCTCTATGGCAAGCATGAGGCTCGCCCCGGCCGCAAGATGGGTCATGTCACCCGGCTGGCCCTGTGAGCGAAATCCAGGAAGTCGTCCTCGTCCTCGCCCGCGCCGACAATGGCGTGATCGGCAAGGACGGCGGCCTGCCCTGGCGACTGCCCGCCGACCTCAAGCATTTCAAGGCCCTGACCCTCGGCCACCCGATGATCATGGGCCGCAAGACATTCGACAGCTTGCCCGGCCTGCTTCCCGGCCGCCGCCACATAGTCCTCACCCGCGACACCGGCTGGAGCGGGGAGGGGGCAGAGGTCGCCCATGACGTCGCGTCCGCGCTCAACCTCGCAGGCGGTGCTTCCCCCATGGTCATCGGCGGTGCGGAGATCCATCATCTCTTCCTGCCCCATGCCGACCGCATAGAGCTGACCGAAGTGCATATCGACGCCCCCGGCGACGCTTCCATCCCCTATCCCGATCCCGCGCATTGGGAGGAGACCGCCCGCGCCGACCATCCGGCCGATGGCGCCTACCCGGCCTACAGCTTCGTCACCTTCTACCGCCACGCTGGCTCGTGAAGCCGCATTGCCAGCGCCCGGCCATCTGCCTATAGCCAGCGCCATGGAGCGGCTGGAAAGCGGCGTCCCGATCCCTGCCCATTTGCGCGGGAGCATCATGGCGCTGGGCAATTTTGACGGATTTCACCTCGGTCATCAGGCTGTCGTCGGCCGCGCGGTGGATCGTGCCCGTGCGGAAGGCCGTCCCGTCATCGTCGCAACGTTCGACCCGCATCCCATGCGCCTGTTCCGCCCGGAAAACCCCTGGTTCCGCCTCACCAGCCTTGACCAGCGGGAGCGTCTGTTCGCTGCCGCCGGTGCCGACGCGATGCTGGTGTTCGCCTTCACCCGGCAACTCGCCGCCTTGAGCCCACAGGATTTCGTTGATCTGCTGGTCGATGGCATGGGCGTGGCTGGCGTGATCACGGGCCAGGATTTCACCTTCGGCCAAGGCCGCACCGGCACCGTCTTGACGCTGGCAGAACTCGGCGCGGCCCGTGGCATGAGCGCCGAAGCCGTAGCGCCGATAACGGACGAGGGTGGGGAGGTGGTCTCCTCCAGCCGCATCCGCGCTGCACTGAAAGCCGGTGACTGCGCCACCGCAACCCGCCTCCTGACACGCCCCTTCGCCGTCCAGGGGATTGTCCAGCATGGCGACAAGGTGGGCCGCACCATCGGCTTCCCCACCGCCAATGTCGATCTTGGCCATTATCTCCGCCCGGCCTATGGCATATACGCCGTGCGCGGCCTGCTGCCCGATGGCCGCGTCCTTGATGGCGCCGCCAATCTCGGCATCCGCCCCAGCTTCGACCCGCCCAAGGAGTTGCTGGAGCCGCATTTCTTCGATTTCGCCGAAAACCTCTATGATCAATGCATCGAGGTGCAACTGATCGAATTCCTCCGCCCAGAGGCGAAATATGAAGGCCTAGACGCCCTCACGGCCCAGATCGCCAGGGACTGCGATGCCGCACGGCAAATCCTTGCGAGAACGCCGCACCTCGCCTAATGCACCGGGCACATTTTCTCACCCGTTCGGGCTGAGCCTGTCGAAGCCCTTCCCTTGTTCTTAATGGGGCGCAGTCTTGAGCCGAATGGCAATGCAAGCAGATACCGGACCAGATGACCGACCAGCCAGACTATAAAAGCACCGTCTTCCTCCCCGTCACCGACTTCCCGATGAAGGCCGGTCTCGCGCAGAAGGAACCGGCGATTCTGCAGCGCTGGGAGGAAATGGACCTTTACGGCAAGCTGCGCGAGCGCCGGAAAGGCCGCGAACGCTTCATCCTCCACGACGGCCCGCCCTACGCCAATGGCGACATCCACATGGGCCATGCGATGAACAAGGTGCTGAAGGACATCATCGTCCGCAGCCAGTCGCTCCTTGGCAAAGATGCGCCCTATGTCCCCGGCTGGGATTGCCACGGCCTTCCGATCGAATGGAAGATCGAGGAGGAATATCGCAAGAAAAAGCAGAACAAAGACGAGGTTCCGCCCCAGGAATTCCGCGCCCAATGCCGCGCCTATGCGGACAAATGGGTCGGCGTGCAGAAGGAGCAGTTCAAGCGCCTTGGCGTCATGGGCGACTGGGACAATCCCTACCTCACCATGAAGTTCGACGCCGAAGCTACCATCGTGTCTGAACTGCTGAAGTTCGCGGAAAGTGGCCAGCTCTATCGCGGCGCCAAGCCCGTCATGTGGTCCCCGGTCGAGAAGACCGCGCTGGCCGAAGCGGAGGTCGAATATGAGGACATCGTCTCAACCCAGATCGATGTGGCGTTCGAGATTTTGGAGGCGCCGAACGCGTCGGCCGTTCAAGCGTTGCTCGGAAAGGGGCATCTGAAGACATTTGCGGTCATCTGGACCACCACTCCATGGACGATCCCGGTAAACCAGGCACTCGCTTATGGACCGGAAATCAACTACGTCCTGATCCCAGAGGGTGGCACCGTAAATACCTATCTGGTTGCTGAATCGCTTGCTGCCGAGTTCCTCAAGCGTTGTGGCGAACGGCACCCCGGAATCTTCTCAAATCATGAGAGTGAATGGGAGGTCGTCAAAGGTTCCGACCTCGCCGGAGCCGTAGCCCGTCACCCGATGCACGCTCTCGGCGGCTTCTTCGCCAAGCCGCGCCCGTTTCTCGCAGGCGATTTCGTCACCACTGACGCGGGCACCGGCCTCGTCCACATGGCGCCCGACCATGGCGAGGACGACTTCGCGCTCTGCAAAGCCCATGGCATAAATCCCGTCTTCGCCGTTGAAAATGATGGAAAATATCGCGAGGACTGGGCTTGGCTCGGCGGCCAGGGCTCGGTCATCAACCCGAAGTTCGTCAGCAAGGACGGCCCGATCTGCTCGGACCTGCGCGAGGCAGGCGGCCTGCTCGCAGCTTCGGACGACTTCAAGCACAGCTACCCACATAGCTGGCGCTCCAAGGCCAAGATCATCTTCCGCTGCACCCCACAATGGTTCATCCCGATGGACCGAGCCATCAGCGACAACATCGTCCCCCGCTGCGCCGAGGAGGAAGCCATCCTTGCGGCCCAGGGCAACGGCGCGACCCTGCGCGGCACGGCTCTCGATGCGATCGAGAATACCCGTTGGGTGCCCGAACGCTCGATCAACCGCATCCGCTCGATGGTAGAGGGTCGCCCTGATTGGGTCATCAGCCGCCAGCGCGCCTGGGGCGTTCCCATCGCCCTCTATGTCCACCGCAAGACCGGCGAATACCTCGTTGATAAGGCTGTAAACCAACGCATCGTTGAAGCCTTCAAGGCTGGCGGCGCCGACGCCTGGTTTGGCGCCGACCATCAGGCGCTGCTCGGCCCCGATTACGACCTCAACGACTATGAGGTTGTGAACGATATTCTCGACGTCTGGTTCGACAGCGGTTCCACCCACAGCTTCGTTGTCGAAGGCCGCTATGGTGAAGGCGTCCGCGCTGACCTCTATCTCGAAGGCTCCGACCAGCATCGCGGCTGGTTCCAGTCCTCGCTGCTGGAAGCAAGCGGCACCCGCGGCCGCGCGCCTTACGACGCTGTCCTTACCCACGGCTTCGCGCTGGACGGGCAGGGGCGCAAAATGTCGAAGAGCCTCGGCAATGTGGTCGATCCGCTCAAGGTCATCGCGGAATCCGGCTCCGACATCCTGCGCGTCTGGGTCGCCAGCACCGACTATTTCGACGACGTCCGCATCGGCAAGGAAGTGCTGGCCGGTTCCTCCGACGCTTACCGGAAACTTCGCAATACATTCCGTTACTTGCTCGGCGCTCTTTCCGATTTCTCGGAAGAGGAAAAGCTGCCGGTCCCGGAAATGCCGGAACTGGAGCGCTATATGCTCCACCTTCTCGCGAAGCTCGACGCCGAACTGAAGGCCGTGGTCGACAAGGGTGCAGGCAGCGAAAACTGGCTGGAATTCAGCCGCTACACCCGGGCGCTGTTCGACTTCGCCAACAGCGACCTTTCCGCCTTCTTCTTCGACATCCGCAAGGACTGCCTCTACTGCGATGCGAAGAGCGACCTCAAGCGCCGCGCCTATCGCACCGTGCTGGACACCCTGTTCCACGCGCTCGTCCGCTACGCCGCGCCGATCATCCCCTTCACCGCTGAAGAAGTATGGCAAAGCCGCTACGCAAACCATTCGGAAAGCGTCCATTTCCTCGAATGGCCACAGGTTGACGCCGCTTGGCTCGACCAAGGCCTGGACGACAAATGGACCGAAATCCGCAACCAGCGCGATCAGGTCAACGAAGCCATCGAACCCCTCCGCCGCGAAAAGGTCATCCGCTCCAGTCTTGAAGCCGACGTGACCATGGGCATGGCGGTCCCCAGCGACGGTGTGAACTTCGCCGAAATCGCCATCGTTGCCCGCATCGAAACCGGCATTGGCGACGGCATCATCGTCAAGCCCAGCGATTGGCACAAGTGCGGCCGCTGCTGGCGTTTGCTGCCAGAGGTTGAGGAAGACGGCACGCTCTGCAACCGTTGCGATGAAGTGCTGACGGGGTGAAAACGCGCTGTCCTACAGGCGCAGGCTTCGGCTATAGGCCATGGCCTGCCGAGTGGCGGCAACTGAACCGGATAATGATGGCACTTTTCAGGGAATTCTTCGTGTCACCTTCATCACTCGAAATGCATGTGGTGCGCTACTGATGCCATCCATCAATCATCGCCCGCTCGGCCTGACCGTCGCTATCGTCACGCTCGCGCTGGACCAGCTCATCAAATATACCGTCACCTATCCGCTCGCGCTGAAGAGCCGGATGGACGAAGGCATTGAGCTGTTGCCGATCTTCCGCCTGCGATGGCTAGAAAATCGTGGCGTTTCCATGGGCTTCCTCCACGCGAACACCGACATGATGCGCTGGCTGCTCGTCGGCATGACGATGCTGATCGCCGGCTTCGTGGGCGTATGGATGTGGCGGGAAAAGGCGCGGCAGGATGTCGCTGCCCTCGGCCTCGTGCTCGGCGGCGCGATCGGCAATATCGTGGACCGCATCCGCCTTGGCTATGTCATCGACTATGCCGACCTGCACTTTGGCGAATGGCGGCCGTTCCTTATCTTCAACCTGGCGGATGCCGCCATCACGATTGGCGTGCTGATCCTGCTTGCACGGGCGTTGCTGCTGCGCGAGAAGGGCGCAAAGACGGAGTCACTGAACTGATGCGTAAACTGATCCTCGCCGCTGGCCTGATTTCCATGCTGTCTGCTTGCGGCGGCGGCGGCGGCCTGTTCAATCGGGAACGTCCTGATGAATTCGCCGTGTCGCGCCAGGCTCCGCTGGTAATCCCGCCCGATTATGCGCTGGTCCCGCCCGCGCCCGGCACGCCTGCCGCTGCGTCGGTGGATTCGAGCCGCGCCGCCATGGAAACCATGTTCGGCGGCCCTGCCCAGCGCAGTGCGGCTGAAAGCGCAGCGTTGAACGAAGCAGGCCGCGCCAATGCGGCGGCGGGCATCCGCTCGTCCGTTGGTGATCCCGCTACGGAAGTCGTCGACAAGGGCGCAGCAACCCGCGAAATCATCGCCGCGCCCGAAGGCGATGGGCAGGATGCTCGCGCCGCCATTCCGCAGCAGTAAACCGGGGAACGCTAGGGCTGGCTCTCGACAAACATCTTGAGCCTGCCCAAAGCGTCATCCCACTGGCCTGAAACCTGATCGAGCCAATCGCGCGCCTCCGCCACGCCTTCGGGCTCCAGGGCGAATAGAACCTCGCGCCCTCTGCGTGTCCTGCGGACCAGGCCCGCTCCCAGCAGGACATCCAGATGCTTGGCCACCGCTTGTCGGCTGATCGGCAGATCTTCGCCGAGTTGAGCGATCGACCGTTCCGCGCCGCTGGAAAGTCGGCCTATCATCCCGAGGCGGGTCGTGTCCCCAAGCGCCGCAAATAGCCGCGCAGGCGCTTCCTCAATGTTCGACATAGCGGCGGATATTCTGCACCTGCTCCGCCCAGCCACCGTCATTGGATCGCATGACGTCACTGCGGCGCGGCTCAGGCACCTTGTCGAAGCCACTCTCAGTCACGGTCAGCACAGTGCCGTCGCCCGCCGGTTCAAGCACAAACTCGACCAACGTCCACTCCGCCACGGCGTCGCCGCTTTCCATCAGCTGCTTGTCACCGCCAGTCGCGGGCCATTCAAAAGCAAAGCGCCGCATGGGCTCGATCGCCACGACCCGCGCTTCCCAGCGATAATCCTCATAGCCGGGATAGGTCATGTGCCCGGTCGATGCCCCGCCCAAGACAAAGGGTTGATCCAACGCCACCCGAAACCAGGCGCCAAATTTCTCGTGATCGATCAATGCGTCCCACACCCGCTCAACAGGTGCCGCGATTTCGACGCGCTTAGTGATTGAGTCAGACATATAAGCAACCTCCTGGTTGCCTATATGAACCGCCTTCCGATCTTGCGCAACCATTTGGTTGCTTTAAGCGCGGGCTTCGGTTGCCACTCCGGCGCTGTTGTGCCGCAGCGCGGTCAACACGGTATCGATGATCGCCGCCGCGTCGAGCCGCGCATCGGCATATTGCTGCTCCGGCTTGTCCTGATCCTGAAAAATGTCGGGCAACCGCATCGTGCGCAGCTTCAAACCATTGTCGATAAGGCCAAGGTCACTTGCCAGCGTCAGCACATGGGCTCCGAGCCCCCCGATCGCGCCTTCCTCCACCGTGACCGCCACTTCATGCGTGGTCAACAGGCGACGGATCATCGCTTCATCCAGCGGCTTGGCAAATCGCAAATCGGCCACCGTGGTGGACAAGCCCCTGGCTTCCAAAGCCTCCGCCGCGCGCAGGGCTTCTTCCAACCGCGTCCCAAGCGACAGGATGGCGACCTGCCGACCATCGCGGACGATCCGGCCCTTGCCGATCTCCAGCCGCTCGGGTGTCTCCGGCAACGCTACGCCAGTGCCATTACCACGGGGATAGCGAACCGCGATCGGCCCGCTGTCATGCACCGCGCAGGTGTGCACCATATGGACCAGCTCCGCTTCATCAGCGGCAGCCATCACGACCATGTTGGGCAACGTCGCCAGATAGGTGACGTCAAAGCTGCCCGCATGCGTCGATCCGTCCGCGCCTACCAACCCGGCGCGATCGATAGCGAAGCGGACCGGCAAATTTTGGATCGCGACATCATGCACCACCTGATCATAGGCGCGCTGCAGGAAGGTCGAGTAGATCGCGCAAAATGGCCGCATGCCCTGCGCTGCAAGGCCTGCGGCGAAAGTAACGGCATGCTGTTCGGCGATGCCCACGTCGAAGGAGCGATCCGGAAACGTCTGTGCGAACTTATCAAGGCCGGTGCCCGAGGGCATGGCCGCAGTGATCGCGCAGATGCTGCTGTCGCGCTGCGCTTCTGCGATAAGGGCGTTTGCGAACACGCCCGTATAGCTCGGCGGACCCGGAGGCGCCTTGGCCTGGGCGCCGGTAATCACGTCGAACTTCTGAACGCCGTGATATTTGTCTGCTGCCGCTTCCGCCGGCCCGTAGCCCTTGCCCTTTTGCGTCACCACATGGACGAGGCAGGGGCCCTCTGCTGCGTCCCGGACATTTTCCAGCACGGGGATGAGCTGTTCCAGATTATGTCCGTCGATCGGACCGACATAATAGAAGCCCAGCTCCTCGAACAGCGTGCCGCCCATCGCCATTCCCCGAGCGAATTCGTCGGTCTTCCGTGCGGCATTGTGCAGCGGGCGGGGCAATTTGCGCGCCAGCCGCTTGGCAAGGTCGCGCAGGCCGAGGAATTCCCGGCTCGACACCAGGCGCGCCAGATAGGCGGAGAGGCCGCCCACCGGAGGAGCGATCGACATGTCATTGTCGTTCAGGATGACGATCAGTCTGTTTCCAGCCTCTCGCGCATTGTTCATCGCCTCATAAGCCATGCCAGCCGACATGGCCCCGTCGCCGATCACCGCAATGCCCTTGCCCGGCTTCCCCGCAAGCTTGCTGGCGACCGCAAAGCCGAGCGCTGCGCTGATCGACGTCGAGCTATGCGCAGCGCCAAAGGGATCATATTCGCTTTCGGACCGCTTGGTGAATCCGGACAGCCCGCCGCCCTGACGCAGCGTGCGGATCCGGTCGCGCCGCCCGGTCAGTATCTTATGCGGATAGCATTGATGGCCGACGTCCCAGACCAGCTTGTCGTTCGGTGTATCGAAGACATAGTGGATGGCCGTCGTCAGCTCGACAACGCCAAGCCCCGACCCCAGATGACCGCCAGTCACCCCCACGGCGGAAATAACCTCCTGCCGCAATTCGTCGGCGAGCTGAGGCAGCTGCTCAGGCGTCAGCGTGCGCAGGTCCTGCGGCCAGGTCACCTGGTCAAGCAGCGGGGTGGTGGGGCGATCATTCATGAAAGACATAGACTCCCAAGCGCGCTAGGCCGTTCCTGTTTAAAGCGCAACGGCCGCGTCACGCCACGCACTTGGCGCAGGTTCCCAATATCTCGATCACCGGCCGTTCTGCCCGGAAACCTTGATGTTCAGCGACAGCGCGCACATCGCCAGTGACCGCGTCGTCATCAACATGCGTCGCTTCCTTGCAGTTGCGGCACACCAGGAAGATGCAGTCATGGCGGCAACCCGGATGGGCATTGGCGATGTAGGCGTTCGCGCTTTCGACACGCATCGCGATATTGTTCGCCACGAACAGGTCGAGGATGCGGTAGACGCTGTTGGGCGCCACCCGCTTGCCCCGTGTTTTGGAAACATTGTCGGCAATGTCGTAGGCTGACGTGGGTTTTTCTTCAGCGGCCAGCGCTTCGAAAATGGCAGCGCGCATCGGCGTCCACTGCTCATTCTGCGCTTCCAGAGCATTACGGGCCGCGTCTGCCAAACTTGTGCCAGTCGGTTCGTGATGATGATGATGATGATGCTGTTCGGCCATGGAGGTTAATCTATGCTTGGGCGGGGTCGGGAGCAAGGGCAGGCTGTCACGCGCGCCAATAAGCCCAGGCCGCCCACAACCATCCCGCGATCATCAGCGTACCGCCAACAGGAGTGACCGCGCCCAGCCAGCGAGGTCCCCCCGCAGCCATGACATAGAGGGTGAGCGCAAAGATCGCCGCCCCGATCAGGAGCAAGATCGCCGGACCGCGCGCGCCATTCGCCAGCGTCAGCGCGGCTACCGCGTGGATCAGCTGGTAGAGGCCACCCGTGCGCAACCATTCGGCGGCTTCCTGACTGGAGGCCCCATGCGCTCCGAAAGCACCAGCGGCAATCGCGAGCGCCGCTGAGAGGGACGCGAGAACCGGGATCATGCTTTTTCCTCTTCTTCCCCGCGAGCCAGCAGACGCATCCGCTTGCCCGGCCTGAACATCAGTTCCTTCGCCGCAAGAAGCGTCCCTTGCTCGCCCTGGACCGTCAGCCGCTGATCATCATTTTCACGATATTGGCGTTCGACTTCTTCGATCTCCGCCTGGGGTACGCCTAGCGCGTCCATGGCCTGCACGCCCATGCAGATCGCCGATTCGAACACTTCACGGACCACGCCCGCAACGTCCATGTCCTTCAGCGCAAGCAACTGCCGCCGGTCGAATGCGCGAACGAGCAGGGCGGCCTGAGGAAAGGCTTCGGCAATCGGCTCCAAAAGCTTGCTGTCGAACGAGGGATCGTCGTGGCAAAAGGCGATCAGCCGCGCTTCTTCGGCGCCTGACCGGCGCAGCAGGTCGATCCGCGTGCCGTCGCCATAATAGACTTTCATGTCGAACCGGCTCGAAACTTCGATCTGCGCAGGCTTTTTGTCGATCAGGACGACTTCAAACCCATGCCCCATCAGCATTTGGGCGACCGTCTGCCCAAAGCGTCCATAGCCCACGATGATCGCCGTTCCCCGCGTTGCCTCGTCCGGGCCCGCAGGGTTGCGCTGACCTTTTGGCTGCGCAAACTCCAGCCTGCGTGCAAAGAGCATGAGAAAGGGGGTGGTCGCCATGGAGAAGGTGACAATCGCGCTGAACAGGCTGGCGCCCTGTGGCGCGATCAGGAGCGCATTTTGCGCCTGGGCGAAAAGGACAAAGCCGAACTCACCGCCTTGGCTCAGCAGCAGACCAGCGCCGATCGCCTGCGTCCATTCCATGCCGAACAGCCTGGCCAAGCCCGTGATCAGCAACGCCTTGGTCATGACGAGCATCGCGGCCATGCCGATGACAAACAGGGGATTGGCCGCTACCGCGTGCAGGTCGAGCACCATGCCGACAGCCAGGAAGAAAAGTCCCAGAAGGATCGAGCGGAACGGCTCCACATCCGCCTCTATCTCATGCCGGTAGGGAGAATCAGCCAGCATCACGCCTGCGACAAAAGCTCCTAGGGCAGTGGAAAGGTGAAGCGCATGCATGATCGCGGCTGCGGCAAGCACGGTGAAGAGGCCGACCGCCACGAACAATTCGCGCTCGCCTAACCGCCCGACCAGTTGCAGCAAAGGGCGCAGGATGAAGCGGCCAGCCAACACCAGCCCGGCAATCGCGGCCACGGTGTATCCCGCAAGCTGAATGCCCGGCGGGCCGCCTGCATCAGCGGGGTTACGCGATAGCGCCGCGACGATGGTGATCAGCGGAACGATCGAGAGATCCTGAAAAAGCAGGATCGAAAACACCTTCTCGCCAAAGGGGGAGTTGATCCGGCCGCTGCTTTTAAGGCTAGGCAGCACCTGCGCTGTCGAGGATAGCGCCAGGGGAAGGCCAAGCGCGATCGCAGCGCCCCAGGTAAATCCGGTAAGGTAAAAAATGAACCCGGTCAGCGCGAGCCCGCAAATCACGACCTGAGCCAAGCCAAGCGCGAAAATGTCCCGCTTCAGCCGCCACAGCCGCGCCGGGTGCAATTCCAGCCCGACCAGGAACAGCAGCAGGACAATGCCGATCTCTGCGATGGCAAGCTTCGATTCCGCTCCGCCCACCAGCCCAAGACCCTGCGGCCCGACCAGTGCCCCCGCGACGAGATAGCCCAGCACAGCGCCAAGGCCGAAGCGGCGAAACAGCATGACGAAGAGGACCGCCGCACCCAGCAGGATGACGCCTTCGGACAGCAGGAGATCGGTTGCAGAGAGGGGCGCATGCGCCGCCGCTGCGGGCGAGTTGGGCATCAGGCCTCCGCCATGCGGGCAGCTTCTGCAACCGCTTCGAAACTCAAGCGAATAGAGGCGTGGCGCGCCGGATAGTCACGGGCCTGCGCCAGCACGGTGAGCCCGGGCCAGAAATCCAGATCATCGCCTTCCCCGGCGAGATAGGCGGTCAGCCGGTCCCGGGCCTCCTCCAGCTCGGCAACGGTCATGCCGATCGCCCGCGCGGCCATCAGCGAAGCCGAAGCCTGACCCAGCGCGCAGGCTTTGACGTCCAGGCCCAACTCCACCAGCTTACCTCCCTCCATTCTGACGTCCGTGGTCACCCGCGAACCGCAAGTTGGCGATCGCTTCTCCACGCTCGCTTGCGCTTCTGCCAGGCGCGCATGATGCGGAATGCTGGCGGCAAGACGCAATATATCCTTGTTGTAGAGGGCGCTCATGCTCTCGCTTTAGGCCAGCTCAAGCGCCTGCGGAAGGCTGCACTTTCATTTGTAGATGATCTGCAGCTTGGCCGCCGCTTCTGCAGCCATTTCGCGAGCGCTGTCCGTGTCATCGGCCAGTGCCAGTGTCACGCCCATGCGCCGGTAAGGACGGGTGGAGGGCTTGGCGAAGATACGGACATCCACGCCGCCGCTGGATGCGGTCAGCGCGTCGGCGATCCCTTCGACCGTAAAATTCTCAGATGCCCTGTCAGCCAGCAACACGGCCGAAGCAGAGGGACCGTTCAAACGGACCTGCGGCACGGGCAGGCCCAGGATCGCCCGTACATGCAGGTCGAACTCGCTCAAATTCTGTGAAATCAGCGTCACCATCCCGGTATCGTGAGGCCGGGGAGACAATTCGGAGAAGATGACATCCTCTCCCTTCACGAAAAATTCGACGCCGAAGATGCCGTAGCCACCCAGATTGTCGACGACGGCGCGCGCCATATCCTCTGCCTTGGTCAGCGCCGCCGGGTTCATCGGCGCGGGTTGCCAGCTTTCCTGATAATCGCCCCGTTCTTGCCGATGCCCGATTGGCGGGCAGAAGCTGACGCCCTCGCGGCTTCGGACGGTCAGCAGCGTGATCTCATAATCAAAGTCGATGAATTGCTCGACAATCACCCGGCTGCGGTCGCCGCGCATGTTTGCGACGGCGTAGTTCCATGCCTGTTCCAGTTCCTCTGCCGAACGGACGGTACTCTGGCCCTTGCCTGACGACGACATGACCGGCTTGATGACGCAGGGAAAGCCGGTGTGATCCGCGCACGCGCGCACCTCTGCCAAACTCTCCGCATAACGGTAGAGCGATGTACGCAGGCTGAGCTCGACTGCCGCCACTTCCCTTATGCGGTCGCGGTTCATCGTCATGATGGTGGCGCGGGCCGACGGCACGACCGTCATGCCCTGTGCCTCGACTTCCGCCAGCACCTCCGTGCGGATCGCCTCGATCTCCGGCACGATATAGTCGGGCTGGTGCCGCTCGATCGCCGCGCGCAGCAGGCCTTCGTCCAGCATGGAAAAGACTTCGAACCCGTCGGCAACCTGCATGGCGGGCGCACCGGCGTAGCTATCGCATGCGATCACCTCGCAACCCAGCCGCTTGGCCGAAATGACGAATTCACGGCCAAGCTCACCTGAACCCAGCAGCAATATCTTCGCGGTAAATGCCATCTCTGCCCTCGAATCGCGTAATGTTGAGCAGGGCATGCCGCCAGCCCGGCTCAGGCGTCAATCACCTCAAGGTTCCACGCCTTCATCCACCGGCTGGGTCGGCGCAATGCGTGGCGGCGGGGTTGCTGGGGCAGGCGGCGGCGGCGGTGCTTCAGGCTGGCCGATGGGCAAGCGCAACTGGTTGGGGCCGATATTGACCGACATGCCGTCCTGGTCCACCCCAACGCTCATATTGCCCAGCCCCGCTTCCACGGTCACATTCGCGATCGCGTTGACCAGGTCGCTATCCTGCTGCTCGGGGGGCGTCTCCACAGGTTCGTTGATCGCGCCGGACATGAAGTTGCGCCAGATACGGGCGGGCACGCCGCCGCCTGCGGCTCCGCCCGGGAGCGGCGCATTGTCGTCATTGCCGATCCAGACGGCCGTCACCAGCCCGCCTGCATAGCCAACGAAGATAGCGTCCCTGCTGTCCTGCGTCGTGCCGGTCTTGCCAAAGGTGCTTGTACGCAGCGCCGCTGCGCTGCCCGTGCCCCGGTTTGCAGCGGACGACAGCAGGTCGCGGATCATTTCCAGTTCATCCTGACTGAAGTGCCGCTGGCGGCTCATCAGCCGTTCGAACCATCCCTGCTCTTCGGGCGGCAGTCCATGGGCGACGACGGGGTAGGCGCCTGCGGCCACGGTTGCATAAGCCTGCGCAAGTTCGATGAGCGGGATTTCCGATGTGCCGAGCGCAAGGCTGAGGTCCTCGGTCAGTGGCGCGGTCACGCCCAGGTCGCGTGCCACATTGATGACGGCGTCAACGCCCACTTTCTGCGTGAGCCTGACCGCGGCGACATTGCTCGATGCCGCAAAAGCCTGCCGCAGGGTGATGCGGCCGCGATATTTGCCGCCATGATTGGATGGACGATAGGTGCCGCCGGTGATCGGCGTGTCCTCGATAAAGTCTTCTGGCGTCATGCCCGCGCGGAACGCCGCGAGATAGACGAACAGCTTGAATGTCGACCCTGGCTGCCGTTTCGCCTGAACCGCCCGGTTGAAGCTGCTGTTGCGATAATTTTTGCCGCCGACCATGGCGACGACGCTGCCATCCGGCTTCATCGCGACAAGCGCCGCCTCCGCCTTGCCCAGCGGAGCCCTGCGGACGGCGGACTCGGCAAGCCGCTGGATCCGCCAGTCCAGGGTCGTAGGTACTGTCTGCGCGCCGTAGACGGCACCTGCGCGGTCACGCGCCTCGGGCAGAACCCAATCGGCGAAATAGGTCCCGGTGGTCGGGTTGGGCGCGTCACGCACATCAAGGCGCGCTGGCCGCAGGGCGTTTCGCTGCGCCTTGCTGATATAGCCAGCTTCCACCATCGCCTGCGTCACCAGCGCCGCTCGCTCCCGCGCGCCTTTCAGATTGCTGGTCGGCGCCAAGCGGGAAGGCGCTTTCAAAAGCCCAGCCAGCATCGCCGCCTGGGGAATGGTCAGCCGCTCTGGCGGCCGACTGAAATAATGGAGCGAAGCGGCGCGCAGGCCGTAGACATTGTCCCCGAAATAGACGTTCGACAGATAGCGCTCGAAAATCTGGTCCTTGGTCAGCCATGCCTCAAGCCAGAAGGCGATCAGCGCTTCCCGCGCCTTGCGGCCGAACGTCCGGTCGCTCGAAAGGAACACGCCCTTGGCAAGCTGCTGCGTGATGGTGCTGCCGCCCTGCGAAGACCCGTCCGACCAGAGATTGTGCCAGGCGGCCCGCGCAACGCCGCGCGGATCGACGCCCCAGTGGCTGTAAAAGCGCCTGTCCTCGATCGCCATGAACGCTTGCGGGACATGCTTGGGAAGATCCGCCATCGACACCGGGCGATCAATGATCGCGCCGCGCCGGGCGATCAGATGCCCGTCCGCGGACATCAGGCTGACGCTTGGCGGCGCGATCGGCTTCAGGGACCGGGAAAGCGGCGCGGTGACCGCCAGCCAGGCGACCACCAGCATCAGCAGCGCGAGCAATCCCGCAACGATCCACCCCATGATCCGCAATCGCCGCCGCCACGGCGTGGGCGGTGCAAAAGCGCTGGGTGGGCCTGCGCCGAACGCGCGTTCGGATTGGTCAGGCTGGGGCGCGGGCAGGGGGTCTCTCATCGGCTCGGCCATGCTGTATTATAGGATTGATACGGTCAAGAGCGTCCTGTCGTGGGACAATCACCGGTTAACCACGATTGAGGATGGCCCAAATGGTGAATAAGGCGTTAACTTCCCACCATGCGAACACGCCCGCTGATCCTGTCCAACGAGTCTGCCCGCCACCCCTTCCGCCAGGCTTTGCCCCGCCATGTGCTCAAGGTGCAGGACAGCTCAGCCTCTGCCTCCGACGACAGCGATTGGAAGCTCTTCATGCTCAGCTTCTGCGCCTTCTTCACGGCCTTCTACAGCTTCATCTTCTAGCGCCGGGCTGCTTAGTCGCACGCTTTATGCAGCCGCCACGCCAGCCACGCGCAGGGAAGGCATAGCGCCGCCACCAGCAGCAGCTGATTGATAACGGACATGCCCGCGATGCTCAGGCCGATGGCAAAGAGCGACCCCAGCACCATCGCGCCTGAATTCACGATATTGTTCGCCGCCACCGTCCGGGCGGCTTCGCACTTTTCGACCGTCGTGGTCAGAAAGGCGTAGAGCGGTACGACGAACATCCCGCCGAACGTCGCTACGCCCAGCAGGCATGCCGACAAGGCAAGCGCCAGCGGATGGGCCAGAAAGCCCTTGAGCGACAGCATCTCGCCACCCGGTCCCGGCGTCCACAGGTCGCACACGATGTGGAAGGCGATGATGCACAGGCCCATGCCGATCACGGCGGCGGGCGCATAGCGGGCAGACACATGCCCCTTCAGCAGCCGGTTGATGGCGATCGAGCCAATGGCGATCCCAACCGAAAAGATCGCAAGGAAAAGGCTCGCGACGGGCTTGTCGGCGGACAGCACATTTTTGACCAGCGGCGGAAACTGGATGAAGAGGATCGATCCAACCGCCCAGAAGAAGCTGATCGCCATGATCGCCAGATAAAGACGGCGGATATGCATCGTACCCCGCACCAGCGCGATCGATGATCGGATGATGTGAAAGTCGATTGGCTGCCGGTCGAGCAGCGACGGGGCCGGAGGCACCTCGCGCCCCGCGACATAGCCGATTGCGGCCGTGATAACGATGCCGATCGCCGCAACCTCCACCGGAATGATGCCCGCCAGGATCGTGCCCGCGAGGATGGCTATGTAGGTCCCCGCTTCGACCAGACCGGTGCCGCCAAGAACCTCGTCATCATGCAGATGCTGGGGAAGAATCGCATATTTGATCGGGCCGAAGAAGGTCGAATGAACGCCCATCGCGAACAGGGCGCAAAGCAGCAGCGGAATGGCCAGGCTGTGAATGGCGATGCCGCTCCAGATCAACGCAAGGCCCGCCGCGCCAACCAGCATGATGGCGATCTCGGCAGCCTTCACATATCGGATGATGACCGCCTTGTCCCGCTGATCGGCCAACTGCCCCGACAGTGCGGACAGCAGGAAAAAGGGCAGGATGAATATGCCGGTCGCCAGCGCGCTGAACCAGGTTTCGGACCGCTCGTCATTATAGACGCTGTACACGACGAACAGGACCATCGCGTTTTTGAACAGATTGTCGTTGAAGGCGCCGAGAAGCTGAGTGATGAAAAGCGGCAGAAAACGTCGCTTGTTAAGGAGCCTGAGGGAGGCTTGCATAGGCAAGAAGGTCTTCTTCGCTGTGGACGAGCGGAGCGCGGTCTAGCGGCTACCGCATCGGCTGTCCAACCCATCGGCATAAGAAGCGATCCCCGCTCATCGCCGCTGCTTGTGCAACGCTGCGGACTGTGGCAGTCCGCCGCCATGCTGACGCTCCCCAATTTGCTGACGCTTTCGCGGATTTTGACGGTGCCTTTGCTGGTCGCCCTGCTGTGGCCTGCAGAGATTGGCGCTCGCTGGACCACCGGCTATTGGCTGGCCTTCGCGCTATATTGCCTGATGGGCATCACCGATTATTTCGACGGCTATCTGGCAAGGGCGCAGGGTACCGTATCGAAACTGGGCGTCTTCCTCGATCCCATCGCTGACAAGATCATGGTCGGCGCGGTCATCCTGATGCTGGCCGCAACCCGCGACATCTCGGGGATCCACATTGCGGCGGCCATGATCATCCTGCTGCGTGAAATCGCGGTGTCGGGCCTGCGCGAATTTCTGGCGGGGCTTCAGGTTTCGGTGCCGGTGTCTCGCCTCGCTAAGTGGAAAACCGCGTTTCAGCTTATTGCCTTGGGCGCCTTGATCCTTGCAGGCGCGGTGCCAGCCTTCCCGCTTGTGCAAGTGCTGGGGATCGTCACCCTCTGGGCCGCCGCCATACTTACGCTGATCACGGGATGGGACTATCTGCGGGTCGGCATCAAGCATATGGATTGATGGGTGGCTAAGCTCGATATCCTTTACTTCGCCTGGGTGCGGGAGATGATCGGCCGTGATGGCGAGCAAGTCGACCGGCCTGCCGCCGATGTGACGGTGGCTGACCTCATCCGGCAGCTTGCTGAACGGGGAGGCGGCTGGAGCGAAGCCTTGACCGACCAGTCGCGGTTGCGCGTCGCGCTGGACCAGCGCTTCGTGCCGCTGGATAGCCTGATTGGCGGTGCAGGAGAGCTGGCGATCTTCCCGCCGGTCACGGGCGGATGAGCCGGGTTTCCATCCAGTCGGAGAATTTCGACACGGGCGCCGAGCTCGCCTTGTTGGGAGCATCCGGCGGCGGCGCGGTGGCAAGCTTCATCGGCGTCGTGCGGGGGGAGGGCGGCCTGACCGCGCTGGAACTCCATCACTATCCAGCGATGACAAAGATTCAGGTGCAGCGGATAGTCGATGAGGCGATGGAGCGATGGCCGCTGCTCGACGTTCGCGTCATCCACCGTTTCGGACGGCTGACGCCGGGCGAACATATCGTCTTTGTCGGAACGGCATCACGCCATCGGGCAGCCGCGTTGGAAAGCTGTGCCTTCCTGATCGACTGGCTCAAGTCGCAAGCGCCCTTCTGGAAGAAGGAATATTTCGCCGACGGCGGCACAGCCTGGGTCGAGGCGCGTGCCGAAGATGAAGCCAAAGCGCAGGATTGGGCCCGCTAAAAGCGTGATCGCTTCAAACCGAAGCATCTGCACCAAGGCTATTTTTCCGTCACCCCGGGCTCGACCCGGGGTCCCGCTGCCTCCGCAGCCTCAGAAATGAGCGGGACCCCGGATCAAGTCCGGGGCGACAATGACTCAAGCATGATCATGCTCTAAGATCAGGCGGCAACACTGGACTGCGGAATATCGGCAGCATCCCGCAAAAGCTCAGCCAGCAGGCGAAATTCCTTCTCCCTCGGGCTGTTCTTCCGCCACACCAGGGCGATGTCTCGGTGCGACCGCTCTGACCGCAAAGGGCGGGCCGTGATCTGCGTATGATCCAATATCCCGCCAGCGATGGCCATTTCCGGCATGATCGTCATGCCAAGGCCATTGTCGACCATCTGCACCAGCGTATGCAGCGACGTCCCCATCATCATCGCGCTTGATCGGATTTCCGGGCGATTGCATGCCGCCAGCGCATGATCCTTCAGGCAATGGCCGTCTTCCAGCAGCAGCAGCTTCGTCTCGTCGATCATCTCGGGCGCGATCCACTCGGGCGGATCGCGTGGATCGTCTTGCGGAAAGGCGACGTAGAGCCGATCCTCGAACAGCAATTCGCTGTCCAATTCGCCGGTCGGGAAGGGCAAGGCGAGCAACACGCAATCGACATTACCATGGCGAAGCGATTCGATCGCGGCCTGGCTGGTTTCCTCACGCAGATAGAGTTTCAGCTCCGGCCGGTCCGCGCGCAGGCGGGGGAGCAGCCGGGGAAGCAGGAACGGCGCAATGGTCGGTATCACGCTCATGCGCAGTTCGCCAGTGAGCGGCTTCCCCGACGCTTCGGCAATCGCGGCCAACTCTTCGGCCTCGCGCAGGACGCGATGCGCTTTCTCGACGATGCGGTCGCCCAAGGCAGTGAAACGGACGACCCTTCGCGTCCGCTCAACCAGCGTCACGCCGATCAGCGATTCCAGTTCCCGGATACCGGCGGACAAGGTGGACTGCGTGACATAACAGCTGTCGGCGGCCTTGCCGAAATGCCCATGCTGCTTCAGCGCAACCAGATATTGCAGCTGCTTCAGCGTGGGCATGTAACTGGACATCAATCGCCTTTCTCGATCAGAACGGCGAAGATAAGAGCTTTAGCCGATATATCCAAGCCATTTGGCCACGCCGAACATGGACGTAAGCGTCAGGATCGTGCCGACCGCGGTAAATAGCGTGCGCGGTGCGACACGGCGGGCAAGCATCGCGCCGAAAGGTGCCGCAACAATGCCGCCAAGCAACAGGCCGACCGTGTAGGTGGTGAAAGCCTGCCATCCCAGATGAAGTATGAACGTCAGGCTGATCGCCAACGTCAGCACGAACTCGACGGTGTTGACGGTGCCGATCGTATGCCGCGGACTCGACCCCTGGATAAGCAGGTTCGACGTGACGATCGGGCCCCAGCCACCGCCGCCGGATGCATCCATGAAACCACCGACCAGGCCAAGCGGACCGACCCATTTCGGATCACGGGGATGCGGCGGCAGATGAAAGCCCCGCCAGATGAGATAAACGCCGATCGCGGTCAGGTAGATTTGAACGAAAGGCTTGATGACCGAGCCGTCGATATTGGAAAGCACATAAGCCCCGGTCACGCCGCCGATCACGCCGGGGATGATGAGCCGCGCGAAAAGGCGCCAGTCGACATTACGGTGCGCGATGTGGCTGACGGCCGATACCGCCGTCGTGAACGTCTCCGCCGCGTGAACGCTGGCGGACGCGCGGCTTGGTGGCACGCCCAGCGCCAACAGGAGGGTACTTGAAATGACGCCGTACGCCATACCCAGCGCACCGTCGATCATCTGGGCCCCGAAGCCGATGAGGATGAACGGTAGAAGTTCGCTAAGATGAGCGAGAACGGGATCGGTCATTCATGGGGCCCCTGGTTGATTGTCTACCGCATTGATTGGTATATCAAAGCGCGCCAAGAAACATTCTGTTTTATGGTCAGAAGCCGAAATAGCCAGCATCTGGAAAAACTACGCCCATGGCCTTATGTATGGCCCTTCGGTTTTCAGGGGCCGCTTGCATGCTGCGTAATCTTATCGGCTATTTGGACTCGGTCAAATCCCGTGACCCTGCTCCGCGCTCAAGGGCGGAAATACTGCTTTACCCGGGGGTATGGTCGCTTGGATTTCACCGGGTCGCGCACGGGCTGTATCGCGCGCGACTTTATTTTCTCGCGCGTGCGGTCAATCACTTGTCCCGTTTTCTGACGGGAAACGACATCCATCCCGGCGCGCGTATCGGTAAGCGGTTCTTCATCGATCATGGCTTCACGGTCATCGGTGAAACGGCTGAGATCGGTGATGACGTCACCCTCTACCAAAATGTCACGCTTGGCGGCACCGATCCAGCGAACGGCATTGCGGGCAAGCGCCATCCGACGCTTGCCGATGGGGTTATCGTCGGTTCAGGAGCGCAGGTGCTTGGACCCGTGCAAGTGGGCGCGCGCGCGCGGGTGGGCGCGAACGCCGTGGTGACCAAGGATGTGCCTGAAGCTGCGACCATGGTCGGCATTCCGGCCCGTCAGATGCTGGTCGATGTTACCGCTTATCAGCGTGAATTCCTGCCCTATGGCACGCCCTGCAGCGACTGCTACGATCCTGACAAGCATAAGCTGGAGCAGCTGCAGCAGGAGGTGGAACAGTTGCAGAAGCGGCTCGCGGAGCTTCTAGAACAGCGGGGGGAAGGGGCGCGCGGTCCTGACGATGACATTCCCCTCTTCAGGGAGCGTGGCCGCGCCTGATGAGCAACGTGACCCCGTTCCCCTCCCAAGCCTCCGCAGCGGGGCAGACGGGGTTCGATCGTCTGGAATTGCAACGCATCATGGACCTATACGGCCGGATGGTGTCGGCCGGGCACTGGCGTGACTATGCGATCGATCTCGGCCGCGACGCCGCCATTTTTTCAGCCTTTAGACGCGCGACCGAGCGTCCCGAATATCGCATCGAAAAACGCCCCGCGCTTCGCCATCGCCAAGGCATGTGGGCTCTGATCGGCGAAGCTGGCAGCATCCTCAAACGTGGCACCGACCTCCAGGGCATCCTCGCCCCAGTCGAGCGCCGCCTGTTGAAGATCGTCAAGGACTAAAAGGTCTTTCTGATGGTTACGAACCCGAAACAAATAGGCGACCCTCGATATCCAAAATACCGTTCTATTGATGGGATCATTAATGACTTTACCGGCGCTGCTCCAAGATCGCTTGTCCCTGCCGCTGATCGCATCGCCCATGTTCATCGTTTCCCAGCCAAAACTCGTAATCGCGCAGTGCAAAGCAGGGATTGTCGGTGCCTTCCCCTCACTCAACGCGCGGCCTTCAGGCGTTTTCGAGGATTGGCTCCAACTCCTAAACCGCGAACTGACTGACCAAGATGCTCCCTTCGCCGTCAACCTCATCGTCCACAAGACCAATGCCCGTCTGGAGGAAGATCTTGCGCTCTGCGTGAAATATCGCGTCCCGATCGTCATCACCTCGCTGGGCGCCCGCGCCGACGTCAATGAAGCGGTGCATAGCTATGGCGGCATCGTGCTGCATGATGTCATCAACAACATGTTCGCCCGAAAAGCCGTGGACAAGGGCGCTGATGGTCTGATCGCTGTGGCCGCGGGCGCAGGGGGGCACGCCGGCATTCTTTCGCCATTCGCTTTGGTCGAGGAAATCCGCGCATGGTTCGATGGCCCCCTGATCCTCTCGGGCGCCATCGCGACCGGCCGGTCTATCGCGGCGGCCAAGATGATGGGTGCCGATCTCGCCTATATGGGCTCAGCTTTCATCGCGACGGAGGAGGCGAACGCCGATCTGGAATATAAGCAGATGATCGTGGACAGCAGCGCTGATGACATCATCTATTCCGACTATTTCACCGGCGTCCTGGGGAATTACCTTAGGCCAAGCATCACGGCTGCAGGGTTGGATGCCGACAAGCTGCCGAGTGCCAGCAACATGGACATTTCGTCGATGGCGGAAGATGGAAAAAAGGCATGGCGCGACATTTGGGGTGCGGGGCAGGGGATCGGGGCGGTCGAAAAAGTTCAGACCGCCGCTCGATTTATCGAGGAGCTTAAAGCTCAATACCAAGCGGCTATCAGCGCCTTCCAGTCACAGGAACGCCCTTAATTCGCGCATGAACCCGTCGAATTGATCATGGTGCAACCAGTGTCCGGCATCAGCGAACTCGACTAGCCGCGCGTCCTGGAAATGTGCGGCCCTACCGTCTTGCATCGGGTTCGATGCCCAACTGTCGAGACCCAGGCAGAGAAGGACGGGGCAACTGATCCGTTGCCAGAATTCCGGCAGATCCTGATCCATCAGATCCTGAGGCGGGAAGTGCCGGAGGTAGGTATCAAACTTCCAACCGTAACTACCATCTTCATTGCGATTGACGCCATGCGCGGTCAGGTGCAGCGCCTGCTCACCCGACAGATGATCGTTCCGTTCCCGCATGCGGGCGACCGCTGCTTCAAGCGTTGGATAGCTGCGCGATGCCTTGCGAACGCTTGCGCGCCGTTGCTCTATCCAGTCGCGCCACCGGTCGGGAGCCGGGCGCGCAGTCTTCTGCTGGAGAGCTTCGGGCGACAGGCCAAGTCCTTCGATGGCGACGAGGCGTTCTATACGTTCCGGGAAGAGCCCCGCATACCGCAGGGCGATAGATCCTCCGAGCGAATGGCCGACTAGAATGACCTTGTCTCGGCTGACCAGGTCAACCAGCTGAGCCAGGTCATAAACGAAATCCGCCATCGAATAGGTCCCTTCCGCTGACCAGGCGCTGTCGCCATGGCCACGCAGATCAGGGACGACCACATGAAAATCACGCGCCAATGCCCGCGCTGTCCAATCCCAGCTGCGCGCATGATCAAGCGCTCCATGAACGAGGATCAAGATGGGGGCTGAACGATTTCCCCAATCGACATAATGTAGGCGGGTACGCAGCGATGTGAAGAAATGTGAGGTCGGGCTCAGTGGAGCGATATGGTCGGCATTTTCGCTGAGAGGCGTGGCGAAAGTTGGTGTGATGTTCATGTCCTCAGGCGCGCTCCCCGATTCTGGACCGGCGGTATCATAACGCAGCTGTTATAACAGATTCCTTGGCGGAATTGATGACGATAATGAGCAGCGAAAGGATCCAGCCGTGCCAATCTGGGAGCAGGGCAAGTAATTTCTACCGCGCTCAAAAGTCGGCGGATCGACCGAACGGGATGATGCGCTCAGCAGAGCAATCCTGGCGCGCTATGGACAGCATTCGGGCTAGTTCGGCCTGCCTGAAAGGTTTGTCGAGGCGCAGCCGCTTGGTGGCGTGCGGCGGCAGTTCGGCATAGCCTGTGATGATAATCACCGGCAGGCCGGGATGGCTCTCATCCAAGGCGTCGGCCAACTGAGCGCCTGTCATATGCGGCATGGCATGATCCGTTATGACCAGGTCGACCTCGCCTTCAGCCAGCACGCGCATCGCATCTGCGCCGGAGCCCGCTTGAAATACGGTATGCCCTAGTTCTTCGAGCATGCCCGCCGTGTTGGTCAGCACCAGGTCATCATCATCGACTGCTAGAATGACCAATGGCTGATCGCTCGTGGCCACTGGAGATTGCCCCTGATGCTCGTCATCGATCGCATCTGCTTCCTCCGTGGCAACGGGCAGCCAGAGCGAGACCGTCGTGCCACTCCCGCGCTCACTTGAGATGATCAGCGACCCACCGCATTGTTCAGCAAAGCCGTGGACCATCGATAGGCCAAGGCCGGTTCCCTTGCCGATGCCCTTGGTGGTGAAAAATGGCTCCCTGGCGCGGGCCAGCGTATCTTCATCCATGCCTTCCCCTTCATCGATGACGGAAAGACGGATGTAATGGCCGGTGGGTAGGTCCGGCCGTTGTTCGGTCTGTAGATAAGCTTCGCTGCCCTCGACAATGATCCGGCCGCCGCCCGGCATCGCGTCACGGGCATTTACGGCCAAGTTCAGCAATGCAAGCTCAAGCTGCGCCGGGTCGGCATGGGCTGAACTGAGCGACAGGGGGAAGCGGGTCTCGATCGTGACGGTTGAGCCGAGGGTCGATTTCAACAATCCGGCCATATTCCGGACCAGCGCGATGCAATCGACGCTGCCTAGCTTCAATTCCTGACGTCGTGCGAACGCCAGCATGCGCTGGGTCAGGGTGGCGCCGCGATCCGCCGCCGTCATCGCATTGTCGATGTAACGCGAAATGTCGCCGCCGGTCTCAAGCCGTTGTCTGGCGAGGTCCAGACTGCCGACGATGACCGCGAGCAGGTTATTGAAGTCATGGGCAACCCCGCCCGTCAACTTGCCGATCGCGTCCATCTTCTGGGATTGGAATATAGCCTCGCGCGCTTCTTCAAGCGCCAGTTGCGTCTCCCGCCGCTCAGTGAGGTCGCGCGTAACCTTCGCGAAACCAAGTAACTCGCCCATCGGGCTGCGGATGGCGTCGATGACGACGTTGGCCCAAAAGCGCGAACCATCCTTGCGGATGCGCCACCCTTCGGCTTCGAAACGGCCCTCTCGTGAGGCGGTCTCCAAAGCGCGGGAGGGGATGCCCGCCATGCGATCTGCTTCGGAATAAAAGCGGGAGAAATTCTGACCCAGGATTTCGTCGGCTGTATAGCCCTTGAAGCGTGCAGCCCCCGCGTTCCAACTGGTGATGGTGCCCACAGGGTCCAGCATGTAGATTGCGTAGTCGGTTACGCTTTCGACAAGCAGACGAAACCGCTCCTCGCTCGCCTTCAATGCTTCTTCCGCCGCTCGCCGCTCTGTCAGGTCGCGTGTAACCTTGGCAAAACCGATCAGCGTGCCAGTAGGATCGCGGATGGGATCGATGACGACGCTGGCCCAAAACCGGCCGCCATCCTTGCGCACGCGCCATCCTTCCGCCTCGAACCGGCCGTCCCGTTCGGCTGTTTCGAGGGCGAGAGCGGGGATCCCCGCCGCCTGATCCTCCGGCGTGTAAAAGCGGGAAAAATGCTGGCCGACGATTTCATCGGCTTCATATCCTTTGAACCTCCGAGCGCCAGCATTCCAGCTGACGATCGTGCCACTGGTCGAAAGCATGTAGATTGCGTAATCAGTAACGCTCTGGACAAGCAGTTCGAAGCGGTTTCCAGAGACCTCCGGCGCCGCCGTGCTCATAAATTCCCCATTTTATTCTATCTTCTCGAATCCATCAAACACCCGGGATGGTTCATCGTTCCGCGCACGCGCGGCTGTCTAAGGCCGAATGAGCCATGCCGCTATTAACTAAAGCATATTTTTGAACGTTCGGAAGCGGGACAGGCTGTCTTGCCTCATGTGCAGCGTAGCAGGTCGTTGACCTTCCTGCGCTCTGCGGTTAATCCCCGGCAGCGTTGCGGGTGTAGCTCAATGGTAGAGCATTTGCTTCCCAAGCAAGTGACGAGGGTTCGATTCCCTTCACCCGCTCCATCGCACCTCCCGACATCAACCCACCTGCCGCTTGGCAAGCTTTCGCGCGAGAGTTCGCCGGTGCATGCCCAGACGGCGTGCGGCTTCAGATATGTTGAAGTCGCTGTCCTTCAGCACCTCATGTATATGTTCCCACTCGAGCGTCTTGATCGATGTAGGACGTGGGGCGAGAGGCGTTGAGGGATCGCCGGAGGATCTGGCGAACGCTGCTTCGATGTCATCCGTGTTCGAAGGCTTGGCGAGATAGTGCGATGCGCCGAGCTTGATCGCCTCCACCGCTGTCGCGATGCTTGCGAAGCCGGTGAGGACGACGATCAGCATGTTAGGGTCACGGGCGTGCAGCGTCTGGACGCATAGCAGGCCGGATTCTGCGCCAAGCTTCAGGTCGACGACCGCATAGTGGGGGCGGTGCTGTTCCAGAAGGATCAAGAGTGCTGCGTGGCTGTCGGCCGTCAGGACTTGATAGCCGCGGCGTTCGAAGGAGCGCTTGAGCGTCTTCGCGAAAGCTTCATCATCCTCGATGAGGATCAGGAGACGGTCATCCGCCATGGGGTAACTCCTCCTCCAGTCCAACGGTGCTCAAGGGTAGGCGGAGCAGGACGAGTGCGCCGCCGTCTGCGCCGTTGCTGGCGGAGACGTTGCCGCCAAGCTTCCGGACGACGTTGACGACCAGGAAGAGGCCGAGGCCGCTGCCCTGCTTGCCTTTGCTGGAGCGGTAGGGCTTGCCGAAGTCGGTGAGCATCTGTTCGCTGAAGCCCTTTCCATTATCGCGAACGGCGATGTTGAGGGACGTGCTGTCGCGGCCGATCAGCAGATCGATGTAGGTGGCGCCAGCTTCGCGGGCGTTGTCGAGGAGGTTTGTGATGGCTTGGCGGATGACGGGATCGGCTATGATGCGGGGATAATCGTGGGGGCCGAAGTCGCAGCGGAGGGGAATTCCGGGATTGGCGGAGCGCCAGCTTTGGGCGATTTCGAGAATGAAGTCGCGAATTGGCGTGACTTTTGGAGCTTCGCCTCGGGCCTCTCCTGAAGAAATGAGAATGCCTGTCAATATCTGTTTGCAGCGTTGGACGGCTGCTTGCATTTCGCCGACCTCCTCGAGGAGCGAAGGGTGGGCGCTGACTTCGGGCATGTGGCGCCAATCGCCCAGTACGACCGCGAGCTGGGAGAGGGGCGTACCGAGTTCATGAGCGGCGCCTGAGGCGAGGAGGCCCATGCGGACGATATGTTCTTCCTCCGCCGCCTGCTGGCGTAGCTGGGCGAGATAGGCTTCGCGAGCCTGAAGGTTTCGGGTCACCCGGCTCATGAAGAGGACGAGCAGGACCGCGATCATGGCGAGGCATATCCAGGTGCCGAGGATGTGCAGGTCGAAAAGGCGGCCTTCGAGCGCGTCGGTGAGCTCCAACGGCTGGTAGACGACGGACAGCATGGCGGCGCAGAGCAGCGAGAGAAGGACGATGCCCCAAATGCTCCAGCGATCGAGTAGCACCGCGCCGAGCGCCACCTGAAGCAGGTAGAGCGCGATGAAGGGATTGGTCGCGCCTCCGCTGAGGTAGAGCTGGGTGGTGAGGAGCAGGACGTCGAAAACGAGCGCGAGGAATAGTTCCGCATGCGCAACGTCGGTCCGGCGGCGGAGCGTCGCGAAGGTGGCGACATTCACGGCGGCCGCGATCGAGGCGACGAGCAGCATGGCGGCGACAGGCAAGCGGATGCCCATGCCCCAATGGACGAGTAGGATGGTGGCGACCTGGCCCGCTATGGCGATCCAGCGAAGCTGGGCCAACAGCGCCATATTCTTGCGCCCCGCAGCGTCCGCGGGCCATTGGCCGGGCAGCAGGCGGGCACCGGTGGACAGCCACCGCTTCAAGACCGTCTTTCCTTCCATAATTGGCGCATGACGAAGATGTAAGCCGCAGCCGCCATCGCCGCCAGCGCGAACCATGTGAGAGCGTAGGAAAGATGGCTGTTGGGGAAGGTCAGGACGGTCAGGCCGCCTACAGGCAAGGATGATGGCGGGCCGCTGCGTTCAGCATCGATGAAATAGTTAGCGACGGGAGAGCGAAGCTGCCGCGCGGCGGCGATGGCGGCGACGTCGCGTGAATACCAGCGATTTGCGGCAGGATCGTTGGCGCGCAGGAAGCCGCCGCCCGGTTCGCTGAGGCGCATGAGACCGGTCAGGCGGACTTGACCGGCTGGTCTGGAAAAGCGGGAGCGTGCCTCAGGCGGTACGAATCCCCGGTTGATGAGCAGGATGAAGCCGCGATCGGTCACGAGCGGGGTCAGCACCCAAAAACCTGCGCCTCGGACGGTTGAAGCCTGAATCAGCGTGGAGCGGTCATGCAGGAACTGGCCGGTTGCAATCACGCGGATGTAGGCGTCGTCGTCGCTGGCCGAAGTGGGGGCGGGGACGGGGGTAGCGTGGACGCGACTTTCCACCTTTGCGATCAGGTCGCGTTTCCAGTCTAGGCGATGCACTTGCCAGACGCCAAGGCTGACCAACCCCGCGACCGCCAGGACGGCGGCCATCGAGAAGAGGATCAGGAACCCCGCCGAGTGACGGCGGGGTCGGGCGTCTGTCACGGCATCTGGCTCATGTCATGCCCGCTCATATCCATATGCGGCATCATATTGTTGTTCAGATGATACATGACCCAGATCGACCCGGCGAGCGTGATGACGACCAGAACGATCGTGAAGATCAGCGCCAGCATCGTCCAGCCGCCTTCGGAGCGGGTGTTCATGTGCAGGAAGTAGATCATGTGGACCAAGATCTGCGCCACCGCAAAGCCCATGATGGTGAAGGCTGTCAACTGGGGATCGCCGAGCACGCCGGTCATGACGAGCCAGAAGGGGATGGCCGTCAGGATGACCGACAGGCCGAAGCCGATCATGTAGCTGCCGAAGGTGCCATGGGCAGGCGCCTGCCCATGATGATCGTCGTGATGGCTGTGGCCGTGCGCGCTCATCGCAGCATTCCCATGAGATAGACGAAGGTGAAGACGCCGATCCAGACGACGTCGAGGAAGTGCCAGAACATGCTGAGGCACATGAGGCGGCGCTGGTTGGCGGGGATCAGGCCCTTTTTTGCGACCTGCGCCATCAGCGTCACCAGCCAGATGATGCCGAAGGTGACGTGCAGCCCGTGCGTGCCCACCAGCGCAAAGAAGGCCGACAGGAAGCCCGAGCGCATCGGGTTCGCGCCTTCATGGATGAGGTGTGAAAATTCGTACAGCTCGATGCCGAGGAAGGCGAGACCGAACAGGCCGGTGATGGCCAGCCAGCCCTGCGTCGCGGCCACTCGGTTCTTTTCCATCGCCAGCATGGCAAAGCCATAGGTGATGGACGAGAAGAGCAGCATCGCAGTGTTGAGCGCCACCAGCGGCAGGTCGAACAGGTCCTTAGGGCCGGGGCCCGCCGCATAATTGCCGCCCAGGACCGCATAGGTCGCGAACAGGCAGGCGAAGATGAGGCAGTCGCTCATCAGGTAGATC
>CBIHNV010000017.1:0-68447 GCA_966211835.1 uncultured Sphingobium sp.
CGCGATGTTGTTGTTTGCGGGTGGGGGGGGGGGGTTGGTTTGCTCTCTTTCCCCGGCTTTGGCTGGGTGCACGACAAGTTGAAGGGTGACGGAACGGCTGCTTGGCGCACCCCCCCAAATTTTCCTTCGCCACGGGCAAAGCATTCTGAATTGAAACGTTTGGACGCTTCCGCCATCTGCCCAGCATGGCCGAACAAGTACCTGCTACCGTCTTTCTCGTCGGCGCGGGTCCGGGTGATCCGGAGCTGCTGACACTACGCGCCGCGCGATTGATCGCGCAGGCGGAGGTCGTCGTGCATGACGGACTGGTGTCGGCCGAGATATTGGCGATGGCTTCTGCAGGTGCTGAACTGATTTCCGTAGCCAAGCAGCGCAGCCGCCATTCCCTGCCGCAGGAAGGGATCAATGCCCTGCTCGTTGAACTGGCGCTGGCCGGACGCAGCGTCGTGCGGCTGAAGGGCGGCGATCCCTTTGTCTTCGGTCGCGGAGGCGAGGAGATGGAGGCTTGCCGCGCCGCTGGCATACCAGTCGAAATCGTGCCGGGCATCAGCGCGGCGATCGGCTGCGCGGCGCAGGCTCAGCTTCCCCTCACCCATCGCGACGCCGCGAGCGCGGTGACCTTCGTCGCGGGGCAGTGCAAGGGGCTCACCGATCAAGATTGGTCGGGGCTCGCGGGTCATGGCCGCACCCTGGTCATCTACATGGGCGTGGCAACGGCGACGGACATCGCCGACAAGCTGATCGCCGATGGGGTGTCGCCCGCGATCCCGGTGGCAGTGCTGGAAAATGGCACGCGATCCGACATGCGCACGCTGCGCACGCTGCTCGCGGACTTGGGCGACATGGTGGTGCGGGAACAGGTAAAAAGTCCGGCCCTGATTGTGGTTGGCGATGTGGCGGCCTATGCGCTGGCGCAGGATGTGCTGGCTGGCTGGGCTGCGCACGTGGATATTGGGGCGGAGATGCATAAGTGAAGATTTTGACCGGAAATGACCTTGGCAGCGGGGACGTGATCTGGTGGGCGGGCGACGGCTGGTCCCGGCAGGTCGGCGAATCGGTTGATGTTGGTGATAAAGGCGATGAACTGGCGCGCGCCGAGGAGGCAGCGCTGCGCGTCGTCGCTCCTTATGTGATCGATGCTACCGTGACCGAAGAAGGCGTGCGCCCGGCCCACATCAAGGACCGCATCCGTGCCCTTGGCCCGACCGTGCGCCCCGACCTGACGCTTAAACCGAATGACGCCGATGCCGGCAACTGGGTGATCTGACCATGTATCGTTATGACAGCTATGACCAGTCCATCGTGGACGCCCGCGTCGAGGAATTTCGCGATCAGGTGCAGCGCCGCTTGGCGGGGCAGCTGACCGAGGACCAGTTCAAGCCGCTGCGCTTGATGAACGGCCTCTATCTTCAGTTGCACGCCTATATGCTGCGCGTCGCCATTCCCTATGGGACGTTGTCGGCCAAGCAGATGCGCAAGCTGGGCGAGATCGCGCGCAAATATGACAAGGGCTATGGCCATTTCACCACGCGCACGAACCTGCAGTACAACTGGATCAAGCTGGCCGACGCGCCGGAGATCCTGGCTGAGCTGGCGACTGTCGAGATGCATGCCATCCAGACGAGCGGCAATTGCATCCGCAACATCTCGTCTGACCAATATGCAGGCGTCGCTGCTGATGAGGTGACGAACCCCCGTCCCTGGGCCGAGTTGCTGCGCCAATGGTCGACCTTCCATCCCGAGTTCACCTATCTGCCGCGGAAGTTCAAGATTTGCGTGATCGCAGCGGAAGAGGATCGCGCGGCGATGCGACTGCACGATATTGGCCTCAAGCTGGTGTCGCGCGACGGGCAGATCGGCGCGGAAGTCTATGCCGGTGGCGGCATGGGCCGCACGCCAATGGTTGCGCCTCTTATCAACGACTTCGTGACCGAAGATGAGATCGTGCCTTATCTGGAAGCGTGCCTGCGCGTATACAATCGCTACGGGCGCCGCGACAACAAGTACAAGGCGCGAATCAAGATCCTGGTCCATGAGCTGGGCGTCGAGGAATATAAGCGTCAGGTCGAGGAAGAGTTTGCGCATATGCGGGAGCTGGGCCTCAATCCGCCGCGTGAGGAACTGGACCGCATCCGGCCCTTCTTCGCCAATCCGGTTTATGAGCAGGGCTTGGGAGACGAGATCGACCGCTCCGACCCGGCCTTCGCGCTGTGGGTGGATCGGCAGGTCGCGGCGCACAAGCAACCCGGCTATGCGATCGTCAACATAAGCCTGAAGCCGCGTGGCGGTATTCCGGGTGACGCCTCGGCCGAGCAGATCGAGTTGGTGGCGGACCTCGCCGAACGCCATTCGCTGGACGAACTGCGCGTGACCCATGCGCAGAACCTTGTCCTGCCGCATGTGAAGAAGGCCGACCTTTATGCCATCTGGCAGAAGCTGGACGAGGCCGGGCTGGCGGAAGCGAACCTGGACCTGATCGGTGACATTATCGCTTGCCCTGGTCTCGACTATTGCAGCCTTGCCAATGCGCGCTCGATCCCGCTGGCGCAGAAGCTTTCGGAGCGGTTTGCCGACGCAGGCCGCCAGAAGGAGCTGGGCGAGCTGAAGGTCAAGATCTCCGGCTGCATCAACGCATGCGGGCATCACCATGCCGGGCATATTGGCGTGCTGGGCGTGGACCGAAAAGGCGTTGAGAATTTCCAGCTGTCGCTTGGCGGTTCCGGCGCGCAGGATGCTGCCGTCGGCCAGATCACGGGGCCAGGTTTCTCGGAGGATGGCGTCGTGGATGCCATTGAGAAGGTCACCGACCTCTATCTCGCTGAGCGTCAGGATGGCGAGCGCTTCCTCGACACCTATCGCCGTCTTGGCATGAAGCCCTTCAAGGAGGCGATCTATGGTTGAGTTCCTGACTTTCCGCGACGGTGAAGCCGCACAGGAACCAGCCGTCACGGTCGAATCCTTCACCGGCCAGTCCAATTCGACCGCCGTGCGGATCGAGGCGGGCGAAGATGCGCGCGAGTTGCTGCCCTATCTCGACCGGTTGTCGCTGGTTGAGGTGAACTTCCCCGCCTATGGCGACGGGCGTGGTTATTCGGCGGCGCGTATTCTGCGTGAAGCCGGATATCAGGGCGAGTTGCGAGCGGTTGGCGACGTGCTGGTGGATCAGCTGGTTGCAATGCGCCGCTGCGGCTTCGACAGCTTCCGCCCCGACAAGGCGCTGGACGACGCCGCCGTTGAGCGCGCCCTTAATCGTTATGCCGACGTCTATCAAAAGACCGTCGATAGCCGCAGCCCGGTTTGGGCAAAGCGGCACCCGGAGAGTATAAATGGCTGAACCTGCCCGCCAACTTGACGTAATCGACGCCCGCCCTGCTTTCACGCAGACTGAGGCGGACGCGCTGAACGCGCGTTTCGAAGGCGTGGATGCATTGACGATGCTCAAGACCGTCTTTGCCGAAGGTCTGGCAGGCAAGGTGGCGGTTGTGTCTTCCTTCGGCACGGAAAGCGCCGTGCTGCTGGATCTGGTCGCGAGGGCGGACCGGACTGTGCCGGTGATCTTCGTCGATACACTGAAGATGTTTGCCGAGACGCTGAACTATCGCGACACGCTGATCAGCCGCATGGGCTTCACCAACAGCCGGTCGGTCATGCCTGATCCCGACGTGCTGGCGAAGAAAGATGAGACGGGCCTGCGCTGGTCCTATGATCCGGATGGATGCTGCGACATTCGCAAGGTCGAGCCGATGAACCGCGCCAAGCACGGGCTGGATGCATGGATTTCCGGGCGCAAGGCGTTTCAATCGACCACGCGGCAGAACATGCCGCGGTTCGAGGTGGAAGACGGCCGCCTGAAGATCAATCCGCTTGGAGATTGGACCAAGGACGATCTGGAAGCCTATTTCGCCGAGCATGACCTGCCGCGCCACCCGCTGGAGGCGCAGGGCTACTTATCGGTCGGTTGCGAGCCGTGCACGTCAAAGGTGCTGCCCGGCGAAGATCCGCGCGCGGGTCGTTGGAGGGGTTGGGACAAGATTGAGTGCGGGATTCATACGCCCGTGACCCCGATCCCGGTTCCCGTGGTCGATCCGGAAGACCCGGCTAACCAGCCTGTGTTCTGATGGGCTGAGCTCAAGCAGAACGGCGTCATCCTAGCGTCAGTTGGAATCTTGAGAGACTGAGATGCCAGCCTCCGTCGGCATGACGGAAGAGAGCGCTCGCGCGCGATTTCGCCAGTTGCGTCTAGGCTCTTGGCGCAAACCGAGGAATGGCTGTAGTGTCGCCCCTCTAGCTGTGGAAAGGGGATACCACATGGCGATCGAGCTAAAGATCTTGGCGTGGAGTTGTGTGCTCCTGATGGTTCATGTCTTCGCGGCGGGGCATTTCAAGACGAAGCAATATGGGCCGAAGTGGAACATGGGCGCGCGGGATGAAACCTTGCCGCCGCTGGAGCCTGCGGCGGGACGGCTAGTGCGCGCGCAGGCGAACTTCCTTGAGACTTACCCCATCGCCATCGTCGCGCTGCTTGGGGTG
Organism: uncultured Sphingobium sp.; assembly: GCA_966211835.1. Lineage (GTDB taxonomy): Bacteria > Pseudomonadota > Alphaproteobacteria > Sphingomonadales > Sphingomonadaceae > Sphingobium. The sequence goes on from CBIHNV010000017.1 coordinate 4,531, forward strand.
GTGATTGCGGGCCGGACGAGTGACCTGACAGCGATTGGCGGATGGTTGTGGCTGGGCGCTCGGGTCGTCTACCTGCCGCTATATGCCATGGGTGTTCCGGTAGTGCGGACGCTAGTGTTCATGGTAAGTTTGATCGGCTTGGTGCTGGTACTGCAAGCGCTCATCAGCGGCTGAGTCCCCTACGCCTCTTCAGCTGGAGGCGCAGGTCAGCATCACTCATAATCGCCCATGTAGCCGCCGTCGGCGAGGTCGGAGAAGCGGGTGATCTTCGCGTCGAACTTCATGCGGATGCGGCCGGTCGAACCGTGACGCTGCTTGGCGACGATGAGTTCGGCGAGACCGTAGATTCGCTCCATCTCCTGCGCCCATTCGAGATGCTCGGTGCTTTCCTTGTTACCGGGCTCTTTCGCCGCGACATAATAATCCTCGCGAAATACGAACCAGACCATGTCGGCGTCCTGCTCGATCGAGCCGGATTCGCGGAGGTCGGATAGCTGCGGACGCTTGTCCTCACGCTGCTCGACGGCGCGGCTGAGCTGCGAGAGTGCCAGAACCGGTACGTTAAGTTCCTTCGCCAAGGTCTTGAGACCACGCGAAATTTCTGAAATTTCCTGCACGCGATTGTCGCTCCCGCGGCCGCTTCCCTGAAGCAGCTGGAGATAGTCAACGATGACGAGCCCGATGTCATGACGCCGCTTTAACCGGCGCGCGCGGGTACGCAGGGCTGCGATGGTGAGCCCCGGCGTATCATCGATGAAAAGCGGCAGTTCCTGAAGTTCCCGTGCGGCGCGGGAGAGGTTCTGGAAGTCGGCGCGGCTTATCTTACCCATGCGGAGTGCTTCGCCGCTAATCCCCGATTGTTCGGCAAGGACGCGCGTCGCGAGCTGGTCAGCGGACATTTCCAGGCTGAAAAAGGCGGTCTTCGCGCCCATATTCTTTTCCGGCGGAATGCCGTCGGCATGGTCACGCATCCAGCGGGACGCCGCATTATAGGCGATGTTGGTGGCGAGCGATGTCTTGCCCATGCCGGGACGCCCGGCAAGGATCATAAGATCCGAGTTATGAAGGCCGCCGATCTTCTCATTGAGGCTGGTGAGGCCCGTTGTGATGCCGGACACATGACCGCCGCTGTTGAGCGCGCGCTCCGCCACCTGCACCGCCATGGTGGTGGCGGTCGCGAAGCTCTTGACCGATCCGGTTTCGCCCTCGCCCTCCGATACCTTGTAGAGCGCGACTTCCGCCTGCTCGATCTGCTCGCGGGGATTGACATCCTCGCTCGTATCAAGAGCGTTTTCAACAAGTTCCCGGCCAACATTCACAAGCTGCCGGAGAAGTGCCAGATCATAAATCTGCGTCGCGAAGTCGCGCGCGCCCAGGAGCGCCGCCCCATTGCCGGTCAGTTGGGCGAGATAACCGACGCCACCCAATTCCTTCAGCGCGGGGTCCTGTTCCAGCAACGGCTTCAGCGTTACCGGGTTGGCGACCATGTCCCGCTCGACAAGCTTCATGACCGCTTCGTAGATGCGGCCATGCAGGGTCTCGAAGAAATGCTCAGCTTTCAACTTGAGCTGGATATCCTCCACGATGCGGTTGTCGATCATCAGCGCGCCCAGCAACGCTGCCTCCGCCTCCACGTTGCGGGGGAGTTCAGGCATGCCTGTTTCCATGACAGGGTTCATTTGCACCAGTTCGACCATCCGCCCCTCATCGCGCCAGCAGCCCGGCTGCGCAAGGGGCAAGCTGCGGCCCAACCGGCAAAGCTGTGGAGAACTCCCCCTTGCTTTTCGATGGCTGCGCAAGCAGGGACTATGGGCCCATGACCGATCCGCGCATCATAGACATCACGCTGGACGAGCGGACGATCCTTTGGCGCAACGCCGATGTCGAGCAGGAGCGGCGGATCGCCATTTTCGACCTGCTGGAAGATAATTATTTCGCGCCGCAGCGCGTTCATGATGACGGCTATGCCGGGCCTTATCGCGTGCTGCTGCGCGTCGAGGATGGGCGGCTGGTGATCGAGGTCAAGCGGGAGGATGGCGAGCCGCTGGAGGCGATCATCCTTGGCCTTGGTCGTTTTCGGCGGCCGATCCGGGAATATTTCGCGATTTGCGACAGCTATTATCAGGCGATCAGCAATGCATCGCCCCAGCAGATTGAAACGGTGGACATGGCGCGCAGGGCCATCCACAATGACGCGGCGGAAATGCTGATCGAGCGGCTGGAGGGCAAGATCAAGGTCGATTTCGACACGGCACGACGCCTGTTCACGCTCATCTGCGTGCTGCATATCAAGGGGTAAGGGGACATTCGCCAGCATTCTTCCGGCCAGTTTCTGGTCCGCATACTTGTGGGTGTGGCTGTCATCGCCTTGTTGGCGGTGGGAGCATGGGCCTATGCCCGCCGCTGGGCCCCGGCGCGGGACGTCTACCCCGTCCAAGGCGTCGCGGTTACGGCGGACGGTGGCACCATCGATTGGGGCACCCTGGCCGCGAATGGCGTTGACTTCGCCTATATTCGCGCAGCCAAGGGGAAGGATGGGCGCGATCCCGCTTTCGCGCACAACTGGTCGGCGGCGCGTTCATCGGGGCTGCGTTACGGCGCAGTGCTGGATTTCAGCCTGTGCAGCCGCGCAGCGGGTCAGGCGACACGCTTCATCACCACCGTGCCGCGCGACAACGCCGCCCTGCCGCCGGTAATCAGGCTGGACTTTGATCCGGGTTGTACCGCGCGCCCAGGCCGGGATACGGTGCTGTCGGAACTCAACACGCTGGTGAACCTGGTCGAAAGCAATGCGGGGAAACCAGTACTCCTCAACATTTCCAAGCCGTTCGAGGAGGAGTATGACATCGCGTCAGGTATAAATCGGACGCTCTGGCTGGACGGCAACTTCTTCCCACCCGATTACGCCACCCGGCGGTGGGTGATGTGGACGGCTAATGACAGGCGGCATATCGATGGCATTGACGGCCCGGTGCGGTGGGGCGTGGTCGCGCCATGAGCTTGGAATCGGGCATCGAAAGCCTAGTCGCAGCGGCGCGTGCGGCGCGCGAAAATGCCTATGCGCCGTACAGCCGCTTTGCCGTCGGGGCGGCCGTGCGCCTGACCGGCGGTGAGGTCATCATGGGCGCCAATTTCGAGAATGCGAGCTTTGGGCTTTCGCTCTGCGCAGAAACGGTGGCCATTGCGGCGGCGAGCGCGCAGGGACGGTTAGCCGACATGGAGGCGATCGCCGTTGTTGGCGGCGGTAGCTCTCCGGTGACGCCTTGCGGCCGTTGTCGTCAGATCCTGAATGAGGCGGAGCAGGTGGCGGGGCGGCCGATCGCCATTTATTGTGCGGCGGCACAGGGCGAGCCCGTCACTCGCCATAGCGTCGCTGAACTTCTACCTTATTCCTTCGGACCCAGTGACTTGGGCCATACTCCTTCCAGCAAGAGCTAAGAAATCATGTCGATTCTATCCGATAAGTGGATCCGCGAGCAGGCCCAGACCCATGGCATGATCGAGCCTTTCGTCGAAAATCAGCGGCGGGATGGCTGCATCAGCTATGGCCTATCCTCCTACGGCTATGATGCGCGGGTCGCGGACGAGTTCAAGATCTTCACCAATGTCGACAGTGCGGTGGTTGACCCCAAGGACTTCGCGGCGAACAGTTTTGTCGATCGCAAGACCGATTGCTGCATCATTCCACCCAATAGCTTCGCGCTGGCGCGGACGGTCGAATATTTTCGAGTGCCGCGCGATGTGCTGGTGATCTGCCTTGGCAAATCGACTTACGCGCGGTGCGGCATCATCGTGAATGTGACGCCGTTGGAGCCAGGCTGGGAAGGCCATGTGACGCTGGAGTTTTCGAACACGACGCCGCTGCCCGCCAAAATCTATGCCAATGAGGGAGCCTGCCAGTTCCTGTTCCTCAAGGGCAATGAACCGTGCGAGGTCAGCTACGCCGACCGCGCGGGGAAATATATGGGACAGCAAGGCGTAACATTGCCCCGACTCTAACCCTGTGCGAGGATGGGGCGCGATGCTGAGATTTTTCCGCTCCAAGTCGCCGCCGACACCCTCTTTCGTACCGGACATCGGGTCGGGCCGACGGGTCTATGCGATTGGTGACATTCATGGGCGGCTGGACCTGTTCGAACGGCTGCTCGACCTTATCGGGCAGGATGATGCGGGGCGCTCTCCCCTGCCCTGCCATCTCGTTCTGCTGGGCGATCTTATGGATCGTGGTCCCCATTCGGCCGGGGTGATCGAGCGCGCAATGGCGCTCTCCGCAGCTTCGCCGAACGTGCACCTGATCAAGGGCAATCATGAGGAGGTGTTTGTGGGCGCCTGCCGTGGCAGTGCGCAGTTCGCCGCTTATTGCCGCCGTATCGGCGGCATCCCGGCGCTCGAGAGCTATGGCCTGCAGCATGGCGCGGGGGCGGCCATGACGGATGCGGACATGGCGTCATGGATGCTGCACCATGTCCCACGCGAGCATGTCGATTTTCTGGACGGGTTCGAAGATAGCCTGGTGATGGGCGATTACCTCTTCGTCCATGCCGGGATCAGGCCGGGACTAGCGCTTGAGGAACAGGAGGCGGCCGACCTGCGCTGGATCAGGGGGGACTTTCTGCAAAATCGGCAGTTGCATCCCTATATGGTCGTCCACGGGCACAGCATAACGGACAAGGTCGCTGAACAGCCCAATCGGATCGGCATAGACACGGGCGCTTGGGAGAGCGGCAAGCTGACTGCTATCGGCCTTGAAGGCGCGCAGCGCTGGTTCCTGCAGACCTGAGCTGATCCTACCGCCACCCGCTCGCCCGTGCGGCGGCTTCCTGCGCGGCGTCGGCGGGAGTTCCTTCCATCAAGGCGTCGATTGTCGTCATTACGCGGCCGTCGGTCGAGGCGGCCTGTCGATAATCCGTTGAGTGACGCGCGCCAGAGATCAACTGCTCGACCCGCCACCCCTCGCCCTCGCGGCAGGCGACGCCAGACATGGCAGTCCCTTCGAAGCTCCGGCACCACCCGCCGCCCTTGCGCCTGAAGCTCAGGCCGATGCGGACCGGTGCGTCCTGCGGCGCAGAAGCGAGCCGAGTTTCCAGAGCCTCGGCGAGATCGCCTTTCGCCACCATGACGCCATTGTGCACCGCTATCGGCGCAGAGGAGCCGCTTGAGAGACGGCCCAGCCCGAGGCCTAGCACCAAGCTGGCAGCGATCGCTCCGCCGATCCACAGCTTCCGCCGCTGCTGGGCGCCTGACTGGCCGATTGGGATGATCCTGGCCTCGTTTTCGAGCATGGCCCGCATCCCTGGCGGTACGGGCTCGGCTTCGATCGGGGCATAATGGCCCGAGAGACGTTGCCGCAGTCGCTGGTGCATTTCGAGGCGCTGCGCAAGCGCTGCGTCATGTGCAACGGCGCGATCGACCCGACGCCGGTTCACTTCGTCCAGTTCACCATCAACCCAGGCGATCAGCATGGCTTCGTCGATGTCAGTCATGCCGCTTCTCCCAAAAGTTCGATAAGGGCGCCGCGTCCACGCACCAGGCGTGACGTCAAGGTGCCCATGGGTATGCCCAGGATTTCAGCGGCTTCCTTGTACGATAGCCCCTCGACGAGGACGAGGGCGATGGCCTCGCGCTGCTCGTCGGGAAGGGCCTGCATGGCGCGGTCAACGTCCGACAGGGTCAGATGCGCTTCCACATCGCGGTCACCGGCATAGCCGACATGCTCTCCTGCCTCTTCGGGCGCGAAGGTCTGCATAGCGCGTTGCCGGGAACGGCCTTCATCGATCCAGAGATTGCGCATGATACGGTACATCCAACTATCCAGTCTTGTCCCCGGCTGCCATTGGTGCCGCGCCCGTAGCCCCCGCTCCAGCGCCGCCTGGCAGAGATCGTCCGCGTCGGCGCGATCACGCGAAAGGCTGGCGGCGAAGCGGCGAAGCCTGGGAAGGATCGCCAACAGATCACTTTCGAACGGCATCCGGTCTCCATCATATGGTCAGGGATGAAACGGCCGACCTCGCTCGTTTCATCCCGGACGACATGGCTATAGCGGAAATTAATGTGCGATGGCTCATTATGGATGCGTAAGTATAGGGACATCTGCTCCCGGGTCATCCAAGAATAAAGAGGTCGAAATGAAGACGCCACGTTCCTGGATCGTCGCCGGGCTGCTGCTGACGGGGCCTGCGGCTCAGGCGCAACTGCTGCCCTCCAGCGGAGGCGCGTTGGAACAAGTCGATAGCGTTCTGACGCATATGATTGATAATAGCAGACAAACCTTGGAGCGAGGCGGATTGGATCAGCTCTCTCCTGCCCGCCTGACGGAGCGCTTGGCGGCGGCGAGGGACACGCGAATTACCGGTCTGCTGCGGCGCCATCGGGATAGCGTTGAGTTGGACGACAGACAGGAAGCGGCCCGGCGTGGCGTGGTCCTGCTGATGGGTGCACAGCCGGCCAGCGTCGATGCGCTCCGCCACGCTGGATATGGCGTGACGACCGATGTGGTGGAAGGGATTGGCTTGTCGGTCATACGGCTGACCGTGCCGTCTGGCCGCAGTTTGGCGAGTGCATTGAAGCAGGTTCGGTCGATCGCCCCGGAAGCAGAGGCGAGCGCGGACAACCTCTATTTCCCAAGCGGAATGGCGCCAAAGTCGAAGCTTTTGGCTCTGGCGGGAGGGGTGGCCGTGACTGGCCCGGCCGCTGGCATGGTCGATGGAGGCGTCGCCCGCCATGCGTCGCTTACGGGTGCGATTGAACAGCGTGGCTTCGCACGGGGGGCGCCACGCGCCAGTGCGCACGGCACGGCAGTGGCATCGCTTATCAGTGGTTCGGGCGCCATCCGGGGAGCAGCGCCGGGTACGCCGCTGCTGGTCGCCGATGTCTATGGCGACGACCCGGCGGGCGGCAGCGCCTTTGCGATCGCGCGCGCGTTGGGATGGATGGCGGCGCGAGGCGTGAAGGTTGTCACGCTCAGCTTGGTAGGCCCCAGCAATCCGCTGCTGGCGGGCGCCATCAAGCTCGCGCGGGACAAGGGCGTAGTGGTCGTGGCGGCTGTCGGCAATGATGGCCCAGCCGCGCCTCCCGCTTATCCCGCATCCTATCCGGAAGTCATCGCGGTGACGGGAATAGACGGCCGGGGCCGGTTGTTACCGGAAGCAGGGCGGGCGCGGCATGTAGACTTCGCAGCACCCGGCGCCGACATGAATGCGGCGCGTGCGGATGGTGGCAAGGGCCGCGTCAGGGGCACGTCATTTGCCGCGCCGCTCGTCGCAGGACGGCTGTTCGCGAAAGGCAGCTTTAATGGGCTGATGGCGGAGACCAAAGCTGGTCGCGGGAAAGCCTTTGGGCATGGCATCGTCTGCAGCGCATGCAGAAATATCGATTGATTTTCACCTTGTTGGCTATTTTCTTAGGCTTTGCGGGATTAAGTCGCACCGCCGTCCCGTTCTCCCTTCATCGGATCGACAACGAACAAGGAGACGATCGATGAAGAAGAGCATCATTTTCGCCGCCGCCTGCCTCGCCGCCTTCAGCACGGCTCCCGCCTGTGCTCAGCTGCTGGGCGGCGGTGGCGGCTTGGGCGGGGGCCTTGGCGGCACGCTGGGCGGGGTCGGAGGATCGCTGGGCGGTACATTGAATGGCTCGGGCGGTGTCGGGCTGGGTCGCAGCGTTGATCTGGAAAGTGGCCGCGTGTCCGCCGGTGGATCGGGTTCGGGCCGTGCAGACGGCGCTCTGACGGGCTCGGCAAGCCGCAAGGACAAGAGCCGCAGCGCAAATGCGTCGGGTTCCGCCAGCGGATCGGCGAGCGGCAGCCTGACTGCTGACACATTGGGCACCAATGACGTGGCGAATGCCGTAGGCGGCGTCCGCGACAGTGCCAGCCAGGCAGCAGGCACGGCGCGTGATCGTGCTGTCGCGGCTGGTGCAACAGCGCAGGGGCAGGCAAGCGCCACGGCCAATGCGGCGCGCGACCGGGTCAGCGGTGCGCTGAGCCGCGCAGGGTCGGCGGCAGGCAATGCCACTGGATCAGCGCAGTCAAGCGCGGCTCAATATGCCGGGAATGCTGGCGGAGTCCTGAACGCAGGCGCGGCACTCAATGCTACCGGTCAGCTGTCGGGAGGCGGACAGGCCGCAGGATCGGAAGAAAACACGTCCTCTAATCAGGCGAAAAACTGAACCCCAACGGGCGGATCCCCCACTTCGGGCTTTGAGCCCATACCCATCTGCCCCCTTCGCCTGACATGGCAGGGCCGGTGATCTCATAAGGTCACCGGCCCTTTTGATGAGGATGAAGATCAGGGATCAACCGGCACCATCAACGGCAAAGGCCGGCGACCCGTTGGGATCACCGGCCTTTCAGCAGATGGAAATCGCTGGCTTAGGCGACCTTGGTCTCGACCTCTTCCGCCTCGTCAGGATCGCGCAGCACATAGCCGCGGCCCCAGACGGTTTCGATATAATTGTCGCCGTTGCAGGCCAGTGCCAGCTTCTTGCGCAGCTTGCAGATGAAGACGTCGATGATCTTGAGTTCGGGTTCGTCCATGCCGCCATAAAGATGGTTCAGGAACATCTCCTTGGTGAGCGTCGTACCCTTGCGAAGCGAGAGCAGCTCCAGCATCGCATATTCCTTGCCGGTCAGGTGGACGCGGTTCCCGTCCACTTCGACAGTCTTGGCATCCAGGTTCACGGCGAGCTTGCCGGTGCGGATGACCGACTGCGAATGACCCTTTGAACGGCGCACGACCGCATGGATACGCGCGATCAATTCTTCGCGATGGAACGGCTTGGTCACATAATCATCAGCGCCGAAGCCGAAGGAACGAACCTTGCTGTCCATCTCCGCAATGCCGGAGAGGATGAGAACCGGCGTCTGCACCTTGGCGGCGCGGAGCTTCTTGAGCACGTCATAGCCGTGCATGTCCGGCAGGTTCAAATCGAGGCAGATGATGTCGTAATCATACAGCTTGCCAAGGTCGAGACCTTCCTCGCCAAGGTCCGTGGTGTAGACATTGAAGCCTTCGGTCGTGAGCATCAGCTCGATCGCCTTGGCCGTTGTCGGTTCGTCTTCTATTAGCAGAACGCGCATATGAAGCCCCTGTCCTTGCAGATCCCGTCAACCCCTAAGAACGGCGTCTGCTCCAATTCATTAACCAAAAAACTTCTGAAGGACAAAGGTTAATTTTTCGCTAACCCGCAGAAATCCACGAGTCGTTGGAAATTGAATCAGTTTAAAAAGATTTGACGATGAACTGATTCATTTTGAGTCAAGATAGATTCACCTTCGCAACGACCTCTCAGCACCCATGGTTATTCGCGATGAAATCGAGCAGAGCTTCGACCCGCGCAGGCCGCAGGCGCGAAGGCGGGGTTACCAGATGCAGGCCCAGCGGCGGCGGCCTCCAGTCGACCAGCACCTCTTCCAATTCGCCCGATGCCAGCCCATCGCCGACGATGAAGTCAGGCAGCCGGGCTATGCCTATGCCCGCCCTTAGTGCAGGCAGCATCGCGTCACCGCTGTTCACGGTGATGCGCGACCTAACCTGGATTACTACATTCTGCTGCCCCGGCCCGGCAAAGCGCCAGACGTCAGGCGTTGGGGCATTGGAATAGCAAAGGCAGTCATGGGTCCCGAGATCGGAGGGATGAGTTGGTCGCCCACGCTCCGCCAGATAAGAAGGTGAAGCGATGACGTGCAACTTGACGTCACCCAAGCGCCGCGCCCGAAGCGAGCTGTCCGGCATGTCGGCGATGCGCAGCGTGGCGTCGAGCCCCATCTCCACCATGTCGATGCGGGCGTCGGACAGGTGAAGGTCGACATCGACGGCAGGATGAAGCTTGGCGAACTCGGCAACAAGCGGCGCAATGCGGAGCAGCCCGAATGTCATCGGCGCGCCAAGCCGGATCGTGCCGGACAGCTCCGCCGTATCCTGTCGGGCGGCTTCCTCGGCGGCTTGGCCTTCTTCAAGGATGCGGGCGGCATGAGTGGCGAGCCGTTTGCCGCTTTCGGTCAGCGCCAGGCGGCGGCTGGTCCGATTGAACAGGCTGGTGTCGAGATGTTGCTCAAGCCGGGTGATCGCCTTCGACACAGTGGCTTTGGAAACGCTGAGCGCCTTGGCCGCATCGGTGAAACTCCGGTGTTCCACAACGGCGGCGAACATCGCCCAAGCTTCAAGATCAGGAAGGCGCATAAAGGAAACAATCCGTTTCAATACTGCTGATTTCAGAAACGATCCTGACCGCTAAATAAGTCGAAAGCAAGCGGGAATGGTCTCCCGCAAGCCAAGGAAAGGCACAGCAATGAATACCACCGTCGGAAGCCGCATCGAGCGCCGCCCCTTTGCAAGCCTAGGTCATGCCGATCATGGTTGGCTGAATGCCCGCCACCACTTTTCCTTTGCCGATTACCATGATCCCGACCGGATGGGCTGGGGCGCGATCCGCGTATGGAATGACGATGAGATCGCGGCGAACACGGGCTTCCCTCCGCATCCGCACCGCGACATGGAAATCGTCACCTATGTCCGCAAAGGCGCGATCACGCATCAGGACAGCCTGGGCAACAAGGGTCGCACCGAAGCAGGCGACGTCCAGGTGATGAGCGCTGGCACCGGCATCCGCCACTCCGAATATAATCTGGAGGATGAAACGAGCACGCTGTTCCAGATCTGGATCATTCCCAAGGCACAGGGCGACGCGCCAAGCTGGGGCGCAAAGCCCTTCCCCAAGGGCGATCGAGCCGGACGATTGGTCGTCCTCGCCAGCGGCTATGCCGAGGATGAGGAGGCTTTGCGCATCCGCGCCGACGCCCGGTTGCTGGGCGGCACGGTGAAGGCTGGGACAAGCGTCACCTATGAAAGCGCCGAAGGGCGGCACCTGTACCTGGTGCCCGCAACTGGCCGCGTCGAGATCGATGGCCAGACTTTCGAAGCACGAGATGGTGCCGCGATTCTAGGCGGACAGCCCATCACGATCACCGCGATCGAAGATAGCGAGATCGTGTTGGTAGACAGCGAATAGGCTCCCACCCCGGAGCCTACGGCCGCCCGTCTGCCCCTCCCCCTAGCGAGGCGGGCGGCCGAACTCATCAAGAAACCTTTTCCAATTCAATGCATTAACAAGATTGGAGACTCGTCATGGCGAAGGTGCTGGTTCTCTATTATTCATCCTACGGCCACATCGAAACGATGGCCAAGGCTGTGGCTGACGGCGCGTCCGCTGCCGGAGCGCAGGTGGACATCAAGAGGGTGCCGGAAACGGCTCCGCTGGAGGTCGCGAAAAACGCCGGGTTCAAGCTTGATCAGGACGCTCCGGTCGCAACCGTTGCTGAACTGGCCGATTACGACGCAATCATCATTGGCACCGGCACCCGCTTTGGCCGCATGTCGAGCCAGATGGCGTCGTTCCTTGATCAGGCTGGCGGTCTTTGGGCCCGTGGCGCGCTGAATGGAAAGGTTGGCGGTGCGTTCACCTCGACCGCCAGCCAGCATGGCGGACAGGAAACCACGCTGTTTTCGATCATCACCAATTTGCTGCATTTCGGCATGGTTATCGTCGGACTGGATTATGGCCACACCGGCCAAATGGGTGTCGATAAGGTACGCGGCGGCGCCCCCTATGGCGCCACGACCATCGCACATAGCGACGGCAGCCGTCAGCCTGACGAGGATGAATTGGAAGGAGCCCGCTATCAAGGCAGGCGGATCGCGGAAACGGCGATCAAGCTGCACGGCTGATATTTGCTGCACTCCCCCTCTCGGTGCAGCGGTTGAGCCTTGGGTCGCAAGGCGCAACGATGGGGCCGGTGCACTGGATGGGTGCACCGGCCTCTTTTTTACAGGAACAGACGGTTGGCGACAGAACTTGCACGCAGCACGTAAAAGGCGGCGATCGGTAGCAGCAATGCATTCAGCAACAGCCAGGGCTCATCGAGATGCGGAGACAGATAATGGATCACCGCGACATGCAGATACATGATGACGAGCGATGCCCTTCCGACCGCCGCAAGCCATCCACCATAGGGCGCGACATGAATGGAAACGCGAAAGATCAGCAGGGACGTCGCCACCGCTGAAGCGAGGGACAGGATTGGCAGACCATAATCGGCCGCCTTCATATTGAGCGTGGGAAGCAGACCCGACAGTCCCGCCAACGCCACGGCGGATAGCGGAAACCACATCCAATGCCTCCATCTTACTTGCTGCCACGCGGCACCGATCCACAGCATCACAAAGGCCATGGGCACCGTCAGCAATCCAAGCACGGAGGCCTGCGCAAGCTCTCCGACCACATAAGCTGCGACGGTTACAGGAACGATCATGATCAACCAGCGTCGGTCGAGCGGGTCTGGCCAACGGGCGAGCAGCGCGTTGAAGACAATGCGCGCGGCCATGAGGCATGGCACGAACCAGAATATGGTATAGGGGCCGCGCAGCCATGACCCGCCAAGAAGGATAGGGACGATGTCGTCCGGCCAATGGTTGAAGATGGGCCGCTGCCCCTTCATCGGCTCGATAATTTGATCCGCGATGATCAGTAGCGCCAGGAAAGCCGCGTAGGGCCGCATCTGCGATCCCAGTTGCCGCAGGGCAAAGCGATGGACTGGCTGTGGGCGGGACAACAGGCCGGAGAGCAGGAAAAATAGCGGCATGTGAAAGCTGTAGAGCGCGTTGCGAAAGGCGCCTCCCGTCCAGACATGGCCAGCCACGACGGCAATAATGCCGATGCCGCGCGCGACATCGATCCACTCCAGCCGCCCGCCGCCCAGCGCACTTTCCGCCGACGCAGACCTGCGTAGGATGTCCCCCCTGTTCTCCATGGCTTCCACGCCCTATAGGACCCGACGCGCGCGTCAATCTTTCCAACTGCTCCGGGAAACACTCCTTGTCCCTATTGCATGATCGAGTTCTCTTCATCGATGGCGAGGCCATCATCCTCGACAAACCTGCGGGATTGCCGGTCGATGCGCCGCGTGACGGTTCGCTGAGTTTGGAAAACCACCTATCATCCCTGACGTTTGGCTTTCAGCGCTGGCCTCTGCCGGTCCATCGGCTGGATCGGGATACAAGCGGCTGCCTGCTGCTGGCGCGCAATCCCAAGGCGCACAAGCGCTATGCTGCCGAGTTTGAGGCTGGCACGGTCAGCAAGCGCTATGTCGCGGTCGTGGAAGGCGTGCCGGAAGCGGAAAGCGGCATCATCGAACTGTCGCTGAAAAAAGTGAGCAGCGCGTCGAAGGGCTGGCGCATGATCGCGGCGAAGGACGGCAAGTCAGCGGTGACCGAGTGGCGGAAGCTGGCCGTAAAGGACGGCCGCGCGCTCATCATCTTCACGCCGCGCACGGGCCGGACTCATCAAATCCGTACCCACGCGTTGCACGGCCTTGGCTTCGGCATCGCCGGAGATCCGGTCTATGGCACGGGGGAAGGACCGATGCTGCTGCACAGCCGTTTTCTCAGCATCCCGCGCGGGAGCAAGGCTCCGGCGGAAGCGACCGCGCCCCTGCCCGCGACCTTCGCGGCGGCGGGCTTTGGGCCTGAGTATCTGGACGATGCCGGACTTTGACATTCCCGAAGAAGCGCTGGAGGAGCGTTTCATCACCGCCGGTGGCCCTGGCGGGCAGAATGTCAACAAGGTCGCAACGGCCGTTCAACTTAGGGTCGATCTTTATCGGTTGGGCTTGCCGGTCCATGCATATCGGAAGATGAAGGAACTGGCTGGATCACGCCTGACCTCCGGAGGCGAGATTGTGATCCAGGCGTCCCGCTTCCGCACGCAGGAGGCCAACCGGCAGGATGCCCGCGACAGGCTGGCCGAAATGATCGCCCAAGCTTACAAACGCGACGCCCGGCGGATCGCGACGAAGCCCGGCAAGGCCGCCAAGGCCCGCCGCATGGATGCTAAGAAGGCGCGCAGTTCGGTAAAGCAGGGACGCGGCAAGGTAAGGCTGGATTGAGGATGCCCGATGTTTGACTTCAACGCGCCTGCTGATGGCGACAAGGACAGCCTCTATGCAGACCTGCTCTCCGCAGCGCAGGCAGTGACGGAGGATGAGCCCGACGCGATCGCCAACATGGCCAATGTCGCTGCCCTCATCTGGCAGTTTCTTCCAGACCTTAACTGGTCTGGCTTCTACCGCATGGTAGAGGGCGAACTCATACTTGGCCCTTTCCAAGGGAAGCCCGCCTGCATCCGCATTCCTCTAGGCCGCGGCGTTTGCGGTACGGCGGGAGCTTCCGGACACACGCAGCTGGTCAAAGATGTGCATGCTTTCCCCGGGCATATTGCTTGCGATGCAGCCAGCGCGTCCGAGATCGTGGTGCCAGTGAAGGTGGATGGCCGCGTCGTCGCCGTGTTGGATCTCGACAGCCCCCTCGCCGCGCGGTTTGATGCTGCCGACCAGCAAGGATTGGAGATGCTGATCGCGCGGATCGGTAGTCGCCTCGCCTGAAGCTGCTTCGTTTCGGGACAGCCTCGGAAACCCAGCTGCGTGGATAGGGCGGGATCATCATGCTAAACAAACCGTTAAACGTCACGGCTGCGCACCTGCGGCCTTGAACAACGGGGAGTTTCGCATGCGGATCTGGAGCATCATGCTGGCAGGCACCGGCCTTGCCATTGGGCTTGCTACACCGGCGATGGCGGTGGGCAGCGGCGCGACGCTCCCGATTATGGGCAAGAGCTTTTCGGGCGGGCGTCCGGTCCATGCCGGGATGCATCGCGGGACTGTGGTTCATCGCTGGGGCCCGCGTGTTCAGGGGCGTTGGTTTGCAGGATGGTACGCGCCGGGCGGCTGGGGCGCTTACCAAAGGCCGGTCGTCGGCTATGTGCTGCCATCCTATTGGACACGGCCCGCCTACCGCATTGGAAATTACGGTAATTATGGCCTTCCTGCACCGATCGCCGGTTATGGCTGGTCGCGCTATTATGATGATGCGGTCATGATCGACGGCCATGGACGGGTTCGTGACCATCGCAGCGATATCGATTGGGATGCGCGCGATGATGACGGCGGACGGCCCGGCGTTGCCTATGATGACGATGTGACCGCGCACGACGGCCCTCCCCCACCGCCCCATGAATATGAGGGGCGCTGGACCGGCACGTGGCGCGACGAAAATGGCCGCACGGTCAGCGGCGAATATGAGGGCCGCTTCGAAGGCGAAGCGCGCAGCAACTATGGCGTCGACTATGACGCTCCCGCCTATTCAGCGCCGCCGCCCGCGGTCGTTCATTACAGCGGCCAAGGCTCGCCCGTGGTGACGACCACGCAGGCTCCCGGTTATATCGCTGGCGGATATTATTATCCGGGCGCGACGACGACAACCGTGATGATCGATCCCCGCTGACTTCACCGCGCCTCGTTAAAGGAGTGCAACCGCCAGCCGGGTCAGTGGTTTTGCCTGTCTGCAAGCCACTGATGCTGGGAGGCGCGGCATGATCCATCATGTGTCGGTTGGAACCAACGATGTAGAGCGCGCGCGGGCATTTTACGACCCGCTGATGGCGCTGCTCGGCTATCGCAGCGTGCGCAATTATCCGCATTCGCTGGATTATGGCGTGACGGATGTCGTGTTCAGCGTCGAGACGCCAGTGAATGGAGAACGGGCGTCGTCCGGTAACGGCGTCCACATCTGTTTCGAAGCTGCTGACCGGGAGACCGTGCGGGAATTCCACCGGCTGGCGCTGGAGCTAGGCGGCACCGACGAAGGCGCACCGGGCGTCCGGCCAAACTATGATGCGCATTATTATGGCGCGTTCGTCCGCGATCCTGATGGCAACAAGATCGAGGCAGTGACCCTGGTCGCGAAATAGCTCCGCGCAAGGGCAATCAGCACCTCTGCACCAAGTTTATTTCCGGAAGATTCCTGTCAGTTCGATCGGCAGCGGCGGTTCGTCACGGGGCAGCACGCCCCGGATGGCTTGCGTCTGCTCCTGTGGGTCGAAGCGGATCCAGCCACTGCGGCTCAGCTTTTCCAGCGGACGATAGCGGACCTTATACTGCATCCGCTGCGATCCCTCGACCCAATAGCCAAGATAGACATAAGGCAGCCCCGCCTTGGCGGCGCGCAGGATGTGATCCATGATGATGAAGTTGCCGAGGCCCTTGCGATGCTCCAGCTCCGTATCGAAGAAGCTGTAGATCATCGACAGGCCGTCGCCCTGTCGGTCGGTCAGGCACGCACCGATCAACTTGCCGGGTCGGCCATTCTTGCCGGGTTCGCGATATTCGACGACATGGCTTTCGACCGGGGTCTGTTCGACCATGTCGGCGAAGTCCATCTCATCCATCTCGGTCATGCCGCCGCCCGGATGACGCGCCTTCAAATAACGCTGGAGCAGTTCGAACTGTTCTTCAGTCGACCAAGGCTTGCAGGCCGTGACGATCAAATCGCTGTTGCGGCGGATGAGCTTGCGCTGCGTCGCATTGGGCGTGAACTCGCCTGCCACCACGCGTACCGAGACGCAGGCCGAGCAGTCGGCGCAGCTGGGACGATAAGCGACATTCTGGCTGCGGCGGAAACCGATGCGGCCGAGCGCGTCATTCAGTTCCGACGCATTGTCGCCGTTAAGTTCGGTGAAAACCTTCCGCTCGCTCCGGCCCGGAAGATAAGGGCACGGGCTGGGGTTCGTCACAAAGAAGCGCGGGAAACGAAATGGTGCGCTCACGCCACGGTCTCCGTCAAAACGCTGCACCAAACTTGAGTCATGACCAGACTATGACGCCCACAGCCTTCCGTGAAAAGATCATTTACCACGAAAAAATACGCCCCCCCGCGACAGGGGCGCAGATCAGGCAACCTCGATCGGCGCGACCTCATATCCAGCGGCGCGCAGAGCCGTGATCAGGCGATCGAGATGCTCGCCATCTCGGGTTTCGCACTCGACATCCAGGCTTAGGCCCTTCGCCGGAAGATTGGTGAAGATGCGCTGGTGCGACAGCTCCAGAATGTTGACCGCTTCCTGATCGAAGATGCGCGCGACATGGAACAAGGCGCCCGGCCGATCCTGCAGGATGATGCGCAGGCGCGCCAAACGGCCCGACCGCGCCAGATCGCGCAGCAGCACATTCGCCAGAAGCCGCGTGTCGATGTTGCCGCCCGTCAGGACAAGTCCAACATTGCGGCCCGCGAACAAATGCTTGTGCGTCAGCAGCGCGGCCAGCCCGGCCGCCCCTGCGCCTTCCACCACGGTCTTCTCTATCTGGAGCAGCAGGCTTAGCGCCTCTTCCAGATGCCGTTCGTCAACCAACAGCACGTCGTCAGCCAAGCGCTCGACAAAGCGCCGGGTCAGTTCGCCGGGCTGCTTGACCGCGATGCCTTCCGCCAATGTGTCGCCATCGCAGGCAAGGTTCGCCTGCTTGATATGGCTGTACATCGACGGGTAAAGCTCTGCCTGCACCCCGTAGATGCGGATGTCGGGCTTCATCGCCTTGGCCGCTGTCGCCATGCCTGAAAACAGCCCGCCGCCGCCGATCGGGATGACCAGCGTATCGATTTCCGGCGCGTCCTCCAGCATCTCCAACGCGACAGTGCCCTGCCCTGCCATGATGTCCGGTTCATCGAACGGATGAACGAAGGTCAGCCCATCTTCCTTCGCAAGTTGGCGCGCATAGGTGCTGGCGTCATCGAACTTCTCGCCATGCAGCACGACCTTCGCGCCATGGCCCTGGGTCTGCGTCACCTTCACCGTCGGCGTCGTAACCGGCATGACGATCGTCACCGGTACGCCAAGGCGGCGACCATGATAGGCGAGCCCCTGCGCGTGGTTCCCTGCCGAGGCGGCGATGACGCCCTTTTCCTTCGCTGCCTTATCAAGCTGAAGCAGTCGGTTGAGCGCGCCGCGTTCCTTATAGGCGGCGGTGAACTGAAGATTTTCGAACTTCAGGTAAACCTTGCAGCCCAGCATGTCGGACAGCGTCTGGCTGATCAGCGTTGGCGTATGCACGACCGCGCCCGAAATCCGCACGCGCGCCGCCAATATGTCATCGACGGTTACGGGCAGCGGCATCGCGCTTTCGATCTTGCTCAACGTGTTCATGCGCTCGCCCCTAGCGGAAATTTACCTCGGAAGGAACTGGCCCTTGGCGAAATCTCGTCCTATGGCAAAGGGCCACGCGGCTAACTGTACGAGGCATATGGCTAATATCGCGTTTATCGGCCTGGGCGTCATGGGCGGCCCGGTGGCAGGGCATCTGGCGAAGGCCGGGCACCAGCTGACCGTCTATAACCGATCGATCGGCAAGGCGAAGAAATGGGCGGAGGCCTATGGCGGCGCCGTAGCGGTGACGCCAGCCAAGGCAGCGGAAGACGCCGACATCGTCATCAGCTGCGTCGGGAATGACGATGACCTCTCGCAGGTGACCCTGGGCAAGGAAGGCGCGTTCCGGTCGATGAAGCCGGGAAGCCTCTTCATCGATCATACTACAGTTTCTGCGCGGATTGCACGGCAGCTGTTTGTCGAGGGGGAAAGCCGTGGTTTGCACTGCGTCGATGCTCCCGTTTCGGGCGGGCAGGCCGGCGCGGAAAATGGCCGCCTGTCTATCATGTGCGGCGGAACAGAGCCTGCGGTCGAGGCGGCGCGGATCGTCATGCAATGCTACGCCGCGCGGATAGTTCATGTCGGCAGCGCGGGCGCGGGCCAGACAACCAAGATGGTGAACCAGATTTGCATAGCGGGCGTTCTGCAGGGGCTTTCCGAAGCGCTGCGCTTCGCACAGGCAGCCGAACTGGACCTGGACAAGGTCTTCGAGGCGGTTTCCGGCGGCGCGGCGCAGAGTTGGCAAATGGACAACCGTTGGAAAACCATGGCTCAAGACAGTTTCGATTTCGGCTTCGCGATCGATTGGATGCGCAAGGATCTTGGCCTTGCCCTTGAAGAAGCGCGGGCGAATGGCGCGACCCTTCCCGTCACCGCCTTAGTTGACCAATTCTATGCCGATGTGCAGGCCATGGGCGGCAGCCGCCAGGATACGAGCGCGCTTGTCAGGCGGATTATCCAGGCATGAAGCGTGCCTGTTTGGCGGTTCTCGCCGCGCTCGCCCTGCCCTTTCCTGCCATGGCGTCAGGCGTCATCGACAATGTGAATGGCATCGCCGTCGATGCGAATGGACGCACCGTGCGCTTCCGCGCGCTGCTGATCGACGATGAAGGCAAGGTCGAAAAGCTGTTGCCGGGCCGCTATGAAGCGCCCCCGCGCAAAAAGAAGCTGAAGAAGGGCGAAACTTGGCCCAAGGGCCTCGACTTCCAGCTGGATGGGGGACGCAAGACGCTGATCCCCGGCCTTATCGACGCGCATGGCCATGTCATGGCGCTGGGCCTGACGCAGATCACGCTCGATCTGTCAGACGCGCGATCGCTGGCAGAGGCGCAGGCGAACGTCAGGAACTATGTCGCCGCCAATCCGGGCCGAAAATGGATTATTGGCCGGGGATGGAATGCAGAGCTTTGGGGGCTCAATCGCGCGCCTACCGCTGCTGAACTCGACGTGGCCTCTAACGATGTGCCGATATGGCTGGAAAGCGCCGACGGTCAGGCAGGCTGGGCCAACTCGGCCGCAATGAAGGCCGCCAACATCAGCGCTGCCAGCAAGGCTCCTGCCGGTGGCCGGATCGAGATGGCTGGCGGGAAACCGTCGGGCACGTTCGTTGGCAAGGCGATGGACCTGATCCAGCGGGTCGTGCCGCCTCCAGCTCCCAAGGACCGCGACATCGCGCTGGAAAGGGCGCAGCAACAACTGCTCGCGAACGGCGTTACGGGCGTCGCCGACATGGGCACCACCATCGAGGATTGGCAGGCATTCCGCCGCTCCGCCGATCGCGGCGCGCTGCGCGTGCGGATCATCTCCTACGCGCAGGGCCTCGACAACATGGTGCTGATCGCAGGGCCCGAGCCTACGCCGTGGCTCTATGACGACCGGCTGCGCATGGGCGGGTTGAAGCTCAACCTCGACGGATCGCTGGCGACGCGCGGAGCGTGGCTCAAGGCGGACTATGCCGATGCGCCGGGGCAGCGCGGACATTCTCTCATCCCCTCGACCCAGATGCGCAACATGATGAGCCGGGCGGCGATGGACAATTTCCAGATTGCGGTCGATGCAATGGGCGATGCAGCCAATAGCGAAGTGCTGGACGCGATCACCGAACTGGCACTGACGTACAAGGGGGACAGGCGCTGGCGGATCGAGCAGGGAGCGATCGTCGATCCTGCAGACCTGCCCCGCTTCGGGCAAAATGGCGTCATAGCGTCGATGCAGCCCGGCCAGCAGGGTAACTACTGGCGCATGGCGGTGACACGCATGGGCGAAAACCGGGTGAACGGCGCCTATGCGTGGAAGGCGATGCTCGACAATCGGGTCCCCTTGGCATTCGGGTCTGGTGCCCCTGCCGCAAGCGCCAATCCCTTCGTCGGCATGGCCACGGCCATGAGCCGCGAAGATGAGGCGGGCGAGCCTGCTGGCGGATGGATGCCCCAGCAACGGATTGGCTTCGACGCAGCGCTGGACGGCTATACGCGGCAGGCGGCCTTTGCTGGCTTTGCTGAAAAAAGATTCGGCAGCCTGATCCCGGGCCAGCGAGCGGATTTCCTCCTGATCGACCGGGACATTTCCGTCGCGCGGCCGAACGAATTGCGGGCCACGCAGGTCCTGGAAACATGGATCGGCGGCAAGCGTGTCTACATGAAGGGCGCGAAGCCCTAGAGCACGTCACCCGACGCGTTCATCGCTTCATCGATCGTCTCAACGAGTGGCGGAAGCACTGGCTTGTCGCACCCGACCGCCTTCATATGGGCGCGCAGCGCGTCCATGCGCCCCAGGTTCCAACGGGTCAGCGGCACGCCGAGCGGCCGGAATTCGGCGCGGTCGAACAGCTCCACAACATAATGTTGGCAAAGCCCGTCCACTTGCTCGAGCGTCAACATGCCAAGGTTCATGACCATCGGCCGCCCCGGCACGCCGTCACGGCCCCGAACCAGATCCGTGACATAAAGGCCGCCGCGCGGATCGACGAGAACAACGTCCGCTTGCGATGCATCGATCATGCGATGGCTCGCGGCATAAGGCGCAACGAAAACATGCGTCCGCCAGACAAGGAAGGCGCTCATGGCGAGGGTGATCGCAACACCCAGATAGAGCGGCCGCAGCGACGCTGGCCGGAAGCGTGCCCAACCAAGGCCAGCCAGCAGGCAGAACGGCCCGATGAAGCCGTGAGCATAGCGGAAGCCCCAGCCATAGCCCTGCGCCAATGCCAGCGCACAGCCGGCAAAGCATCCAAGCGCCAGCGGCAGCGCGATTTCCTGACCCCGCAACGCCGTGCGCCACCGCATCGCCATCACCCCGAGCGCGGCGAGCGGGACCATCAATATATTATTCCACGCGGCGAAGCGGCTGAGGTTGACCAGCGGCTGCCAGCGGTCACCGAGCCGCTCGAACAAGCTGCCGACCTTATCCGCGACGCCTGCCGACGGACGGACGTCCGACGCCGGACCGAGCAGTTGGACGAGAAAGCCCGGCCACAGCTTCGCCCAGACAATCACGATCGCGATCAGGACCAGGATGTGGAAAGCGGCCACCGCCCAGCGCCGCGCCAACAGCATCCACAGGATGAACGGCGCGATGAAGATCGGCGGAAAATGCCATTGATGCAGGCCCGCGGCCAGCAACGCGATCGCGCCCGCGCTGGCATGCCCAACAACGCCGCCACGCAGGACCAGCGCGAGCCAAATCATGTTAAGCGCAAAATGCCCCGTCATCGCATAGGGGGTCATTGCCGTGACCCAAAGCTGCGTCGATGAAAGGCCCAGCAGCATTGTAACCCAAACAGCATCGTCGCGCGTCGGAAACAGATGGAGGGCCACGCGCCACAGGGCAAAGAGGCCCGCGATCAACAACGCAGGGCCAGCAAGATTAGGATCGCCCATCTGCCAGAACAGCGCCTGTATCGCGCTGTTCACCGGCAGATAGGCAGCCGTCCAATAATCAGCCGCGCCGAACGGGGAGAAGAATTCCGGCATGATCGCGCGCCGATACGCTTCCCATTCCGCGGGGATCGGGCGAGCAAACAGGCCTTCGCGCATATAGGCCGCGGCGAAGCGGGCGACCTCTTCATCACGCGAAATGGCGTAATTTTGGAACAGCCAATAATGGCCCGCCCAGGCGATTAGGCCAAAGAGGACGATCAGCGGCACGATCACCCGTGCCCGCGGCTTGGGCAGGCGAAATCCCATGCCTTCCGCGAAAGGCGCTGTCAGCGCCAGCAGGAAGAGGCCGCCCAATAGCGCTGAAAAATCCTGATCCAGGAACAGGATCACCGCCAGGCTGACGCCTTGACGATATGTCACATGCCACAGGAACGTTGCCGCCAGCCACAGGGTCAAGCCAATGGCTCCCGCCAGGAACAGGCGGCTGGCAGCGACAGATCGGACCGGCGGCGCGTACATCAGCTTTCCTGCGGCAACAGCGTCCGGTTGACGAAAATGCCATCCATCTCGACCAAGAGCGGGAAATGGCCCTTGTTATTCGCGAAGAAGGCAGACGGCATGAACCCTCTCCCCCCAAGCCAGCCGATCATCGCCTGATAGCCGGTGCCGCCGTCATAGATCGGGCGAACGCCAAGTTCCGTCTGCACCCCAGCCATGGCAGCGATCGCGTCCCCAGCGCCTTCGCATACGGACAGGTCGTGCCCCTGCGTATCCATCTTCAGGAATGGGCGAAAAAAGCCATGTTCTGCCTGAAGGTCGGGCAGCAGCCCATCGATCCGCCTGCATTGCATCTCGACGGTCCGGGTAACGCGATTGCGATCCGCGAAGATGGCATCCTGCTCATCCGACGGCTTCTTGAGCGAGCTGAATTGATCCGCCGCCATGATGTTGAAGCTCGCAGGACCATCGAAGTCCGACAACGCCAGGTTGAAGACATGCCATTTGCGGTCGGCCGCCGCCCGGCGGGACAGTTCTGCAAAGATGTCGGGATTGGGTTCAAAAGAAAGGATCGTGCCGGAAAAGCCCGCGTCCTTCCGCAACATGCTGGCATATTGGCCGCGGTTCGCCCCTACGTCGAACACGCAATCCACGGCAAAAGCGGAAAGGAACCGCCGCAGCGCCTGAATTTCCGGATATTGATGCACTCGGCCGGCAATAGCCAAACGGATCGCCAGCGCCCGGTCGCCCAGTTCACGAACATATCGGCTCATGCGCGCACGGCCGTGACGGAGCGGTAGATGCCGATCGTTGCCAAGGCCATATCCTTCCAACTGCCCATAGTCTCACCATAGGCGCGTGCCGCCGCGCCAGCCGTCTGCCTGATGGCGGGGCTTTGGAGGAGCCGCAAGAGGGCTTGAGCAAGAGCGGCCGGATTTCCCGCCGCCGTGCGGATGGCTACGTCTTCCGGCAAAGCGGCAAACATGCCGACGTCCGACGTCACCATCGCCTTGCCATGGTGCAGGGCAGAGAGGAACGCGCCGCTCGAATCTATATGCCGGTAAGGGAAGATGATGGCGGCGGCCTTCGCCATGTGTGCGTCCAGGCGAGGCTCGGCAAGGAAGCCCAGGTCGGCGATCAGCCGATCGGCGAACCCCGCCGCACGCACTTTGTCCAACAAAGGAGCGACGTCCATGAAGGGCTTGCCTGCAACGGCGAGCTCGAAAACATGACCAGCGCGCCAGAGCGAAAGACAGGCGTCGATCAATATGTCCACGCCCTTATAGGGCCTGATCGTGCCGAAAAAAAGCAGACGCGGCACGGCAGGATCGGGGATGGCGGCGAGATCGGTAGCACTGTGAGCAGCCAGGCGCATCGGCGGGTGCGGCGTCACATGGATGCGGGACGATGCGATGCCCTGCTTCTCCAGCGCCTCTCGGGTCGTATCGCCATGTACGATCAGCGCGTCGAACATGTCGAGCAAGGCGCGATACCCCCTGCCCTGCACGCCCGCATCTGCATGATAGGCGTCTGCATTGTGGACCGTATGAACCAGCGCGACCCGCCCCTGCAACCGGCGCAGGAGCAGGCGGTCGGCAGGCGCGAGCGGCAACCATTGAAAGTGGGCCACATCCGCTTCCGTGAGCGCACTGACCCCGCCAACAGCGCAAGCCGCGCCATATTCGGCCGCCTTGAGCAAGCGGGAGGCCTTCCCCTCCCCCAATTTGCCGCGCAACGCTTCGCTGCACCGGAAAAAGCGGGGGTCGTAGCCATATCCCTCTGGCACGATGGCATCGGTCGGTCGCATTGGACGCCCGAGCAGCGTCACGTCCGCGCCCTCGCCCGCCAGGGCCGTGCAGAGGCTGTCATCATATCGCCCGGTAAAGAGCGACGGATCCACCATAGCAACCTTCATCGGGCGGCCATTCCGGCCAGCAGCCGACGTAGAGACAAGGCGTGAAGCGCGGCAACCAGGATCATCGTCAGCGCATAAAGTGCGAGGAAACCCTGGTCGAACTCCTCCCCGAAGAGCATCGCCAGCGGAACGCTAAGCAGCGATCCGGCGAGGAAGGGAAGCGAGCGCTTGAGCAGGTGAGCAAATCGTCCGAGTGCCGCCTGAACGTAAACGGATACGCAGATCATGGTGAGTGCCAGCAAGGCCCCGTCGATGAGCAGCAGGTCCACCTTCTCGATGGCCGCGCGCCCGGCGAACAGCTTGGTGAAGACCCACTGGCCGAGCAGCAGCAATGCCGCCGATGCGGTCAGCGCAAAAACCGTGGCAACGGTCAACTCGCGCGTCAGCAACTGGCGCAAGCGAGCTCTGTCCCCGGCATGAAAAGCGCGGGTTATGCGAGGGAGCGCGGCTTCCACCATCGCCCGGATCGCCATGGATAGGGCCCGCGACATCTTGAAGAAAAAGTCGAACAGCAGCATCGGCCGCGCGTCCTGGGTAGCGATCGCAATCGTGAAATAGGGCGCGTTATACGCCACGATTTCCGAGATCGTGAACAGCGCCGACGCGCCGATATCCTGTAGATAATGGGTGCGCACATGTGCCCCGCCCCGGCTGAAGGCGAGCCAATGCTGCGCCGTCATGCCCAATCGCCCGTGCACCAGCATGATGGCATATCCGATGACGGAAAGGCTGATCAGAATTTGCAGCGCTACCGACAGCCGCGCGTCCAGGCCGTTCAGGATCAGCAGCAGCAACGCGATCGTCATCAGCCGCCGCACGCAGTCCAGCATTTCCCAGACGAAATTCCCATCCACCGCCGCCAACGCCCTCTTCGCAAGCAGCGCTGGCAGGTTGATGCAGGCCGAAAGGAAAAACAGGACGAAAAGCAGCGGCATCGTCGTATCGAGCCCGCCCGCCACCAGCGCGACCAGGAGGATCACCACCGCGCCAAGGATAAGCATGGCGAGGAACAGGAAAAGGACGCCCATTTCCTCCAGCCGGAAGCCGTCAGCGCTACCCTCTCCATGGCCCAACCAATAGCGTCGCAGCCGGGCATAGATGATGCTGGTCAGGCCAAATTCGGCTGAAATGGTGAAATTACCGAAAGCGACCAGCAGCAGGAACGCCTGAAATTCGCGTAGTGGCAGGACGCGCACGAAGACATAGGTGACGGCAAAGCCCCAGATCAGCGTCAACCCGACATTGGCCAGCTTGATGAGGGCAATGAACCGCGCCGACCCCTCCATCCTGGCGATGGTCCTGCCGACCAGTGCGCTCACCGGACGGCGCTTCCCACCGGCTTGCGGGCACGGAACAGGCGGTCGTCCAGCGCGAAGAAATGGCGGGTATCGGCATCAATGCCGCTTGCGTCGATCTCTTCCAACAGGAAACCTGCGGCCCGGATGCGGTCGGCAAAGTCCAGCCCATATTGGCGCACATGGTCCCACTGGCCAAATCGCCGTTCCCGTTCGCGGGGCGGGATGTCGAAGCTTCCGTCTTCAGTCGGCTTGTCCCACAGCGGTACGATTAGCCAGGCTTCGCCACCGGGCTTCAAGGCTTGGTAGATGTTGCGCAGGACGGCGTGATCGTCAGGCACATGCTCCATGACATGGCTGGCGTAGAACAGGTCGTAGCGATCGGCGTCGGACAAGGCCATCAGGTCAACCTGGCGCATGCCCGGAACAGAGTAGCGCGCTGGATCCAGATCGGCAGGCACATAATCGGCCGCGGCGGAAAAGCGGCGTACAAGACTGCCCTCATTAGGCGCCATGTGCAGGATCGACCCATGCTCCGGAACCGTAAGCGCCTTTCCCGCGATCAGGTGGTTCATCAGCCGTTCGCGCGGCGAGGCGCCACAGCTGGGGCAGCCCCACTCGGCATTGTCACCATAGCGGAAGAAACCGACCACCGACTGGCCACATGCCGAGCACGCCCGGTTTGCGCGCGCGCCCATCGCCCTGCGCAGGACAAGCATGGTCCGGGTCAGATGCTTGCCGACGGCCTTTGCCACCCGCTGGAAAGTAATCACGCCTTGGCTCCGATCAGCATTAGGACGGCCTATACATGATGCCCCGCCTTTGGCGAGAGGGATCAGCGCGACTTTGCCGGATTCCAGACGGTCACGGTGCGGCCCGACATCGCCTTCACGACGCCCTGCATCGTGGCGGCATAGGCGATGAGGATATCTGTCACCGACGCCAATGGCCCCGATCTCACCCGCAATCCCAGCATCAGCAGGACCACGCCAAGCACCGTCGCACCAAGCGCCAGCAGAGGCGACATGCGCATTGCCAGCAACAGCGCCGCAACAGCGCCTGTCAGTATGAACACGCCGCCAAACCACCTGACGATCTTCCGCGACGCATATTTGAAGCGATCAAGCACCCCCATGCGCGCACGCTGAGGACGAAGATATTGATGCGTGTGCCATGCTCGGGCGGCAATACGAACCTTCCGCCGATATTCATCGCCCCTGCCCGCGACCAGCCTTTCCCGGGCAACGACGTCCCTTGCCTTCACCAGCCGCAGGCCTGCAAATACCACCGCCATCGACACGGTCAGGTCATCAAGCACGCTGTCGGGGAAGACCGGATAGAGGCTGCGGCGGATGGAAAAGATCGAGCCGTCCGCGCCCAGCACATTGCCGGTGCGCGATTCTTCGTCCTTCAAACGCTCCTCTATCCGCCAATAGAGCGACCCGACCGAAGCTGTCGCACTTTCCCCCTCGCCCACATAATGCAGGGAGCCAAGCACGCCGCCAATTTCAGGATCAGCATAGCGGGCGAGAAGATTGGCAACCGCGTCTTCATCCAGCATCACATTGGCATCGGTGAAGATCAGCACGTCGCCGCGCGCTCGTGCGGCAAGCTGCTTCATGCCATGCGCCTTGCCGCTGCGGCCGGGGCCCCGGACCAGCGTCACCAGATCATCCTGCGCCGCGATCAGCGCCGCCGTTTCATCGGAAGATCCGTCATCAAAGGCCAGTATCTCCAAATCCGGATGATGACGCTTCAGCATCGCGAGATTGGCGAGCTTCTCGCGCATCACCGCCGCTTCATTATAGGCGCAGAACAGGAGCGAGGCCGACGGCGCAGCGCCCGCACGGGGTGCTTCGGGCTTCGTCGGCAGGGCACGCAGGATCAGCGGGTAGAAGAGAAAAGGCCAAAGCAACGCCACCAAAGACGCTACGAGGACCAGCAGAAGGATCAGGTCCAAGCCGCGCATCAATAAGCCTTGTGATGCACGAGCACGCCAATGGTCGCCAGGATGATGCGCAGGTCGCGCCAGATCGACCATTTCGTCACATATTCAAGGTCCGACTGCAGCCGGTCGATCAGGTCCTGATGATGATCGGTCGACCCGCGATGGCCGCGCACCTGCGCAAGGCCGGTCATGCCCGGCTTGATGCAGTGCCGTTCCCAATACCGTTCATCCACCTCCCAATAGAGGCTGTCCCCCGCCTTGGCCGCAGCGGCGTGGGGGCGCGGCCCCACGATGCTCATGTCACCGCGCAGCACGTTGAACAGCTGCGGCAGTTCATCGATGCTTGTGCGGCGGAGGAAGCGCCCCACCGGCGTCACCCGGTCGTCATCGCGCGACGTCAGCTTGTCGGCCTTGTGATCGGCCGCCTCGATCCGCATCGACCGAAACTTGTAGATGTTGAACGGCCGGGCGTCGCGGCCGATGCGCGGCTGCTTGAACAGGACCAGACCCGGGCTCGTCAGCTTTACCGCTAGAGCAGCAGCCATCAGCACCGGCGAAAGTGCCAAGGTCGCAGCGGTCGCGACGACAATGTCGAAGATCCGCTTGATGATGCGGTCCCGAAACTGAAAGGGGCCGCCAGCAACGATGATTGTCGGCTGCCCGTCAAACTCGTCGACGCGAGCGGGTGCGAAGCGCAGCAGTTCGGGGACCACGATCTCACCGCGTGCGGACAGGGATTTCAACGCCACCGACCAATCGGTCATGCGCTCCATCGGACATGCGACAATCACCCGCTCCGCCATACCGACCGCTGCTGCAAGCCGCGCCGCCATGTCGGCGTCGTGGCGCTCGGGGTGAAGCTGCGCAGCGGCCGCGTCGATCACCTCCATGTGGGGACCGGTTTCGATGTCCACGCCGTCCCGGATTACCGCGGTAAGGTGCGGCACCTCTCCCAGCAAACGTGCGCCAAGCCGAGCGATCGCCAGCCGCACCAGCGCCACGCTGACGGCGGCAAAGCCGAGGCCGACAATGAAGGTCAAACGGGAAAGCTGCTCGGCGATTTTGCCAAGATAGACCATCAGCAGCATCAGCAGCGCCGCCTGCGCCAACGCCAGCAACCCGCGAAATATGCCGCGCCGGATGTCGTCCAGCATGTGGATGCCGTAAGCGCCACCCTGCACCGCCAGCAAAATATAGAGCGGCGCGACCATCGCGAACATGACGAGGCCATGCGGCTTCCCCGGTTCGCCGAGCAGCGCACCCAGCACCAGCCAGTTCGCCAACAGGAACGACAGGAACAGCCCCGCCAGGTCTCCCAGGAGGCATAGCAGATAAAGCCGCGCCCGAACGATTTCCTTCGAAACTGTCACTTGCGTCCTGCTTGCCCTTGACCCGCTCGCCCCGTTGGCACCGGCGGCGCTGGCTTGCAAGGGCCTGCGTGAAAGAGCCTCTTGGATAGCCGCTTGCGCAGGGTCAAAGGCCAAACAGACGGGTCAGCGATTTGTCCAGCATCAGCAATTGCCAGAGCACACGGCCATGATCGGCCATCCCCGACTTGTGGTCGGCCGCGATGCGTCCAAGCGTCTTAGCATCGAACCATTCCGTCCGCGCCAGTGCCGACCCGCCCGCAATGGCGCTCGCCTCACCGGCCAAGGCCCCTCGAAACCAGCTGCTGATCGGCGTAACGAAGCCCATTTTCTGACGATAGAGAATATCGTGGGGCAGGTAAGGCTCCATCGCCTTCTTCATCAGATATTTGCCGCTATTGCCCCGGATGCGCTGGGCGACCGGCAGCCGGGCAGCAAACTCCACCAGCCGGTGATCGAGCAGCGGCTCGCGCGCCTCCAGACCCACCGCCATGCTCATCCTGTCTGTCTTGGTCAGGATGTCGCCGGGCAACCAGATGTGAATGTCGGCATATTGCGCCCGGTCCAGCGGGTCACGCGCAGGCGCCTGCGCCATCGCGCGGACATAGCGATCCTCCGCCCGATAGGCGCCAAGGCGTCTGCGCATATCCTGGCTGAACAGCCGCTGCCGCAGGGCATGGGGCGTGACGCTGACGGAGGCGGCATAGGCTTCGCTCCCCTCGCCCGCCAGTTCGAGGAAGGTCGACTTTGCCCGCAGCGGCCGGGGCGCCCAATCGGCCTTGGGATACCAGCGGCCCAAGGTGCCAAACAAAGGCTCACGCACTGACGCGGGGATGAGGCTGCGCACGCGCTCCCCCTGCATCTGGAAACGATGGCGGCGATATCCGGCAAAGGCTTCATCGGCCCCGTCGCCCGACAAGGCGACCGTCACTTTCTCCCGCGCCAGTTCGCAGACCCGATAGGTGGGCAATGCGGACGCATCGGCAAACGGCTCGTCGAAATGATAGGCGAGCGTATCGATCAACCCATAGTCGTCGGGCGACACGATCCGCGTGCGATGATCGGTCGCGAAGCGCCGTGCGATTCGGTCGGCATAGGCCGTCTCATCCAGACTGGCGACATCGAAGCCGATGGTGCAGGTCTTGACCGCCTGGTTGGAAGCCTCCGCCATCAGCGCGACCACGCTGGAGCTATCCACACCCCCGGAGAGGAATGCACCAAGCGGCACATCGGACACCATGCGCGAGCGGACCGCCTGCCGCATCAGTGCGACCAGCTCTTCCTCCAGCGCCTCGGGCCTTGCCTTGCTGCGCTCGTTGAAGCTTACATCCCAATAGCGCTGCGGCTGCGGCACCGGCCGCCCCCGCACCAGCCGCAGCGTATGACCCGCGCCCAACTTGCGCACGCCAGCAACAATGCACGCATCATCGGGCACATAGCCGTAGGCCATGAAATCCTCGACCGCCGCAAGATCCGGCGCGCGGCGCAGCAGCGGGTGGGCAAGCAGGCTCTTGAGCTCAGACCCAAAAATCAAGCTTCCATCCGAAAGCTGCGCATAATGGAGCGGCTTCACCCCCAGCCGGTCGCGCACCAGCCAGAGCGACTGCGCCCGCGCATCGAACAGGGCAAAGGCGAACATGCCATGGAACCGCTCGACGCAGGCCTCGCCCCATTGGCGGTAGCCATGCAGGATAACCTCCGTATCGCTGTCGGTGCGGAATACATGGCCCTTCGCCTCCAGCTCCGCGCGGACCTCGGCGAAATTATAGATTTCGCCATTGAATGTGACGGCAAGGCTCTCATCCTCGGTCAGCATGGGCTGCGCGCCGCCGCCAAGGTCGATGATGGACAGGCGTACATGGCCCAGCCCCACGCCGGGCGCTGTCCAGACACCGCTGCCGTCCGGCCCGCGATGCGGCATCACGTCCAGCATGGCGCGAACCCGCGCCGGATCGACCGGCTTGGCCGTTTCAAGATGGAAGATGCCCGCTACCCCGCACATGCGAACGGGCTTTAGCGGATGCCGAGGCTGCGGTCAGCCAAATCCTTCACATCGCCAATATCTTGCAGAAACCGGGCGATAGCAGCGTCGGCAGACCTGCCCTGCCGCTCTTCGGCGGAGACGATGATGGCGGCGGCACGCTGGTCACGGCCTAGCAGTCGGGCGAGCATCGTGTCGATCTTCACGCGCGGCGCGCTGCCCGTGACGGGAGCGCCTCCCACCTTATAAAAGCTGACGGCATGGCGGACCACCGGACCGGGGGCGGTTAGCTGCTCTCCCACAGCGTTTGCGGGAGCGGGCGCTGGCGAAGACCATGACCAGCGCTGATCAGGATTGGCGGCGCCCTGCGCGAAGCCAACCAGTTCGCGCCCTTCATCCTGCCGGTCGAAACTGGCGATGGCGAGATCGATCATATCGCCAGCCGCATTCCGGTAACGCCCGAGGACAAGATAGTCCGCCCCATCGAATCGCGGCATCCAGGGGTGATGGGGCTGCTCGGACGTCAGTGCCCAACCCTTGACAGCAGGCAAGCTCGGCGCACCCGGAAGCGGCTCGCTCGCCGCCGCACTGACGATGAGCCAGAGGGGGGCGGACAGCGCCAACGCACTCGTCAAACCGGCTGCGACGAGGAGTGAGAGGCGGCCACTGGCGGGCTGTGCGAGCCGGGCGGGATCAAACCATGGATCGCCCGGCCGCCGATCGAAAAAGGGCCAGGCGGCAGCCATTACCACCGTCATAATGATCGCGAAGAAGACCCAGCCGTACATGACATGGTCAAAGCCGACAGCGGCCTCGATACTGGTCAGATGCGCCATCCATATGGTCGCGAACGCGCGCAGCCCATTGGCCAGCACCGCAAGCAGCAGCGCACCAGCCATGAACAGGATGCGGCGCGTCCAGCTAGAGAAGCAGACATTGCAGACGAGCGCGCCATAAGCCGTCATCGCGATCACGAACTTTGCGCCCGAACATGCTTCCGCCACCCGGAAATAGCCGGTCGGCGTGGTTATGAAGATGCCGTCCAGATGGGCGGGCAATCCGACGATGCCGAGAAAGACCATGCACAATCGCGCCGTGATCAATTGCAGCGGTGCGACCAATTCCTCCCCTACTGGCACCATGAAGAAGGCGTAAAACAGCGGGAACAGCAGCGCCCTCGCCATGGCCGGGCCGAGCAGCGAGATGACGCTCCCTTGCAACATCAGGATGAGGGCAGCATGACGGAACAGTGCGACGCCTGCCGCCGCTCCAAGGAGCCAGGCGAAGGCGCCCAGCGCCATCCAAATCAGTCCGGGAGCCCAGGCTATAGGTTGAAGCTGCCTCAGCCCGGAAAGCCTCTGTTGAACCAGCCAGGCGATCAGGAACGGGATGAAAAGGCAATGACCGAAAGTGGAAGCGTTCCACCAGATCGAAACCATCCCCGCCGCATCGCGGTGAAACAGCGTCAGGATCAGGAAAACGACAATGCCAAGCGCCGCAAGATGCCCGCGCCATCCTTCCACGGCATAGCTGCGGACGCGAGGCAAAGGCAGCATCTTCTCGGTCATGCCGCGAGGATGCCTGCCGCTGACGCAGGACCGAACAGCATCTCCGGCAAAGCCTGCAATGTTTCCGACCAGCGATAGCGTTGCTCCACCCGCGAACGAGCCGCTATGCCAAGGCGCCGCGCCCACTCCGCGTCAGCGAGCAGGCCGGAAATCTTCTCGACCTCGTCGGCCGGATCAGCCGCGATGAGAAAATGCACGCCATTCTGCGCATCGATGCCTTCGGCTGCCTGCGGTGACGCGACCACCGGCCGCGCCATCGCCATCGCCTCCAGCACCTTATTCTGGATACCGCGAGCGATGCGCAGCGGCGCGACCACGACATCCGCCGCCGCCAGCCAGCCGCGAACATCCGGCACCGCGCCAGTCACGATCACGCCCGGCAGCTGCGCCAGCGCACTGACCTGCGGAACGGGACTGCGCCCAACAATAGCAAAGCATGCATCCGGATGCCGGACGCGCAAGGCCGGTAAGGTTTCACGCGCGAAGCTATCTACCGCTTCGACATTCGGGCGATAATCCATTTGCCCCGTGAAGACGATGAGCGGGCCTCCCGATCGCGCAATCGGATCGAAGTCGCCCGCCGGATCGAAATAATCCAGCGCCACGCCATTCTCGACGCCGGTGACCCGCGCCGCGTCCAGCCCCGTCACCTGCCTGAACAGCGCCGCTTCCGCTTCACTGACGAACGCACTGACATCAGCCCGCGCGGCGGTGGCACGCTCGAAGCCCAGCAGCACCCGACCCTCACGCCGGTTGATCCAAGCCATAGGACCACGGCCCGCAGCGCCATAGCTCGCATATTTGGCAGAGTCGAAATCGACGAAGTCCATCACGAAGCGGACAGCTTCGGGCAGAGCAGGCACGAAATGCGCCATCTGCACCGAATATCCCATGATGGCCGCAATCGGGCGCTCCGCCAAAGTCTGGCGAACCCATTGATGCAAGCGCGGATCATCGAACAGCGACACCAGCATCGGCTGCCGCTTCACCAAGCCCGTTAGTCCCGCGACGACCCGCGACCTGTCACGCTTCAGCACGCATTGGCTTGCGGTCATTTCCGCCATGGCCGGGGCGAAGCTCATGTCGCGATCGTCATCGGCAAAGCAGCCGACATGCACCGGCGCGATCTCCGCCAGCCGCTTCAATATGTGATAGGACCGTATCTTGTCCCCGCGATCGGGCGGAAAGGGGATGCGATGGCAGAGGAACAGAATCTCTCCCTTCATCCGAGCCCCCGCGAAATCAGCGGCCCGATCAGGTTCGCGACCGGCAGCGGCAGCTTCTTCCACATCTCCACGCGGCGTTGATATTGCGCGCTGTTTGGGTTGATGTCGCGCCGCTCCCCCGTTGCCGACCAGCTATGATAGGCGAGCGGCACGGGATCGAAGCCGAAGCTCTTTTTCCACGCCGCCTGCCCGCTTCCTGTCTTGGACCGGCCAAAGTCGAACAGCCGCATGCCGCGCGCCCGGCCATGACCCATCAGCCGGTAATACATGAGTTCGTTGGATCGCAGCTGCCGGGCATCGGCCACGCCTCCGCCCCAGAATGGCATGACCCGTCCCTGATGATACAGGGTCAGCACCCCCGACACCGGTCGATCGCCCTCATAGACCATCAATATGTCGGCATCTTCGCCGAACGCCTTCAGCACTTCGCTGAACAGGCGCCTGGGAAATACAGGCGTTCCGAGATTACGCACGCTCTGTGCATAAACGTCATAATGCGCGCGCTGGATTTCGCCGTCGCGTCCAACTTCGATCCGGAGCGCCGGATTGGCCAACGCCTTGCGCAGTTCGGCCCGATGCTTGCGCGGCACGGCGAGCAGCTCCGTCTCATCATCTGCCGCGATCGGACGAACGAAGCCCAGATGGCTCCCCTCATGAACGCTCCAGCCCTCGCCGGGCGACGGCCCGCCGCGCAGTTCGACCGACCTCACTCCGCGATCGCGCGCAAGCCGTTCGGCAGCGCTGGCGAGCGCGCATGCAACCACAGGATCGCTCGCCAATATGCCACCATCGACGGCAAAGCCCGAAGATACCAGCGCTTCCCCAAACAGGCGGCTTTTCATATGTGTCAGCGGAAGAAGCCCCGCGATCTGCCCGGACGAAGCCACCACGGCCAGCATATGCGCTCGGTTTCCGGTCCCGCGCTCGATCGCCTTGATCCAGGCGGGGCGGTGAAAAGGCGTTCCGTCCGCCGTGCCCTTTACAAAGGCATCCGCCGCAGCGACCTGCGCCGCATCATTCAGGTCGAGCGTAACCACGCCAACTCCGGCCCCGCCATCCGGTCTCATGCCGCAAACTCCGCCTCGCGCGCGACGATCGCATCCACGCGCGTCCAGGAGAAATCCCGCGTCAGCCGCCGCAGCTTGTCGGCCATGACCGACAGATTGCTGTAATGCCGCAAGCGCGATCGGAGCGGCGCTCCCGCCACCCGCGGCTGATCCGGATCGATCTCCCACGGATGGAAATAAATGATCGCGGGCCGCTCCTCGCGCCCATTCACCTGACGGACCGCCCAGCGGGAAAAGCCATAAGGCAGCAGCCGGAAAAACCCGCCACCGCCCGCTGGCAGCCGCCTTCCCCTAAATTCCGCCGTCGTCACCGGCAACTCCAGCAAATCGCTCCCAGCAACCGGCCGCCACGCGAAGCGGGGCGACTCCGGCCAGCCATAATGGTCGTGCCGGATCGGCGCGACGCTGCTGGAGTAACGATAGCCTTCTTCGGCCAATATGGCATGCGCCCAGAGTGTGCGCTGATCGATCGAGAAGCTCGGCGCACGGTAACCAATGACGCGCTGCCCGCTGGCATCCTCCAGCAGAGCGCGCGACCGCCGCAGGTCCGCACGGAACGCCTCCGGGCTCAGCGTAAAGACGCGCGCATGATCATAGCCATGGCTCGCCACCTCATGCCCTGCATCAGCGACCCGCCGCATCAACGCAGGGTAGCGCTCCGCTACCCAACCAAGCGTGAAAAAGGTCGCGCTGACCCCCGCCTCGGCGAACAGGGCCAGCACCGCATCCGTGTTACGCTCGACCCGGTGCGTCAGCCCGTCCCAGGACGACCGGCTGATCGTGCGCTCGAAAGCGCCGACATGGAACCAGTCCTCCACATCGACCGACAAGGCATTCAGCACCATGGGCGTCAGGCGGCAGCGCTGTGCGGTGCGTCGCCCATCCGCTGTTCCCGCTCGACCCAGTCAACCAGCAACGTCAGCACGCGGCGGAGCGCCGTATCCTGCTCGCCCACACGGAATTCGAGCGCGGACAGCCGCTCCTCGATCAGCGTGAAACAGTCCTTCAGCGCCTCGGGATCGACTGCCTGAATGGTCGCCTGTTCGATCCGGAGCGCGTCAACCTCTGCGCGCAGAGTCGCGATTTCTTCCATCAGCATGGGCGACGGTTCCGGCTGCCGCGACCGTAGCGCATTGAGTTCAGCACGCAGCGTCTTACGCGCGGGCTCTGCTTGTGCAACAGCAGGAGCAGCAACAGGCGTCTCCTCCGCCCGATCCAGCACGGATGACGGCATGGGTTGCACGGCAGCATCGCTATCCGCACCCATATCCTCGATCACCGCTTGCACTGCCGCCGCATCAATCTCCGAGAGCTGATCAAGCGCACCCAGCAGCAGCACTCGGCTGGCGAGCACGTTAACCCGGCGCGGCACGCCCCCGGTCGCGGCATAGATGGCCGCGAACGCTTCCGGCGTGAAGTGCGGATCGCCATTCCATCCAACGATCGACAGGCGATGCAGGATATAGGGTTCGATCTCTTCCGGCTGCATCGGGTCGAGATGATGCGTCGCGATCACGCGCTGCCGCAACTGCTCCAGCTGCGACGACTTCAGCAGGTCGCGAAATTCCGGCTGGCCGAGCAGGAATATCTGCAGCAGCGACTGCCCGCCGAGCTGAAAGTTGGACAACATGCGCAGCTCTTCGATCGCCGACACTGACAGATTCTGCGCCTCGTCCACGATGAGCAGCGACCGCCGCCCCGCCCGTGCCTGACCATGCAGGAACGCCTCGATCTGCCGCAAGATCTGCGCCTTGGGCATGTCGTCGGTCGGCAGGCCAAAGCTCTGTGCAGTCAAACGCAGCATGTCGTCGCCGCCGACCTGCGTCGACACGATCTTGACGGCGGTCAGCCGCGCCGGATCGATCGTCGCCATCAGGTGGCCGACCAGCGTCGTCTTGCCCGCGCCGATGTCGCCCGTGATGACGATGAAGCCCTCACCCTGCGCGAGGCCATAACCCAGATAGGACAGCGCCTTCCTGTGGGTCGCGCTTTCGAAATAGAAATGCGGATCGGGGGTCAGCTGGAAGGGGCGGCCTTCAAATCCGTAGAACTGGTCGTACATCTCTCGTCTCCGGACGCGATTAGAAGCTGTACCGCAGGCCAATCTGGCCCATGGCGTTGATGACGGCATCCAGATCGTCCGCCTTGGCGCTGTCGAGCCCAAGCGAAGCGGATGCCTGAAGGTTGCGGTTGATGAGGCGGTTGTAGCTGGTGAACGCGCCCAGGTTCAGCACGTCCAGGCGCGCGCCGCTCGCATCGAAATAATTGGCGTAGATGGCGCTATCCAGGCTGGACCGGCTGTCGATTACATAGCTGAGCGAGGCCGTGCCATACCAATTCTGCTCCCGCGTGCCGCGCACGAACACCGTCTGGCCCGAAGGCGTCACGAACTTGCGCTGCGAATAACCAACGCCAACGCCCAGCCCCCACGGACCACGCTGCGCCGCATATTGGGCGGCGACGCCGCGATAGCGGAAGTTCGCATCGGTGACGCCAGTCAGCGCATCGTTGAAGCACTGCCCGCCGCCACTTTGCGAGAAGGCACAGCCGGTGAAATCACCGGTGAACGGGTTGCGCACGACATTCAGGCTGCTGCCCGACACGGCCGCGACATTGGATGTGATGATCCGCCCAAAGCTGTCGATGCCATCGAACACCACCAGCGCGAACGACTGCCCCCGGCCCTGCCATACGAAGCTGCCGGTATAGCTCATGCCGCCATAGCGCTCGCCTACCCGCGCTTCCAACGAGGTGCGGCGGTTTGGACGCCAGAGCACGCCTACGTCCCAGATGATGTCGTCAAAGTCGTAGATCAGCGCCCGGGGCGAGCTGTCGTCAGTGACGTAGCGACCGTTGCGGATGATCGGCACGCCGCTGGCATCCAGTTCCGGCGAGCGCTGGCTGATCTTGATCCGTTCATAACCGATGCCCCCAGCGACCGCCACGGTAGGCGACACCGGCAGCGTCGCCTCTACCCGGCCCCACGCATCCTCGA
The DNA here is from genome assembly GCA_966211835.1 of uncultured Sphingobium sp. Taxonomy (GTDB): domain Bacteria; phylum Pseudomonadota; class Alphaproteobacteria; order Sphingomonadales; family Sphingomonadaceae; genus Sphingobium. Next base: position 42,293 of record CBIHNV010000017.1, read on the forward strand.
ACCGCTGATCAAGCTCGCTCGCATCCTCCCGGTCATATCCTGCGCTGGCGACGATGCCGAGCGGCAGCCACACCCCCGGCGCCACGCCGACCGAACCGGCTAAGCTGTGCGTCACCGAGTCCGCGAACGACCCCACATTGGGCGCGCCTGCAAAGTCGGCATTCACATCCTCATCCACCCGCGCATAACCGAGACGATAGGAGGCAGTGACGTCGATATCCCCAAAGGAGGATGCATAGGACGGCCCGACATAGCCAGCGTAAACCTGGCTCGTCTGGCTGTCGTTCAGCGTCGCCGCGCCTGACAGGCCATCGGTACGGATACGCGAAGCAAGCGCCCCGGCGTTGAGCGTCAGCCCCGGCGAAACCAAATATTGGCCCGACACGATGCCGCTGATCACATCCTGATCGCTGGCCTCGCGACCCCAGCCGAAGCTGTGATTATATTGAACGTCGGCGACCGCCTCGACACGGCGCGTCTGCACCTGCGCCGTCAGGCCCGCCGTCACGTTGGTATAGGTCAGAACATCGCCACCGCCTTTCAGCGGCACGAGCACGGTCTGGTCAACGCCCAGATAAGGCGTTACGTCGACCTTGCGCTCCTGCGCCATAGCGGGCGAAGCGGCCACAGCGATCGCGCCCAGCAACACCAGGGAAGTACGCAGCATCATGCGTCGCCGCTCCCCTGCCCGTAATAGCTGCCAAAGCGGCGCCCGGTCCCGGAGAAGGTGACGCCGTTCAGCAACAGCTGCACCTGCCCCGCAGCCTTCAGCATGCCCGCCGCGTCGCGGAGCGCGCTTTCGCTGGTCTGGTCGGCGCGCACCACCAAAAGCGCGACAGCGGCATGGCTCGCCAGCACGGCACCCGCCGAAGCCGCGAGCAAAGGCGGCGAATCGAATAGGATAATCCGGTCAGGCCGCCCTTCGGTCAGACGGCGCAACAGCGTTTCGGTTCGCGCCGACGCCAGATATTCCGTGTCATTGTTGCTGCGCTGCCCCGCGGGCAGCACGGCAAGGGACGGAATGTCCGTGCGGATCACGCAATCCTCGATCGCAATCGTCGGATCAGCGATGGCGTCCATCAATCCCGGCCCGCTCGTCAGCCCCAGCGCCTCTGGAACGCCCGGCTTGCCGAAATCGGCATCGACCAGCAGGATTTCACGATCCTTCTCCGCCGCAAGGCTGAGCGCCAGATTGATCGCGCAAAAGCTCTTGCCCTCCCCGCTATGCGCCGAGCAGACAAGCACGCGATTGCCGCGCGGATCATCGCCAAGCTGCGCGAGCAGATCGCGCTTGAGCAGCCGGAATTCTTCGCTGATCGCCGTGACCGCGCCGTCGGGCAACAGCCAGCCATTTTCCGCCAGAGCGATGCGGTCGATGCTCTGCACCGGCCCACGCCAATCGGCGGCGCGAAGCCCTTCCGTCGCAACCGGCGGGGAAATCTCCACCACTGGAGGCAGAGGCTCGCCAACAGGCACCTCGACCGCGGGAGCCGCACGCCCCTGCAAGGCCGCGCTAAAGTCGTAAATCTCCGTCGCCCGCTCGATCAGCGAACCTTTGGAAAGGGAGCTATGCTTGTTCATTGTCCCGCTCCTCAGGCCATGCCACGCTGGATGAATTCAACGAGGATCAGCAGCACGCACAGCGCCGCCAGCCCCCCGCTCGCACCGGCGAACCATTTCAGCCGCTGCTTTTCGACCGCCCTCTGCGCTGCGCTGATCGTCTGGGTGATAGACCCAATGACCGGCAGGCCTACTGCCCGCTCCAGCCTTGCCGCCGTCGGGAAGCTGCCCTTAAGCTGCCCCATCGCAAAGGCGCTGCCCACGCCCGCACCGATGCCGACGATCAGTACGCCCAGCAGCAACAGCGGCCGGTTGGGCGCAACAGGCGCAGTGGGTGCGCTCGGCGGATTGATGACACGGAACTGGACAGAGCCCGTCTCGGTCTTCACATCACCGCGCAGGCGCACATCCTCGCGATCAGCGAGCAGCTTGTCATATTGGGTCTTCAGCACCTCATAATCCCGGTCGAGCTTCTCCTGCTCGGCCGCGAGGCCGGGTACATCGGTCTGGCGTGAGGACATGGCGTTAAGGTCAGCCTGAAGCTGCGCCTTGCGCGTCTGGAGCGCCTGCACCGTCGCCGAACGCTCCGCCTGCATCGACTTGATCGACAGATAAGCCGGGTTGGGCGATCCAGCCGCCCCGCCCCCGCCGCCCCCCTGACGGCGCAGCGCTTCGACCTGCCGCTGGGCGGCGATCACGTCGGGATGGTCAGCGGTCCAGCCACGTGCACGCATGCCTGCAAGGTCCGCCTGCGCTTGCGCCAAAGCGGAAGGACCACCCGAAGCGCCTACGCCCGGCAGAACCTGCGGCGTCCCGGCAAGCTGGCCATTCATGGCGCTCAGAGCGCTCGACGCCTGCACCAGCTGCGATTCGATATTGTTGATCTCCATCCGCGCCGCGTCCATGCGCTGGCCGATGGAGCCCGCGCCCGGCAGCATCCCCGAATAGCGCTGTTCAAACTCGACACGGCGCTGTTCGGCCCCGGCGAGCTGACGCCCGCGCTGTGCGATCTGCTGGTCCAGGAAGGCAAGGCTCTGCTTGGTCTCGACGCGGTCGGAAGACAGGTTCGTTTCCTGGAAAATCTCGATCAGCTTCTGCACCGCCTGCTGCGCGATCCGCGCATTGGCGCCGTCCGACAGGCTCGAGTCCGCAGACTTGGCGCTGATGTCGATCATGCTGGGATCAGCCTGCGCCATCACCGTGATGCCTTCGCGCAGCGCGGTGATCTTGGCTGCCACATCGCGCGGGCCGCTGATCGTCTGGTTAAGGTCGGTCTCCTTGACCACCCGCTCCAGATTGGCCGTGCTCGCCAGCGTCTGGCGCACCCGGTCAAGGTCCTGCTGCGACTGGACCTGCGTGATGCCGACCTTGTCCTGCAACAGCGACTGCGTGTTCACATAGACGCGCGCCTTGCTCTCATAGCTGTTGGGCACCAGGGCAACGCCCAGCCAGCCCAGCATGCACACGCCCCACGCCACACCCAACGCCAGCCAGCGCCGAGTCCATATGCCGTGAAGGGCGATCAGCAGTTCGTCGTAAAGACCCGCCATATCAGAACATGCTTTCAGGAATGATGATGACGTCGCCCGGCGCCAGCATGACATTCGCCTTGCTGTCGCCGCGCTTCAGCAGGTCGCCGATGCGGACGTTGAATTCCTGCTGCTTGCCCTGCTCCTTGTCGTAGCGGACCAGCCGCGCGCGGTTGCCCGCCGCATATTCGCTCAGCCCCCCGACGGAGATCATGGCGTCAAGCAGAGTCATGTTGGCGCGATAAGGAATGGAGGCAGGCTTTTCGGTCGCGCCGACAATCCGCACCTGCTGGCTGAAGGTGCCAGAGAAGTTGTTGACGATCACCGACACCAGCGGATTTTCGATATATTTGGTGAGCGCGACCTTCATGTCATCGGCCAGCTGTTTCGGCGTCTTGCCCACGGCCGGCATGTCGGCGATCAGCGGCGTCGTGATGCGCCCATCGGGCCGCACCTGAACCTTCGCCCCCAGTTCCGGGTTGCGCCACACGAAGACGGTCAGGTCATCTAGCGGCCCGATCACATATTCCTCGCCCGGCCCTTCCTGTTGCGCCACGAAGGACGCCGGGGGCAGCTGAGGCCCGCCGCCTCCCGAAGCGCAGCCCGACAGCACCAAAGCAGGCAGCGATGCACCGATCAGAGCTCGGGAAACCGACAGGAAACGCATATATTCACCTCATGACAGGACCGCATGCCAGCGCAGCCGCCATGCGAGTGAGGCGGCTACAAAGCGATGGGCTTTGGGCCTCTTCTTGCCGTCAAAGGGTAAAGATACGGTTAGGCGTCAAACTATTGGTATATCAGCCAAGTAATAGTTCGAGCGCGGGCGGGTGCCCTAGAAAGGCCGAAGGGCTTGCCGAAGCGCCATAAGCACCCGCAGCGAAAATCGCGATCAGGTCCCCTTCCACCACGCGCGGCAGGGCCACCTTGTCCCCCAGTTTGTCGATCGGCGTGCAAAGGCACCCCACGACCGTCACTGCCTCCTCCGCCGGCGGCATGCCGTAACGGTTCGCCACCGCCATCGGATAATTGCGCCGCACTACCGTCCCGAAATTCCCGCTCGCCGCCAATTGATGGTGCAGCCCTCCATCGACCACGACGAACGTCTCACCCTGGCTCTGCTTCACATCCACCACGCGGGTCAGATAGACCCCCGCCTCTCCAACCAGCCAGCGGCCGAACTCCATCGCAAACTCGCTCTCCGCCAATATGTCAACGTGCGCATGGAGCGTCTCGCCCAACGCTTCCCCGATCGGCGCGATATCCAACCGCTGATCGCCCGGAAAATAGGGGATACCAAATCCACCGCCCAGATTGACGAACGGCGGCGCAGCGCCGACTGCGTCCGAAAGCCGCGCCGCGAGCGCCACAGTCGCCGCCTGCGTCTCGATCAACGCCCCGGCATCCAGCGCCTGCGACCCCGCGAAGATATGCCAGCCGCGCCAATCAGCCCCCGCATCGATCAGGGACCGCGCGAGCCCGGCCGCCCGATCCGCATCGACGCCGAAGGGCTTGGCGCCCCCGCCCATGCGCATGCCAGACCCTTTCAAGTCGAAATCCGGATTGACCCGCACCGCAAGCCGTGGCGTCCGCCCGCGCTGCTCGGCAATGGCAAGCGCCCGCCGCGCCTCCCCTTCCGACTCCAGGTTCAGCGTCACACCAGCGTCGATGGCCGCGGTCAACTCGTCATCGCGCTTCCCCGGCCCGGCAAAGCTCACATGCACCGCATCCATGCCCGCTTCCAACGCGCGCGCCAGTTCGCCGCCCGACGCCACATCGAACCCATCGACCAATCGCGCCATGCGTTCGAGCAACGCCGGAAAAGGGTTCGCCTTCACCGCATAATGGATCGACAATTGCGACGGCATCGCCTCCCGCAAGTCACGCACCTGCCGCTCGACGATCCCCATGTTATAAACGAACAGAGGCGTGTCGCCCGCTTCATCGACCAGACTGGCCGCGCCGCAGCCGCCAATCAGCAGCATGCCCTCCTCGCCTTCGAAAAAGGGCGGAACAGGTCCCATCGGCTTCATCTGTCATATTCCTTGGCCAGTGCCACTCGGTCGATCTTGCCATTAGGCGTGCGCGGAAATTCCGCCAGCCTGATGATCGTTCGTGGCTGCATGAAATTGGGCAGTTCGGTCTTCAACCGCGCCTCGACAGCCGCTTCGACATCGGCCTCAACAGATCGGATGAGCAACAACACTGCCTGCCCCAGCCGCTCGTCCTTGACCCCAAGTGCGACCGCCTCCGCCACGCCGGGCACAGCCACGGCAGATTCCTCGATTTCCGTCGGACTGATGCGATTGCCCGAGGATTTGATCATCGCGTCATCACGCCCGACGAAATAAAGCAGCCCCTCCGCATCCCGCCGCACGCTATCACCGGACCAGACCGCCATTCCGCCATAACGCGAAGACGCGGGCGCGGGCTTGAACCGTTCCGCCGTCCGCGCCTCATCTCGCCAATAGCCTTGCGCCACCAACGGCCCGCAATGAACCAGCTCGCCAGTCTCATCATGGTCAGTCAGGCTGCCATCCGGCCGCACGACCAAAATCTCGGAATGGGGTATCGCTGACCCCATAGAGTCCGGATGGCTGTCCACCAACGCAGGCGGCAGATAGGTCGACCGAAAGGCCTCCGTCAGCCCATACATGGGATAGAGGTCCGCCTGCGGAAAAAGACCGCGCAGCTTAGCCACCAGCGGCCGGGTCAACGCACCCCCGCTATTCGTCAGACGCTTCAGCTTCCCCGCCACTTCCGGCTTCCAGTCCAACTCAGTCAGCTGCACCCAAAGCGGCGGCACCCCCGCCAGCGTCGTGATGTCGCGCTTGTCCACCGACTTCATGACGTCACGCGCCGTCAGATAGTCTAGCGGATAGACGCACCCGCCCGCATACCAGGTCGAAAACAGCTGATTTTGCCCATAATCGAAGCTGAAGGGCAGTACGCACAGCGTTCGGTCTTCAGGCCCAAGCCCAAGATAAAAAGCCACGCTCGCCGCTCCGAGCCACAGATTGGCGTGGCTCAGCATCACGCCCTTGGGCCGCCCAGTCGATCCGCTTGTATAAAGGATGGCCGCCAGCTCATGCGGGCCCGCATCGGAAGGCGGTAGTCCCTCCCCTCCACTCATCGCCGCGGCCGCATCTTCCTCCCGGAGCAAGCGACAGTCATCGGGCGCATCACCCGGCTCCAAAGTACCAAGCCGCGCTGGCGTCCCGACCAGCAACTGCGCGCCACTGTCGGCCAGTATATGCGCAACCTGCGCATGTTTGAGCAGCGGATTGACCGGCACATGCACCAGACCCGCGCGAGGCGCAGCCAGCGGCATCAGGACAGCCACCGGCCCCTTCGCGATCCAACTCGCGACCCGCGCCCCTTTATCAAACCCAAAGCCCGCCAGCCAAGCCGCCAGACGCCCGAGCATCTCCTCCAGTTCAGCGAAATTCTGCGATCCCGACCGGCCGTCCAGCGCCGGGCGCTCCGGATCACCGCGCAGCAGCAGGTGGTCGATGGGGCGAACTTCCTCGCCGTCGATCAGGGTTGCGCGGCTTAACTCCATTTCCAGACTTTTCACCTAGGGCACGGGGACGATGCCGGGGAGATAATGATTTGCTGGTCACAAGGGAATATAGCACGATCATGGAGGCTCGGCTGGCGCTGGCAGGCCGCATGGATCGCGCTTCCATCCCTTCGCTCTTCGACCGCATCGACTGGTTCGAATCGCTGCACCAGCATTGTCTTTCCTCCCAGCCCGTCCGCATCCTTCAGGCAGAGGAGGGTCCCGTAGAAGCATGGCTTTTCCTGCTCTCGCCATCAGCCAATCGCCAAAGTGCTCTCGCCAACTGGTACAGCTTCGCTTGGTCGCCGGTCTTCCTCGGCGATCCCGACCCGCTCACCCAGCGCCGATTGGTGGAGGTCCTCGCCACCATATTGTTCAAGACAGGCCGCCACATCGACCTCTACCCCGTCGCGGACAGCGCCGACCTGCTGCTCGACGCCTTCCGCCGCAGCGGATGGTTCGGCGTGCGGCGGCCGATGGGCGGCCGTCACGTCCTGAACCTCAACGGCAGGGATTTCGCCCGCTATTGGGCCGATCGTCCCAGCCGCTTGCGCAATCAGGTTCAGCGAAAATCCCGGTCCGATCGCTTCACCATCGACATTCGCCATGACGTCAACGACTCGCTGTGGCAGGACTATGTGACTGTTCATGCCAGTAGCTGGAAACAGCCGGAACCCGGCCTCGCCTTCCTGCGCACCCTTGCTGAACGGGAGGCCACCGCAGGCACGTTGCGGCTTGGCTTCGCCCGCCTCAATGGCCAGCCGGTGGCAACGCAACTCTGGACGGTGGAAAATGGCACTGCCCTGATCCACAAGCTGGCGCACGACCGGGCTTTCGACGGCGCATCACCCGGTACGCTCCTCAGCCACGCCATGTTCGCGCATGCCATTGATGCCGACCGTGTCGCCCAAATCGACTATGGAACCGGCGACAATGCGTATAAGACCGAATGGATGGAGGAGCGCCAGACCCTCTACCGCCTGGATTTCTTCAACCCGCGGTTTGCTTCCACCTGGATTCCCGCGGCCCGTGCCGCCATTTCCGCCCTTGTGGGCTAGGTGCGGAACGACTAGGTAGGCGCCCCATCATGCGGGCGGAAACCTCTATGCCGGTCGACCGGACAAGCGATATGACAAACGCAATACGCGATCTGATCCGCGATGTGCTTGGGATATCCCAGGAACGGGTCGATGCGTTCGACGCCGACACGCTGCTGTTCGGCGCGCTTCCGGAACTGGATTCGATGGCCGTCGCGAGCCTGCTCACCGAGATGGAAGACCGGCTCGGCATCCTGATCGAGGATGACGATATCGACGGCGAGACCTTCGAAAGCTTCGGCACGCTGGTTGCGTTTGCTCAGGCCAAGGTCGCTGGCTGAAAAACTCTCCCCCAGCCGTTCGGGCTGAGCTTGTCGAAGCCCTTCTCTTTCTCCGAAGAACAAGAAAAACCCTTCGACAAGCTCAGGGTGAACGGGGAGTATAGATAGGCTCACTTAGCGAAAGCGGGACACGCCGTGCCCCGCTCGCTCCACGAGCCCTATTCCGCCGCCATTGCCTCAAAGTCCGCCTCAGCCAGGAACTTCTCCACGTCCAGCGCCGCCATGCAGCCCATGCCCGCCGCCGTCACCGCCTGCCGGTAAATCTTGTCGCTGACGTCACCAGCCGCAAAAACCCCCGGAATGGAAGTGCGCGTCGTGCCCGACTCCACGACCAGATAGCCGTCATCCATCGGCAGCTTGCCCGCGAAAAGCTCCGTCGCAGGCTGATGGCCGATCGCGACGAACGCGCCATCCGTTTCGATATGCGAAGCCTTGCCCGTCACCGTATCGACCAGATCAACGCCGACCAGCCCTTCCGGATTGCCGCCGCCCACGAACCGCTCGATCTTCTGGTTCCACAGCACCTTGATATTCGGATGCGCGAACAGCCTCTGCTGCAAAATCTTCTCCGCCCGCAACGAATCGCGGCGGTGGATCAGCGTGACGTCATGGCTATGGTTGGTGAGGTACAGCGCCTCTTCGACCGCAGTATTGCCGCCGCCGATCACCACCACCTTCTTGCCGCGATAGAAGAAGCCATCGCAGGTCGCGCAGGCGCTGACGCCCTTGCCCTGCAACTGCTGCTCGCCCTCAGTGCCCAGCCACTTCGCCTGCGCGCCCGTAGAGATCACCAGAGAGTCGGCAAAATAGCGCGTGCCGCTGTCCCCGGTCAGGCGGAACGGCCGCTCGGACAAGTCAACATCGACAATCTGGTCATACATCATCTGCGCGCCAACATGCTCGGCCTGGGCCTGCATCTGCTCCATCAGCCAAGGGCCTTGGATGACGTCGCGAAAGCCGGGATAATTTTCCACGTCAGTCGTGATGGTCAGCTGCCCACCCGGTTGCATGCCCTGCACCACGATCGGCGCCAGCCCCGCCCGCGCGCCGTAAATAGCCGCCGACAGGCCAGCCGGTCCTGACCCCAGGATCAGCATGCGAGTGGAATGGGTAGCGGTCATTATATTCCCCAGCTCTTGGATTCGTGTATCGCGATGACATAGGCAGCACGGGCCAGCGCGCAAGCCTGACATTGGCATGCATTTGCTTGGGACACGGGAAGCTCCGCCTCCCCCGCTCGTCAGTCCATCACGTTCGGCAAGTCCTCAAACCCCTTGCGCAGCGCCGCCGACCAGCTGTGCGAGAGCAGCTGGAACTCTTCATTATCGGCCTCGATACGGGTCTTCACGCGGAAGTCGAACTGATCCCGCTCTATCACCGTCAGGTCCAACGGCATGCCGACCGACAGGTTCGACCTTAGCGTCGAATCCATGGACACCAGCACCGCCTTCGTCGCATCCTCCAGCGTCGTCTCGCGCTTGATGATGCGATCGAGGATCGGCTTGCCATATTTATGCTCGCCAATCTGGAAGAAAGGCGTGTCTTCGGTCGCCTCGATGAAATTGCCCGCCGAATAGATGAGGTACAGGCGCGGCTTGCCCCCCCTGCGTTGCCCCGCCAGCAGGATGGAGGCGTCTGCTCCTGAACCCTGCATCTCTATGGTGCTACGGTAATGTTGCTGCATCTCACACATCGCGTCGCCGACCAGTTGCGCCGCCCGGTGCATCGTCGCGCAATTGAGGATGCTTTCGACATCGGGATCAAGCTGCGACTCCTTGATCGCCTGGCCCAGCATCGTTTTGACGCCCTGCGTAATCGACAGGTTGCCCGAACACATGAGGACAATCGCCCGCTCGCCCGGTACGCTGTAGGTAAAGCTCTTCCGGAAGCGCGCGATATTGTCCATGCCCGCATTGGTGCGAGTGTCCGACAGCATGACCAGACCCCGGTCCACGCGTACCGCCACACAATAGGTCATCGCCCAACGGGCTCCTATATTCGTTCAACCCTGCGGGATGGCGGTCTGAAGGCTTTGTTGTTGCTGACGTTGCAACTGCCTTTCTTCCACCCCTTCTTCCGCCTGCGCGATCCGGACGTCCGCGTCAATCCACATCTCGCCCGCCGCCGTCACCGATCCCCGGATGGGCGCCGCCGCATTGGCATCCAGCCCGGAGGCAAGCCGCAAATAGCGTTCCGTAACGCACACCCGGTTCGACGGATCGAACCCCACCCAGCCCAGGTCCGGCACTAAAGCTTCCACCCAGGCATGGGTTTCATGCAGCGCGACCCCGCCCTCCGCCAGCAGATATCCCGTGACGTAGCGCGCGGGAATCCCCAAGGCCCGCGCCGCAGCGATGAATATCTGCGCATGGTCCTGACACACCCCGGCCCCCAGCGCAAAAGCCTCCGCCGCGGTGGTCGAAGAGGATGTCACTCCGCTACGGTAATCCACGGCATCGCGCACAGCCGCCGAAAGGGCATGCAACCGCGCCAGCGGCCCGCCGTCATCGGGAAGGGAAAACGCCATGGTGCGGATCGCATCGGATAGGCGGGTAAGCGGCGTTTCACGCAGGAAAAAGGCGGGCGGCACGCCGCAGCCGACATTGCCCAACACGCCACTTGTGTCGGTCGTCTCCGCCAATCCTTCAGCCACGATCGAGGCATCGTTTAAGCGGTCATGCCGTACCCAGACCGCCTCCATTTCCCAGAAACTGTTTCGCCGGAAAGCTTCGACCGGCTCGCCGTTCACGGTCACCCGCCACTCCAGCACCTTCTGCGACGCCGTGTCGATCGGCATCAGCTTCAGGCGCATCGCCGCCCGGCCCGCCGCCGCTGCGTAGCGATAAGTCGTCTGGTGACGCACCAGCAATTTCACGGCGTGCGGCGCTCCTTCATCCGAAGTGATAGGTCTGCGCGATCTCCGCGCCGAGTTGATTGGTCATCTGCAACCCACCTTGCACCGTTTCATGCAAGCCGACGCGGAAAATCTCTCCGCTGTCCAGTTGTTCCAGATGGTTCACCATCTGGCGCACCGTTTCATGGCACGCGCCCGGCCCGTTATGCCATCCGGCCAGCCGGTTGAGCCGGTAGGCAAGCTGGTCGTAGCAATAGGCGACGCTGCGCGGAAAAAGCCGGTTGAGCATCAGGAAATCGGTGATCTGCCAGGGCGTGTAGGTCCCGCCATAGACATGATGATAGGCCCGCGCGCCCGACAGGGCATAGAGCACCGACGTCCACTGATAATGGTCGCGATTGCCCCCGATCACCTCGGTTTCCGGCAGCAGCACATAATATTTGACGTCCAGCAGCCGCAACGTCATCTGCGCTCGCTCCAGCGCCGACCCGGCCCGCAGGAAATCATGCCCTTCATTGCGCAACTGCCCGGAATGCGCCGCGCCCCGGAACGTCATGACGCGGGTCTTCACCCAATCGATCAGCGCCGGAAGCTGCTGCCGCGCCTCTCCCACATCATAGCTGTCGAGCTTGCGCCACCCTTCGTTCAGCGCTTCCCACATATCCTGCGTCAGCATGGTGCGCGCCGACTTGGCATTGGCACGCGCCTTCAGCAGGCAGGACCGGATTGAACTGGGATTATCCAGGTCCAGCATCAGATAAGCGACCGCGTCGCTTTCCGTCACCTGCACGCCTTCGGGGAAGACATGGCTGCCATTGCCCGTCGCGCGTACCACCGACCGCCACTCGTCCCGATGATGCGCGCCCGGCAGGATCGCCATCCGCTGTCCCATCGTAAGCAGCCGAGCCGTAGCCTCCGCCCGCTCCATATAACGCGCCATCCAGTAGAGATTTTCAGCGGTCCGGCTCAGCATGGGCTCGCACTCTCGCCCTTTTTCTCCCGTTCGCCCTGAGCCTGTCGAAGGGCATTTCTTTCTTCAAAAGAAGGGAAGGGCTTCGACAAGCTCAGCCCGAACGGAGGCGAGATGGACTTGCCTTTCATTCCCATCAATCCTGCAACACCCATGTATCCTTCACCCCACCCCCCTGACTGGAGTTCACCACCAGCGACCCTTCCGTCAGCGCAACGCGCGTGAGCCCACCGGGCACCAGCCGAATCTGCTTCCCCACCAGACAATAAGGGCGAAAATCCGCATGCCGCCCCACCACCGAGGCCGGACCAAGCGTCGGCACGGTCGATAGATCAAGCGTCGGCTGCGCGATGAACTCGCCCGGATTGGCCCTGATCCGCTCAGCATAGGCGGCAATCTCCGCCGCTGTAGATTTAGGCCCGATCAGCATGCCATAGCCGCCCGACCCATGCACCTCCTTGGCCACCAGTTCGTGCAGATGCTCCAGCACATAGGCGCATTCGTCCGGCTTCCCGCACTGCCAGGTCTCGATATTGTCCAATATCGGCTGCTCCCCGAGGTAGAAGCGGATCATCTCCGGAACATAGATATAGACCGCCTTATCGTCGGCGATCCCTGCCCCCGGCGCCGACGCCAGCGTCACCCCGCCATTGCGATACACATTGAAGATGCCGGGAATGCCCAGCAGGCTGTCGGGCCGGAACACCAGCGGATCGAGATATTCGTCGTCGACCCGCCGATAGATGACGTCGACCTGCTTGGGACCAAGCGTGGTCTTCATCCACACCCGATCCTCATCGACGAACAGGTCGGCAGGCTCCACAAGCTCGATGCCCATCAGGTCAGCAAGGAAGCTATGCTCATAATAGGCGCTATTGAGCGATCCGGGCGTCAGCAGCACGACAACAGGATCGCCCTTGCACACTGGCGGCGCGACTTCCTTCAGGCTCTTGAGCAGTTCGGCAGGATAATCATCGACCGGCGCGACCAGGCCCTGCGCAAACAGTTCAGGGAACATGCGCGTCATGATCTCGCGATTTTCGAGCATATAAGACACGCCTGAAGGCGTCCGGCAATTATCCTCCAGCACCTCGAACCGCGACGGCCCGGTGCGGACGATGTCGATCCCGACGATGTGGCTGTACACCTTCCCCGGCGGGGTAAAGTCCGCCATTTCGGCGAGGTAGGCGCTGTTCTGGTAGATGATTTCAGCGGGCATGATCCCCGCCTTCACGATCTCGCCACGATGATAGACGTCATGCAGGAAAGCGTTCAGCGCCCGCGCCCGCTGCTTGATACCCCGGTCCAGCACCCGCCATTCCGGCCCGGTGAAGATACGCGGCAACAGGTCGAAGGGGATCAGCCGCTCCGGGTCTCCCCCCTCGCCATAGACCGCAAAGGTAATGCCGATCCGCCTGAAGATCGCTTCGGCTTCATCCAGCCTGCGGTTGAGCCCCGCAATGCCCGTCCGTTCCACCCAATTCTGCACCTCGGCATAGCAAGGCCGTATCGAACCATCCGGTTCAAACATCTCGTGGAAGGGCAAAGGGTCGATCCTCCCTCGGGCGGGGCCCGGTTGTGCATTGCAACATTAGTGCAACGTGGCCGAACGATTGCAAGCGCAAAAAGAGCCATGGCGGGCAAGGCGAGCAAAGATTTTCACTTGGAGATCGCGCGCGTGGCGTCTGCTTATGGTAGCGGAGGAGGGACTTGAACCCCCGACACGCGGATTATGATTCCGCTGCTCTAACCAGCTGAGCTACTCCGCCCCATGGGCTGCGCAGGGCATGTCCCCTGCGGTGGGCGCGCTATAAGCAGAGCCGCTATTGGGGTCAACGGGGTTTGGCATGGGCCGCGCAATTTCTCTGCGGGAATACGAAGCAGCCGCTTTCACGATCAGCATCTCCCTTCGCCGGTCGCATGTTCGGCCAGCCGCTCGTAGAAATGCACCCAGGTCTCATGCAGCTTCCGGATGTTCGGACTATCTGCACGCAATGCCAGCTGCTGATTGCGCTCCGCCAGCAGCTTGAATCGCATCTGTTCATTTACATTCATGGTTTACGAATAGTTCCCGTCCGCTTTGAAGCGCAGGAAAGTCGCGGGGCGGGAGAAGGTTCAATAAAATGAGGGTTAACGCCGTCACCCGCCCGCGATCAGAGACGGGCAGCAGTGCGCTGGATCGCTGCGCTATGGACCGGTCCCTGTCGGACACGCGGCCCCAAGATGTTTAGAGGTGGCTTCTCACCGCCGACAGCGGCCGGGAAAGCAGCTGATATATTTCGGTAGCGGCAAAGCCAGCCGCGCTCAGCGCCAGGGCAAGGAATATTCCGTATTGGAATGCGGAAGACCAGCGCCGACTATTTTCCAGCTGACGTGCGATCTGGGCGTCGGCCTCCATTCTGGACCGGGACCGCCGCTCGACGGCCGAACCCGGATCATTTGCCGATTGGGGCCGGGATGCAAGGCGCGGCTCATTGATGATGGCGGCGACGTCCAGCCTGCCCTGCGCCTGGATCCCGAAAAACCGTTCCTTTCGCCAGACGACTCGTCCGACGATCGACTGCTTTCCGCGCCGGATCTCGACATAAGTGCCGCGGTTGGGCGCATCGTCGCACGCCAGCAGCGCGCCGCCGGACGACAGGTTATGGATGACCACCTCGGTCCAGGTCGGGCCAGCGTTCATCCGCGCCGGAATTAATACCGGCTGGCGCGCTTCCCGCGGCTTATATCCGATTTGTAATGACTTGAGCACCCGACAGCCTCTTGCAGCCTTGGCGCCTGATAACCGAATATGGTGAACAGAAATCTAACGATTATATCCCCGCTACGCTCAGCGAGCGCCGCTGCTCATATCTCCAGCTGCGACCCTAGTTCGACCACCCGGTTGGTGGGCAGCTTAAAGAATGCCATCGGGCTTTCCGCATTGCGCACCATCCACGCGAACAGCCGCTCGCGCCACAGCGCCATGCCCGGCCGCGACGATGGCACCAGCGTCTCGCGACTGAGGAAATAGCTCGTATCGGCGACGCCGATCGGCCCGCCGCAATCCCGGACCGCCTTCATGGCCGCTGGCACATCGACATTTTCCATGAAGCCGTGGCGCAGGATCAGCCGGTAAAAGCCCGCCCCATGATCTTCCGCGCTCGTCCTCCCATCATAGGGCAGGTGCGGGACATCCTCCGTCCGTACCGTCAGAATGATGTTGCGCTCATGCAATATGCGGTTGTGCTTCACATTATGCAGCAGCGCGGGCGGCACGCCTTCGGTCGTTGACGACAGGAAGATCGCTGTCCCCGGCACCCGCTTCAACGACGCGCCCGCCGATTTGATGAACAGCTCAAGGTCCATGGCGTCTTCGCGCAGGTACCGCCGCATGATCCGCCGCCCCGTCGCCCAGGTTGTCAGCACCAGGAAGGATACCGCCGCTACCAGCAGCGGGAACCAACCCCCCTCCGGAATCTTCGTGGCGTTCGACAGGAAATAGGCGCCATCGACAATCAGGAACAGCCCGATGACCAGACCCGCCGCCAGCGGGTTCCAGCGCCACACGCTGAACGTCAGCGCCGCCATCATGCAAGTGGTGATGACCATCGTGCCCGTCACAGCGATGCCATAGGCGGCGGCCAGATTGCTCGAACTGCCAAAGCCGAGCACCAGCATGATGACCAGCACCAGCAGCGTCCAGTTGATCAGCGGCATATAGATCTGCCCCGCCGCCGAAGCGCTGGTATGCAATATGCGCAGACGCGGCAGGAAGCCCAATTGCACGGCCTGACGCGTCACGGAAAAAGCGCCCGTTATTACCGCCTGGCTCGCAATGATTGCCGCCAACGTTGCCAATATAACCAGCGGCAAGCGCGCCCATTCCGGCGCCAGCAGGAAGAAGGGATTTTGCGCCGCGGCGGGCTCGTCCAACAGCAGCGCCCCCTGCCCCAGATAATTGAGCATCAGGCACGGAAATGCCGCGTAAAGCCACGCGATGCTGATCGCCTTACGCCCGAAATGCCCCATGTCCGCATATAGCGCCTCCGCCCCCGTAACCGCGAGCACCACCGATCCCAGCGCCAGGAACGCCAGCTTCGGATCGATGAGGAAGAAGTGCAGCGCCCACCAGGGATTGACGATCGCAACGATCTCCGGGTGCCGCAATATGTTGGCGACGCCCAAAATCGCGAGCGCGAGGAAATAGGCCGCCATGATGGGCCCGAACAAGGCGCCTACCCGCGCCGTCCCGATGCTCTGGATCACGAACAGCGCGATCAGGATGACGATCGCGATCGGCAGCACCAGCGGCGTCAGCCCGGCCTGCACCACCGTCAGCCCTTCGACCGCCGACAGCACCGACATGGCGGGCGTGATGATCGCGTCGCCATAGAAAAGGGCGGTGGCAAGAACGCCCAGCGCCGCGATCGCCGGCGTCCAGCGCGTCTCGCCCGTCCGCCGCCCGATCAGCGCCAGCAATGCCATGCTGCCACCCTCGCCATTATTGTCGGCGCGCAGGATGATGAACACATATTTGACCGTGACGACCAGCATCATGGTCCAGAAGATCAGCGAGAGCACGCCGTAGATATGGACAGGATCAACCGCCAGCGGATGGTGCCCGACAAAGCTTTCCTTCAGCGCATAAAGGGGCGATGTGCCGATGTCGCCAAACACCACGCCCAACGCTCCAAGCGCCAGCCCCGAAACCGGACCATGCGCCGTGTGGCCCTCCGCACTTACCGGAAAGTCCTTGTCAGCCATAAGGAAGCAACCCCCAAATCTGGCGAGCGCCTATGCCACAACAGGGCATGGTAACGCCATGGGGGACAGCTGACCCACAACATTTAATAAATTGGCCGCCTGCTCGGCAAAAAGCCTGCGTCACCCCTTGTCAGTCCGGGGAAAGCGCGCCAAGGACGGCGGCAACTTGGACTGAGGGGATGCTGGCTGATGAGCCATTATGACGTTCTGATCGTAGGCGCGGGTCATGCAGGCGCGCAGGCGGCCATTTCGCTTCGTCAGCTCGGCTTCGAAGGGTCGGTCGCCATGATCGGTGACGAGAAATATCCCCCCTATGAACGCCCACCCCTGTCGAAGGAATATTTCGCCGGGGACAAGGCATTCGACCGAATCCTCATTCGCCCCGCCGCCTTTTGGGAAGAGCGCAAGATCGACATGCTCCTTGGCCGCCGGGTGAAGGCCATCGATCCCGAAGCGCAGACGGTGACCGCCGGCGATGAGCAGATCGGCTATGGCAAGCTTATCTGGTGCACCGGCGGCAGCCCGCGCATGCTGACCTGCAATGGTGCCGACGCGCCCAACGTCCACGCCGTCCGTCGCCGCGACGATGTCGACGCCATGATGGCAAAGATGGACCAGATCAACCATGTCGTCGTGATCGGCGGCGGCTATATCGGGCTCGAAGCAGCCGCCGTGCTGACGAAGTTCGGCAAGCACGTCGTTCTGCTGGAGGCACTCGACCGCGTCCTCGCCCGCGTCGCCGGGGAAGAGCTTTCGCGCTTCTACGAAGCTGAACATCGCGCCCATGGCGTCGATCTGCGCACTGGCGCTAAAATGGACTGCATCGAAGTGCAGGACGGCAAGGCGACCGCCGTGCTGATGCAGGATGGCGAGCGGATCGAAACCGACATGGTCATCGTGGGCATCGGCATCATCCCCGAAACCGGCCCGCTGATCGCCGCTGGCGCTGCTGGCGGAAATGGCGTGGATGTCGATGAATATTGCCGCACCAGCCTTCCCGGCATCTATGCCGTGGGCGACTGCGCATCCCATGCAAACCGCTTTGCGCGCGGCGCGCAGCTTCGCCTCGAGTCGGTGCAAAACGCCAATGACCAGGCAAAGACCGCTGTCGCGCATATCATGGGCAAGGAAGACGCCTATGACGCCGTGCCGTGGTTCTGGTCCAACCAATATGACTTGAAGCTTCAGACCGTCGGCCTCTCCATCGGCCATGACCAGGCGATCCTGCGCGGCGATCCAGCCACCCGCAGCTTCTCGGTCCTGTATCTGAAAGCAGGCAAACTCATCGCGCTCGACTGCGTGAACGCAGTCAAGGACTATGTGCAGGGCCGCGCCCATGTCCTTTCAGGCGCGCTGCTCGATCAGGGTCAACTGGCCGATGCCTCGGTTCCGCTGAAGGAAGTGGGCCTCGCCTGAAGGTGCCGCCTTCGAAGGGCTGAACCATGTGTGTACCCGCACGCAGACGGAGCCGGGGATGGACCTGCGCAACATAGCGTGGTCTCTAAACGTCAGTCTTCTCGCAGACCTGCTCCCTATCCCCTTCAGGGAAGAGGGGCCGCCGCGCGACGCGGCGCTCTCAACCTTGTGGAAAGCCTTTTGCGCGTAAGGGCGGCGTCATGACAGGTCGATCGCCAACGCCCCTCCGCCTCCTTATCGCAGCCGCTTGCCTGCTGCCATTACCAGCCATGGCCGCTACCCGCGGCTACACCATCACCAGCTTTGACGCGATCCGCGTCGACGCGCCTGTCGAAGTGATCGTCACCACCGGCGCTGGCGCTTCTGCGAAGGTCTATGGCGACCAATCGCTGATCGAGCGGCTTCATCTCGATGTATCGGGCCGACTGCTGACGATCAGGATGGACCGCGCCCAACCCGGCGAGAAAAGCGGCGGCCGCGCCACTGTCCAACTCTCGACCGGCACGCTCGAAAGGCTAGTCCTGACCGGCGGCGGCTCCATCTCGGTCAATCGAATGAAGGGTCTGCGCGGAGAGATCGTGCTCGGCGGCAACGGAGACGTCAATGTTGCGGCGGTTGACCTCGACCAGCTAAGCCTTGGCGTTGCAGGCGCAGGCCGCGCGACATTGGCCGGGCGGGCAGCGATCGCGACCGTCCGCGTGAATGGCCCCGGCGCCGTAACGGCTGAGGAACTCCGCGTCCGCCAGGCGATCGTCAGCAACGATGGCCCCGGCAATGTCGCGCTGAGCGCCGATGTAACTGCCAAGATTTCCGCATCAGGATCAGGCGACGTCACCGTCCTCGGCAAAGCCGCCTGTCAGGTGGAAAATCGCGGCACCGGCCGCATCTCCTGCGGCGGCGAGGCATATTAGCGGCTTTGCCCCCCCGACCCGCCGCGTCCACCCGCCCTGACGTCGCCGCCCCAACCGCCGTTCGCCCTGAGCCTGTCGAAGGGCTCTACTTTTTCTTAGAAAGAAAAGGGCTTCGACAAGCTCAGCCCGAACGGAAGTTGATTGCATCACCCCAATCCACCCCCCACTAAGCTTATCAAAGTCTTTACCGCCACAGCATAGACCATCCAGCACCAGACATTGTCGGATCGTCCCATGTTCGCTCGCGCCCTTCTCCTCTTCCTCTTCATGGCCTCGCCCCAGACTGCCGAAGCGCAGGTGGCGGTTGCGGCCGCGGACAGCGGTGACACGGCCTGGATGATCCTTTGCGCCATCCTTGTGCTGCTCGCCGGACTGCCGGGCCTGCTCCTGCGCCACGCGGGTCTCATCAATGTGCGAAGCGCGCTGTCGGCAAGCACCCAGCTTCTCATCGTCGCGGCGGGCGCATCGGTCGCCTGGGCGATCGCGGGATATAGCCTCAGCTTCGCCCCCGGCAGCACGTGGCTAGGCGGGGGCGCGAACTTCCTGCTCGCCAACCTCGGTTCCTTGAAAGCAGGGCTCACGGTTCCGGAATCCGCCTTCGTCCTTTTCCAGATGGCGCTTGCGCTCTTTGCGGTCTGCCTGCTCCCCGGCGCTACAGCCGGACGCGCCCGCTTTGGCTGGATGGCCGCCCTTGCCCCCTCATGGTTGCTCATCGTCTATGTTCCGCTGGTTCACGGCATCTGGGGCGGCGGCTGGCTCGCAAATTTAGGCGTAATCGATTTTTCAGGCAGCCTCGTCATTCACATGAGCGCAGGCTTTTCCGCTCTGGCGCTCTCCTTGATCCTTGGCCGCCAACCCCGGCAAGCCGCAACCAGCCATGCGCCCGTGCTCAGCCTTGCGGGCGGCGTGCTGATCTGGATCGGCTGGGCGGGCGTTTCCGGCGGCTGGGCTCTGGGCGCAACCGACAATGCTGCAACTGCCATACTCAACACCCATTTCGCCGCCTGTGCGGGTGCGCTCGCATGGGCATTTTCCGATCGCGCCGCGACCGGCCGTACAAGCGCCACCGGCATCATCTCCGGCGCCATAGCTGGCCTTGCCGCCATCTCCGCCTCCTCCGCCCTCTCAGGTCCCGGGGGCGCGATGCTGATCGGCCTCGTCGCTGCGCTTCTCTGCCGCATCGCGAAGGCCGCATTTGGACGCGGCATCGATGATCCGGCATCCGTCTTCCTGCTCCATGGCATCGGCGGGCTGATCGGCGCCCTGCTGCTGCCGCTCTTCGTTCAACCTTTCCTTGGCGGCGTCGGCTTCGAAGCGGACATCAGCTTGACCACGGCCATGCTGAGCCAAGCTGCAGGCGTCATCGCTGTCGCCCTCTGGTCAGTGGCGGGCACCTCGATCGTCGCGCTGCTGCTGTCAGTGCTGCTCCCCATGCGCCTTACGGCAGAGGAAGCCGCTGAGGGGCTCGACCAGGTCGATCACGGTCAGCAGGGTTGGGATTTCCGCTGACATCATGGGCATAGCCGTCGGCATCTTCGCGCATCAGGAAGAACGGCGGATCGGCGCCTGCCTCGCCTCCCTCCCGCTGGATCGGGCGGACATGCTTTACCATGTCCTCGTCAATGGCTCGACCGACACGACCGCTGCCAAAGCCCGTGAGATAGCAGCTGGGCGGCCCAATGTCCGCGTGCATGACATCGCCCAAGGCGGCAAGTCGCGGACCTGGAACCACCTGATTCACGATCTTTTGGACGGGAGCCAAGACGCAGTCGTCCTCCTCGATGGCGACGCTGAGATCGCACCCGGCTCGATCGATGCCTTGGCGCAGGCCGTGGCAAGCGAGGGAGTGAACGCAGCGGCAGGCATGCCGCTCAACGGCCGCATGGCCGCTCATTACCGCCACCTCCTGTCAACGGACGGCGGCCTCTTCGGCGACCTTTACGCCCTATCGGGCCAGTTCGTGAACCGCATCCGCGCGCGCGGTCTCCGCTTGCCCAACGACTTGATTGGCGACGATGGTCTGGTCGCCGCCTGGGCGCACACCGACCTTCAAACCGACGCTGCTTGGCAACGCAACCGCATCGTCGCTTGCGAGCAAGCAGGCTTCCTCTGCGAACCGGTCCGCATCACCAGCCCTGCGAGCTGGCGCATGCAATATCGGCGGATGACCAACTATTCGCTGCGCTTCTTCCAGAACCGCATCGTCTCGGACATCATGAGTGGGCAAGGACCCGACGGCTTGCCGCTCGAACTGCGCAGCCTCTACGCCACATGGCTCCCCCGCCTCGCACCGCGCTCCGGTCCGACCGGCTGGTTCGACCGGAAAGCGTTGGAACGGATGCGACAGGCCGCAGCCTAGCGGTCCTTGCCCGCCAGCTCCTTGTTGATGAAGAGCGCCAGCCCCGTCACCACGGCGCCAGAGAAGAGATAAGCACCCGAAGCCGCCAGCCCGAAGGTGACCGACAGCGCCAACGCCACCAGCGGCGCAAAGCCCGCGCCCACGAGCCAGGCAAGGTCCGACGTCAAAGCCGACCCCGTATATCGCGTCGCTGACGAAAAGTTGGAAGCAACCACACCCGAGGACTGCCCAAAACTCAACCCCAGCAGCATGAAGCCCAGGATCATGAACGCAATCTCGGCAAGCTCACCACCGTCCAGCAGCAGCGGCGCGGCGATGCTGAATATAGCGATCCCCGCCGCCGACCAGGCCAGCAGCTTGCGCCGCCCCACCATGTCGGCAACGAACCCCGACACGACGATCGCCAGCACGCCCACGCTCGCTCCGATCGCCTCGATGACCAGGAAGCGCTCCAGCGGCTGCTTCGTATAAAGCGCGATCCAGGACAGCGGGAACACCGACACCATGTGGAACAGCGCAAAGCTCGCCAGCGGGGCAAAGGCGCCGATGACGATGTTCCGCCCATCCGTCCGCACCGTCTCGATCACCGGCGAAGGCTGCAACTCGCGCGCCTCGAACAGCCGCTCAAACTCATGCGTCACCACGATCCGCAACCGCGCGAACAGCGCCACCACATTGATCGCGAACGCCACGAAGAAGGGATAGCGCCAGCCCCACTCAAGGAAATCCGCTCGCGACAGGTTCGACAGAAAGAAAGCGAACAGCCCGCTCGCCACCAGCAGCGCCAGCGGCGCGCCCAGCTGCGGCATCATCGCATACCAGCCACGCTTGTTCTGCGGCGCGTTCAGCGACAACAGCGACGCAAGCCCGTCCCAGGTCCCGCCGAGCGCAATGCCCTGCCCCGCCCGGAACACCGCCAGCAGCACCGCCGACCAGATGCCGATCGTCTCATATCCGGGCAGGAACGCGATGAACGCCGTCGACCCGCCAAGCAGGAACAACGCAATGGTCAGCTTCACGCCCCGCCCATAGGCCCGGTCCACCGCCATGAAGATGAACGACCCGATGGGACGTGTGACGAACGCCAACGCAAATATGGCGAAGGACCAAAGCGTCCCCGCCAGCGGGTTCAAATTGGGAAATACCAGCGCCGGAAACACGATGCACGACGCGATGGCATAGACGAAGAAGTCGAAGAATTCCGACGTCCGCCCGATGATGACGCCGATCGCGATCTCGCCTGGCGCGATCTTGTGATCCCGCGCCGTCACAAGGCGTGCGTCGCGCTCCAGCGGGGTGGAGGATGGCGTGGTGGTCGCGGCGTTCATCGGTCTGGACAAGCCTTCATGCTGCGGGAACGATCCATGCCCAACATCGTTGCAGCATAGCGAATCGCCCCGGTGGTCGAAAGGCCATTGCCCCATTTTGCGCCTGCGAGGGGATAGGACAAAAGGTCCAATGTCGATCGCCACGCCACCCCCTTATGCGGGCTGCATGACCGCACGCCCTCGCCCTTTTTCCCGAGTATTTCCGCGCCGACTCGCGCCCTTGCTGCTGCTGCCGCTCGGGGCATGCAACTGGGTGGTCATGTCCCCCGCAGGCGATGTCGCAATGCAGCAGCGTGACCTGATCATCATTTCCACGATCCTCATGCTGCTCATCATCCTGCCGGTGATGGCGACGACCATCTGGTTCGCCTGGCGCTACCGGGAAAAGGCGCAGGCAAAGGATTATGATCCCGATTGGGACCATTCGACCAGCCTAGAACTGCTCATCTGGTCCGCCCCGCTGCTGATCATCATCGCATTGGGCGCCATCACCTGGACCAGCACGCACCTGCTCGATCCCTATCGCCCTGTCGAGCGCATCGATCACGCGCGCAAGGTCGAACCGGCCGCCAAGCGCCTCCAGGTCGAAGTCGTAGCGCTAGATTGGAAATGGCTGTTCATCTACCCTGAACTCGGCATCGCCACGGTGAACGAACTCGCCGCGCCCGTCGACCAGCCGATCGAGTTCAAGATCACGTCCGCAACGCTCATGAACAGCTTCTTCGTGCCAGCGCTCGCCGGACAGATCTACGCCATGCCCGGCATGCAGACCGTCCTCCACGCCGTTGCCAACAAGCCCGGCACGTTCGAAGGCTTCTCCGCCAACTATTCGGGCGCGGGCTTCTCCCACATGCGCTTCCGCTTCAAGGCGATGGATCAGGCGGGCTTCGACAAGTGGGTCGCGCAGGTAAAGGCCAGCAAGGCAAAACTCGACCGCGCCGCCTATGTGAAGCTGGAGCAGCCGAGCGAAAAGGTGCCGCCCATGTATTTCGCAGGCATCGACCCAAAGCTGTTCCACGCCGCGCTCAACATGTGCGCCCAGCCCGGCAAGCGCTGCATGGATGAGATGATGATGACCGACATGATGGGCGGCGCTGGCAAGGAATCGGCGCGCGACACGCAAGGCCTGCGCCATGACGGCACCATCGACGTCGGCGGCTTCCACCCGGTGGAGCCCGGCAAGAAGGGCGAGATCGCCCAACCTTCCGGCATGACGCCAGCCGCCGAGCGCACCCCTGCCGAGCAGGGACATCAAGCGCCCGGCCAGAAAGACGCCGACGGACATGCAGGCGGTCATCATGGTCACTGATCGTCTGACCCCGCCCTCTTCCCCCTTCTCCCTCCCAAGGCCCTGACCCCATGTCCCCTCATCCCGCATCCGAAAACAGCGGCATCTGGAAACTGATCTTCGGTCGCCTCGACTGGAGCGCAGTGCCGATCCATGAGCCGATCGTCATGGGCACCTTCGTCGCCGTCGTCATCGGCGGCGTCGCGATCCTGGGCATCGTCACCAAATATCGCCTGTGGGGCTGGCTGTGGCGCGACTGGTTCACCACCGTCGATCACAAGCGCATCGGCATCATGTACATGATCCTCGGCCTCATCATGTTCCTGCGCGGTTTCGCCGACGCACTGATGATGCGCCTGCAACAGGCATGGGCGTTTAACGGGTCCGAAGGCTATCTGAACGCGCATCATTATGACCAGATCTTCACGGCGCACGGCGTCATCATGATCTTTTTCGTGGCGATGCCGATGATCACCGGGATCATGAACTATATGGTCCCGCTGCAAATCGGCGCGCGCGACGTCAGCTTCCCCTTCCTCAATAATTTCAGCTTCTGGATGACCACCGCAGGCGCGGTCATCACCATGATGTCGCTGTTCGTGGGCGAATTCGCGCGCACCGGCTGGCTCGCCTATCCGCCACTATCAGGCATCGCCTATAGTCCAGGGGTCGGCGTCGATTATTATATCTGGGGCCTTCAGATAGCGGGCATCGGCACGCTCTTGTCCGGCGTCAACCTGATCGCGACCATCGTAAAGATGCGCGCGCCCGGCATGTCGATGATGAAGCTTCCCATCTTCGTCTGGACCTCGCTCTGCTCGAACATCCTGATCGTCGCCGCCTTCCCGGTGCTGACCGCCGTCCTCGCGCTGCTCAGCCTCGACCGCTATGTTGGCACCGCCTTCTTCACCAACGACATGGGCGGCAACCCCATGATGTATGTGAACCTGATCTGGATCTGGGGCCATCCAGAGGTGTACATCCTCATCCTGCCGCTGTTCGGCGTGTTCAGCGAAGTCACCTCCACCTTCTCGTCAAAGCGGCTCTTCGGCTATTCCTCGATGGTCTATGCGACGGTCGTCATCGCGATCCTCAGCTACCTCGTCTGGCTGCACCACTTCTTCACCATGGGTTCGGGCGCCAGCGTCAACAGCTTCTTTGGCATCACGACGATGGTCATCTCCATCCCGACCGGGGCAAAGCTCTTCAACTGGCTCTTCACCATGTATCGCGGCCGCATCCGTTTCGAGTTGCCGATGATGTGGACGGTCGCCTTCATGCTGACCTTCGTGGTCGGCGGCATGACCGGCGTTCTGCTCGCGGTGCCCCCGGCCGACTTCGTGCTGCACAACTCGCTGTTCCTGATCGCGCATTTCCACAATGTGATCATCGGCGGCGTGCTGTTCGGCCTGTTCGCGGCGATCAACTACTGGTGGCCAAAGGCTTTCGGCTTCAAGCTGGAAACCACATGGGGCAAGCGCAGCTTCTGGCTGTGGGTCGTCGGCTTCTGGGTCGCCTTCATGCCGCTCTATGTCCTGGGCCTCATGGGCGTCACCCGCCGCATGCGCGTGTTCGACGATCCAAGCCTGCAAATCTGGTTCCAGATCGCGGCATTCGGCGCCGTCATGATCGCGGCCGGCATCGCCTGCATGTTCATCCAGTTCGCCGTCAGCATCATGAACCGTGACAAGCTGCGCGACACGACTGGCGATCCCTGGGACGGCCGGACGCTTGAATGGGCAACCAGCTCGCCGCCGCCCGACTATAACTTCGCCTTCACCCCCGTCATCCATGACGGCGACGCATGGGCGGACATGAAGAAGCGTGGCTATCAGCGGCCTCTCTCGGGCTACGAAGCTATCCACATGCCCAGCAACACCGGCACCGGCGTCATCATCGCGGGCCTGTCAGTGGCCTTCGGCGTCGGCATGATCTGGTACATGTGGTGGCTCGCGGGCCTCAGCTTCATCGGCATCCTCGCCGTCGCGATCGGCCACACCTTCAACTACAAGCGCGACTTCTACATCCCCAAGGATGTGGTCGAGCGCACAGAGGGCGAGCGCACGCAAAGCCTCGCGATGCAGGGCTAACGGCACATGGCAAGCGCACCCACCATAGACGCCGCTTTCCTCGACAAGGACGGCAATCCGCTCTTCCACCTGGAACATGAGCCCCATCATCCGGAAGGCTCCAGCACCATGCTGGGCTTCTGGATCTACCTGATGAGCGACTGCCTCATCTTCGCCTGCCTGTT
>CBIHNV010000018.1:0-66133 GCA_966211835.1 uncultured Sphingobium sp.
TCCGGGCTGTGCTCCGTTTGTCGGCGCGCCCATTTTTTGACGCCCGGCGTATCGCAACTGAGTCGGCGGCGGGGGTTCAACCGCGCCGCCACCTGTTTATTTGGACAGCAGCTCGACCACCTCGATCAGATGCCCCTCGGGATCGGTCACGAAGGCGACCTTTACGCCATGGGCCTCCTTGACTTCGATCGGCTGCACGACCTTTCCGCCTGCCTTCTCCGCACGCTCAACGAATGACGCGACATCATCGGTTTGAAAGCCCAGGATCACTTCTTCCTGTACAGGAGTGTCCCGATCCAGGAACTTGAAGAGGACGAAGGTCGCGCCGCCCTCACCTGTTGCGTTGAACAGGATTTCGTCGATCTGCCGATCGCCGACCACATCCTGTACCCGCGCCATTTCGACAAGGCCTGCCACCTCCTTGTAGAAGGCGCTCATGGCGTCCAGATCCTGAACCACAAGCTTCGTAAAACCAAAATGTGACGTCATTCATCCTACCCCTGTCATTCTTGCCGGCTAAGCAAGGGCCGGTTGCTAATCGAACGGCCATGCTCTTATTTTAGAAGTAGAAGTTGCCCGTCAAGCCGAACTCTCGGGGAGAGCCCCTGACGGGTCACCCTCTTGTTATTGAAACGGCGTCGTGCGATTGCCAGCTTTTGGTTTCAGGGGAGCAACATGATCGACACCCGCAAAACGGTTTTCCTCACCGGCGCTACCGGCAACATGGGTCGAGAGACTGTGAAGCGCATCGCGGAACGAGCCGATGCGCTGCGCCCGCGAATATTGGTGAGGCCCGAGGAAAAGGCGCATCCGGTGGTGAAGGATGTTCAGCGCCGCAACCTCGCCGAAATCGTCTGGGGCGACCTTACCGATGCCGCTTCGATCCGTGAAGGCGTGAAGGGTGCCGACGTCGTGCTGCACGTCGGCGCCCTGGTGTCACCGCTCGCAGACCGGCTTCCGGCCGACCTGGTAACCCGCGTCAATGTCGGCGGCGCGCAGAATATCGTCGATGCGATCCACGCGGTGGGCGACCCCAGGACGACGCGGCTCATCTATATCGGCACCGTGGCGGAGACCGGCAGTCGCAATGCGCCCGTACATTGGGGGCGCACCGGCGACCCGATCAAGATCAGCGCCTATGATCATTATGCGGTGACGAAGACGCAGGCGGAAGCGATCGTCGCGCAAAGCGGGATCACTCATTGGGCATCCGTGCGCCAAAGCGGCATGGCGCATTTCGAGATGTGGAAGATTTTCGACCCCATCATGTTCCACAATCCGCTGAACGGCGTGTTCGAATGGTCGACCGCCAATGACAGCGGCCGTCTCATGGCGGCGCTGTGCGGCGATGATGTGCCCGACACATTCTGGCGCAATTTCTACAATCTGGGCGGCGGCGCATCTTCCCGTGTGGTGAACCATGAGTTCATGGAAAAATCCATGCCCAACTACCGCAAGGTGCTGAAACCGCACTGGTTCGCCACTCGCAATTTCCACGGCCAATGGTATGCGGATTCCGATCGGCTCGAAGCGCTGGTGCCCTTCCGCGAACAATCGCTGGACGACTATTTCAAGGAAGCGCCCCGCCACATGCCGTGGATCGCGCGCACGGTGCCAAAGCTGATGCCGGGGGTAGTGTCGAAGCAGATCGAAAAGCTCGCAAATGGACCCGACGGCAGCCTCAACTGGTTCGCCACCAACAATGAAGCGAAGATCCGCGCCTATTTCGGATCGCGCGCCGCATGGGACGCTATTCCCCGAAACTGGGACGACTTCCGCTTTGCCCAGCCATCGCGGCAACCCACATTGCTCGATCACGGCTATGACGAAAGCCGATCGCCGGAAGATTGGCGCGTCGATGACCTGAAGGCAGCGGCGGAATATCGCGGTGGCAAATATCTCGGTAGCGCGTTCGATGGTCCGGACGTGTCAGCCGAGTGGCAGTCCGCTGCTGGCCACCGCTTCACCATGACGCCGCGCCTCTACTTGCAGGGCGGCCATTGGTGTCCGCTAACCATGCTCGATCCGGCCGCCTACGAAGCCGAAGCTGCGCGCAATCCCTTCTTCGCTCAGATATGGGGCGACGCCGCCGGTTGATCTGGACAAGATAAGAACGGGAGAGGTAAGAATGAAGAAACTGCTTGCTGGCGTGTTCGCCGCATGGATTCTGGGCACGACTGGGGCGACCGCACAATTGTCGGCCCCGTCCGACATGCAGCAGGCGATACCGCTCCGCACTGGCCCCGTTCCGGGCGGCAACGGCGCTGAAATCTGGTTCGGGAAGCCGGGCGCCATGAGCGTCCGCAACACTGGCGAGGCGAGCTTGCTGCCCGTCCTGCCAGACCCGGCCAAGGCAACCGGCACCGCCATGGTCGTTGCGCCCGGTGGTGGCTTCATGACGCTCGCCTGGGATCATGAGGGCATGGAGGTGGCGCGGCTGCTGGCTGATCGTGGCATCGCCGCCTTCGTGCTTAAATACCGGCTCGACCCGACGCCGCGCGATTGGCCAACCTTCGGCAAGATGATGCAGGGCAGGATGGTCGACTGGATCGGCAAGCCGGGCGAAGGTCTGCGGATCGTCACGCCCCCCTATGCGGTCGCCGATGGAATGGCGGCATTGAAACTGGTGCGTTCGCGCGCCGCGAAATGGCATATCGATCCGGCCAAGGTCGGGATGATCGGCTTTTCCGCCGGAGCGCGCACGACCATCCGCGTGACGCTGGATGCTCCGCCCGCCGATCGTCCGGCCTTTTCCGTCCTCGTCTATCCACCGATGGAGAAGGTCGAAGTGCCAGGCGATGCCCCGCCCGCCTTCGTGGTGATGGCGACCGACGATCCACTGTCAGGGCGCGCGGGCTATGGCCTGATCGAAAGCTGGATCGCCGCTCGCCGTCCGGTCGAATTCCACGCCTTCCAGCGGGGCGGACATGGCTTTGGCCTGGGTATCGAGGGGACAACGACGCAGGGATGGACGGACGCGATGTTCCGCTGGATCGACTTCAACGGCTTCGGGCCGAAAGAGGCCCCGAAGCGCTGAGTTTTGGCGACCCGTCCTAGCGCACCGGCACCTTAAACTTGGTGGTGGCGCGGGTCAGCGGATAACGCTTTCCAGTCCACAGGAAATCGCCCGGCAACGCTGCAGGCCGGGTGATTTCCGCATTCAGGGTGCTGCCCGAAATGCGATAGCGGACGCTGACCGGTCCCTGTGGCGTCGCAGCAGTGGCGGACAGGGTCTTGAGCGATCCCAATGCGGGCTCGACCTTCAACTTGGCATAGCCCGGCGCGGCAGGGCCGATGCCCGCGACGATGCCGAGCAGGTCCGCGCTCGGATGCGCGCTCCATGCGTGGCTGTCGGACCGGGTGGAGTGCCCCTTGCCCCCTTGTCCCGCATCGTCGCGCTCTTCGGGCCAGGTCGTGTAATGCATCGCCAGCAGATCGCGCCAGGTCTTCAGCATATCCAGATAGCGCTCGCTCTTTCCGGCATGGACCAGCGCCTGCGCCAGATACCAGGAGAAATAATAGCTGACGCTGGTGATCCCTTCCGGGGCATCTATGCCTTTGCCCGGCGCCATGATCCGGTCGATGATCGGCCCGGATTCATCGCGGTTTGCGACATCATACAGTATGGCGAGCGCGTTCATATGCTGGCTGAACCGATCGCCATCTGGATTGTCGGCATAAAGGCCGCGCGCAGGCACCCAGCAGCGGTTGCGGATCGCCGCCTTCACCGTCTCGGCACGGGTGGCATAGCGCTGCGCCACGCTGGGATCGCCGAAGGCCGCCTCGATCGCGGCGCCCTGTTGAAGCGCGCCGAGCCAGCTGACGCTCATCAAACAGCTTTCGTCCGCCTTCCCGTAGGAGGGAAAGATGGTGCGGTCGCTCGCGGGCTGACCTACCCAATCGATGAAATTCCATTGCGGGTTCTTGCCCAGCAGTCCGCTGGGACGGCGATAGGTTTCGAACCAGTCCAGCACCCGGCGCATGCGTGGGATGTTGCGGACGATGGGAGCAGCGTCAGGCTGGCGCAATCGCCAATCATCCAGCATCCCCACCCACATTAACGCGAACGGAGCGATCACATTGTTGCCGCGCGTCGGCCAGGCGCCTTCCATCAGGCCGCCGTCGGCGTCTGACGCGGCAAAGGCGTCGATCGCCTGCTCGGCAAGGCGCGGGTCACCCGACACGGCATAGGAGATCAGCATTTGCAGGCGCGTATCGCCCGCATATTGCAGCTGTTCCCAATAGGCGGTGTCCATGTAAGTTTCATGCGCATCGATCCGCGCCGTCCGCCACCCTATGTCGAAAATGCGTGCAAGTTCAGGATCATCGCTTTCGAACTTGCCGACTTGCTGGAACGGATAACCGGTCTCATATGCGCGCAACCCCTCCAGCACCAATGGCTGGTTCTTGGTCTCGACCGTGATCTCCGCATAGCGCCAGGTCCGCCACCATAGCGGCGCGAAACTGCGCTTTTCGCCATCAGCGATAAAGCTGTCCCATATGCCGATCGGCTTGCGCTCCTCGATCAGGTTGCGATCGCCCTTGCGGCCCTGCGCATCATAAAGCGCCTCGGTCCACAGCAGCTTGATCGCCGCGCCCTTGCCGCCGGACACGTCAAGCTGCGGATAGGCAGATACCATCGCATCGCGCTGGATCAGCAATGTCGCCTTGCTGTTGGCAGGGATCGTGACCGCCCGCGCGGGGAAGCCCATTGCGGCGGGCAGATCGGTCCGCACCACCTTGCCCGCCGCGACCGGTGTATAGGTTTGCTGGGGCAGCCGATCCGCGACCAGCGTTCGCTTCGCCGCATCGGGAGCGGGCACCGCGTCCCGCCAGCCCTCTCCCTTCTCCTGCGGCCCGGCGGCATCGAAATCGGCCTTCGCCGCATCGATCTTCTCCGGATTGCCCGCGACATAATACCACCGCTTCACCTGCGACCAACCGTTGGCAAAGCCCCGGCCCTGGTCGCGCTTTACCCGCCAACCGGGCTGGCCAGTCGACAGCGCCCCTGCATCGCCTTCGCCGATCAGGCGAAATCCGGTTGCCACGCTTTGCTGGAACAGCGGCGCCGTATTGGTGAACAGCGAGCTGCCCTGAGCCGCCGTGACCCGGGCGGGGGTGGGATTGACGGGAAGCTTCAGCGGCTGCACACCATTCCAAACCGTTGCCGCAATGACATTGGCGCCGCGCTTCAGATGGGGCGCAAGGTCAATGCTTTCCTCCCGCCAGTGATGGATGTCGCCCGTCGACGGGCCACTCGCGATGCGCGCGCCATTCACGAACAATATGAAGCGGTTATCCGCCGTAACTCGTACCTTATATTCGCGCGGCTTATTTGGCAGGGTAACCATGCGACGGAAATGCAGGACAATCGGGCGCACAGTTGGCCCAGCCTCCGCATGACTGATCCAGCCCTCGGCTGCCCCCGTCTGCGCGATAGCGGCGGGCGCAGCGCCCATCATCAGCGAAGCAGCCAGCAAAGTACGCATCGTCATCATTTTTTCTCCGGCGAAAGGGCGCGGGACAGCGCTGTTTCCAGCGCGCTATTGAACTGCTGGGAAATGGCCGCGCGAGGAACGATCATCTGAAAGCCATGGAAAGCGCCGGGGACCACCAGCAATTCAGTGGGCACATCCGCGTTGATCAGGCGGCGGGCGAACTCCACATCCTCGTCGACGAACAGGTCGATCGAGCCGACCCCGATGAAGGTGGGCGGAAGACCTTTGAGGTTGCTCACGCGAGCGGGCACCGCGCCTGCGGGCTGGGTGGCGGCGCCGGGACGCCGCCCCAATAGTGCCTGCCAGCCCTTGCGGTTCGACTCCGCCGTCCAGATCAACTGGCCGATATGGGGCGGCACCGGACGCGACGATCCCGTTCGGTCATCCAACATCGGGTAGACAAGCGCCTGGAACGCGACCGGCACTTCGCCCCGGTCCCGCGCCGCGATCGTCAGCATGGCAGCAAGCCCACCGCCCGCGCTTTCGCCCATCACAACAATCCGCCGGGGATCGACGCCCAGCGCGGCGGCATTGCCGTGCAGCCATTTCAGGCCCACATAGGCATCCTTCAGCGGCCCGGGAAAGCGTGTCGCGGGCGCCAGCCGATATTGCACCGACACGATGACGCAGTTCAGCCGTTGCGCCAAGCCTTTCAGCGCGGTCAAATTTTCCCGCGCATCGCCGCCGATGAAGCCGCCGCCATGGACGAAATAGATCGCCCCGCGCGGCGGTTCCTGCCGGGCCTCGGCGTTCACGACATATACTGGCACGGCAGGATGCCCGCGCGATCCGGGCGCCTGCCGTTCCTCGACCCCCGATGGCAGGGGCCCCGGCTTGGCAGGCTTGTACGTCACCCCGTTTCGCTGAGCCTGCATGATGCCCCGCGCGATGGACCGCAGCTCCGGATGGACCGAGTTCAATTCGGCTTCCGGCGCTGTTACGGCAGGCGCGGCCGCAATCAGCAGGCAGGATGCGAAGGCAGCGGCAAGGCGACGACGCCTCAACGCTGGACCTCCAGCAGGCAGCGTTCGATGAAGCGCTTTACCGTCATGGCTCAGGGCCTGCGTGTCATGCGGTTCAATCGTGCCATCCCGGTCAACACCGGATCGGTTGCAGATGTACCTACCTCCACCTTGACGTCGCCCGCCGGAACTATCCAGCGCTTTGCCTTGACATCATAGTCGGCGAGGACGCGCATGTCGGCCGTCACCACGACCTCCTTGCTTTCGCCCGGTTTCAGGTCAGGCTTGGCCCATCCGATGAGCCGCTTGGCCTTGCCCGGCCGCGTTACATAGACCTGCGGTACGTCGGCGCCCGCGCGCTGACCGCTGTTGACCACGGTGAAGCGTACCGCCAGCGTCTTTCCGCCGGTCACCTTCAGCCCTTCATAGCGGAACTGCGTGTAGCTGAGGCCATGGCCGAAGGGATAAAGCGGCTTCAGCCCCTTCTTGTCGAACCAGCGATAACCGGCGTCCGACCCTTCGGGGTAGACGATGTCGAACGGCTTCAAACCGGCCTGCAACCCATAAACGGCGCGGGTTTCCTTATCCGCTGCTGGTGCGTCCGAACCAGGCAGCACCGGGTTGGGCAGCTGGTCGATGGAGGCGGGGAACGTCACGGGCAAATGACCGGACGGGTTCACCTTGCCACTCAGGACGCGCGCAATGGCCGCGCCGCCGCGCTGGCCGCCATACCAGGCCGAAAGGATCGCCGGGACCTTGGCTTGCCAGGGCATCAGGACCGGATTGCCGGTTTCGAGTACGACGATCGTCCTGGCATTGGCGCTCGCCACGGCATCGATCAACTCGTCCTGCCCTTCGCCCAGTGACAGGTCCTTGTGATCGACGGCCTCGGTCGAATATTTCTCACCAAAGGCGATGACGACATCCGCTGCCTTCGCCGCCCGGACGGCGGCAGCCACATCCTTGCCGTCAAGATAGCTGATCGTCGCATTGGGGAATTCGGCGCGCAATCCGTCGAGCGGCGCCGTGCCGCCATAGCCGCGCCGGGCAAAGCCAGCGGCAGGGCCGCTTTCCGCGCCCTTGGAAACGCGCTTCAGCCCGCCCACAGGATTGACCTGGCTCGAACCTCCACCGCTCGGCACGCCAATGTCGGCATTCCCTCCGACGACCAGGATTGTCTTCGCCGTCGCCGCCAGTGGCAGGATGCCGCCTTCATTGCGCAGCAGCACGATTCCTTCTTCGGCCGCACGCTGCGCCACGGCCGCGTTCGCGTCATAGTCGATCGGCTGGCCTGCCTTCAGCGGATTGTCGGCCACGCCATGAGCATAGATAGCGTAGAGTACGCGTCCCGCAGCCTTGTCGACTGCCGACTGCGGCACCTTGCCCGCCTTGACCGCATCGGCCATCAGATCGGAAAAATAGCGCTTGCCGTCGAGCTGTTCGCCGGACTGCTGGTCGAGCCCAGCGACGATCGCCTCGGTAGAGTGCACCGCGCCCCAATCCGACATGACGTAGCCCTTGAAGCCCCAGTCGCCCCTTAGCACATCGTTCAGCAGGAAGGGGTGCTCACACGCATAAGTACCGCCGATGCGATTATAACCGCACATGACCGAACCGGGATCGCCGCGTTCCATGCCGATCTGGAACGCCAGCAGATCGCTTTCGCGCATGGTCTGCTCGTCCATGTTGACTGATGCAATGTTGCGTCCGGTTTCCTGGTCATTGAGCGCGAAATGCTTGATCGTGCCGATGATGTTGTTGGACTGCACCCCGCTGATCTGACTGCCGACCAACTCACCGGCCAGCAGCGGGTCTTCGCCCAGATATTCGAAGTTGCGACCGGCGCGCGGATCGCGGATCAGGTTGACGCCGCCGACCAGCATCACGTTGAACCCCTTGGCCCGCGCCTCCGCACCGATCATCGCTCCGCCTGCCCGCGCGATCTCCGGGTCCCAGGTCGATGCAAGCGAAAGGCCAGACGGCAGGGCCGTCGCCACGTCGCCTCGCCGCATCTCCATCAGATTCGATACGCCAAGGCTGGCGTCGCTTTCGACCAGCATCGGCACGCCAAGGCGCTCCACCCCGTCGATGAAGCCCGCGCTCAGAGGGATGCCTTGCGGTCGCTTGGCTGAAGGCAGCACTGCGGTCATCGGTCCGTGGATCAGCCGTAGCTTCTCTTCGTCGGTCATTTTCGCGAGCGTTTCGGCCGCCCGGCGCTCGGCAGCGTCCTTCGCATCACGGGCATGCCCCGCAAGCGGCGTCAGCATCGTCCCGGCGATGGCCAGCAACAGGATTGATGAGGAATTCTTCATGATGGTCAGCCTCTGCGCTATCGGGACATTTTCAGGATGTCGGCAGTTAGTCATTCTTATGATAGGAAACACCAACCGTCAATATTCGATCGGTTGCGTTCGATTGATTTGGGATGACCCATTGCGCCCGCCCATGGCTTGAGCCAGAGAAGTGATCATGCCAGCTACGAAGATAGAAAAGACATTTATCCCGAAACGGGGTCGGCCCGATGCAAAGCAGGTCGCCGCCATCGACAAGGCCATTCTGGCGACGGCGACGCATATGTTCCTTGAACTGGGCTATGACGGTGTCGCGATGGAAAATATCGCGACGGAGACCGGGGTTTCGAAAGGGACGCTATACGCGCGCTACCCGTCCAAAGAAGCGCTGTTCACCACGGTCATCCAGGATCGGGTCACCCAATGGTCCCTCGCCTCTGCGCAGCAGGATCATCTCCTCACCGACGACATTGGCGAGCGCCTGCACCATCATGCGCAGACCATCGCCAAGTCCGTGCTGCAGGCGGAAGTTCACGCGTTCCAGCTGTTGACGCTCGCCAATCGGGAACGTTTTCCGGAACTCGCCCGCGCGATGTATGAGGCAGGCTATCTTTACATCGTCCGCCTCATCAGCAACGACATCAGCGAAGCCGCCCGACGCGACGGCATCCCCGCACGCGACCCTTCCACGATCGCGCGGATGTTCGTCTCCGCCATCACTGGCTGGGAATTGCAGGAAAGCAGTGCTGGCCCCATCAATGAAGCCGAATTCATGAAGGCCGCGAGCAAGGCCGTTGACCTTTTTATGGCGGCGCGCGCAAGTTGGTGACTTGAATTTAGAACGACCCCGTGCGATATACGCCCGGTCATAATGGAGGATCCTGTTTTATGCGTCTCTTGATTCTTGCCGTTGCTGCTCTGTCGGTCGCTACCCCCGCGCTCGCCCAGACGGCTGCTGCCCCCGCTCCCGCGCATGCTGATCATGCCAAGCTTAACACGGCTGACACCGAACTTGGCGTGCTGCTGGACAATCCTGCCGCCAAGGCGATCATTGAAAAGCATATCCCCGGCATGACGAGCAATGATCAGCTCGACATGGCCCGCGCCATGACGCTGAAGACGATCCAGCAATATGCGCCGGATGACGTCACCGACGCGCGTCTCGCCGCGATCGATGCCGACCTCGCCAAGCTGCCCTGAACCAGCAGCCTGACACATATCGACGAAAAAGGGCGCGAAAGCGCCCTTTTTTGCGTCTGCCGCGCCGACCTATAGCATGCGCGCAAAGAAAAGGCCGGCTTTTGGCCGGCCCAAGTAGGTGTAGGAGAGTGCCTAAAAGGCGGTACTAACTGAACATAGATGTTCATTAGGTCAAGTAGTTCGTGAGCGTACGTCAACATTTTCGTCATGTGGGAAACGGGTCATCGTCCCCCGCCTGACGCGGCGTCACCAGGCGAGCCGCGCGCGGCGCGATCCATCGCTCGATGCTATCGACAATCTCATAAATCACCGGAACGAAAACCAGCGACAGGGCCGTCGACGTGATGAGGCCGCCGATCACCGCCAGTGCCATCGGCTGGCGAAACTCCGCGCCCTCGCCGATCCCCAGCGCCGTCGGCAACATGCCCGCCGCCATCGCCACCGTAGTCATGACGATCGGCCGAGCCCGCTCGCGGCAGGCATTACGCAGCGCTTCCGTCATCGGCGTTCCCGCGCGCTCCTCCTCGATGGCGAATTCGACCAGCAGGATGGAATTCTTCGCGCACAGCCCCAGCAGCATCAGCAGGCCGATCATCGCGGGCAGGTCCAACGTCTTGCCGAACAGGACAAGCGCGGCAAAGGCGCCAAGCAGCGACAGCGGAAGCGCGGCAAGGATGACGGCAGGCTTGAAGAAGCCCTTGAACAGCAGCACCAGCACGGAAAAGGTCAGCCCGATGCCCGCCACGATCGCCAGCATGAAGCCGCCGAACAGCTCGGACATCGCCTCTGAATCGCCTACCTTGGCCTGCTGGACCCCCTTGGGCAGGTCACGCATGACTGGAAGGGCGTTCACTTCCTGCAAGGCCTGGCCCAATGTCCGGCCCGCGACCAGGTCAGCCTCAACCGACACACGCCGTTCGCGGTCATAGCGCACGATCTTGCCGGGGCCTGCCTTGAACTGAATGTCCGCGACCGCTGACAGGGGCGTCGTCTGCCCGTCCAGCGTCGGTACGCGCAGGTTGGCGATCGTGTCCAGGTCCTGGCGGGCTCCTTCGGGCAGGCGCACGCGGATCGGCACGCGTTCGTCGCCATCGGAATATTTCGCGACGCTCGCGTCGATATCGCCGATCGTCGCGACACGCAGCACTTGGGCCAGCGTCCGACTGTCGATGTTGAGCCGCGCCGCTTCCTCTGCGCGCGGGGTCACGATCAATTCAGGCCCCGCAGGCGGAGGAGCCGGGCGCGGGTCGGAAATGGACCGCACATTGCGCATCTGGCGCAGCAATTCCGTCTGGGTGCGCTCCAGCGCCTGGCCGTCCTCGCCCGCCAGCACGATATTGACCGACGCAGACCCGAATGTGCCCTGGTTCGACAGGCGCACATCGGGAATGTCGCGCAGCTTGGGCCGTATGATCTGCCGGAATTCGTCGGTCGTGACGTCGCGATCATGCTTCAGCACCACAGTCAGCGTGCCGGTGCGCAGGTCGTCGCCACCGCCGAAGCCTCCGGATGTCGATCCCACCTGGGCAAAGACGCGCTCCACCGCAGGTTCTGCCGACAGCATCCGCGTCGCGTCATTGACAGCCCGCGCCATGTCGTCGCGCGTGGCGCCCGGCGGCCCCTGCACCGCTATGTACAGATAGCCAGGATTGCCGACAGGCTGGAATCCCAACGGCGTGAAGCTCGCGAGCAGGAGGGACAAGGCGAAAATCCCGGCGCCGATCCCCATCGTCTTCCAGCGATTGGCCAACGCCCAGTCCAATATGCGGCCGTAGATTGGATTGACCGGCCGCTTTTCCCGATGCGCGCGGTCCTTGAGCGGCACCAGGAAATAGGCCGCCATCAGCGGCGTCAGCAAACGCGCCACCACCAGGGAGAAAAGCACCGCGACCGCCACGGTAAGGCCAAATTCGCGGAAAAATTGCCCCGCTTGCCCCGGGATCAGGGAAACCGGCGCGAACACGGCGATGATCGTGGCCGTGGTGGCGATCACGGCAAGCCCGATGGCATCCGCTCCGATCAGCGCCGCACGATAGGGCGTCTCCCCCGTTTCGATCCGCTTCTCGATATTTTCGACTTCCACGATCGCGTCATCGACCAGGATGC
Organism: uncultured Sphingobium sp.; assembly: GCA_966211835.1. Lineage (GTDB taxonomy): Bacteria > Pseudomonadota > Alphaproteobacteria > Sphingomonadales > Sphingomonadaceae > Sphingobium. The sequence goes on from CBIHNV010000018.1 coordinate 12,058, forward strand.
CGATCACCAACGTCAGCGCCAGCAATGTTATGCTGTTGAGGCTGAAACCCATGGCCGACATCAGGACGAAAGTCGGGATCAGCGACAATGGCATGGCCACCGCGGCGATGATCGTCGCCCGCCAGTTGCGCAGGAAGATATAGACGACGATCACCGCCAGGAAAATGCCCTCGATCAGCACATGCTGCGTCGATGCAAAGGTCCGACGCGTCGAATCCACCGTCGACACCAGCTTGGTGAAGGTGACGCCGGGATGCTCCGCCTGCAGCTGCGCAACCACCTTCAGCGCGCGGTCTTCGACGCTGATGTCGCTCGCGTCGCGCGTCTTGCTGATCTGGATCGCGGTGACCGGCCTGCCGTCCAGCCGCGCAAAGCCGCGTTGCTCGGACGATCCATCGCCAATCTCGGCAATGTCGGCCAGCCGGACATAGCGGCCCTGCACGGGAATGGCGAGTTCACGCATACGGTCGATGGTCGCCGACGACCCAAGGACACGGATCGTCTGCTCGACCGCGCCCACATCGGCTCGACCGCCCGGATCGTCGCTGTGGAATGCGAAAAGGGCGTTGTTCACCTGCGGCGCCGTGACGCCCAGCGCCGCCATGCGCTGCGCATCCAGGACGATGTTGATTTCCCTGTTCGACCCGCCGATGCGGTGGACTTGTGCAACGCCCGGCTGCGCCTGCAACGCGCGCGTCACGACCTTGTCGATGAAGCGCGACAGTTCGGTATTGCCCATCGAAGGCGCGCTGACGGCATAGGTCAGGATGGGGGCGCTATCAATGTCCAGCCGCTGTACCAATGGCGGATCGATGCCGGGGGGCAGGTCGATCCGCGCCCGCTCGACCGCAGTGCGGACATCGTCCGTCGCCTTCTGCATATCGCTGTGCAGTTCGAACTCGACCGTCGTCGTCGATGATCCGAGAACCGCCGTCGAACTGATGTGCTTGACGCCCGCGACGCTGCTCAGCGCATTTTCGATCGGCCGGGTGATCTGGTTTTCGACCTCGCTCGGCGCCGCGCCATTTTGCGTTACCGTCACGCTGACGACGGGGAAGTTCACGTTGGGAAACTGCTTTATGGGCAGGCCGATGTAGGCGACGATCCCCGCGATCGTCAGCAATATGAACAGGGAAACGACCGGAATCGGGTTGCGGATCGCCCAGGCGGATATGCGCATGGCTATGCCTTCCCGCCCGCCGCGATCCGCACGCGATCACCTTCCAGCAGGAACGCCCCGCCGCCCAGCACCGCGCGCACGCCAGGCTTGGCGCCGCTCAGTATCTCGACCATGCCCACCGCGCGGCGTCCCGTGCGCACGGATGCGCGATGCACGCGATCCTGCTTGTCGAGCAGCAGCATGTAGGCGCCATCGGCATCATAATGCACCGCGCGTTCCGGTGCGCTCAGGATAGCGCCGCTCGCCTTGACGAAATCCGCCTTGGCAAAGCCACCGGGGCGCAACTCATCCTTCACCGGCAGCGCAATGCGCGCGCGCGACAGCCCCGTCTGATTGTCGACGCGCGCGCCGAGCAGCCGCACCCTGCCGGCCATCTTGGTGCCCGATGCCAATGTCACCGTCACCGGGTCCCCGATGGACAGCGTCCCCATTGCCGCTTCCGGGACCTCGGCCTCCAACTCGACCAGATCGTCGCGGGCGATAGTGAATAATATGGTGCCTGAAGCCGACGGCTCGCCTGGCCGCGCCGACCGCTGGAGCACCCGCCCCGCGACCGGCGACCGGACGATCAGCCTGCGCTGCCGGGTCAGCAAGTCGTCAAGCTGCGCCTTCGCAACGCCTACGGCCGCTTGGGCAGACCGCGCGGCGATGCGGCGCTGGTCGATCGCCTCCTGCGAAAGCACGCCCTGATTGTCGAGCCCGGCGACACGCCCGGCTTCCATGCGTGCCCGTTCATATGCCACCTGCTGCTGGCTCAACTGCGCGCGCGCCTGATCGATCTGCGATCGCAGCAGCGTGTCGTCCAGCACTGCCAGCACCTGTCCAGCGCCGACCCGGGCATCCTCCTCCACCAGCACCCGCGCGATGCGATAGCCTGAAAGTTCGGGCGCGACCGCGACTTCCTCGCGCGGGATCAACCGGCCCGACGCGCTCAGACCACCCTCGATGACCCGTTCGCCCACCAGCGCGACACTGACGGTCGGCGGCGGCGGTTCCTTCGCCCCGTCCTTGCTCCCCCCGCAAGCGGTGAGCAGCAGCACGAGCGGAAGGGTCAGGGCAAAAGGACGCAGCTTGGATTTCACGGCAGTTCCTTGGATTGAATAGGCAGGGCGACGGCAGGCTGTTCAGGCGCCGTCGCGGGATCATCGGCGTTCCATCCGCCGCCCAGCGCCCGGAAGGCGCCAACGACATTGGTGAGTGCCTGCGTCCGCGCATTGGTGAGCGCCCGGCGCGCGGCGCGCCAGGTCTGTTCGGATTGCAGCAGCGTGGTAAGGTCGGTCAGGCCAACGCCAAAGCCCTTCCGTCCTGCATCGAACGCAAAGCGCGCGCGCTCTTCGGCCAGGCTGAGGTCTGCGATCCGTGCCCGGTCGGCCGCAACCAGCGCGAGGGCGATGTCCGCGTCTCTGAAGGCGCCCTGCACCGCCGCCTCATAGCTTATCACGGCTCGTTCACCCTGCGCCTGGGTAGCGCGCAGTTGCGCCATCAGGCGCGTGCGGTCCAGCACTGGTAGGCTCAACCCCGTGGCGATCGACCACAGGCTCGAAATGCCGCCCGCCACGCCCGAAGTGCGGCTGATGCTGCCATTGCCTTGAAGCGTGAGGCGGGGAAACAGCGCCAGCCGATCGACCTCGACCGCGCTCGTCGCTGCCGCGACCCGCGCCTCGGCTGCCAATATGTCGGGCCGTCGGGTCAGCAGCATGGCGGGCATCAGTGCAGGGACGGGCGGCGGCCTGTCCAGTCGCGCTTCGATGGGCAGGCTGCTGGTGGGCGCGTCGGGCGTTCCGATCAGCACCAGCAACGACCGCTTGGCGTTGCGCAGCGCCGTCTCGATCCGGGTAAGCTCGGCCTGGGCCGTCGCCTCATCGCCTTCCAGCCGCGCGGTTTCCGATGCGGCGACCAGCCCGCGATCACGGCCGAGCCTTGATGCGCGCGCCAGATCGCTCGCGATCCGGAGGCCCTCCTGTGCATCGTCGCGCTGCACCGCCAGGCCCCGCGCCTCGAACAATGCGCTGGCTACATCAGCGGCCAGGCTCAGCCGCGCCGCATGATAATCATAGGCGGCCGCTACATAAGTGGCGCGCGCGCCTTCCCCGATCGCGCCCAGGCGGCCGAACAGGTCGATCTCCCAACTCGGGCTGAAGGCGAGCGATTGGCTATCGCTGCGCGCGGTCGAGCCGAACAGATCGGCTCCGGACAACTGATGGCCATCCTGAATCTTCGCCGATCCGCTGATCGCGCCGGTGGGCCATCGTTGCGACAGCGACTGGTCGCGGATGGCCCGTGCCTCGCGCAACCGGAAATAGGCTGACCGCGCATCGGTATTCTGCGCCAGCGCCTGTTCCACAAGTGCGGAAAGTTGCGGATCGCTGAAGCCCTCCCACCAGCGGTCCAGGCTCTGCTCGGCTCCCGCACACGAGGCAGCCTCGAACTGCCCGGGCAGCGCGATCTTCGGGCGCGCCAACTCGACCGAAGGCGCGCAGCCGCACAGCAGCGCGCCTAGCAAGAGTGACAGGGGGCGCGAACCTTTCAGGTGCGGCAAGCCGAACAACTCCAATCTCGATCAACGCCCCTTCGAATAGCGGAGCAAAAAAAAGAAACAAGATTGTTTATTTTCATCCGAACCTTTTTTTGCCAATGGTTTCACTCATGACTTCCCCTCCCCCCATCCGCCGTCCCGGCCGCCCCCGCCGCGAAGAAAGCGGCGACGTCGAACAGCGCCTGGTCGACACCGCGATGCAGATGCTTGCCGAACATGGCCCCAGTTTGACGATGAACTCCATTATCGCCGCGTCGGGCCTGTCGCGGAAAACCGTCTACTCCTACTATCCCAACAAGAGCGCGCTTTTCGCGGCGGTCGTCCGCCAGATGCTGGGCTATGCACTTAACCCCATGACAATCGCGCCGCGCTCCGATTGGCGGGACAGCCTGCTCGCCTTCGTCGAAGCTTGCCTTGTCGAAGTCTGCGAACCCTACGCCACCAGCATGCGCCGCCTGCTGATGCTGAACCCCTCTTTCATGGAAGAAGCGCGCCCGCATATCGAGCAAGTGGTCGTGCGCCGCTATCTCGACCCGCTGATCGCCTTTTTACAGTCGCTGGTGGACCAGGGTGTGATCCCCGATCAGGACGTCGCTTTCGCAGCGGAATCTCTCACCAGCCTCATATTGTCGGAATCGCACCGGCGGTTCTTCACCGGAGAAGCTGACAACAGCATCGATCCGGTTCATTTGAACGCCCACGCTCGCCGCCTCACCGGCCTTTTCTGCGGTGGTATTTCAGCGCCGGTCGCAGCAAGCTGAACGACATCAACTACGCAATCAACGACACGCTTAACGGCAATGCCGCCTATGGTGGAGCGTCGCGGTCAGGGAGTACTGCGTTGCGGTTCCGGCCGGGATCTCCAACGACCCTATTTCCACGCGAGGGGAAAAAATGGACTCGTTTGAAGTCGGCTTGAAGGGTTCCTTAATGGATCGCCGCATCAACTTCTCGGTAGCAGTTTTCCACCAGAAATATGACGGCTTCCTGACTTACTTTACCGGTATCTATTACGAGTCAACTTTCGCTATCAGGACCGCGAACGGCTCAACATGATTGTCGGCCTTTGCGGGCCTGAGGGCAAGTGGGGGATTACTGCTTTCGTCCGTAACTTGCTCAATCAGAAGCGGATCACCAATATTGCTCTCGACAACGCCGTTACACCTACGGAAAGCGGGATACCTTTGGATTCAGGCTATCGCACGGTAGACGTCACGAACCCACGTGAATTCGGCGTCACCCAAAACCATAAGTGGTAAATAGTTGTCGACCTCCATTTTCCTTGAGAGATGGAGGCCGGCATCTTTTCAAAATATCTACGGTATCGCGGTTCCAAAAAACCGGACGTCAAAAATATACCGGGATTATCAACGGATTTTTATCTGCTCACCCTTTTATAAGGTGACACCTCTTCTTCAACCGATCCGCTTTGGCCGAGCCGTCGCGGCTCCGCTTTCATGGCGATAAGCGGTAGGAGAATGACCCGTCCAGGTTCGAAACGCCTGTCGAAAGGCGTCTGAATCGCAGTAATCGAGCTTAGCTGCGATATCCTCGATCGAGATTTCCGTTCTACGTAATAGATGCAGCGCGAGCTCTCGCCGACAACTTTCGCGCACTTGGCGATAGCTTGTACCTTCACGCGCCAACTGGCGGCGCAATGTTGCCTCGCTTCCCCCGAAAGTACTCACAATCTCGCCGAACGCAGGCAGCCGCCTGTCATTTTTCAGCGCCGCCATCGCAATGCCGCGAACACGTATTTCGGTCGGCGTCCGATCGGATTCCCGTAAACTAGACACAAACAGGAGATTGCTGAACGGCTGACGATGCCGGTCTTCCCAGCTGCGCATCACCGGATAGTCCAAAAAAGCCGCATTGAAGTCAAAACCGCTCCAACCTTCGTTCACCCGCGCCGGAAAGGGCAAGGCTGGCAAGTTCAGCGCACCGAATATCTCGGGCGCATGGTTCAACCAGATATTCCGGGCAGGGATAGCATGATCGATCAGCCAGCTGAGAAGGCCATGTATTTCCATCACGCCGAAAAGATCGATCAAGCAGCCCCCTGTAGTCGATCCACCGTTTCGCATCGCGTCCAGCTGAATTTCGGCTCGTTCCCCATGCGTTCGCAAGGTCATCCTGCCACAGCGCCAGTCGATGGCTTCAAAACACTCACAACAGCGCATGATCGCTTCGCGCAAAGTCTGCGCGCTCGTCAGGCTGTACTGAATCACGCGCCAATCGCATGAACGCAGCCCCTGACGTCCTATCATCAACGCGTCCCGGCGGGCGAGTTCATTGATTGCCCTGCCACTCATCCGGGCGAGATCCGTGACCGGCAAGGTCCGGACCGAAGTGCCCTCATCCGCCACCCGTCCTACATGTGCAAAAAGCGGTTCGGCTGATCCGAATGCCTCGGCGTAAATGGCGAGCACGCGCTCGGCCACCTTTTCGGCCAGATGCCATTCGCCAGAACCCGCCTGCAGTGAGCCCATTGATCTTTCCCTTGGATTTCGATCAACCTACTCGATTACCCAACCGAGATAAACCTTTCCATTTCACATGTTGGCAAGGGAAAGCTGCGCGGAAATGCCGTGCCGGATGATCGATTTTGGGGTGGTAGAAAAATCCAAGAAGGGTCATGAAAATAGGAACATCCGTATAAAGCGGCATAGAAGAGGAAGCGATGAAGGCTAGAGGATCTACCGGCGAACGGCCGGCGAAGGCATATGTGATCATGCCTTTGATCGCTGCGTCCCTGATCGGCGCGGATGCGCCCACCGGTGGTGAGGCTGGCGTCCACGCCTTCGTGCTCAGCAACATCTATATCGCCCAGGGTGGGGAAAAGGACAGCTGCCCTGTTCCCGACATTGGCGACCTCGATCGTTTCTACGCCATGCTGCCACCTGCCGAGCAGGCCAAATATGCTGGCAAGGAAAAGCGGCAGGAACTTGAAAAGCGGATGGATGAATATTTCAAGTTCCGCAGAATCCATATCCGTGGCGACCGCGCCTCTTCGGTGATCTTCCCGCCGGGCTATGATCCAAAGGCGGAGCCGACGCAGGAGTTGGCGGCGGCAGTCGGCGCGCTGAACGGCCTTCCCAAGGGGACCGGGCGATTGGCCTTCCAAAAACGCGAAGTGGTGTACAGCGCCTGTTCCAATCCCGAGCGTTTTCCGGTTCTGGCGAAGAACTTCAAAACCTATGAAGGCAAGGTTGCCGCCGGTATCAACCTGGACGGCAAGGACGGGAAACTGGACTTCGAAGGTCCCGATGGCGCGAAGGGCGTGGACAATCGGCTTTGGCGCGCAGTCGGTTGCGTGTCCTCATTCCGCGAGAACAGCAGGGACGATGTTGCGCGCAAGGTCATGATGTCGATGGAAGCGCCCACGCTGATCGAACTTCGCGGGGTCGACAATCTTCAGGATGACCCTGAAGTGAGCGTCACTGTCCTGGCAGTCAACGAAGCGCTGAGCCGTGACGGACGGGGCGGCCCGCTGGCGCGCGCTACTTTCACGCCCGTTCGCGACCCCCAGTTTCGCGCCACGGTCCGGGGCCGCATCACAGGGGGGGTACTGACGACTGATCCCGTCGATCTGACCTTAAATTACAAGGAGCAAATCGTGGATGCACCGCGCCACATCCGGGGTGCGCGGCTGCGTGCAAAATTTGGCGCTGACGGATCGATCGAAGGCAGCATCTATGGCTATTACACGCTGGACAGCTACTATGAATCGATTGAGCAGATGACGCAAAACGGCGCCAATCTGACTAAGGTGTCGTGCCCCGGCGTTCGCAAGGCTATCGATCGGCTGGCCGACGGCTATCGCGATCCGCGCACGGGCCGCTTTACCGCCATATCGTCGGCCTATGATTTTATCGGCGTAAAGGCCTTCCTTGCCACGCCCGATCAAGTTGCGCAGACGGAGGCATTGCCATGAAGATCCGGGCATTGCCCTCGCTGGCGCTTGCAGGCGCCTGCATGACGCTCGGGCTCAGCATCGCCTTCAGCGGCGCGCGAGCCGACGAAACGCACGCTGATACGCCGCCAAGCCAAATCCGGCGCTTGACCGAAAGCCAGTATCGAAGCGTCATCGCGGACGTTTTCGGCCCTGATATCAAGATTGTCGGCCGGTTTGAACCCGACCTGCGCATCGACGGGCTACAAGCTGTCGGGACGAGTGCCGTTTCGGTGACTGCCGCCGGCCTTGAGCAATATGAAAACCTCGCGCGCAATATTTCGGTTCAGGTAACGGACGAACAGCACCGCGCCAAACTGGTCGGTTGCGCCCCCTCCTCAACCGATCATAATGGTGCTGCCTGTGCCCGGCAATTCTTCCAGCGCATAGGTTTGCAACTCTACCGGCGGCCGTTGGCGGAGGCGGAGGTCACTGCCCTTGCCAAGGCCACGACTGATGCGACGGCGAAGCTGGGGAACTTTCATGGAGGTCTCGCCGCGACGCTGAGCGGCATGCTGACGAGCCCCGAATTCCTCTTCCGCATCGATCGCCCGGCCTCCTCGCGCCGCAGCATCGATGCTTGGTCGAAGGCAAGCCGCCTCTCCTTCCTGCTCTGGAACAGCATGCCCGACCAGACGCTGCTCGACGAAGCGCGCAGTGGGGCACTGGACACGCAGGCAGGGCTGACCAAGGCTGTCGACCGACTGATAGCCTCCCCGCGTTTTGAACAGGGCGTCCGCGCCTTCTTCACCGACTATCTCCGTCTGGACGGCATGGACGACCTTGCCAAGGACTCGCTCATCTATCCTGCCTTCTCGCAAGCGATCAGCACTTCGCTGGGCGAACAGACGCTGCGCACCATCAGCTGGTTCCTGGTTGAGCAGAAGGGCGACTATCGCGACCTGTTCACGACGCGATCGATCGCTATGAACCGCTCGCTCGGCCCCATCTACGACATACCAGTCAGCAAGTCCGGCTGGTTCATGTATGAATTCCCGCAAGGAGACCCGCGCACCGGGCTCCTGACGCATGCCAGCCTGTTGGCGCAGCATTCCCACCCGGGCCGCACCTCGCCCACGCTTCGTGGCGTCGCGCTGCGCGAGATCTTCCTGTGCGAGAAAATTCCCGCTCCCCCGGCAAATGTCAATTTCGCGGTCGTGCAGAATGTCGATAACCCCACGCTCAAGACGACGCGTGCGCGGCTTCAGGCGCATCTGGATGACGAGGAATGCGCGAGCTGTCACCGGCGCACCGATCCGATGGGTCTGGGCCTTGAACAATTTGATGGGGCGGGCCAGTTCCGCAAGGTCGAACATGATGAGATCATCGACGTCAGCGGTGATTTCGAAAAGCAGGCGTTCAACGGCGCCGCGGCGCTTGGCAAATTGTTCGGCAACAATCCGCGCGTCAGCAGCTGCCTGGTCCAGTCGACGTGGCGCTACGCCAATGGCCGCAATCCATCCGGCACGGACGCGGCAGACATCACGCGGCTCGACCAGAGCTTCGTAGCGGGCGGCCATCGCTTCCCATCGCTGATGCGCGCCATCGCCCTTGATCCCGCCTTTTTTGCCATGCCACGCCTGGGACCGGAACGCCGCGTGGCCACTGTTCGCAGAGTTAAGGAGACTGGCTGATGTTGATGCACGGAACGACACGGCGCGGCTTCTTGCTGCGTGGCATATTGGGTGGCGGTGCGGTGACGCTGGGCCTGCCTCTGCTGGACGCATTTTTGGACAATAATGGCTCGGCCTTTGCCGCTACATTGGGCGGTGGGCGTTTGCCGGTCCGCTTTGGTACCTGGTTCTGGGGCTGTGGCATGATCCCGGATCGATGGCAGCCGAAAAAGATCGGGGCGGACTATGATCTGCCGCCGCAGCTTGCGCCGATTGCCGCTGTAAAGCAGCATGTCAGCGTCCTCACCGGTTTCGACGTGCTGCTGGACGGCAAGGGCAACCTGCCACATCTGACCGGCAATACCGGCGTGCGCACCGGCTCTCCTACCGATGATTGGCTGGCAATTCGCGCGCCTACGATCGACGTGCTGATCGCCGACGCGATCGGCGGCGGCTCTTTCTTCCGCTCACTTGAGCTGTCGGCGGACGGCAATCCCCGCACCAGCTATTCCTTCCGCGACGGCCGCAGCATGAATTCGGCGACCCCCAACGCCGTGGAATTTTACCGCAAGATATTCGGGGCGGACTTCAACGATCCCAACAAGGCGGATTTCAAACCCGATCCCCGCATCATGGTTCGGCGAAGCGTCCTGTCGGGCGTTACCGAACAACGCCGTGCTCTGGAAAGCAGCGTTGGCGCCGCCGATCGGGCTCGCCTCGACCAATATTTCACCTCCGTGCGTGAGATGGAAGGCAAGCTTGCCCTGCAACTGCAAAAGCCGCCGCCGGCCGAGGCCTGCGTCGTTCCTGCCGAAGCGCCTGCCATGTCCGGAGACGCGACCGACGTGGAACAGCGTAAGACCAACCATCGCCTGATGGCGCAGATGCTCGCCATGGCCCTCGCCTGCAACCAGACGCGCGTGTTCAACATGAGCTTTTCGACGGCGGCTTCCGACTTGCGGCAAGCGGGTCAGACGACGGGTTATCACCAGAACACGCATGAGGAGATGGTCGATCGCTCCATCGGCTACCAACCGACGGTCGATTTCTTCGCCACCCGCAACATGGAAGCCTGGGCAGATTTCGTGTCGGCGCTCGCCGCCATCAAGGAAGGTGACGGCACATTGCTCGACAATATGCTGGTTTTTGCCCATTCCGATGTGTCCTATGCGAAGAACCATGATGTGCTCGGCATTCCCGTGATGCTCGCGGGCCGGGCTGGCGGAAAGGTGAAGACCGGCCTGCATGTTCATGGCAATGGTGAAACAATCAGTCGCGTCGGCTTGACTCTTCAGCAAGCTATGGGAATTTCAACGGATAGCTGGGGACTTGATGCGATGAGCACCAAGCGGCCGATCAGCGAAATAATGGCGTGACCTTTACAGAAAGAATGAGGCAGATGATGAAGCTTCCCTACTCCCTGGCTTTGGCAACGGTCGGCTTGGCCGCAAGCGTCGCCGCTTATGCCGCCACGCCCGCGGTTACCAATGCGATCAAGGCGCGCCAGGCCAGCTACAAGGAAATTGGTGGAGCGTTCAAAAGCATCAATGACGAAATCAAGTCGGGATCACCCGACATGAACAGCGTGCGCCCCCTTGCGCGTGATGTCGCCACGCGCGCGGCGCTGCTGCCCAAATATTTCCCCAAGGGCAGCGGGCCGGAATCAGGCGTGAAGACCAGGGCCAAGGCTGAAATCTGGAAAGACAATGCCGCCTTCGTAAAGCTTCAGGGCGACATGATCACCGCTGCAAAGGCGCTCGACGCGGCTGCGGCCAGCGGCAATGTCGCGGGCCTCACCGCCGCTCGCAACAGCCTGGGCGGCACTTGCAAGAGCTGCCACGACCGCTTCCGCGCGGAGCTTTGATGGTGCAGGCGGAAAAGAGCAGCGCGCCCGTGCGCCTGCGCATCTGGGACTTGCCGACCCGCCTCTTCCACTGGACGCTCGTACCGCTGCTGGCGTTCGCCTGGTGGACAGCTGAAGAGCGGATGCTCGATTGGCACAGGCTGGCTGGCTACAGCATCTCCGCCTTGCTGCTGTTCCGCCTCATCTGGGGTTTCGCTGGCAGCAGCACGGCCCGCTTCTCCAATTTCGTCGGTGGTCCGTCCAAGCTGTTCCGCTATGTCCGTGGGCATATGTTTAATCGGACGGCGGCTCCGGCGCCCGGTCACAATCCGGTCGGTGGCTGGAGCGTGATCGCGATGATCGCGATCCTTGTCGTTCAGGTTGGCCTTGGTTTCTTTTCCGTCGATATTGATGGCATGGAATCCGGTCCCTTTTCATATCTGGTCGAGTTTGACACCGGCCGGGTGGCGGCTGAATGGCATGCGTTCATCTTCAACGTCATTCTCGCCCTGACCGCTCTCCACGTCGTCGCCATCCTCTTTTACCTGCTGCATCGGCGCGACAATCTTGTCGGTCCGATGATCACCGGAAGGCGGAAATGGAATGGAGAACAGCCAGCGCTACGTTTTGCATCTTCCTGGACGGCGCTCCTATTGTTCCTGTTGATCGCCGGTGGCACCTGGTTGCTGATCGCACAGTTCGGCCGGGCTTGAGGCTGTTGCAAGCGGATTGAAGGTCGTTCTCCGCGCCGCGCTCCACCAGGACGAGGCATGAAAAAAGCTCTCTTCGCTCAGGCAAAGAGAGCTTTTTTCTACGCTCGTCAGGCGATCAGGCTTTGAGATGCTTTGCCAGATGCTTGTTCATCTCGAACATGCTGGCCTTCTTGCCGCCGAAAATCTTTTCCAGCTTCTCGTCCGCCAATATCTCCCGCTTGTCCTTCGGGTTCTGAAGATCATTGGCCTTAATATAGTCCCAAATCTTCTTGACCACCTCACTGCGCGGGATCTTCTTGTCGCCGATAATGTCCGCCAGTTCCGGGGACGGCGTCACGGGCGCGGTGATGCCCCCACGCGCGCCGCCAGTGGCCTTGCCGGTCTTCTTGACCTTGGCGACCGCCGCCTTCGTTTCCTGTTCGCCACGTTGTTCACGAGTCCGCGCCATGAAATTCTCCCTTGCTGATCGCTCGCAGGTCCATGATCACGCTAAGTCATGAACCGCGAAAAAGTTGCCTGCATCGTCACAATCGCTGATCAAGGCACCTTCCCCACCGTATCGGCGACATAAGCGTCCCGCTGGCCCATCGGCTTTGGACGCCCGACGGTCGTGTCCTCAGCCGTCTGATGTTCGATCTCGCTATTCAGCTCTGCGCCCAAAATCAGGATATAGGCTGACAGATACAGCCACATCAGCGTCACCACGACCGCACTGAGCGCTCCATAAGTGGCGCCGTAATCGCCGAAGTTGGACGCGTAGATGCCAAAGCCCAGGCTAACAGCCAGCCACCCCACCGTCGCAAACAGCGACCCAGGCGTCAGCCAGCGCCAGCGGGCGCGTTTGCGATCAGGCGCAAAGCGGTAAATCGTGCTGAGCAACATGCTCGCGGCGAGCGCCGCCAATATCCAGAAGCCTATGCGTATCACCGTGATCAGGATCGCAGGCGCCCCCGGCATCAGATGTTCAAGGAAGGCGAGCGCAGCGATCGCAAAGATGGCAATGATCCCGGCGAGCAACAGCGCCAGCGTCATGACGCATGCCAGCATCGTCAACTTGATGAAGCTGCGGCTCTCTTCCTCATCATAGGCGATGTTCACAGCCGTGACGATCGCGCTCGCGCCATTCATCGCGCCATAGATGGATAGCGCCAGCGAAAGGATCAGGCCAAAGCCCTTTTTGTCATTGCCAGTATTGACCACTGCCAACAGTTGCTCCCCGATCAGGCGCGCAGCTTCCTCGGGCAAAAGTCGGAACAGCGATTGCAGATGACCAGCGATCGTCGCGGGATCGGCAAATAGCCCATAGCAGAATACCAGTGCCGCCAATGTTGGGACGAAGGCCAGGAAGCCATAAAAGGCCACGCCCGCCGAGATCAGCCCGATATTGTCGCTGCCGCTCTCATTCCAAGTCCGGATAAGGATATCCCGCCAGGCGGCCTTGGGCATTTCCCGTGGCCTTTTCGCCGTCCGGCCCCGGTCGCTATCGGTCTCAGCCATTGTCACTCCCTTTTCTGTCGGAGAGCAAACATCTGAACGGCGAGACTGATCCAGAGATTGGGCGAAGTTGATTATCGCGACTGGTTGGAGTGGCTTGCTGCCAAGCCGCTTACATCACACCACCAAGCTCCCATCCAGCGCACGCACCGGCACATTCAACCGTTCGAGCAGGCGAAGGCTGCGGACGATATTGCCGCTGAGTTCGCTGGCCGGGCGATGGCAAAGTTGAAGCGCTGCTTCTGCCATGGCTTCCACTGGTTCCAGATGGTCACGCTCATCCCATCCTCCAACCGAAAGCGCGCCTTCGCTCGCCACCGCTCCGACAGGCGCCAGCGAATTGACCGCGATCTTCTCGCGTGACAACTCAACCGCCCAACCCGCCGTCAGCCGGTCAAGCGCTGCCTTCGTCGTGCCGTAAAGCGTGGCATGGCCGTCACGGTTGAAGCGGACATAGCGATCATCCGGATCATAGGGCGCAGGCGGCGGCATGTCCGCCGTCGCGCTGGAGATATTCAGGATCCATCCTTCGCCCTGCTCGCGAAGATGGGGCAACGCCTGCTGCGACAATTGCTGCGGCGCGTGGACATTCATCTCGAACGCCAGGTGAAAATGCTTGGGCTGCGCTTCCCAGATCGGTACGAAGCGCGACCAGGCGGCGTTATTGACCAAAATGTCCAGCCTGCCGAAATGCGCGACGGTTTCAGCGACGATGCGCGACCGGTCGGCCGGATCGGCCAGATTGGCCCCGATGGAAAGGCATTCCCCTCCGCCAGCCTGTATCAGCGCGGCGGTTTCGGCAAGTGAACCGGCCAGGCTGCTGTCGCCCGCCTCCACCGTCCGCGCGACGATCGCGACTTTCGCGCCCTCGGCGGCAAATCGGCGGGCAATGGCAGCGCCGATGCCCCGGCTGGCGCCCGTGATGATCGCGACCCGCCCGTTCAACAGCGCCATGCCCCTCTCCCCTTGTTATCAGTCCAACAGCAGGTGCATCCGACCGGTTGCGATGGGCTTGTCCCGGTCCGCTTGCCAGCAAATGGCGTCAGCGTTCACCACACGCCGCCCGACCCGGACGAGCCGGGCCTGTGCATAGCTGTCGATCATCGCGCCCCCACGCAGGAAATCGAACGACATGGTGATCGGCTTGGGCCACGGCTCCCCCCGATCTTGAGCAACGGCCTCAAGACATGCGAGCTCCAGAAGGCTGCCGATCACGCCGCCATAAAGGAATCCCGTCCGCCCTTCGAGCGACGGAGCAGCAGGCATCATGAGCGCCGTGGTGTCCGCATCCAAAGCGACGCTGCGGATGCCCAGCATCTGCGCATAGGGCGTGCGTATGATCATGGCCCGTCCGTGAAGAAGAAGCTGGCGGCGGCCGAGGCGATCGGCGCTTCGGGGTTCCCATCATGCACATCGCAACGGGTGAAGGCGACCTTGCGCGTGATATGATGGCATTGCGCACGCGCATGAAGGCTGTGCCCCACCCTCGCCGGTCGCAGATAGTCGATATGCAGGTCGAGCGTGGCCATTGGCCGCCATTGTCGCGTGCGCGCGATGATGGCTGAACCGGCTGCTGCGTCCACCAGCGATATGATAGGGCCAGACGACACCAGCCCTGCGTCCGCATCCATCAGGAAACCGGGAGCGAAGGGGCAAGCCAGCTCCGCCCAGTCCGGTCCATGATCGACATTATAGATGCCCAGCAGCGCATGATGTCCCCGCGGCGGCAGGTTCTTCAATCGCTCAAAGGCATCTTCTTCTTCCACGGTTCAGGCGTTCCCGCGCGGCTCGCGCGGCAGGCCGAGGCCCCGTTCCGCGATCAGGTTGCGCTGGATCTGGTTGGTGCCCCCGTAAATGGTGTCCGCGCGAGAAAAGAGGAACAGGTTGGGCAGTGTATCCCACTCATACTCCGCATGCTCGCTGATCTCGCCACCCTGCCCCAGCACGTCCATGGCAAGCTCGCCCAGGTTGCGGCGCCAACTGGCCCACTGAATTTTGTAGGTCAACGCCGCGCCATCGATCTTGGAATGATCGGTCTGCGACAGCATGCGCAATGCGCCATAGCGCATCAGGCGCAGGCCCACTTCCGCCTTGGCCAGCCGCTGCCGGATCAGCGGATCATTCGCCGCGCCATTGGCCTTGGCCGCCGCGATGATCTCATCCAGTTCATTGCGGAAGCCCATCTGCTGGCCCAGCGTCGACACGCCGCGCTCAAATGCCAGCAGGCCCATCGCGATCTTCCAACCGTCGCCCACCGCGCCGATCAGGCTGTCGGCCGGGCATCGCGCGTCAGTGAAGAAGGTTTCGTTGAATTCCGCATCGCCATTGATCTGGCGGATACCGCGTATCTCGATACCTGGCTGGTCGATCGGCATCATCAGGAAGGTGAGGCCCTTGGGGCCCTGCGACCCTTCCTCCGTGCGCGTCACGACAAAGATCCAATCGGAAATATGGGCAAGGCTGGTCCAGATCTTCTGGCCGTTCACCACCCATTCGCCATCTTCAAGCCGCGCCTTGGTCCGCACGCTCGCCAGGTCCGAACCGGCATTGGGTTCCGAAAAGCCCTGGCAGAAAATAGTCTTGCCAGCAGCGATGCCGGGCAGGAAGCGCTGCTTCTGTTCCTCGGTGCCGAATGTCAGGATCGTGGGGCCAGCAAGTTCGATGCCGATATGGTTGACGCGCCCCGGAACGCCCGCCCGGGCATATTCCTCGGCAAAGATCACCTGCTGCGCCAATGTCGCGTCGCGCCCGCCCCATTGTGAGGGCCAACCGATGCAGGACCAGCGGTGCTCAGCGAGTTGCTGCTCCCATTCCTTGCGCCGTTCCGGGCTGCCGGTCAGCTTCGTGATGCCCTTGATGTCGCAAAATTCGCCGGCCATCTGGCCGTTTAGCCAGTCCGCGCACTCCTGCCGGAACAGTTCCTCTTCCGGGGAAAATCCGAGTTTCATGCCGCTTCTCCCAGGATCATCGTGGCGATCTTTTCACGATGCCAAACATTGTTGCCCAGCATCGTCTGAAGCGCACGAGCGCGCTTGAAGAACAGATGCGCGTCATGCTCCCAGGTGAAACCGATGCCGCCGTGCAGCTGGATCATGTCACCGGCGCAGCGGAAATATGTGTCGGTGGCGAAGGATTTTGCGGCATGAATGGCCATCTCGGCCTCTTCGGCACCCTCGTCTACAGCGCAGGCCGCCCAATATACGGCTGAGCGGGCCTGCTCGATCTCGATCATCATGTCGGCCAGCCTGTGCTTATAGGCTTGGAACGATCCGATCGGCCGCCCGAACTGGACGCGCTCCTTGGAATATTCGACGGTCCGATCAAGGCACGCCTGCGCACCACCCAGCGCCTCCGCTGCCGCCGCGACAAAGGCCGCGCGATGGACAGCGGCCAGCGCGGCTTCGGGATCTGCAAGCCGCTGGCCCGCCACATTGTCCAGCTGCACATGCGCCAGCGGGCGGGTCTGGTCCATGCTCGTCTGGCCGGTCACGCTGACGCCGGGCGCATCCGCCCGGACGATCCAAACCTGCCGCATGTCGGTCACGACGAACATGTCGGCAGCGGCGCCATGAGCGACGAAGCGCGATCCGCCTGTCAGCCGGTCGCCATTGGACTGAATGTCTGCGCCGTAGAAATAACCGCCGATCGTCTCTCCGGAGATCAGGCGAGGCAGCCACTGCTCCTGCTGCTCCGCCGTGCCGCCCGCTGCGATCGCCTGCCCTGCCTGCACGAGACTGCTCAGCATAGGCAGTGCCGCCACTTGAGCGCCCGCCGCTTCAGCGATGATCGCCAACTCGACCATGCCAAGACCCGCGCCGCCAGCGCTTTCCGGAAGCCCGATGCCGGATAGGCCCAGCTCTTGGCAGAATGCCTGCCAAAGCGCCCGGTCTACACCGTCGCCCGCCATCGCCTTGCGCGTGCGCTCACTGGTGGCATTTTCCGCGAAGAAGCTGCGCGCCGTCTCCGCGATCATCTGTTGTTCGTCGGTAAATGCGAATTCCATCTCGGCCGCCTTTTATCATGTGGCGGAAATTCCTGCCCCGGCATTCAACGGGACAGGTCGATCAGCCCGTCACCTGACGAGCTGCGCTCTCCTGCCATTGACGGGTGACAGGCCATGCTGCCGTTTGCCGTCCTCACATCGTGCTATATCAGCTTATTTGCCTTTTCAAGCTCGCATATGCGGAATTTTGAAATAATTAAATTCCGAACTTTATTGTTCATATGGATCAAAGGCTGCTTACGGTCTGGGCATCCGTGATACGCACCACCCGATTGCTGAACTTCACAGTCCTGACCGCGAGCGAGGTTTCCACATGGTTCACCCCCTCCATCGCCAGGATCTGCCCCGAAGCCATCTTGTGCAAGTTGTCCAGGTCATCATACAGGCACGTCGCCATGATATTGCATGGCCCCAGCGTGATCATCACCGCCTTCACAAGCGCGATATGCGCAATGTCGCGCGCGATCTGCCGGACATGGCCGACATC
This sequence comes from uncultured Sphingobium sp., assembly GCA_966211835.1. Taxonomy (GTDB): domain Bacteria; phylum Pseudomonadota; class Alphaproteobacteria; order Sphingomonadales; family Sphingomonadaceae; genus Sphingobium. The sequence continues at coordinate 29,879 of CBIHNV010000018.1, forward strand.
AGCCTGAACCGCGATGAAGGCCACATTGGTCGCCTTTTCCAGCTTCAGACCCGTAAGCGCCGTAAAGGCGATCAGCTTTTCCTGCTGCAACCGCTTGATGCGGCCCCGCACCGTACCCTCGTTCACGCCCAGATCCGCCGCGATCTTGCGGTTGGAGACGCGCGCATCCTGCGCCAATATAGCGATCAGCTGATGATCGAGTTCGTCCAGGTCGGGCTTTTTCATGCGAGCCTCCGGCGATCGATCGGCGCGGTGTCCAGGCCATAGCGGACGATGTCGAGCCCAATCGCGGGCGTCATCGATCGAATGCCCGCCACCTTGGACAAGCGATCCGTTATCAGCGCGGGCAGCTCGTCAATGTCATGGAGCGTAATGAGCAGGCTGATCTCGTAATTTCCGGTTACCAGATGCGCAGCGAAGACTTCAGGAAAAATAGCGAGTTCTTCTGCAACGTCCAAGGCAGGCCGCCCACTCACCTGGACCGCCAGGTGTATGAGGACATGATATCCATGCACCGCGAAGTCGGACACGGCGACCACGCGCAGCATGCCCGCATCCTCCATCCGCCGGATGCGCGTGGAAACGGTGGAAGCAATCAGGTTGAGGGATTCCGCGATCTGCTGATTGGTGGCGCGGCCATTCTGCCGCAGCTGTTCGACAATCTTCCGGTCCGTCTCATCGAACACAAAAGTCTCACTCATATATTCGCTCAACCTCTTTCTGCCGCCACTCTTGCCAGCAAAGGGTCAGAAGGTCGAATCGAAACAGCATCGTCCAGCCTTGATCGGTCCCGTTCAACCCGGCTCGCCGCCGCCCAGCCGAGCAGCGCCGACAGGAAGCCGAATGGGATGACCAGGGTCAGCGCCATGCGAAGCGACGCCGCATCATGGCCCAGCATCTGGCTGATCCACCCGGTCGCCCAAGGCCCGACAAAGAAACCGAGCAGCGTGGTGACCGCCAGGAACAGCGCCGTCGATGCGGCACGGATGCGCGCAGGCAGCATATATTGCAGCGTGGCGATGAAGCCGACGGACCAGCCGCCGCCGAGCAGACCAGCCGGTATCGCCGCGAGCCGCGCCATGCCGAAGCTGCTCGCCCAGCTCGACATCAGTATTGCGCACGTCGCAGCGCCCAACGCCAGCGCCGCCAGCCGCGATGGCCAGATCATGCTCCGCTTGGCAAGTCGATCAGAGAGTAGGCCGAACAGGAGCATGCCGACGAGCCCGGAAAGTCCAAAGTTGATCGCAAAGGCCGACTTTACCGCCACCGGATCAAGCCCATAGGCGCGCGTGAACAGCTCCGGTCCCCAAAAGCCGAAGGATACGCCCGACAGCACGCCAAATCCAAAGGCGAACATCATCAACAGATAAGCCGGGCTCCGCGCGAGGCAGCCCACCAGCTGGCCGAGCGGCATTGCCGACACCTGCTCTCCACCCGTGCCACTACGGCGCGGCTCCCGGATCAGCAGCAGCGCACCAAAACCCAGCAGAACCCCGATCGCACCCATGCTATGGAACGCCATGCGCCAATCATGCGCAGCCGCAATCGCTGGCCCGCCCGCCTGCCCCGCGATCTGCCCCACATAAGCCGCAAGTCCCAATATCGCGAAGGCAAGTCCGCGCCGCTCAGCCCGGAAATAGTCGGACAGCAGAGAATAGGCCGGGGCGACGAAGGCCGCCTCCCCTACCCCAACCCCGACCCGCGCCAGCGTCAAACTGACAGGACCCGTTGCAAGACCGGTGGCAACCGTCGCCGCACTCCACAGGATGCATCCCGCCGCGATGATCCGCACACGCGACGTGCGATCCGCCAGCCGCGCGAAGGGCACGCCCAGCACCACGTAGAGCAGCACGAAGGCAGGGCCCATCAACATGCCCATCATCGCGTCACCGATGCCGAACTCAGCCTTGATCGGGCCGATCAAACCGGTGATCAGATATCGGTCGGCATAGTTGACGATGTAGATCGCCAGCAGCATCGCCAGCACGACCCACGGGTTGGAGGCAGGGCGCATCTCTGTCAGTCTCGCAGCAGCGAGCCGCCATTGACGTGCCACAGCTGACCGTTGACCCATTCGCCATCGTCGGATGCGAGGAACGCGACCGCACCGGCTATATCGTCGGGCTGGCCCAGGCGGCGGTGCGGCAAATTCTCCAGCATCCCGTCCACATAGTCCTGCGTCAGATGCTGCGCGACCGCTTCGGTCAGCACGACGCCGGGGCAGATGCCATTGGCGCGGATGCCCTGCTTCCCGAACTTGCGGGCGACATGACGCACCAGCGCGTGCAGCGCATTCTTCGTCATCGGATAAGCAACCTGCAACGGATTGCCCGAAATCGCCGCGCCCGAAGAGGTGTAGATCATCGCCCCGCCGCCACGCTCCAGCAGCACCGGCAGGGCGGCTTGCGTTGCGAGGAAGTGGCTCTTGGCATTGATGGCAAAGGAACAGTCCAGCACCTCTTCGCTACAGTTCAGCACATCAATGTCGCCTTCGGTGCCGCCCGCCAGATTGCTGTGGTAAAAGTCGAGCCGACCGAATTCGGACAAGGCGGCCTCAACGATTGCCGCCTGTGACGCTGCCTTGGTTCCATCGAGTACCACGCCGATCGCACGGCCGCCCTCCTCACGGATCGCCCGCGCCGTCTCTTCAGCCCACTCGCCCATGATGTCGCCGATCACGACCGACGCGCCTTCGGCCACCAGCCGCCGCGCGGTTGCCGCACCGATGCCGCGCCCGCCGCCCGCGACGATCCCTGCCTTGCCTGCCAATCCGCGCATCACATTCTCCAAATATCTTAAATGGCTGGACGCCTGTTCTTCCACGGTGCGGCGCTTTCCAGCTGCCCGGCGAGCCTGAACAGTGTGGCCTCGTCGCCATAGCGGCCAGTGAACATCACCCCGATCGGCAGGCCCGTCGACGACATGGCGAGCGGCACCGACATGGCAGGCTGTCCTGTCATGTTCGCCACTTGTGTGAAGGGCGAGAAGACCGCCGCGCGCTGTCCCCACGCAGCAAAATCGACGTCCGGCGTCAGGTTGATCTGCCCCAGCTTCAGCGGCGGAGCGGCCAATGTCGGCGACAGGATCACATCATAATTCGCCATGAACTGAGCCATGGTGATCGCCGCCGTCTGGAGCGTGTTGTTCGCGCGGGCGAAGTCCATGCCCGTCGCCTTCTGCCCATAGCCGACAAAGCCCAGCGTAATCGGCTCCAGCACGTCCGGCCCAATCGGCACGCCGGTCGCCTTGGCGCGATCCATCATGTCCGCAGCCACCGATGATCCGATCAGCACGAAGCTCGCCGCCCCCATAGCGGCGGTATCGAGCTTGGGCGCTGCTTCCTCGACATGATGGCCCAGGCTCTCGCACAGCCGCGCCGTCTTGCGCGCTGCCTCCACGCATTCCGGATCGACCGGCGATCCCGTCGGCGCGTTCAACATCAACGCTATCCGCAACCGGCCGGGCGCCTTCCCGACTTGCAACAGGAAAGTCTCGCCCGGCGTGGGCGCGGCATAGCGGCTCCCCGGCTCCGGCCCCTGCGTCGCATCCAATATGGCAGCGGAATCGCGAACACTGCGGGTGACGGCATGATGGACCGACAATCCGCCCCAGCCCTCCGTGCGGGGCGGCCCCATCGGCACCCGTCCCCGGCTCGGCTTTAGCCCGAACAGTCCGCAACAGGACGCCGGAATCCGGATCGACCCGCCGCCGTCAGTCGCGTGGGCTGCCGGCAGCACTCCCGCCGCCACTGCCGCCGCAGCGCCACCGGACGACCCGCCCGTGATCCGGCTCACGTCCCACGGGTTGCGCGTGTCGCCCGTCAGCTTATTCTCGGTCGTGCCGGTCAGGCCGAGCTCGGGCACAGTCGTCTTGCCGAAGATGACAAAGCCAGCCTTCTCGATGCGGCGGACCAGCTCGGACGTCACCTCGGGCTTGTAACCCTTGAAGAAGCGGCTGCCATTTTCCGTCGGCAGGCCCGCGATATAGGTGTTAAGGTCCTTCAGCAGCCAGGGAACGCCACTGAACGGGCCTTGCGGCAGGCCCCTGGCGATCGCCGCGCGGCCATAGTCATAATGTTTCTGCGCCATGAAGTTGAACCGCGGATTCAGCGCCTCCGCCTTCGCAATCGCCGCGTCCAGCAACTCGCCAGCCGAAACCTGTTTCTTCGCGACAAGTCCGGCCAGCCCCAGCGCGTCGTGCGTGTCTAGCGGAGTGGAGCGCGGCGGCGCAGCCTTGGCAGTGCCCGCCAGACCCACAAGCGCCGCACCGCCTGCCATTGTTTCCCGGCGTGTCATGTCCATTCCTATCTCTCCAAGAAGTTCTTTTGGCGTGACAGCCACGGGAAATCACCTTCCCTCGCCCCGTTCGCCCTGAGCTTGTCGAAGGCCCCCCTCTCTGTTTTGAAGAAGGAAGCGGGCTTCGCCGGGCTCAGCCAGAACGGGGCTGGTGGGTGCAATTGGGCGTAATCCGCGCTAAGCCTCTGCCGTCGCGCTCTGATCCGCATAATAGCGCGCATAATATTTGCGGAACTGTGGGATTGGACCGTCGCCATCGCAGATGATCGGGTTCGGCTCGAACTTCTGCCGATCCCAAACGACCTTGTCCTGATCGAACTGCTTGCAGATGTCGCGGATGATCGCCTTCGCCACGCCTGCCCGCTCCCCTTCGGCCTGCGCCTTGGGTTGCGTGAAGCAGAAGCGCACATGCACATGGTCCAGCTCGACCGGCGCCAGGCACGCCACCAGCAGCGTCTCGGAAATCCCGGTAAAGCGCGTCCAACTCTGCCCCGGACCCATCGTGTCATAGCTGATGCAGCCATCCACCTCACCCCATGGCGTGCCCATCTTCGCCTTCACATCCGCGCCCCGGCCCCAATCGCCCCAGCGCAGCTCGCCCAGCGGCACGTTCGCCGTGCCATGGATGAAGCGGAAATGCGCGACGTCGACGCCATTTTCCGCCATGTTCTGGAGCGAACCCCAGACATTCCATTCATGAACCTCATAATCGGTCCATTCAGGATCGCTCGCCTCGGGCAGCACCGCGACTTCAAACAGCGGCGCGACGTCTTGCGGGTGATACCAGGCCCAGATGAAACGATTGGCCTCAGTGATATGCCAGTTGCGCGTGCACTTGCGCTTTACCTGCGGCGGGATATTGCGGGCGTAGGGCACCTCCTTCACCACCGCCTCATCGCCATCATAGCGCCAGGCGTGGAAAGGGCATTCCAGCAGATTGCCGTGCACCTTGCCGCCATGGCCCATATGCGCGCCCAGATGCTTGCAATAGGCGTCCAGCATGCGGACCTTGCCGTCCTCACCGCGCCAGATCGCCAGATCCTGCGAAAAATAGCGCAGCGGCTTGACCTCGCCGACCTGCAACTCCGACGACAGCAGCAGCGGATACCAGCCAAAGGGGATTCCGATATCCAGATTGCGCTCCTTGATGGAAGCGCGGTCCTTCACCTCCGCAAGCCGCCAGTCGAGCAGATCCTGCCCTTTGAGCTTTTCAAGGATTTGCCATACGGCAACAGGCGGGGTGCGCGCATCGGTGGCGGCGCTGGTTTCGGGGTTGGACATGGGAAAGCTCCGTCAGATTATTTTAGAGGCCAAAGACCTTGATGGCGTTCTCGCGCAGGAATTTCGGCCAGACTTCGTCCTTGAAGGGCACATTCTGCATGTCGCTGAATATACGCTCCAGGCTAAGCCCCATCGGGAAGTATCCCGCGTAGATGATCTTGTCCGCACCGCGCGTATTCGCGTAGTCGATGATCGCCTTGGGATAATGTTTCGGCGCAAAGGCGCTGGTCGAATAATAAAGGTTCGGCCATTTCAGCATTAGCTTGACCGCCAGAGCCTCCCACGGCTCCGCGCCATGGCGCATGACGACTTTCAGGTCAGGGAAGAACCAGCAAACCTCGTCCAGATGCTCGACCTTTTGCGTCTCCATCGGAATACGCGGCCCCGGAATACCGGCATTCAGCAGCACCGGCAGGCCCAACTCAGCTGCGACAGTGTAGAGCGGGAACATATATTTATGGTTGATCGCCACCTGCGGCAGCGTGCCCGCCGGAAAGACGCTGATCGCCGACAGGCCCACCTCGGAATGGATACGCTTGATCCGCTTCACTTCCTCCATGCCATTGTTCGGGTCGCACGGCAGGTCGAAGAAGAAGCGATCGCCGTACATCTCCTTGGCGCGGTAGGACGTCGCATTGTCGTTCCAGCCTACCAGCGCCTTGTCGACGCCATATTGGTCCATCTGCTCGACGGTCCAGGACACGAAATCATCGACCTTGCCGGTCTGCGGAATGTCCTTGAACATGTACTGAGCGGGCATGGCGAATTGCTGGAGCGTCTGCTGATCCTTGATCAGCGGGCGAAAAGGATCGAACCAGGCGGAACGATCCTCCGCCTCCGGAATGCCCAGCATGCAGTCGATTATCTTTATGTCCTTGGGCATGCCCATGGGAAACTCTCCTGTTCAGTTGCTTTCGGCCAGTTCGGGCCACAGCGCACGAAGCGCGATCTTGTTGATTTTCTGGGACTGGTTGCGCGGCAGAGGTTCCGCCGAAAAGGCAACGCGCACCGGCGCTTTGTAGGGCGCGAGCCTGCCCGCGACCCAATCGATGACGCTGCGTTCATCCAGACCCTCCGCCTGAACCACCGCGACCAGCGCTTCGCCCAGTCGCTCGTCCGCGATGCCGAACGTCGCGCATTCGGTGATTTGCGGCATTTCGCTCAGGACACGCTCGACCTCGGCGCAATAGATATTCTCGCCGCCTGAAATCACCATGTCCTTGGCGCGATCGACGATGAAGATATAGCCGTCCTCGTCCTGATAACCGATGTCGCCGGTTCGCAACCAACCGTCAGGCGTGAAGGTCTTCGCCGTGTCCTCCGGCCGGTTCCAATAACCGTTCATGATCATGGCACTGCGCACGATGATCTCGCCGGTTTCATTGGGCCCGCAGACTGCGCCATCTTCCCGTTCGATGCGCAGATCAACGAGCGGTAGCACTCGTCCGGCCGAAGCCCGCGCCGCCAGGAAATCCGCCCCCACGGCCTGCGCGATCGCGCCCGATGTCTCGGTCATGCCATAGCCGGTCCCGATCATCGCATGGGGGCACAGCTTGCGCACCTCTTCCAGCAGGTTGAGCGGCAGCGCCTGACCACCCGATCCAATGTTGCGCACGGAACTAAGGTCGGCATCCTTAGTGCGCGCACGATGCACCATGTCCCACAGCATGGTGGGGACGGTGGACAGCTGCGTCACCCGCTCCCGCTCGATCAGCCGGACAGCTTCTTCCGCATCCCAGCGGCGCATGATGACGATCTTGCCGCCCGACAGGAACGGCGCAAGGAAGCCAGAGCCCAGCCCCGAAATATGGAAAAGCGGATAGACGAGCAAAATGGCCTGGGGCGGAACCTGCGCTGCAATGGCTTCCACCGGAACGCCATATTCACGCGCCATATTATGCAGCACCATCATTCCAGTCAGCTGCGTGCCCAGCAGTCCGGTGATCAGGCTGCGATGGGACAGGACCGCGCCCTTTACCCGCCCGGTCGTGCCCGATGTAAACAAGATGGCGCAGGGATCAGCCGGTCCGGCGGTCGCATTGTCCGCCGCGCCGGGGAGCGCGCCCCCTAGCGGTTGCGTCACGTCGATCAACCGGCCCGCATAGCCTCCTTCGCGCAGGAGCGCAGCGCGTTCGGTATCGGCCAGCACAAGCTCCGGCGTCACCTCCTCAACCATGGCGTTGAGTTCAGTCGCCGATCCGCGGCTGTTGAGCAGCGCCGCAACACCGCCCTGCTTCACCACCGCCAAAAAAGCCACCATCCACTCGGCCCGGTTGCGCATACATATGGCGACCCTCTGCCCCCGCACGATGCCGAGGCGGCTGGCCAGATCGTCCCGCCAGGCAAACAGCTCGTCAAAGCTCACCCGCCGCTCACGTTCGGCGTTGTCGAAATCGACGATGCAGGTCTGATCGCCGAAGCGCCGCGCTCCTTCGATCAGCAAGTTCAGGTCAGAAGGCGCATTGACGAAGAAGCGCATGCCATCCTGCTCGCCAATTTCGAAAGGCGTGCCGGGTGCGGTGACAGCCGCGAAAATGGGATCGATCTTGCTCATGCTATCCTTCGGGATCACCTTAACCGCCGTGGAATTGTCCGACAGGGGATCGCGCAGGAGCCTTACTCCCGTTCAATCCCGGCATCCTCCATCCTCGACTCAATCGTCGTTCTGCTTGGTGCCAAGCTTATTCCCCCATGCGCGTAATTCAACAAGATTTTTTTTCCGCATGATCGACCTGCCGGATTTGTGTCCTCGCTGGCCGCGGATCCCAAGCGAACCATCTCGAACTTTCATATAATTCAGCTGATATTCGACCAATTGGTTTGCACTCCGCGTCGGATGAAATTGCGCTCCTCATCGCCGCTCATTTGCGCAGTGAACAATCATATTCGGAATTAATGGATTTACAAATTACGAGTTTTGGAGAATCTTGAGTCGCATCGCACCGCCCCTGGGAGCAGAGTGCGATTCTTCTAGGTGAGGTTCTGGACGTCGAAATGAGCGAGGATTTTCAAGGCCGCGTCGCCATCATCACAGGCGGTAGCGATGGCATCGGCCTCGCCACGGCCACCCTGCTGGCGCAGCGGGGCGCACAGGTGATTATCTGCGGGCGTAGGCAGGCGCTTCTCGACAGTGCACGCGACAGCATTTCTGCGCAAGGCGGTCTGATCGAGGCGATCCAGCTGGACGTTGCCGACACCGACGCGCTGACGGCAATGATCGAAGGCGTTGCGCAGAAATATGGCCGCCTGGACATGCTGGTGAACAACGCCATGTCCACCCATTATGCGCCGATAGCCAAGTTGACGCTGGACCATTGGCGCAAGGATTTCGCCGTCAACAGCGACGCCGCCTTCGTCAGCACAAAGGCTGCGCTGAAGGTCATGGCGGCAGCGGGCAAGGGATCGATCGTCAACATCGCCTCGACATGCGGCATCCGCGCAACCGTGAACATGGCAAGCTATTCCGCGTCCAAGGCCGCATTGGTGCACTTCACCGCTGCTGCCGCGATGGAAGCCGCACCGCTCGGCATCCGCATCAACGCCATCATTCCGGGACAAGTACAGACTGCACCCACGGAACTTTTTTCCGCGCGCGCATCCGATACTGCCGCTCGCACGACCGCCGCCATTCCAATGCAGCGTGGCGGCCAGCCTGAAGAACTGGCGCAGGCCATCGTCTTCATGCTGTCGGACGCTGCAAGTTACATCACGGGAACGGCACTGCCGGTAGACGGCGGGAAGGCTGCTCAGCTGTATATGCCCGGCTGATAACCGGACCAGAAATCCACTGAACTCTTCAGTCATTACATGAATATTGGCGACAAATACGCGCCGATATCATCCTCATTACCGACGTAATAATATCCAAGGGAGAGATACCAATGTCCAAGACATGCAGATATGCAGCACTACAACTGATCATGGGGGTCAGCAGCCTTGCGATCGCCAGTCAGTCCCTGGCTCAGACCGATGCAGAACCGGCGCAATCCGGTCTCGAAGAAATCGTCGTCACCGCCCAAAAGCGCGCCCAAAATCTTCAGGATGTGCCCATCGCGATCAGCGCGATCAGTTCTGAAAAGGTGGAGCAGCTCGGCATTCGCGACAGCCGCGACTTGAGCGGCCTCGCCCCTAACGTCGTTGTGACCCAGGGCACCACCAGCAACGCCGCCGCCGTCTTCTCCATCCGCGGCATTTCAAACGGCGGCAGCGAAAGCTTCGGCATCGACGCTGCGAACGGTCTGTATGTGGACGGCGTGTATATTGCTCGCGGCGGTGCCTTGGGTCTTGGCGTCTCGGACATCGAACGGGTAGAAGTTCTGCGCGGTCCCCAGGGCACGCTCTTTGGCCGCAACACAACGGGCGGTGCGATCCACTTCATCACCCGCGCCCCCTCATCGACCTTCCGTCTGAAAGCTGAGGCTGGCTACGGAAATTTCAACGCTTGGAACGGCAAAATATCGATCGATCCGGGCGAGATCGCGGGCATCTCGACCAGCTTTACCTACAGCCACAGCGAACGTGATGGCGTCATCGACAACATCCTGCAGCCGCGCGACTCTCGCGATCCGGGCGCGCGCAAGTCCGACGCATTCCGCGCCGCAGCCCGCATTGACCTGGGCGGCACCGGCAGCATCCAGTATATTTTCGACTGGAACCGCATCAAGGGCACGCCGCTCCCCTTCGTCCTCACCAATGTTTCGGACGGCACGCCAAACGCTCCCATCAACGTCGACGGCCGACAGGCGGTAGTAACGCAGCAGGCGCCGGTTGCCCAATATCTCGCAGGCGCAACCTTCGCCGATCCCGAATGCGCGGCCCTCGCTGCCCCTGAACGCCGCTATCGGCATGAGGTCTGCAACAACGTTCTCAGCCGCGCTGTTGACAAGACTTGGGGTCACAATCTTCAGGTCCAGAATGACTTCGGTGGGTTCAAGGTCAAGTCGACGACCGGCTATCGCTTCTGGAACAGTGACAATGTGACGGATCTCGATGGCCTCGGCGCTTTCAGTGGTCCGGCATTTTCGAACGCAACATTGTTCAACGGCATGCCCGCATCTCTGTTGCAGTTCGTCCCCACCATTCCCGCTGCGGCTATTCCGTTCATCTCCGCAGCGCCTGTGCCGACCATCAGCCAGGATCTCTTCTCCGTCGCTAACAGTCGCCGTCACAAGCAATTCAGCCAGGAAGTCGAAATCTCTGGTGACAGCAGTTCGCTGGATTGGGTCGTCGGCGGCTTCTATTTCTGGGAGAAGGGGTCTGAGAACGGCCGCCAGAATAGCGGCTTCATCCTCGACACCAACTCCGTGTTCCTCGCCAACTTCGGCCCGCTCGGACCTGGGTTCGCTGCCGCAAATCCGGCACGCTACCGCCTGGTCCAGACGCTTGCCCGGTTGAACTACACGTCGTGGAGCGAAAGCACCGCCGTCTACGGGCAGTTCACCTTCTATCCCGGTGGCCGCGACAGTGGCATCCGCCTCACCGCAGGCGGCCGTTACACCTGGGACGAAAAGAAGATGATCCGTCTTCAGAACGGCGCGGTCGCGCCCGCCGTGCCGGAATATGGCCGGGCCAAGTTCAGCAAGTTCACCTGGAACCTGATGGCTGGCTATGACGTCGCTGATGGCATCAACCTTTATGCCCGCGCCGCCACCGGCTATCGTTCGGGTGGTTTCAACTCGCAGGACCCGGCAATCTTCGGCACGAGCCAGCTCGGCAGCTTCGAACCGGAAAAAGTCACTTCCTATGAAGTGGGCGTCAAGACGGAGCTGCTCGACCGCCGCCTGCGCCTGAATCTTGCGGCCTATCACAACATCTACGACAATCTTGCCGTTATCGGTCCCGTGACCGACGCACCGGCCGGAACCTTCGCGACGCGCATCATCAACGCGGGCAAGGTCGTGTATAACGGCGTCGAAGCAGAAGCGCAGGCCGTCCTTTCGGACAACTTCTCCATCGACGGCAGCATCGGCTATATCGACATCAAATATAAGGAGTTCCTGGCAGGCCAGTCGCCGGTAGCTGGCGAACCGCCGGTCAATATCGCGTCGATCGCGACGCCGGGCTACACGTCTCCGCTGACGGCCAATGTGGCGTTGAACGCGCAATTCCCGCTGAACTGGCGCAACGCAACGCTGCGCGCGCGGATCGGGTACACGCATGAAGACGGCAAATATAACTTCAGCAGCTCGCTCGGCTCGCCGTTCAATGAACAGATCAAGGGCGACGACATCGACCTGATCGATGCCCAGGTCAGCATTGATGGCTTCTCGCTCGGCTCTGGCGAAGGCGAAGTCCGCCTGTGGGTGAAGAACCTCACCAACGCGAAGGATTTCGTGCGCGGCATCGACTATGGCCAGCTAGGCTTTGCGGGCGGCTATTATGCCGAACCGCGGACCTATGGTGTCACTGTGGGCGTCAAATTCTGACGAGCTTCCGGGGCATTTAAGCGCCTCTCCCATGCCCCGTCTCCTGCTGGAGGCGGGGCCTTTTTTTTCGTGGGAAAGGGCAGATCATTTCACTTCGCGTTCAGGCCCGCGTCGCTAGAAGATCCTTAGGTCACACCGCGAAGAAAGAGGATAAAGTTGCTGAAATCATTGGGCGCCGCTTCCCTTCTCGCCTTGTCATGGGCAGCAACGGCTGCGGATGCCGAAACCTATTATGTCAGCTCGACGCTGGGCAATGACAGCTTCACCGGGACCTCCCCCACGCAGCCATGGGAGTCTTTTTCCCGCGTCGCCGCTTTCCCGCTGCAGCCGGGTGATGAGGTCAAGCTCATGGCGGGGTCACTGTGGCGCGAGCCCCTCAGGCTCACTCGATCCGGTACTGAAAAGGCGTCCATCGTCATCAGCACCGATGGCATAGGCTCGCGACCCCGTATCGACGCGGGCGGCATCTCGCCCTATGGCGTCGCCATTCTCAACGCGGATTATGTGACCGTCAGCGGCCTTGAGGTCACAAACGACAGCACTACTCCAGCGGCGCGCACCGGCGTCCTCATTTCCGCGGAGGATCGCGGCATCACGCGCGGCATCCGTATCCGCGACATGTATATCCATGATGTGCGCGGCACGAACGACCGCAAGGATAATGGCGGCATCGTCTTCCGCGTGGCCGGACAACGGACACCAACGAAATTCGACGACCTCATCATCGAACGCAACATCATCTGGCGCGTGGACCGGTCGGGCATCGCCGGGATCAGCGACCAGGTGACGTCGGCCAACTGGTTCCCGAGCGAAAAGGTCGTAATCCGCGACAATTATGTGGAGGATATCGGCGGCGACGGCATCGTGCCGCGCGGCACCAGCGGCGCGCTTATCGAGCATAATATCGTCCGCTATGCCGGGAGCCGCGCGCCCGGTTATAATGCGGGCATCTGGCAGTGGAGCACGGACAACAGCCTCATCCAGCTCAATGAGGCGGCGTATACCCGCACCCGCTATGACGGTCAGGGCTTCGATTCAGACTTCAACTCCCGCCGCACGACGCTGCTCTACAATTACAGCCATGACAATGCGGGCGGCTTCCTGCTGATCTGCTCGCCCCGGCATGATGACAATGGCAATATCGGCAATCATGGAACCGTCGCGCGCTTCAATGTCAGCCGCAATGACGGCACGCGCATCTTCCAGATATCGGGCAATGTGTCGGACGCGCTGGTCGAAAAGAATATCGTCCATGTCGGCAAGGCGCTGGACGTCCAGATGGTCGTCGCAACCCAATGGGACGGTTGGGCGCGCGACGTCCGTTTCCGTGACAATGTCTTCAAGGTGGCGGGCACCGCTCGCTACGGCAGCGAGGTCGGGCGCAAAGGCCCCGACTATCTGATCAAGGCTGGCTTCGATCCTGTCCAATCCCTCCGTTTCAAGGGCAACAGCTATTTCGGCAGCCATGTCGATGCGCCGGACGACGGCTCAGCCCGGATAGAAACAAGCTATGAGGAAAAGCCGTCGGACTGGCAGGTGCCCCTGTTCGATCCGTCCCGTCCCAACGGCTTCCCCGAATTCATCGAAAACCACCGCAACTGGATGCTCACCATGCTCCGCCGCGAACTGGGCACCTTCGTGAAACTCAAGCAGCCGAAACGCCTTCAGGTGTCAGAAGCGCGCAGGTAATAACCGCAACCACCCCACCTCCGTTCGGGCTGAGCCTGTCGAAGCCCTTCTCTTTCTTAAAGAGCAGAATAACCCTTCGACAAGCTCAGGGCGGCCGGCGAATTGGAGGCAAAGTAGCTCTCGACAATCGCCATTCTTCAAGCCGCGAAGTCACCCCACACCAAGCCGCTCCGCATGCCAATGCAACTGCTCGCCCATAAAGCTCGATATGAAATAATAGCTATGATCATAGCCCTCACGCATGTTGAGCGTCAGCCTAATCCCCGCCGCATCGCAAGCCGCGCGCAACAACTCCGGCCGCAACTGCTCCTCCAGAAACGCGTCGTCAGTCCCCTGATCCACCAGCAATTCAGGCACACGCGCCCCGTCCTCGATCAAGGCAACGGCGTCATGCTTCCGCCAGGCAGCCCGATCTTGCCCCAAATATCCGCCCAACGCCTTCTCGCCCCATGCCACCTGACCGGGCGCAACGATCGGCGCGAAAGCCGACACCGCCTTGAACCGCTCCGGATGACGCAGCCCGATGGTCAGCGCGCCATGGCCGCCCATAGAATGCCCCATAATCGACTGGCGGCTCATGTCGGCCGGAAAATTCTCCGCGATCAGGGCAGGCAGTTCCTCGGCAACATAGGACCACATCCGATAATGGCGATCGAAGGGCGCCTGCGTCGCATCCACATAGAAACTAGCCCCAAGGCCAAAGTCATAAGCCCCCGCAGGATCATCGGGCACCCCCTCCCCGCGCGGTGACGTGTCCGGCGCGACTAAGATCAGCCCCAATTCCGCGCAAGCCTTCCGGAACTCGCCCTTCTCCGTCACATTAGCATGGGTGCAGGTGAGGCCCGAAAGATACCAGACCACCGGCAGCTTCGCTCCGTCCTCATGCGGTGGAACGTAGACGGAAAAGCTCATCTCCGTCCCCGTCTCGACCGAGGTATGCCGGTAGACACCCTGCACGCCGCCAAAGGCCCTGTTGGCGCTGACCTGCTCCATGCCGCCGCTCAGAACACCACGACGCTGCGGATGCTCTCGCCCGCATGCATCAGGTCAAATCCCTTGTTGATCTCTTCCAACGTCAGCACATGGGTGATCATCGGGTCGATCTCGATCTTGCCGTTCATATACCAGTCGACGATCTTGGGCACGTCCGTCCGCCCCTTCGCCCCGCCAAAGGCGCTGCCCTGCCACACGCGTCCAGTGACCAGCTGGAACGGCCGGGTGGAGATTTCCTTGCCCGCTTCAGCAACGCCGATGACGGTCGAAACACCCCAGCCACGATGGCACGCCTCCAGCGCCTGCCGCATGACTTCAGTATTGCCGGTGCAGTCGAACGTGTAATCCGCGCCGCCATCAGTCAGCGCGACCAGATCAGCGACGACCTCGGCCGTGTTCTTGCCCCGTGAATTGTAGAAATGGGTCATGCCAAAGCGCTTGCCCCACTCGGCCTTCCCGTCATTCACATCGACGCCGATGATCCGGTCCGCCCCCACCATGCGCGCGGCCTGCAGGACATTGAGGCCGATGCCGCCAAGGCCAAAGACAATGACGTTGGAACCGGGCGTAACCTTCGCCGAATTGATGACAGCGCCTACACCCGTCGTGACGCCGCAGCCGACATAGCAGCTCTTGTCAAACGGCGCGTCCGCCCGGATCTTCGCCACCGCAATTTCCGGCAGCACGGTGAAGTTCGAGAAGGTCGAGCAGCCCATATAGTGAAAGATCGTCTGCCCCTTGTAGCTGAACCGGCTCGTCCCGTCCGGCATCAACCCCTGGCCCTGCGTCGCGCGGATCGCGGTGCACAGGTTCGTCTTGCCGCTAAGGCAGCTTTTGCACTGGCGGCATTCGGGGGTGTAGAGCGGGATCACATGATCGTCCGGCTTGACCGACGTCACGCCCGGTCCGACCTCACGGACGATCCCAGCACCTTCATGGCCCAGGATCGACGGGAAGATGCCCTCGCTGTCGAACCCGTCCAGCGTATATGCGTCGGTATGGCAGATGCCCGTCGCCATGATCTCGACCAGCACCTCGCCAGCCTTGGGACCCTCCAGATCAACCTCGACAATCTCCAGGGGCTTCTTCGCTTCAAAAGCGACAGCGGCGCGGGTCTTCATGCAGCATTCCTCATGTCGGATGTCGGGGCTGCACAGCAGTGGTTCAATTTGACCGCGCGATCAAGCCGCCGGTCGACTTCACGCATCAGGATTTCCGGAGATCAGATAAGAGCCTTGCGGCAAAAGAATGAAGCACAGCGTCCCGGGTGGGGAGATGGGTCTTTGGGACGCTGTGCTTCTCTCCCAGAGTGCGACCCGAGGGAGTTACAGTTCAGGGGCGGCTGAAACCGCCCGGCGATGACCGCTTGAGAAATCCGAATGAGGACCGCCAAGGCTGATCACAGCCTGCGTTCCCCAAACCCGATGGCAAATTCACGAACGACGCCAATGCCGCCCAGCCGAGTGGACCGGAGTTCATGAATGAAGAAGAGAGGCCAAGCGGTTGCATCGCATCAAATCCTGCTTCGGTAACCCCGCTGTCTCAATGAAGAGACCGGAAGCTTTGCGTCCTGCCGTCACCGGCAGTTTGCCTTTTCGGTCAGATCGCTCGCGGTCACGCGCTTTTCTGCCTTAGGAATTGCTTAACCCAAATATGGCGCAGGGTCAATGATTTGTGGCGAAAAAAAGATGCGCCATGGCAACTTCGCCGTCGATCCAGCTGTATTTGTTCACGGCTTACCGGCAGCTCCGATCCGCTCCTCCAACTCTTCCAGCCAGACCGTCGCGCTGCTGTCGGATGGCGCCCGCCAGTCACCGCGTGGCGATAGCGCGCCGCCGCCCGAAACCTTCGGTCCATTGGGCAGCGCCGACCGCTTGAACTGGCTGATCGTAAAGAAGCGGTAGAGGAAGTTATCCAGCCAGTGCCGTATCGTCGGCAGGTCATAGGCTTGCTTGGCGCCTTCCGGATATCCCGGCGGCCACGCGCCCGCCTCCACATCGCGCCAGGCATGCCAGGCGAGGAAAGCGACCTTGGACGGCGGCTGTCCCCATCGCACGATATGATGCAGGAAAAAGTCGTTGAGCGCATATGGCCCGACCCTGCTCTCCGTGCTCTGCATCGCGCCCGACGCATCGGCGGGCACCAGTTCAGGCGATATTTCCTGGTCGACGATCGCCTGCAATATCTTGTCCGTCTCCGCGTCGAACTGGTTCGTCGTGATGCACCAGCGGATCAGATATTGGATCAGCGTCTTGGGCACGCCGCTATTGACCGCATAATGGCTCATCTGGTCGCCCACGCCATAGGTACACCAGCCAAGCGCCAGTTCGGAAAGGTCGCCCGTCCCGACGACGAAGCCGCCATGCCGGTTGGCAAGCCGGAACAGATAATCGGTACGCAGCCCCGCCTGCACATTCTCGAACGTCACATCATAGACTGGCTCGCCCTTTGCAAAGGGATGATCCATGTCCGCCAGCATCTGCCGCGCCGCCGGACGAATATCAATCTCGTCGCCACTGACGCCCAGCGCCTTCATCAGCGCCCAGGCATTGGACTTGGTCGTTTCACCCGTGGCAAAGCCCGGCATGGTATAGCCAAGGATCGCTGATCGCGGCAGGCCCAGCCGGTCGCACGCCTTGGCCGCGACGATCAGCGCATGGGTGGAATCCAGCCCCCCGGACACGCCGATCACCAGATGCTTGCCCGCCGTCGCCCGGAACCGGGTGACCAGCCCCTCCACCTGAATGTTGAACGCCTCATAGCAATCAGCGTCCAACCGCAGCGGATCAGCCGGGACAAAGGGAAAGCGTCGCACCGGCCGGTAGAGCCCTTCCCGCTCGCCCGCTGCCACGGCTTCGAAGCGCACCTTGCGGAAGCGCTGCTCGGGATGGCCCATCGCTTCGGCCGTGTCGTTGAAGGTGCCGTTGCGCATCCGCTCCAGCCGCAGCCGCTGCGCGTCGATATCGGCATAGATGATCTCCGGCGCGTCACCAAAGCGGGCGGACTCCGCGAGCAGATCGCCCATCTCATGCACCATCGCCTGCCCGTCCCAGGCCATGTCCGTCGTGCTCTCGCCATAGCCTGCCGCCGAATAGGCATAGGCAGCAATGCACCGCATCGATTGCGCCGCCGACAGAAGGTCCCGATCCCGTGCCTTGCCCACGATGATGTTGGACGCCGACAGGTTGCACAGGATCAGCGCCCCCGCCAACGCGCCAAAAGTAGACGGCGGCAGCGGCGCCCAATAATCCTCGCAAATCTCGACATGAAAGACGAAGTCGGCCCGATTGCCCCCTGCAAAGATCAGGTCCGGCCCGAACGGCGCGCGATACCCCGCCACATCGATCTCAAGCCCGGCCAACCCCGCTCCAGGAGCAAACCAGCGCTTCTCATAATATTCGCGATAATTGGGCAGGTAGCTTTTCGGCACCACGCCCAGCAGCTTGCCACCCGCAATGACCAGCGCCGCATTGTAGAGCCGCCCGGCCCGCCGCACCGGTGCGCCGACCAGCAGCACCGGCAAGTCAGCGCTCGCCTCCACCAGCCGCCCGGCCTCCGCTTCCACCCTGTCGAGCAACGCGTCCTGCAAATGCAGGTCATCGATCGCATAGGAAGACAGCGACAGTTCGGGGAACAGGATGATATCCGCCCCCTTCCCCGCCGCCTCGCGCGCCATCCGCAAAATCGCCGCTGCATTGGCGCCGACATCGGCAACGCTTGCCTCCGGCGTCGCAGCGGCGAGCCGCACCAGGCCATGGCTGTCAATCGCCTCGAACCGTTCAGCCCCCATGCACTGCCTCCCTCATCATCTTCAACGCGACGGCGATCGCCTCCAGCCGGATCGGTCCGCGCCCCAGATCACCGAAATGCTCCTCGCGATGCCGTGTTGCGCCGCCGCGCCGCGCGCACCCGAAATGCACCAGCCCCGGCTCATCTCCAGGAGGCGCGGAGCCTGCATAGCCCGTCACCGCCAGCGCAATGTCGGCATTGGACTTGGCGATCGCGCCCTCCGCCATGGCGATCGCCACGTCCCGGCTCACCGCACCACAACTATCGATCTTTTCCCGCGCGATACCAAGCAGCTCGCACTTCGCATCCTCGCTATATACCACGAACCCGCGCTCGAACGCATGGCTCGCGCCTTCCACATCGGTCAGCAGCGACGCCAGCAGCCCGCCCGTGCAACTCTCCGCCGTCGCGATCTTCAGATCAGCATCGCAGCATAATTTCAGCAATGACTCGGCGGCCTCTTCCGTCTGGTTCGGCAGAACCGGCGACAAGGTTTCAGCAGGCCCGCCGCCATTCGGATCGCCGTTCATCCACTCCTCCTGCCCATAGGTCGAATTTTCAACGACGCGACCGCGCACGCCGTTCCCTCGCAATCCCCTTCCCCGGAACGATCCGAACCGATAACAGCTGTTCGAATAATCTAGATAAGGTCCGACCGCGTCAGGCGGCGGCAAACAGGTGGGATAGGGAATGACGGATCAGTTGATCATCTTCGTGCAAAATGGCGTCGGCCGCATCCGCCTTAACCGGCCCAAGGCGATCCACGCGCTGACGATGGAGATGTGCTCCGCCATGATCGACGCGCTGCTCGCCTGGCGTCACGATGATGACATTTCCGCCGTCATGCTCGACCACGCCCCCTCGCCCGATGGCGACCCCAAATTGTCGCGCGGCTTCTGCGCGGGCGGCGACATCGCCATGATCGCGAACAGCGCGAAGGGCGACTGTTCGGAGGCGGAGCACTTCTTCCACACCGAATACCGCCTCAACCACCTGCTGTTCCTCTATGAAAAGCCAGTCATCGCCTTCATGGACGGCATAGTCATGGGCGGCGGCGTCGGCATTTCCGATCCTGCGCGCTTCCGCATCGCGACCGAGCGCACCGTCTATGCCATGCCCGAAACCGGCATCGGCCTTTTCCCCGATGTGGGCGGCGGCTGGTTCCTGCCACGCATGCCGGGCCAGACCGGCACATGGCTCGGCACCACCGGCGCGCGCATCTATGGAGCGGATTGCGCGGCGATCGGCATCGCCACCCATTATTTGGCCTCGGAAAAGCTGGATGCCGTCAAGGCGCGGATCATCGCTGATCCGGATGGCATTGGCGAAATACTGGACGAGATGAGCGACCCGCCGCCGCCCTCCGCCTGGGAAGCCCAGCGGACCGACATAGACCGGCTGTTCGCCTCCAGCCGTTATGAGGACATCCTCGCCGCCCTGCGCGCCGACGGATCGGAATGGGCGCAGGCGCAACTGGCGGTGCTCGCGACCAAATCGCCCCAGACGATCAAGGTCGCGCTGCGGCAAATGACGGAAGGGGCGGCCTTCACCGACTTTGCTCAAAACATGCGCAACGAATATCGCATCGCCTGTCATGTCATTCGCCGCCCCGACTTCATCGAGGGCGTGCGCGCCGTCATCTTCGACAAGGACAATGCGCCGCGCTGGGCCCCCGCAACGCCGGAAGAGGTCAGCGATGAGCTTATCGACAGCCTCTTCGCCCCCCTCCCTGCGGACCGCGAGTGGACGCCGCTCCCGGAACTCGGCGCGACGGTCAGCGGCAGATGATCGACCCCCGGGCGCTCCGCACTTTCCTGGCCGTATGCCGGGCCAATTCGATCAGCGGCGGCGCCCGGCTGCTCAACATTTCGCAGCCCTCCGTCTCGATCGCCATCGCCCAGCTGGAACAGTCAATCGGCGCCACCCTACTGGAACGGTCCCGGGCAGGTATCGCATTGACGGCGGAGGGGCGCATGCTCCTGCGCCGCGCCCAGGCGATGGAAGGCTTGCTCAAGGACGCCGAAGAAGAACTGCGCCTCTCACGCCAGGGCATCGCCGGCCCCCTGCGCGTCGGCGGCACGCCCGGGGCGTTGGTCAGCTTGCTGCCCGGCGCCGTGCGCTTCCTTGAGGATGATGCTGGCAACTTCTCGCTCCATGTCATTGAGCGGCCTGATCCCGACCTTGCCACCCTCCTCCGTCAGGGCGACATCGAACTCGCCTTCGTCACAACGGGCATGGACGTGCCTCCCGACGATCTGGACGAACTCACTTTCTCGCAGGACCCCTTCTCCCTGATCGTCGGCCGAGCCAACGAACATTTGCCAAGCGAAGTGTCGTTGAAGGAGGTCGCCGACCTGCGCTGGGTCCTGCCCGAAGCGCGCGGCGCGTTCCGCCGTCAGGTCGATGCCTTGTTCCTCGCCGCCGACGCGCCCGTCCCCAGCAGCAGCATCCGCTGCGACTCCCTGCTCACGACAAAGGCGATCGTGCGCAGCAGCAGCCGCGTCACCATCCTCCCCATGCAGGTCGCCGCTGCCGAACTGTCGATCGGCGTCCTGCGCGCCATCGCCATCCGCGAAGCCGCTTTCCCCCGTAGCATCGGCATCCGCAAGCTGAAGGGCGCGCGCTTGTCCGGCCTGGGTCAGCGGCTCCTGGACTATTTTATCCATAGCTCCTGACTATGGTAATAGTAAAAATGATTATTTTTCCTCTGGGCAATTAAGGCGCATCTACCCTCCACAAGGCACGAATGCCGGGAGAGGACATTATGCGGCAGCTCATCCACAATGTGCGCATCTTCGATGGCACGGGCGCGCCCAGTGCGACCGGCGCGGTCCTGGTCGATCAGGATCGTATCGCCGCCATTTTCGCAGCCGATGCGGACCTTAATGCCGTCGCCGCCGACACCCGTATCGATGGTCAGGGCAACACGCTCATGCCCGGCCTCATCGACGCGCATTGTCACCTGACCTGGGGCAGCTCGGTCGAACATATCTACCACCAGTTCATCCTGCCGCCCGAAGAGCTCAAGACCGCTGCCTGGCGTAACGCGCGGGTCCTCCTCGACCATGGCTTCACAAGCGCCTACTCCGCAGGCGCGCTGGGTGAAGGGATAGAGCCCGAGCTCGCCCGCGCCATCGCACAAGGCGAAGCCCCCGGCCCGCGCCTCGTCCCCTCGACGCTGGAACGCAGCCCCGAAGGCGAAGAAGGCGTCGAAACCGGCGACGTCTTCAACGGCCGTGGGCCTGACGCGATGCGCGCCTTCATGGACCATTGCAGCGCAACCGGCGTCAAATCCGTAAAGCTCGTCATCTCCGGCGAGGATGCGCTAAAGCCCGGCTCCGCCCAGGACATCCTCTACACTGACGAGGAAATGGGGGCGGCTGGGCAAGCGGCAAAGGCGAACGGCCTCTGGATCGCCACCCACGCCTACAGCCCGCGCGCCATCGACCTTGCGCTCGAAGCCGGTGCCCGCATTCTCTACCACTGCTCCTTCGCCGACGAAGCCGCGATCGACGCGCTCACGGCTCGCAAGGATGAGATTTTCTACGCCCCCGGGCCGGGCGTCTCGGTCGCCGCACTCGAAGCGACACCGCCGCCCCATATCGACATGAGCGCGATGAAGGCCAGCGCTACGCAGCGCATGCAGCTGGAAGCGAACCTAGTTCCTGAACTCAAGCGCCGTGGCGTCCGCATCCTCATCGGCGGGGATTATGGTTTCCCCTTCAATCCGCATGGCCGCAACGCCCGCGATCTCCAGCATTTCGTGGATTATTTCGGCTTCACGCCAGCCGAAGCCCTGAGCGCGGCGACCATGCTCGGCGGTCAGCTGATGGGCGAGCAGGTCGGCCTCATCCGCGAAGGCTATCTTGCCGACCTCCTCCTGGTCGAAGGCGACCCCACGCAGGACGTCGCCATCCTCCAGGAGCCTGCCCGCCTCCAGATGATCATGCAGGGCGGCCGCCTCCACAAGTCCATCCAGCCCGTCTCCGCCTGAAAGAACTGACCCAGTAAGATGTTCGACGTAGCGATCATCGGTTGCGGCCCGGTAGGGGCCTTTGCAGCCAATCTCCTTGGCAAGGCGGGCCTGTCGGTGCTCGTTGTCGAGCAGGAGGCGCATCCCTACCCTCTGCCACGCGCGGTCCATCTCGACCACGAAATGATGCGCCTGTTCCAGTCGGCGGGCGTGATCAATCGCGTCGCGTCGGACATGCGCGATACGGAAGGGCATCTCCATGTCGGCGCCGACCATGGCGTCATCCGCTATATGGGCACGGTCGGCCGCCCCCGCCCGTTCAGCTGGTCCAACGACTATTTCTTCTATCAGCCAGAGCTCGAAGAACATCTGCGCGAAGCCCTCGCCGCCTACTCCAATATCACCGTCCAGCTAGGCACCGCCTTCGAAGGGCTGGAGCAGGACGCAGACGCCGTCACCCTCCGTCTCTCGGACAACCGCACCGAACACGCCCGCTATGTCATCGCCTGCGACGGTTCGCGCAGCGCCGTGCGCAAGGCGCTCGGCATAGCGCTCGATGATCTCGATTTCGAAGAACCCTGGCTCGTCGTCGATGCCGAAGTCGATGGCCCGGTCCGCTTCCCCGACCTCTGGGGCGTGCCGGAAGCCGCCGACCTGCAAAAGCTCTCCGTCATGATGTGCGACCCCAAGCGCCCCGCGACCATCGTGCCGGGCCGTGGCAATCACCGGCGCTGGGAATTCATGCTCCTCCCCGGTGAGGACGACGCCGTCATGATGCAGCCGGACAATGTCGCCGCGCTCGTCGCGCCATATCTCACCGGCGTCCCGCACAAGATCGTCCGTGCCGCCACCTACCGCTTTCACGGCCTGATCGCAGAGCAATGGCGCCGGGGCCGCGTCTTCCTCGCAGGAGACGCAGCGCACCAGACGCCGCCTTTCTTCGGCCAGGGCATGTGCCATGGCCTGCGCGACATCGCCAATCTCGCCTGGAAGCTCGAACTGGTGCTGGCAGGCCGCGCCCCGGAAAGCTTGCTCGACAGCTACCAGACCGAGCGTGACCCCCATGTCCGCGCCGTCATCTCCGCCGCCGTTGCCGCAGGCCGCTACATCTGCATGCTCGACCCGGATCAGGCCGTCGCCCGCGACACTCAGATGCGCGAAGCCGCCAAGGGCGCGAGCCACGGCACCGCCGCCGACCTCATCCCCGCTATCGCCCAAGGCGTCATCGCCCCCGGCACGCCAGCGGCAGGCGAACGCTTCATCCAGCCCAGCGTGGACGGCCAACTCCTCGACGACATCACCGGCAGCGGCTGGCGTCTCTTCACCAGCGAACCAGTTGACGCCCCCGCCGACATCACCGTCGTGCCCGCCGATGGCGCGATCGCCGACTGGCTCACCGCTCACGACGCGCAAGCCGTCCTGGTCCGCCCCGACCATTATGTCTTCGGCACCGGCAAGCCCGCAGACCTTCTCACGCAATTGCAAGCAAAGCTCCGGCCATGACCATAACCCTCGCCCAGGCCCGCACCATCCTTGACGCCATCCTTGAGGAGGCACGCGTCCAGCAGGCCCAGCCCCTCGCCATCATCATCCTCGACGCAGGCGCGCACCCCGTTACCTTCGCGCGCGAGGATGGCGCCAGCCTGTTCCGCTTCGACATTGCCAAGGCAAAAGCCACGGGCGCACTCGGCATGGGAGCGGACACGCGGGTCATCGCCACCCGCGCCGCCTCAAACCCTGTTTTCTTTCAAAGCGTCGTGGCCGTCACTGGCGGCCAACTCGCTTTGTCACCCGGCGGCGTCATCATCCGTGACTTGGAAGGGCGGATAATCGGCGCCGTCGGGACCAGCGGCGACACAGGCGACATGGACGAAGCCTGCGCCATCGCGGGCATCACAGCCGCTGGCCTCACCCACGGAGACACGAAATGAAACTGCGCAGCATCGAACTGGCGCTGCCCCACGCCGCAGAGGCCGCCGCTTTCCTCACCGACATCTGGGGCATGGCCCCCGCCGAAGTACGGGGCGGCACCCATTATCTACGCGGATCGGGCAGCTTCCCCTATCTCGTCGCGCTGGAAGAGTCGGACGAGCCCTATGTCCGCTCCACCACCTTCTCCTGCTCGCCCGAACGCCTCGAAGAACTGAAAGCCAGCGTGACGCAAGCAGGCATCCCCGCCAGCCCCATCACCTCGCACGATCCCGGCAACGGCCACGGCATCATCGTAGAGCTTGCCGAAGGCGAACTGCTCCGCTTCCTCACCGACACGAGCGAAGTCGCCCCGATCGAAGGCCATGACCTCCCCGTCAAGCTTACCCACGTCGTCTTCAACGCCACCGACGCCGAAGCCACCGGCCACCTGATCGAGGACGCACTGGGCTTCCGCGTCTCCGACCGGACCAAGGGCATGGTCTTCGTCCGCTGCAACGACTCCCACCACTCGACCGCCTTCGCCCGCGCAGGCTTCTCCTCGCTCAACCATATCGCGTTCGAGATGGCCGACATGGACGCAGTCATGCGCGGCATCGGCCGCCTGCGCGACCAGGGCATGGTCCCCGCCTGGGGTCCCGGCCGTCACGGCCCCGGCGCAAACGTCTTCGCCTATTTCATCGCCCCCTTCGGCCCCGTCATCGAATTCTCCACCGCCGTCGAGAAAGTTCCGGAGGACTACAAGGCCGGAGCCCCCGAAGACTGGACCTGGCCTGAAGGCCGCATCGACCAATGGGGCATGTCCGACAAGGACCTGACCGGCCTGCGCGCCGCCGAAGAGAAATTCCGCCACCGCCGCGACTGGACCCCGCAACCGCTCACCGAGGAACAAGCCTGATGCGTTACGTCAGTTTCCGCCGCCCCGACGGCACCCCCAGCTTCGGCCGCCTCGACGGCGACGCCATCATCGAACTGACCGGCGCGCTCAGCCTGAAGGCCGCCCTCGCCACGGGCAATCTCGCCAGCCTCACCGAAGGCGAGCGCCACAACCGCAACGACATCGTCCTGCTCCCGGTTATCCCCGACCCGGCTAAGATCCTCTGCGTCGGCCTCAACTATGCCGAGCATGTGAAGGAAACCGGCCGCGAGCAGAAGGAGCATCCCGCCATCTTCGTCCGCTATGCCGACAGCCTCGTCGCCGATGGCCAGCCGATGGTGAAGCCATCCGTCACCACCCGCTTCGACTATGAAGGCGAACTCGCCGTCATCATCGGCAAGCCCGCGCACAAAGTCGCCCGCGCCGACGCAATGGCCCATGTCGCGGGCTACGCCTGCTTCAATGACGGCTCCGCCCGCGACTGGCAGCGCCACAATATTCAGTTCACGCCGGGCAAGACCTTCCCCGCCACCGGCGGCTTCGGCCCAGCGCTGGTGACGCCGGACGAGGCGGGCGATCTAAACGCCCAGCGCGTCCAGACCCGCCTCAACGGCGAACTGGTCCAGGATCAGCCGATCAGCGACATGATCTGGGATATCGCCACCGTCATCGAATATATCTCCGCCTTCACGCCCCTTGCCCCCGGCGACGTCATCGCCACCGGCACCCCCGGCGGCGTCGGCGATAAGCGTCAGCCCCCGCTCTACATGAAGGCCGGGGACAAGGTCGAAATCAGCATCGGCGTCATCGGCACGCTCACCAACCGCATTATCGACGAGCAGTAAACAACAAGGGGAGAGGATCAACGTCATGAGAAAGTTCACCACCAGCATAGCCTTGAGCAGCGCCAGCCTGCTCGCCATCGCCACGCCCGCATGGGCGCAGGACACCGCCACCGCATCGTCGCCCCAGGCAGCGGATCAGGCGACCTCCGACATCATCGTCACCGCCCAGCGCAAGGCTGAAAAGGTGACGGAGGTGCCCATCTCCATCACCGTCGCCAATCAGGCGCAGCTGGAACGGCAGCAGGTCAACACCCTCAACGATTTGAACCGCATCGCGCCCAGCCTCGAAATCCAGCAGGCTCCGGGTCAGAATACCGGCGGCGGCGGCTCGATCCGTGGCATCGGTACGCAGACCTTCTCGGCAGGCGCGGTCGCTTCGGTCGGCGTCGTCGTCGATCAGGTCAGCCAGGGCAATGCGAACATCAGCGACCTGTTCGATGTCAGCCGCATCGAAGTACTGAAAGGTCCGCAAGGCACCCTCTTCGGCCTCACCACCTCGGCAGGCGTCATCAACATCACTACCAACGCGCCCGACCCCAGCGGCTTTTCCGCCCGCGTGCGCGGCGAGCTGTCCGACGCAGGCACCGCCGGGTCCAAGTTCGGCAATCAGGTGCTGCAAGGCGTCGTCAACATCCCCCTCGCGCCCAATGCCGCCGTCCGCGTCTCGGGCGTCGCCAATTTCCGCCAGGGCGTCAATCGCAACACCATCACCGGAAAGCTCAACGACAATGACCGCTGGGGCGTGCGCGGCCGCCTGCTGTGGGAGCCGACCGATAACCTCACCGTCAACCTGATCGGCGACTATGCCAAATCCCGCGCGGAAAATGGCGGAGACTTCTTTACCTTCATCAGGACAGGCGGCCCCGGCCCCTTCCTCGGCGGCGCAGGCTTCGATCCCGTCGGCATCACTGATCGCCTAGCCACCTGCGGCGTCACCGCGCGCGAAGGCAATCGCGACTATTGCTCCAACCGCTCCTATGTCGGCCACACCGAAAATTACGGCGGCTCGCTCCAGATCGACTATGAAGCCGATCCTTTCACCCTGACCTCGATCACCGCCTACCGCCGTTCGAGCGAGACCGGCTTCGGCGCGGCCAGCGACGTGTTCCGTGGAGCGCCGCTGGAGCTGCAGGTCGCCAACGGCCCGGTCAATCGCCGCCTCAGCCTCTTCACGCAGGAATTCCGCGTGACATCGCCGTCCGATCAGTTCTTAGAATATACGGTCGGCGCTTTCTTCTCGCACCAGAAACAGACGCGTGACCCGGAAACCCTGTCGGTCACCGTCACGCCCTTCCCCGGCCTCGTCATCCCGATCGTCGATCCGGCGGGCGAAGGTGCTGGCGCGGACGACAGTATCGTGGATCGTTCGCTCGCCATTTTCGGTCAGGGCACTTTCCACCTGACGCCCAGCCTGCGCTTGATCGCCGGGGGCCGCTACACGACCGACCGCCTGTCGCTCGATCGCTTCAACTTCGCCACGTCCTTCGCCGCCAATCCTCAGCAAAGGGAAGTTCTGGACGTAGCGAATTTCTCCTACCGGCTCGGCGCGCAATATGACCTGACCCGCAACGCGATGGTCTATGCCACCGCATCGCGCGGCTTCAAGGGCGGCCAGATCGCCACCCCCGCAGCCCCGCGCCTGCCCTACGTCGTCCTGCCGGAAATCCCCACCGCTTACGAAGCGGGCCTCAAAGCCACCCTGTTCGGCGGCTGGGTTGCAGACCTCAGCGTCTTCTATCAGAAGATAAAGAACTTCCAGGCGCAGCAATGCACCGTCAGCGGCACCACGGGCGTCATCTCCTGCGACCAGACCAACATCAGCGGCGTCAAGTCGCGCGGCGCGGAAATCAACTTCTTCGGTCGCCCGTTCGAAGGCCTGTCGCTCAACACTGGCTTCATCTACGCCAAAGCCACATATCCGAACGGCTTCATCGGCACCGACGGCACCAACATTGGCGGCACCCAGCTTGCCTACGCGCCCAAGTACAAGTTCACCCTGTCGGGCGAGTATGAGGCGCCCGTCACCAGCCGGTTCAACGGCTTTGTCGCCGTCGATACCATCTGGAAATCACGCGTCCGTTACGAGGCCAACTCGCGCGAGGAAACCACCTTCCGCCCGCACTGGCTGGTCGGCGGCCGCATTGGCGTGCGGACGGAGGATGACCGCTTCAGCCTGGCCGTCTTCGGTCGCAACCTGTTCAACGTGCACGAACCTTCGCTCATCCAGAGCGATTTCCCCTATAACGGAACGGATAATATCGGCGCGATCTACGGTCCTCAGTCCTTCCGCCAGGTCGGCCTGAGCTTCGACGCCAAATTCTGATCGGCTAAGGAGAGATCGCGCATGGACATGGCAGCAAAAATCGCGGCGCTGGGCCAATCCCTCGGCTCCGATATACTGCAATCCGTGCGCGACCTTTTCGCACCAGAGCAGGAAAGGCTGGCCGCGCAAGCACCAGCCTCCCTCACCGACCTTCCCTACGGCCCGCACGAACGCCACCGCCTGGACCTGTACGCCCCCCAGGGCACAACCTCCGCCCCCATCCTCATCTTCCTCCACGGCGGAGGCTTCCTCAAAGGCGACAAGGGCAACGCTTCCAATTGGCCCAACGCCAATGTCGGCCGCATGGCCGCGCAGGCTGGCTTCCTTGGCATCGTCCCCAACTATCGCCTCGCCCCCGATCATCAATGGCCCGCAGGCCCCGAAGATGTCGCGTCCGTCATCGCCTGGGCAAAGACCAACGCCGCCCAGCATGGCGGCGACCCGAACCGCATCGTCCTCATGGGCACCTCTGCCGGAGCCGTCCATGTGGCGGGCTATATCAAGCGACACGGCACCGCCCACATCCGCTCCGCCATCCTGCTCTCGGGTCTCTACGGCTACACCCCGCTCGATGATCGCGACACGCTCTATTATGGTGACGCCTCCCTCTACGCCGATCGCATGCCGCGCGAAGCCGTGGCCGCGACCACCCTCCCCCTCTTCATCGCCTGCGCCCAGCATGACCCCGCCCATTTCCAGCAGGAATTCCTCGCCCTGATGCAGGACCGCCTCGCCCGCCACGGCACCATGCCGCGCGCGATGATCGCCAGCGGCCACAATCATTACTCCCTGCCCATGCACCTGGGCACCAGCGATCGCCGCCTCGCCGACGAAATCTGCGCCTTCATCCACGACACAACAAACTAACCCGCAATTGGGAGAGAGACATGATCGACCGCCGGACCTTGATCGCCACCGGCACGGCCCTCGCCGCCAGCCCCGCGCTTGCGGCCACTCGCCAGCTAAGCCGCCGCAACTTCCCGCAAGGCTTTCTCTGGGGCGCATCCACCGCCGGGCATCAGGTGGAGGGCAATAATGTCGTCAGCGACAACTGGTTTCTGGAGAATATCAAGCCCACCATCTATTCCACCCCTTCGGGCGACGCCGCCAACAGCTTAGCGCTTTGGCCGCAGGACATGGACCTGGCCAGAAGCATGGGCCTTAACAGCTACCGCTTCTCCATCGAGTGGGCTCGCATAGAGCCGGAACCCGGCCTCTTCTCCATCGCTATGCTCGATCATTACAAGCGCATGATCGATGGCGCGCGGGAACGCGGCCTCAAACCCGTCGTCACCTTCAACCACTTCACTGCGCCCCGCTGGTTCAGCGCCATGGGCGGCTGGACCAACAGCGAAGGCGTCCAGCTCTTCGCCCGCTTCTGCGATCGCGCCGCGCGGCATCTGGCGGGCGGCATCAGCCACGCCATCACCTTCAACGAACCCAATATCCTGCTGGTCCTGCGCGCCATCATCCTGCCGCCGCAGGTGCTGGACGCACAGCGTGCCATGCTGGCCGAAGCGGCCCGCCGCTCTGGCACCGCCAAATTCACCGCAGCCAACGCCGCGAATATGGAAGATTTGCCCGCGATGCAGACGAACCTCGTCGCCGCGCACAAGGCGGGCAAAGCCGCGATCAAGGCGGCTCGGGGCGATCTTCCCGTTGGCCTCTCGCTTTCCATGTTCGACGATCAGGCTGTTGGCCGCAACAGCATCCGCGATGCCAAGCGCAAGGAACTCTATGGCGCATGGCTCGACACCGCTCGGGCGGACGACTTCCTCGGCGTCCAGAATTATGAGCGCAATATGTGGAGCGACAAGGGCAAGCTTCCCGCGCCCAAGGGGGCGCAAGTCAATTATAGCGGGTCCGAAGTCTATGCCCCGTCGCTCGCCGGGTCCGTCCGCTATGCACATGAAGCGACCGGCGTCCCCATCTTCGTCACCGAACATGGCGTGGGCACGGAAGATGACAGTCTGCGCGCCCGCTTCATCCCCGCCGCGCTCGCCGAACTGCAAAAGACGATTGCGTCGGGCGTGCCTGTCATCGGCTACAGCCACTGGTCGCTGCTCGACAATTTCGAATGGATCTTTGGCTATCGTCCGAAATTCGGCCTGCATAGCGTTGATCCCGCGACTTTTGCCCGCATTCCCAAGCCTAGCGCGGCCATCTATGGTTCGATCGCGCGTGCCAATGCGATATGAAATCCGGGCAAGATAGCCTGGTGAATTTCGAGAGAGGGAGACTGAATTGATGAAGCGACTGGTCCTGACCACCCTGGCCCTGGCGATTGCCGTCCCGGCCGCCGC
Organism: uncultured Sphingobium sp.; assembly: GCA_966211835.1. Lineage (GTDB taxonomy): Bacteria > Pseudomonadota > Alphaproteobacteria > Sphingomonadales > Sphingomonadaceae > Sphingobium. The sequence goes on from CBIHNV010000018.1 coordinate 60,601, forward strand.
TCAGATGCAGATCACCCCGATCGCCAAGCCAAAGCTCGCCGAAATCCCTCTTTACCCCTCCGCCAAGGACGCGGACAACGAACAATGGGAACATATCAGCGGCCGCTACGGCTCGCTTGTCATCGACAATCAGACTGTCCGCAACGTCACCCGCCCCACGATCACGCCCTATCTGCCCGATCCCGCCAAGGCGAATGGCGCGGCCGTGCTGGTGGCGCCCGGCGGCGCCTTCATGTCGCTGTCCATGTCGAGCGAGGGTGAAGCCATCGCCCGCGCGCTTAACGATCAGGGCATAGCCGCCTTCGTCCTTAAATACCGCCTCAACGAAACGCCGCGCGACAGCAAAGCCTTCATGGCGGCGATGGGCCAGCGCATGGCGCAAGCTGCCCGGCAAACGCCCGCAGCGGAGATCAAGGAACCACTCGCCACGCAGGATGCGCTCGCCGGTCTCGCTCTGGTCCGCAGCCGCGCGAAGCAGTTCCGCGTCGATCCGACGCGCGTCGGCATCATCGGCTTTTCCGCCGGAGCCATCACCGCCCTCAACGCCGCGCTGGAGGGACAGGGCGACGCTCGCCCGGCCTTCATCGGCTACATCTACGGCCCCATGACCGCCGTCACCGTGCCCGCTGACGCACCGCCGATGTTCAATGCCATCGCCATGGATGACGGCCTGTTCAAAAAGCAGGGCTTCGCCATTGTCGAAGCATGGCGCAATGCGCGCCGCCCGGTCGAGCTTCACGCCTATGAACGCGGCGACCATGGTTTCGGCATCGGCCGCCCCGGCACCACCTCAACCGGCGTCCTGCCGCAGTTCGTCGCCTGGCTGCGCGCGCGTGGGCTGCTGGAACAACAGGCTCCGCAATGAGGGGATCGATCTCGATCCGGCGCGAAGCCGCGATCAGCTTTCTCATCAACGCATTGCTCAGCCTCGCCTTCTTCGCGGGCACCTTCGGCCTGTCCTCCCGGCTTCTTGCCTGGAGGACACCCGACAATCTGGCACTCGACTTCATTCCGCAAAGCGCTGCCGTCGCTTTGATGAGCGCGCTTGTCCCCTGCCTGCTCGCACGGCGGCACTTTCCCGCAATGCCGTTACGGCCCGTGCTGCTGCGCGTAGCCTTTTTCGCGGCAGGCGGCGCATTGCTGGGCGCACTCCTCGCTTTCGCAATCCGGGCGAGTGCGCCCCCCTCCATCGCCCTGTCCGCAGCGCTCCTCATCAAGCTTGTTTATGGCGGCGCGCTCGGATCGGCCGTCACTATCGCCGCCCTTCGGCTTCTGCTTCGCACCGCCCCTTCCCGCCCCTGATCGCCAGAGGATTTGCCGCCGTGACCAGCCGTCCCCTTCGCCTTGCGCTGCTCCTCGCTTGCACAGCCTTCGCTTCCCCACTGCTCGCCGACGACCTGGCGGACGGCTTCCGCAATCCGCCGCAAAGTGCTCGCCCGCGCGTCTGGTGGCACTGGATGAACGGCAATGTGACCAAGGACGGGATCGACAAGGATCTCGACTGGATGGCGCGCATGGGCATCGGCGGCGTCCAGAATTTCGACGCCAGCCTCGCCACGCCGCAGATCGTGCCCAAGCGGCTTGTCTACATGACGCCCGAGTGGAAGGACGCCTTCGCCCACGCCGTGCGCACCGCCGACGCCAAGGGCCTGGAATTCGCCATCGCCTCCTCCCCTGGCTGGAGCGAGACCGGCGGCCCGTGGGTCAAGCCCGAAGACGCAATGAAGAAGCTCGTCTGGGCGGAAACCACCGTCCGGGGCGGCCGCCGCCTCACCTTCCCGCTGCCGCAGCCGCCTGCAACGGTCGGCCCGTTCCAGAGCGCCCCTCTCCCCCCAACGGTCGAAGGCATGGGCGGCGCGGACAAGATCACTCCCCTCTACCGCGACGTGCGCGTCCTCGCCTATCCCATAAAACCCGCCAGCCTTCCCCGCCCGCACATGCGCCAGGGCGACGGCAGGCCCATCGACGCCGCCGCGCTGGAGGATGGCAACCTCAATACCACTGCCGAAATCACCACCGGCACAGCCGATCAGCCCGGCACGCTGATCCTCGACTATGGCAAGCCCGTCACCGTTCGCGCCGCCACCCTCTTCGTCCCTAATGCCAAGCCGCCCTTCCGCGACCCCGCCTACCGCCCGGTGCTGGAGGCGCAGCAGGGCAGCGACTGGCGCCAGATCGGTGACTTCCCCCTGTCCGAAGCCGCGACCACCATCGCCTTCCCCGCCACCACCGCCCGCCGCTTCCGCATCGTCCTGCGCGCCAACGACGCGCCCCGTGCGCCGGGCCTTGGCGATGGCGTCCCCGGCGCCGTCACCATCGACTTCTTCGCCCAGCCCTCAAAGCCCAGGCTGCCCATCGGTTCGCTCCAGCTCTCCGCCGAACCGCGCCTGGACCGGTTCGAAGCCAAGGCGGGCTTCACCGTCCTGCGCGATTACACCGCCCTTCCCGCCGGATCATCCTCCGCCGCACAAGCCGTCGATCCATCCAAAGTCATCGACATCACCAGCCATCTCCGCCCCGACGGCACGCTCGACTGGACCCCGCCAGCGGGCAGCGACTGGCGCATCCTCCGCCTCGGCTACTCGCTGCTCGGCAAGACCAACCATCCCGCCACGGCCGAAGCCACCGGCCTTGAAGTCGACAAATATGATCCCGCCGCCGTCCGCCGTTACATGGAAACCTACCTCTCCATGTATCGCGACGCGGTCGGCCCCGGATGGATTGGCGCAAAGGGCATCCGCGCGCTCCTGACCGACAGCATAGAGGTCGGCCCGTCCAACTGGACCCCGCGCATGGTGGAGGAATTTACGGCGCGGCGCGGCTATGATCCACTCCCCTATCTCCCTGTGCTCACCGGCGCGATCATCGGCTCGCCAGCACGCAGCGACGCTTTCCTCCACGACTATCGCCAGACCCTCGCAGACCTTCTCGCCGACGCCCACTACGGCACGATCGCAAAGGTCGCGCATGAAAACGGCCTCACCCTCTATGGCGAAGCGCTGGAGGACGTGCGCCCGGTCCTGGGCGACGACCTCACCATGCGCAGCCATGCCGATGTGCCGATGGCCGCGCTCTGGACCTGGAACCGCGATGCAAAGCCCCGGCCCACCTTGCTGGGCGATATGAAGGGCGCGGCGTCCGTCGCCCATATCTACGGCCAGAATATCGTCGCGGCGGAATCCATGACCTCCGCCTCCTCCCCCTGGGCCTTTGCGCCTTCCGACCTGAAGCGCATCGTCGACCTGGAATTCGCCTCCGGCATCAACCGTCCGATCGTCCACACCTCCGTCCATCAGCCGGTGGATGACAAGGTGCCGGGATTGAGCCTCATGATCTTCGGTCAATATTTCAACCGCCACGAAAGCTGGGCGGAAATGGCGCGGCCCTGGGTCGATTACATGGCCCGCACCAGCTATCTGCTGCAACAGGGCCGCGACCATGCCGACATCGCCTGGTTCCACGGAGAGGACGCACCTATCACCGCGCTCTTCGCAACTGGCGAACCGACTGGACTGCCAAAAGGATATGGCTACGACTTCGTAAACGCCGACATCCTCGCCAACGTCCTGAAGGTGGAAGACGGCCAGCTGGTCGCCCCCGGCGGCGCCCGCTACCGCGCGCTCTATCTTGGCGGATCGAGCAAGGTCATGACGCTGCCCACCCTCCGTCGTATCGCCGCGATCGCCGACGCAGGCATCCCCGTCATCGGCGAAGCGCCCAAGCGCGACCCCGCGATGAAGGATGATCCCACAGCCTTCGCTGCCTTGGTGGATCGCCTCTGGAAAGGCACGACCACCGCCAAGCCGCGCATCATCCCCGCGCAAGACCCGGACGCCGCCCTCGCCCGCATCGGCATCACCCCCGATTTCCGCGTCACCGGCGGCGCGCCCGACAGCGACTACCGCTTCGTCCACCGCACCCTGCCCGACGGCGAACTCTACTTCGTCAACAACCGCCAGAACCGCGCCGAAAAGATCGAGGCGCGCTTCCGCGTGACCGGCCGCCAGCCCGAAATCTGGCGCGCGATCGACGCCACGGCGACGCCAGTTTCCTACCGCACCGAAGGTCAGGAAACCGTCATCCCGCTCGAAGTCGGCGCTGAAGATGCCTTCTTCATCCTTTTCCGCAAACCCGCCAGCGCTCCCACTGCAACGATCGCCGCGCCTGTCCCGCGCCAGATCGCGACGCTCGACCAGCCATGGCAGATCAGCTTCCAACCCGGCCGGGGTGCGCCCGCCACCCTGCCGATGCCCCAACTGTCGCCGCTCAACGAAGCCAAGCAGGAAGGCGTCCGCTACTTCTCCGGCATTGCCACCTACAGCAGCCGCTTCACCCTGCCCAAAGGAGCCCAACGCGGCCAGCCGCTCTGGCTCGACCTTGGCAAAGTAGGCGACCTCGCCGAAGTCCGCGTCAACGGCCAACTCGTCGGCACCAGCTGGTTCGCGCCCTATCGCCTCGACATCGGCCGCTTCGTCAAATCAGGCAGCAACCAGCTGGAGGTGAAAGTCGCCAACCTCTGGGTCAACCGCCTGATCGGCGACAAGCAGCCCGGCGCCAAACCCATAACCTTCACGGCCGCCCCCACATATAAACCAGACGCGCCCCTGCGCCCCTCCGGCCTGATAGGTCCGGTGACATTTTGGACCGCGCAATAACCATTTTAGGGACGACGCCCGCAGAAGCCATCACCCTTATACCGTCATCCCAGCGAAAGCTGGGATCTCAGGAGGCTGATCTCACCATCAACAAACGGGGTCGACGCACAGCTGGCTTAAGAACGGGCCGGAAGGCAAAAACCCCCGGCCCTACAATCTTCAGATGTTCGCGTTCCGCGCCTGCGAAGCGTTATGCCCACCATTCCGATAAAGCACCTCGCGCACCCGCTGCGCATCCAACCCGGCATCGGCCACAGTGACAAGCACCGCGCCATTTTTCAGCCGGTCATTATAATAGCCCGCATCCTCCTCGCTCACGCCATGCTTGGTCAGCACTTCGTTCAGGCTCCCGCCAATAGCGCCAAGCACCGCGCCGATCCCGACCGCTTCGGGAACCGCTGACGCTGCAATCGCACCAGCGGCTGCCAAAGGCCCGACACCCGGAATGGCCAGCGCCGCAACACCCAAACCCGCGCCCAAGGCGCCGCCGCCAAGGATACCGCGCAAGACGTTGCGATGATGCTCGTCCGTGATCTCGCCGTCGCCGCTTGTGGTCGTCGTGGTGCCTCCATGATGAGCTATGACCGACAAGTCGCTGTCGTTGACGCCAAGCGTCCGCAGTTCCGATACCGCGCGTTCCGCTTCTGCATGTGAATCGAAAATTGCCGATGCTTGCGTCATTTTGAAGTCCTTTCCTCGGTTCAGCTGCGTTCCGCAGCCCCACCCAAAACTTCAACCCACAATTGATGTTCCAATCGAACAGGACTGCCGCAACGACTGTGCCTGATCCATGTTACTGTCCACAAATACAGATAATCCCCATCGTCATCCCAGCGGAAGCTGGGATGTAGATTCACGTTTGAAGTGCAACATGTTTT
>CBIHNV010000019.1:0-65323 GCA_966211835.1 uncultured Sphingobium sp.
ATCGCAACACCATCATAGCAGGTGTTGCACTTGTTCCGTGAACTCAGGGGATCTCAGGCGGCTACATGATGAGGTCGAACAAATCCCGCCACTCAGGATTGCTCTCTTCAACCAGCGCCATCTTCCAATCCCGCTTCCACGCCTTCAGCGCCTTTTCGCGTGCGATCGCGAAGTCGATCTCCACATGCTCTTCCGCAAGCACCAGCCGCCGCAGATTATATTTCCGGCAGAACTCTGACCCCTCGCCTCGCCGGTGCTGGTCCACGCGCACCGCGAGATCACTAGTCACGCCCACATACAGCACGCCCCGCGGCTTGTTGGTCATGATGTAAGTCCAACTGCGGCGCATTGGATGGACCGGCTCCTAGCCTCACGAGATGCCAGCTTTCGCTGGCATGACGGTGAAAAAATATCGATGAAAGAGCAAAAAATGAGCCGTCATCCCAGCGCAAGCTGGGATCTCAGGCCGCTACACCGAACAGACGCCGCCTCAACCCCGCCCGCGATACCCCGGCACATCCTGCGCAGGCAGCCACAGCCCGACAGGCGGCTCACCCGACTGCCAGAACACATCGATCGGGATCCCCCCGCGCGGATACCAATATCCCCCGATCCGCAACCACAAAGGCTGCATCTCGGCAAACAGCCGCTCGCCAATCCCCACCGTGCAATCCTCATGGAAAGCCGCGTGATTACGAAACGCGCCAAGGAACAACTTCAACGACTTCGATTCGACGATCGTCGCGGCAGGCGCATAGTCGATCACCAGATGCGCAAAATCCGGCTGCCCCGTCACAGGGCAGAGGGAGGTAAATTCCGGCGCTGTAAACCGCACCAGATAGGGCTTCCCCGGCCGGGGATTGGAAACATAATCGAGAACCGCCTCTTCCGGGCTCGCAGGCAGCGCACTGCTCTGCCCCAGATGGATCGGCGTCATGCTTTGGGGTATATCAGTCATGACCGGCCATCTACGCCATTGCACGCCTAATGTCACCGCAGCCTGATCCCGCCATGCCATTCACCTCCCGTTCAGCCTCATCATTGCCTTGGCTGCTTTCCATGGGGATGCGTCCTGCCGTCTTTACCGCCTTGCCACTGCTGCTGGCCACGCCTTCGCTCGCGCAGGAGCAGGGGGGCGGCGATCCTGTCTTCAACCTGCCGCGCACGTCTCAGCCGCCCGCCGATCCCACCCGGCAAGGCCCGGAGCTGGACGTATTCCGTGGCGCGCCGGTAACGCCGCCCGCCAGCACGCCGGTTATCACGCCGCCTCCGCCGGTCGTCGCGCAACCCCAGCCTCAGCCTGCGCCCCCCGCCCAGCCGCAGCGGCCGGTCACGGCATCTCCGCGCCCCGCTCCCGCCGAACCAGCGCCCTCCGCCCGCGCGCCCGAAGGCAGCAGCACCGCGCCCCCGCCCTCAGCGGAGCAGCCCCCCGCAACGCAACCCCTGTCCCCGCAGCCCGCTCCAGCGGAACCCGCCGCGCCGCAAGCCGCACCTGCGCCGACACCCGCCGCGCCCGCCAATGAGCCACCGCTCAGCCCGCCTGACGCATCCACCTCGTCTTTGGGCTGGATCGCTGGCGCCATCGCGCTGCTTGCCGCAGCACTCGTCGCTGGCTGGCTGTTCCTGCGCCGCCGTCCCGAAGAAGCGCAGCAACCCTATGAAGAGCCGGAGGCCGCGCCGCCGCCAGCCGTAAAGCCGGTCCCGGCACCGCCTGCATCCCAGCCAGCAGCGGCAAGGTCGGTTCCCGCGCCCCCCGCGCCACAGCCCAAGGCTCCGGCCCCTGCCCCTGCCCCCACCACGGCCGAGCGACCCTGGATAGACCTGACGCTGGAAGTGCGCAGCGCCCGCTTGTCGCTGATGGGCGCCACCATCGGCTACGCCCTGACCCTCCACAATCGCGGCCAGCGCGGCGCGGACGACATTCTCGTCCGCACCTTCATCGCCAACGCCGACGTCAATCAACAGGCGCAGCTACAGCAATTCTTCGCCGGAGCGGTCGGCCTGCCCGCCCATTCCGCCGTCTCGCTTGCGCCTGGACAAAACCACAGCCTGACCGGCGAGCTACGCCTGTTGCCCGATCAGATCGCGCCCGTGCAAATGGGCGATCGCGCCCTGCTCATCCCGCTCATCGCCTTCGACGCACAATATCGCTGGTCGGACGAACCGGATGCTGCGCCCGTGGGCTCAGGCCGCACCGGCCGCGCCTTCATAGTGGGCCAGGAAAAAAGCCCGCCAGCCGATCGCCTCGCTCCCTTCCGCGTCGATCAGGGCCCGCGCCAATTCCGCACCCCCGGCAGCCGCGCCACCGCCCTCGAACTGGCGAGCTGAGTTCCCCCACATCCCGTCATCCCAGCGAACGCTGGGATCTCAGGCCGGGTCACGCCACCCATCCCCCACCACCGTCATCCCAGCGACCCGAAGGGCGGCGAAGCCAACGCTGGGATCTCAGGCCCCGTTACGCCACCCCTCCCAAGATTCCAGCTTCCGCTGGAATGACGCCGGAACAATCGGCGGCGCTAAAACCCCCAACACACTTCCCACGCCCCGATCCCCCTCCTAAAAAGGTCGCCAAGCATCAACAAAAGAGGCGGCATGGACATCCTCATCTCCACCGATTGGCTCGCAACGGAACTGGGCAAGGACGATCTCAAGATCCTCGACGCCAGCCTCTTCCTGCCCGGCACCCCGCGCGATCCTCGCGCCGAATTCGAAGCCGCACACATCCCCGGCGCCGCCTATCTCGACCTTCCCAGCCTCTGCGATGCCGATGATCCGCGTCCCGGCATGTTGCCGAGCGATGCCTTCATGACCGAACGCTGCCGCGCGCTCGGAATCAACGCAGACAGCCGCGTCATCCTCTACGACAACAGCCCGACGCACAGCGCCGCCCGCGCCTGGTGGATGATGCGCCTCTATGGCGTGGGTAGCGCGGCCGCGATCCTCGACGGTGGCCTCCCGAAATGGGTTGCGGAAGGCCGCCCGACGGAAAGCGGCTGGCCCGTCATCCCGCGCGGTGACGCAACCGCCCGGCGTGCGGAGGATCAGGTGCGCACAAGAGACGATCTGCTCGCCAATCTCGACAGCCATACAGCGCAGGTCCTCGACGCGCGCGGCGCGGCCCGCTTCACCGGGGAGGAGAAGGAGCCCCGCCCCGGCATGGCGTCCGGCCACATCCCCGGCTCCCGCAACATCCCCTCCGCCTCGATCTTCAACGCCGACAACAGCATGAAGACGGGCGAGGAGCTGCGGCAACTCTTCCTCGACGCAGGCACCGACTTCTCTCGCCCCATCATCACCAGCTGCGGCAGCGGCGTGACGGCCGCGATCCTGCTCGCGGGGCTCGAATTGCTCGGCAAGACCGACGTCACCCTCTATGACGGCAGCTGGTCGGAATGGGGGCTCGATCCCGCGACGCCCAAGGCGACAGGTCCGGCCGCATGAGCAAGGACCGCAAGCCGCTCACCCAATTGGCGCAGGCCGGGCGCAAGCCTGAATGGACCGGCATGCCCGGCCAGCCCGGCGCCATCGTCAACCCGCCCGTCTGGCGCGCCTCCACCATCCTCTATGACGATGTCGCCCATCTGCGCAGCGCCGCCCGCAGCAGCACGCACGAACGGCTCTTCTACGGCCGCAAGGGCACGCCCACCGCCTGGAGCCTCGCCGACGCGCTCACCGAAATGGAACCCGGCGCGGAAGGCACGATGCTCTTCCCCTCCGGCGTCGCCGCGATCGCCTGCGCGCTGCTCGCGGTGCTAAAGCCTGGCGATCAGCTGCTCATGGTCGACAGCGCCTACGACCCCACCCGCAACTTCTGCGAACAAATGCTAAAAAGTTACGATATCGAAACGATATACTACGACCCGCTCGCAGATTCCGTTTCAATTGACCATTTCATCAATGAAAACACCCGCGCTATTTTCCTGGAAAGCCCCGGCAGCCTGACCTTCGAAGTGCAGGACATCCCCGCCATCACCGCCCTCGCCAAGGCAAAGGGCATTGTCACCCTCCTCGACAATACCTGGGCCACACCCTTCTTCTTCCCTGCCCTAGCCCACGGCATCGACATCACGATCCTCGCCTGCACCAAATATATCGTCGGCCACAGCGACGTCATGCTCGGCTCGGTCACCGCCACTCCCGCGCATTTCGCCAAGCTCCGCCAAACCGCTTATCTGCTCGGCCAGATGGTCAGCCCGGACGACGCCTGGCTCGCCAGCCGCGGCCTTCGCACTCTAGGAGTCCGCCTCAACCAGCATCAGGAGAGCGCGCTCCAGATCGCCCGCTGGCTCGCCGACCAACCCGACGTCGCCCGCGTCCTTCACCCGGGGCTGCCAAGCTGTCCCGGTCACGAAAATTGGGTACGGGATTTCACCGGTTCCAGCGGCCTCTTCAGCTTCGTCCTCAAAGGCGGGGATGAGGCGGCGCGCGCAGCCTTGATCGACGGCCTCGACCATTTCGGCATCGGCTATAGCTGGGGCGGGTTCGAAAGCCTCGCCCTGCCAGTTGATCCAGCGCGCTACCGCACCGCTACCAGCTGGCAAGCGGAAGGCCCGCTCGTCCGGCTGCAGATCGGCTTGGAGGATCCCGACGATCTCATCGCCGACCTCGACGCCGGTCTCGCCCGCTTCCGCAAGGTCCGGGGATGAACCAGGGCTTTCCCCGCCTGCTTGCCTTGCTGCCGGGCAGTCCGGCGATCGTCCATCCTCTAATTGCGCTGACGCTCGCCGCCATTCTCTTCCTGATCGCGGACGGCATCGCCCATATAGCAGCCCCGCGCCTGCGCCGCCGTGCGCGGCCGTTGGGCGAGGCGTTGGCCGGGCATTTGCGTCCGATCCTTCGCCATGGGTTGGCGAGCGGACTGTTTGCCCTTGCAGCCGCGCTCTGGCCGGTCGGCGCGCTCGCCCATCTCATCCTTGGCGCCGCGCTTGCCCTTTCGGTCGCCTTGTTCGCGACCCACATCCTGCGCAGCCTCGCCATTCCCCGTTGGGCGGTCGTCCCTCTTGCCCTGTTGCTGTTCATCACGGTGCTATCCGGCAGCAGCGGCGGCTTCGCCCCGGTTGCGGACATGCTGGATGGCATCGGCGTCGATCTTGGCAAGCGGCGCGTGACCCTGCTCGGCCTGTTCAGTACCGCGGCCATCTGCGTCCTGCTCTTCGCGCTGGTGCGGCTGGCCAATCGCCTGTTCGCTCGCAGCATCGGACGGGCCAAGGGGCTCGATGCCACGCAAAAACTACTTGCGCAAAAGCTGGCCGCGATCGGAGCCGTGGTCGCCGCCTTCTTCATCGGCATCGACCTGCTTGGCATCGACCTTACCGCCTTCGCGGTATTTTCGGGCGCGCTCGGCCTCGCCGTCGGCTTCGGCTTGCAAAAGACCTTCGGCAATCTGTTCGCCGGGATCATCCTGCTCATGGACCGCTCCATCAAGCCGGGCGACGTCATAGTCGTCGGCGACAGCTTCGGCTGGGTGAACAAGATCGGTGTGCGCGCCGTCTCCGTCCTCACGCGCGACGGCAAGGAGCATCTGATCCCGAACGAGAATTTGATGACGCAGGAGGTCGAGAATTGGTCCTATTCCGACCGCAACGTCCGCGTCCGCATCCCCGTCGGCGTCGGCTATGACAGCGACCTCAAGCTCGCACAGGAGCTGATGCTCCGCGCTGCGCAGGAAAGCCCGCGCGTCTTGCGCAACCCCAAGCCGAATGTGTGGCTGACCAATTTCGGCGAGAATCGCGTCGAGCATGACATTCTGGTCTGGATCAGCGACCCGGAAAGTGGCGTTGGCAACGTCAAATCAGACGTGCTGAACCGCATCTGGATGCTGTTCCGCGATCACGGCATCACCATCCCCTACCCTCAACGCGTCATTCACGACCCTAACCGGGCTTTGTTGCAGAGTAGCAACATTTCAGCATCAAAAGATAATGTGCAGCAATAAACCCTTGTGCAGCGCGGCATGCGTCGGCATGCCCTCATCTGTTCAGGTCATCCGATCCGGCGCTTTGCGGGAATAGAGATCCGGAATCCTGACGCAGGCGGGACCATCGCAGAACACCACCAAGGGGAATCTCATGCGTAAGTCCATTCTCGGCCTCTCGGCCGTCGCTCTTGCTATCTTGTCCGTTCCGGCATTCGCCCAGGACGAACCTGCTCCGGCACTCACCGTCACTGGCAGCGCTGCCGTCGTGTCGGACTATCGCTTCCGCGGCATCTCGCAGACTGACAAGCGCTTCGCCCTGCAGGGTGGCCTCACTGTCACCCATGAGTCGGGCTTCTATGTTTCGACCTGGGGCTCTTCGATCGATGACTATGTCGCCGCAGGCAGCGACCAGGAACTCGACCTGATCGCGGGATATTCGAGGACCTTTGGCGCAGCGACCGTCGATGTCGGCGTGCTCTATTATTACTATCCTGGCTCGGGCGGCGCGAACACAGACTTTGTCGAGCCCTATGCGTCGATCAAGGGCACCTTCGGCCCGGCCACAGCGAAGCTGAGCGCGGCGTACGCGCCCAAGTCGCGCGCCCTTTCTGTCGATGGCGGCCTGACCCGCGAAGACAATCTCTATGTCGCGGGCGACCTCGCGGCCAGCGTTCCCAACACGCCGCTGGGCGTTTCGGCGCATCTCGGCCACAGCTTCGGGCCCAGCTATCTGACGATCGGTGACGAATATACCGACTGGAGCGTCGGTGCGACTTATACCTGGAGCCACCTGACCTTCGGCGTCAGCTATGCGGACACCGACAAGTCGCTCTACAGCCCCAGCGGCCGTAACATCAGCAAGGCTGGCGTCGTGGGATCGATCACCGCGTCCTTCTGATCACAGCCATTCATTCCAAGAGAGGCCGCGATCCGCGCGATCGCGGCCTTTTCCATACCCGCAGCTTTCAGGCTCGCGCAGCTTCATCCGCGCGCCTATATAAGGGGCCATGTCCGCGTTCCTGCTGTTCCTGATCTTCGCCGCCACAGTCGCTGCGATGGAAGGCTTTGCCTATGTCATGCATCGCTGGGTGATGCATGGACCGGGCTGGTTCCTGCATGCCAGCCATCATCGTCCCCGCACCGGCATGTGGGAAGCGAACGACCTTTATTTCGTGATCTTCGCGCTGCCGTCGATCCTGCTTCTGTTGGGCGGCGTGCAACTGGGCTGGGGTGATTGGGCGACCGCATGCGGAGCGGGGATCGCGGCTTATGGCCTCATCTATCTCGGCTTTCACGACATCCTCGTTCATCAGCGGATCGCGCATCGCCATGTCTCCCGCTCGCCCTATATGAAGCGGATCGTTCAGGCGCACCGCCTGCATCATGCAGTCGAAACCCGAGAGGGCTGCGTCAGCTTCGGCTTCCTGGTCGCCCCACCGCCAGAAGCATTGAAACGGCAACTGGCGCAGGAAGGGCGTAAGGGCGTGCGGAAAGCGCGCGGCCTCATGGAAGCCGAGTGAGCGATAGCTTCACTTGCATTCCGCCGATCTGCCCAGCGGCAAGCTGAATGGCACGCATCGGCCTTCTGGGCGGCTCCTTCAATCCGGCACATGGCGGCCATCGCGCGATCTCGTTGTTCGCCGCGGAAGCGCTGCGGCTGGATGAAGTCTGGTGGCTGGTCTCACCCGGCAATCCGCTCAAGCCCCGCGCTGGCATGGCACCCCTTCCCGCAAGGCTCGCCCATGCCCGCCATATCGCTCGCGCAGCACCGATTCGCCCGACCGCGATCGAGCAATTGCTTGGCACCCGCTACACTATCGATTCGCTGAAAAAGATAAGGCGGCGCTTCCCCCGGAATCAGTTCGTCTGGCTGATGGGCGAGGACAATCTTGCCCAGTTCGGCCAGTGGAAGGATTGGCGCGGCATCGCGCGACAGATGCCCATTGCCGTAATCGCCCGGCCCGGCTATGATAGTGGTGCCCGTGGCTCTGGGGCCATGGCCTGGCTGCGGCGTTTCGTCCGGCCCGCGCGCCAGAGTGCAGACTGGACGGATTGGAGACCGCCGGCGCTTGTGCTTCTGCGCTTTCGCCCTGATCCAAGATCGGCGACCCTGCTGCGGCAGGCGAAACCCCTCTGGCATCGCGAATATGAACATGCACGCGTGCGCGATCCGCTCACGCGCCGGTTGATTGTCTAGAATGGAGCATTTTTGACCAGACCTGATCCTGCCAACGACCCGGCCCATGATGCCGACAGCGTTGCCGCCCTGCACGACCTTGTCCTGAAATCGCTCGACGATGACCAGGCGCAGGAAACCATCTCCATCCCGCTTGAAGGCAAGAGCAGCATTGCCGACCATATGGTGATCGCCAGCGGGCGTTCATCGCGTCAGGTCGCGTCGATGGCGCAGAAGCTGGCCGAGCGCATCAAGCAGGCCACTGGCCGCTCCGCGCGCGTCGAGGGGCTGCCGGTCGCCGACTGGGTGCTGATCGATGCAGGCGACGTAATCGTCCACCTGTTCCGACCGGAAGTGCGCAGCTTCTACAATCTGGAACGGATGTGGGGCTTTGTCGACGCGCCGGTGGCTGGCACGGCCTAAAGGCTTCCGGCATCGGCCTCGTCTCGCCGATGCATGCAGCCCTTCGACAAGCGCGCGCTGACCCGTTAGGAGCGTGAGCCATGCTCCTCCACATCATCGCGCGCGGTAAGATCGGGCGTTCGGCCGAAGCGGAACTGGTCGAACGCTATGTCAAGCGGCTGGCCATGCCGCACAGGATCACTGAGCTGCCTGACCGAGGCGGCAAGCTGCCCCAGGCGGCGGCAGGTACGATCACGGTGATGCTCGATGAAAAAGGTCGCCAGCTCAGCTCCATGGACTTCGCCAAGCGGCTTGAGGGCTGGCGAGACCAAGGTGCCCGCGAGTGCCGCTTCCTGATCGGCGCGGCGGACGGCTTTGACGATGAAGCCCGTGCAGACGCTGACCTGCTGATCGCCTTTGGGGCGATGACCTGGCCGCACATGATGGCCCGCGCCATGCTGGCCGAACAATTATGGCGCGCCTGCTCGATCCTTTCCGGCCACCCCTATCATCGCGAAGGCTGATGCCGCCGCCGCTCGACATCGGCTGCGGTTTATGCCTAGTCAAACAGTACCGGTCCCAAAAACAAAGACCGGCAGGGGGCAAGGGGTGAAAAGGTCAGCGACCTTCGCGGCGATCATCGGTGGCGTAGCGATCATCGCCGCCGCGCGCCTGACTGCCGCGCCTCAGGCAGGCATTATCCTCAGTGGCACTGGCGAAACCAGCCTGCGCCAGGAGCAGGCGGCGCTGAAAGCTGCGCGCATCCAGTCGGAACGGGCGCGCGAACGCTCGCAACGGTTGGAACAGCAAGCCACTGTCGCGCGAGACGAGGCCGAACAGGCGCGCCGGCGCGCCGCTGCCATGGCCGCACGCATCCAGCAGGCCGAGGCAGACATTCAGGCGGCGCAGGCGCGCATCGCTATCATCGCCCGCATGCAGCGCGCCCAAACCGCCCGGCTCGCCGCAAAGCAGGAGCCCGTCGTCCGCCTGACCGCCGCGTTGCAAATGATGGCCCGGCGGCCGATCGCCCTCGCGCTGGTGCAGCCCGGATCGCTGAGCGACGCCGTCCACATGCGCGCCGTGTTGGGGCAGATCCTGCCGGTCATCCAAGAACGCACCGCTGGTCTGCGCGCCGAACTTCAGCGCAGCCGCGCCCTGCGTGCCACCGCTGAACAGGCCACCGCATCGCTAGCACAAAGCCAGGCCGACCTGCGCACCGGGCAAGCCGCGTTGCGCACGCTGGAAGTGCAGAAGCGGCTCGCGGAAAAGGATTATCGCTCCAACGCCAATCTGGAAAGCGACCGCGCCTTGGCGCTGGGCGAACGCGCGCGGGACATCGTCGACCTGATGGATCGGCTCCAGGCGGCAGGCGACCTGCGCGATGAACTGTCGGTGCTCCCCGGCCCGCTCCTCCGCCCCGCAAGGCCGGACCTCGCCATCGCATCTTCACCCCCACGGCAGCGCGACCCTGCCGGACCGCCGCCCTATCGCCTGCCCGTCATGGGCCAGCTCGTCACCGGCATGGGCGAGCTATCGGAAAGCGGCGTCCGGTCGCGCGGCCTCACCATCGCTACCCAATCGGGAGCGCTCGCCGTCGCACCGACGGCGGGACGCGTCGTCTTCGCCGGGCCGTATCGCGGCTATGGCCAAATCATCATTCTGGATCATGGCGGCGGCTGGACCACCCTGATCACTGGGCTGCAACGCCTGTCCGCCACGGTTGGTGACAGCGTGCGCCAGGGCGATCCCTTGGGCAATGCCGCCAATGGGCGGGCGAGCATTACAGTCGAACTGCGCCGCAATGGTCGTCCCGTCGACATCGTGCCGCTGATCGGGCTCGGCTGAGAGCTTTGACGCGCCCTGGATCGGGGCAGGCGCGTTTCAGTAGAGCCCGCACTAACGGCATTAGCCCGTTGCGCGATCCAGCGCACAAAGCCGTGCTTTAAATCGGCACCACCTTCGAACTGCGTTCGCCCTGGGCTGGTCGAAAGGCTCTACTTCTTCTGGGAAAAGTGAAGGGCTTCGACAAGCTCAGCCCGAACGGTTGAGTGATCGAGGTCAAGGGCACAAAGCCCTAGCGCCGCCAGCGCGCCCAAATAGCCGTGGGAAGCTCTAGCCCCCTCGCCTCTTCACGCACGGCCAGTTCGCCCGCTTCTACCGTGCCGGGAAGGTCGGCAAAGGCCTGCTTCAGCAACTCGCCAATCGCGAGCGCGGACATGCGCACGGCATAGACGGTCAGGAACAGGAAGCGGCTATCCGCATCCAGCAGGCGGCGGCAATCCGCGATCAGCCGGGGCAGGTCCTCTTCCAGCCTCCAGATTTCGCCATCCGGCCCGCGACCATATTTTGGCGGGTCGAGCAATATTCCGTCATAGCGCCGCGCGCGACGAACTTCTCGCGCGACGAACTTGGCGGCATCATCGACGATCCAGCGCACCGGGCGGTCTTCCATCCCCGACGCAGCGGCATTGGCGCGCGCCTGCGCGACGGACTTCTTCGACGCATCGACATGCACCATCTGCGCCCCGGCAGCCGACATCGCCAAAGTACCGACACCAGTATAGCCGAACAGGTTCATGACCTGCGCCTGCTCCAGCCCGGCTGTCTGCTCACGCATCCAGTTCCACACCGGCGCCATGTCAGGGAAGAAGCCAAGGTGCCGGAAAGGCGTGCAGCTCGCCTGGAACGTCACCTCATTCCAGCTGAGCGGCCAACCTTCGGCGGGCACCGGGCGATCATAGAACCATCGCCCCCCACCCTCTTCGTCCGACCCGGGCACGAACTCGCCATCCGCTTGCCAGTCAGCGCTCGCGGGCGCCCACATTGCCTGCGGCTCAGGCCGAATGAAGCGATAGCGGCCATAGCGTTCGAGCTTGCGGCCATGACCCGAATCGATCAGGCCATAATCCGCCCATGGCTCACCGATGAGCGTGTCGAGCGTCATGCCCGCGGCGTAGCGCGCTCCGCGACATAGGCGGTGATCGCCTCAAAGGTCGCTGGCAGCTTAACATAGGCTTCCTCGCGGGCGAACAGGTCGCCCATGCGGGTCGGCAGAGGCGGACGAAGGCCCGTGGCGCGCTCCACGGCTTCCCGGAATTTGGCGGGATGCGCCGTCGCCAGGGTGACGATCGGCACGCCTGCCTCAACCTCCATCTCGCGCGCTGCGGCAAGACCGACGGCGGTATGCGGATCAATGACCTGACCCGCTCCGTCAAAGGCCCAGCGAATAGCCATATTCATCGCATCACCATCGACTCGTGCCGACGCGAACAGCTTCGCCGCGCCAGCACGTTGCGCATTGGTGAGGCGCATTGCACGGCTGGTCTCAAAGCCCTTCATCTGCTCGGCCAACGCAGGGCCACCACGCCCACCTGCATCGAACAACAGGCGTTCGAAGTTCGAACTGATCTGGATGTCCATGCTAGGGGTGGACGTCTGAACCACCTGACCCTGGCTATAGTCACCGTCCGCCAGCGCGCGGTGAAGAATGTCGTTCACATTGGTTGCAACCATCAGCTTGGCCACGGGCAGCCCCATCTGCGCCGCCACATAGCCTGCAAACACATCGCCGAAATTGCCGGTCGGTACCGAAAACGCCACCTGTCGTTCCGGCGCACCCAGCCTTACCGCAGCATAGAAATAATAGACAACCTGTGCCATCAGCCGTGCCCAGTTGATGCTGTTGACCGCAGACAGATTGAACTTCGTCGAGAAGGTAGGATCGTTGAACATCGCCTTCACGAGCGCCTGCGCGTCGTCGAAGCTGCCCTCAATGGCGATATTGTGGACGTTGGGCGCGCGCACCGTGGTCATCTGGCGACGCTGCACATCGGACACGCGGCCTTCGGGGTGCAGCATGAAGATGTCGATCTTCTCACGCCCAGCAACAGCATCGATGGCGGCGGAGCCAGTATCGCCCGAGGTCGCGCCGACGATCGTCAAATGATCGTCGCGACGGGACAGGAACCGCTCGAACAACTGCCCCAGCAACTGCAGCGCCACGTCCTTGAACGCCAGCGTGGGTCCATGAAACAGCTCCAGCAGCCAATGCTGATGATCCAGCTGGACCAGCGGCGTCACCGCCTTGTGGCTAAATCGGCCATAAGCGGCGGTGCAAAGCTCGCGCAGCTCGTCTTCGCTAAGGGAACCGGCGACGTAGGGCGCCATGACGCGGACGGCGGTTTCGACATAGGACAGCCCCGCGAGCGCCCGTATGTCGGCTTCCGAGAAGCGCGGCCAGCTTTCCGGAACATAGAGGCCGCCATCGGACGCCAGCCCTGCCAGCGTCACATCCTCAAAACCCAGCGCAGGCGCGCTTCCCCTGGTGCTCACATATTGCATGATGGGGAAGCGCGGTAACGAGGCCGGAGCCCCGGAGCAAGCCTTTACGACGGGTCGCCCGATGATGAAGGCCGCCTGCGAAGCGCGAGCACGTAAATGATCACCGCCACACCAGCGAAGAAGAACCACTGGATCGCGTAGGCAAGATGGTTGTTCGGGACATCCTCGACACTCGGCGGCGCGACGGACTTAAACCCATTTGGCGCGCGTTCGGCGATCAGCATCGGGCGCAGTGGCAAGGCGTTGGCGGTGAAACGTGACAACAAGGTGCGGTGGTCAGGCTCCTCGGAAATCCAGCCTGCGACCTGCCCACCCGTCCAGCGTGGCTTTAGGTCAGGCTGCTTGGCGACCCCCAATGCGACGAGCGCGCCGGGGCCTTCAGCGCCCGTGGCGCATTGCGCAATATAGCGATAGCCCACCGATCCATCGGCGGCTCTACCCGCCTCGGTCTGCCAGCCCACAACATTCAGGCAGTGGACCGAAGATCGCCGGAACAGCAGATCGGCGGCCACCGGCGCCATTTGCGGGTAGCTCACGATCGGCTTGGCCGGATTAGCGGAGGCCAGGGCCAGCATCGCTTCCTTCTCGCCCCGTCGCTGCAACTGCCAGATACCAAGGGCGATCATCACCAGCACAGCGCCTGCCACGATGATGCTGGCGAAAAGGGGGATGCGCCGCGTGGTCACAGCTTGAACGCCGATAAGGACGATCGCCCTGCCGATGCGAGCCGCCGGGGGGCAGGTTCGGACTGACGATGGTGCCGGACGGTATCCTCCGTCCTTCTTCCGGACAGCAGGACGCCGGGAGCGGTAAAGCGAAGCGCGGATGGCCTTGCGAGGCTGAAAAAAGACATGACGCTAGGCATAATTATCTTCGGCCCAAAAGAAAACGGCCGGTTATTACCGGCCGTTCGCTCAATTGATAGAGGGTGATGCTTAGCCGCCGTGCATCGGAGCGCCCCAGCCGCCCCACACGTAGATGGCGACGAAGAGGAACAGCCAGACCACGTCGACGAAGTGCCAGTACCAGGCAGCGGCCTCGAAACCGAAATGCTGCCGGGGGGTGAAGTGACCCTTATAAGCGCGCACCAGATTGACGATCAGGAAGATCGTGCCGACCAGAACGTGGAAGCCGTGGAAACCGGTCGCCATGTAGAAGGCCGAGCTATAGGGGCTGCCACCGAACGGGAACGGCGCATGCGCATATTCATAAGCCTGGATCGACGAGAACAGCAGACCGAGAATGACCGTCAGCCACAGGCCTTTCTTAAGGCCTTCGCGATCGCCATGGATCAGGGCGTGGTGCGCCCAGGTCACGGTCGTGCCCGAGCAGAGCAGGATCAGCGTATTGAGCAAGGGCAGCTCGAACGCGTTCATCACCTCGATGCCCTTGGACGGGAACATTCCTTCGATCGGGGCAAGCTGGCTGGGGAAGAGCGAGAAGTCGAAGAAGGCCCAGAACCAGCCAACGAAGAACATGACTTCCGAGGCAATGAACAGGATCATGCCGTAGCGCAGGTGAAGCTGCACCACCGGCGTATGGTCGCCCGCATGCGCCTCAGCGATCACGTTCGCCCACCAGCTGTACATGGTGAACAACACGCCTGCGACGCCGATCAGGAATACCCAGCCACCGCCAGCAGGCATCGCATCGGGGTGCATCCACATGATTGCGCCCACCGCCATGACCAGCGCCGACATCGAACCGAATAGCGGCCAGATGCTGGGCGGTAGAATATGATAATCGTGCTGCTTGGCGCCTGCCATGACGTACTCTTCCCTGTTCGCGTTCGCGTTATCGTGGATTGCCTTAGCTTGGCTTCTTGTCCTGCTCAACAGGATAGAAGGTGTAGCTCAGCGTAATTTCCTGCGTGTCCCTATTGTCGGGATCATTCAGGATTTTCGGATCAACATAATAGATCACCGGCATCCGCACCTGCTCACCAGGCTTCAATGTCTGCTCGGTAAAGCAAAAGCATTGGATCTTGGTGAAGTAAGCGCCGGCCTGCGTCGGCGTCACGTTAAAGCTGGCGGTGCCTGTAACAGGCTTGTCCGACATGTTCTTTGCGATGAAGATCGCCATATCGCGCGCGCCGACAGTGACCGTATCGGTGGGATGCTCCGGATAGAATTTCCACGGCATCCCGGGCTGAACATTGGAATCGAAGCGAATCGACATCGTGTGCCCAAGGGCTGGTTGTAACTTCACGTCAGCGGCCGCGCGCTGGGTCGTCCCGCCAAAGCCGGTCTGCTCGCAGAAAATACGGTATAGCGGAACCGACGCGAAGCCTAATCCCAACATGGCCAGTCCGACCCCGGCCATGGCAACCAGCGTGCGCCGGTTACGCCGGTCGCGGTCAAATGGCGAGGGAGGCAGGCTGGCCATCAATGCCCCCCGCCGATTTTCACGATCGTGATCGCGTAGAACAGGATCACCAGCGCGCCCAGGAGGAGCCCCGTGATTAAGGCACGGGACTTCTGGCGGCTGCGAACCTGCTTTTCATCTTCCGGCGTCACGCGAACACCCACCGGTCAACCACGACTGCTCCGAACAGCGCGAAAAGGTAGAGGATCGAATATTTGAACAGCCGTCGCTCAGGACCCATGCGGCTGGGATCGGTTTCACGGCGCCGATATACTTCAAACGCGAATATGACGAACAACCCCGTGCCCAGCAAAGCGGTAACGCCGTAAATTAGACCCGTGAGGCGTAGCAGGACCGGCGCCATCGCCGCAGCCGCCATGATCGCGGTGTAAAACCAGATTTGTCGCCGGGTCGCGACTTCGCCGGACACGACTGGCAACATCGGAATATTCGCGGCTGAATAGTCCGTCTTCACAAACAGAGCGAGGGCCCAGAAATGCGGGGGCGTCCAGAAGAAGGTGAGCATGAAGAGCGCCACCGGGAGAGCGCCGACATCGCCCGTCACGGCTGCCCAGCCAATGACCGGCGGAAAGGCGCCCGCCGCGCCGCCAATCACGATATTCTGCGCAGTTCGCGGCTTCAGCCAGATAGTATAGATGAAAACATAAAAGAGGATCGACACAGCCAGGATAGCAGCGGCGAGCCAGTTTGTCGCCACGCCCATCAGCAGGACCGAGAAGAAGGAGAGGCCGACGCCAAAGTGGAGCGCCGATTGACGATCCATCCGTCCTGCGGGCAGCGGCCGGTTAGCCGTGCGCTTCATCTTCGCGTCGATGTCAGCTTCATACCATTGGTTCAGGCTCGCCGCCGCCCCTGCGCCAAGCGCAATACAGAGGATGGCTGTGAAGGCGAGCACCGGATGAATGTCGCCTGGCGCAGCGAGGAGGCCGCAGAGGCCGGTGAAGACCACCAAGGTCATCACACGCGGCTTGGTCAACGCGACGAAATCCCGCCAATGTGCAGGCATCGGGGAAGCAGCGCTCCCAGTCATGAACGGCGAACTTGCCATATGCTCCTCATGCGGCAGCCCGGCGCCATCACGGGCGCCGGGACTGCTAACCTTGGGTCTACGATCCATATCGCTACCCGGCATCCTCTTGGATGCTTTCCTTCTAGCCGATCGTCAGTCGATGACCGGCAGCGTTTCGAACTGGTGGAACGGCGGCGGGCTCGGCAGCGTCCATTCCAGCGTCGTCGCACCTTCACCCCACGGATTGCCTTCCGCCTTCTTGCCGAAAGCAAGCGACCAGAAGACGTTCACGAAGAAGATCAGCACGCCGACGGCCATGATCTCGTACCCATGGCTTGCCACACTGTTCCAGTAGGCAAATGCCTCTGGATAGTCAGGGTAGCGGCGAGGCATGCCCGACAGGCCGAGGAAGTGCATCGGGAAGAACAGCAGGTTCACGCCGACGAAGAATACCCAAAAGTGTAGATGACCCAGGAATTCGCTGTACATGCGGCCAGACATCTTCGGGAACCAGTAATAAAAGCCAGCGAAGAGGCCGAAAACGGCACCCAGCGACAGCACGTAATGGAAGTGAGCAACGACATAATAGGTGTCATGCAGCACGTCATCGACACCGCCGTTCGCCAGGACAACGCCGGTGACGCCACCCACGGTAAACAGGAAGATGAAGCCGAGCGCCCAGACCATCGGGGTCTTGTAGCTGATCGAACCACCCCAGATCGTTGCGATCCAGGAGAAGATCTTGATGCCCGTGGGCACGGCGATAACCATCGTCGCTGCGGTGAAGTACATCTTCACGTTCACCGACATGCCGGTGGTGAACATGTGGTGCGCCCACACGACGAACCCGACGACACCAATCGCGACCATGGCATAGGCCATGCCGAGATAACCGAACACGGGCTTGCGGCTGAAGGTCGAGATGATCTGGCTGATGATGCCGAAGCCGGGCAGAATCATGATGTACACTTCGGGGTGGCCGAAGAACCAGAACAGGTGCTGATAGAGTTCCGGATCGCCACCGCCAGCAGCATCATAAAAAGTGGTGCCAAAGTTGCGGTCGGTCAGCAGCATCGTGATCGCAGCGGCCAGAACCGGCAGCGCGAGCAGCAGAAGGAAAGCGGTGACCAGCACCGACCAGACGAACAGCGGCATCTTGTGCAGGGTCATGCCCGGTGCGCGCATGTTCAGGATGGTGGTGATGAAGTTGACCGCACCCAGAATGGAGCTGGCGCCAGCGATGTGAAGCGACAGGATAGCCATGTCCACCGCAGGACCTGCGGAACCGCTGGTCGAGAGCGGAGCGTAGACGGTCCAGCCCGTACCCGCACCATTACCCGTGCCGCCAGGAACGAAGGTCGAACCGAGCAGCAGCGCAAAGGCCGGGATCAACAGCCAGAAGCTGATGTTGTTCATGCGCGGGAAGGCCATGTCCGGTGCGCCGATCATGATCGGGACGAACCAGTTACCGAAGCCGCCGATGATCGCGGGCATAACCATGAAGAAAACCATGATTAGACCGTGTGCGGTGATCAGCACGTTCCAGAGGTGATAGGCCTGGTCGAGGGTGGCTGACGGGCCATCGGTCATCTGAGCCCAGGTATGCAGATATTGAATACCTGGCTGCGCCAATTCAGCGCGCATTAGACCTGAGATCGCGCCGCCGATGACACCGGCGAGGATCGCGAAGATCAGGTAAAGGGTGCCGATGTCCTTATGGTTCGTCGACATGAACCAGCGCTGGAAGAAGGCTGGCTTGTGATCAGCGTCATGATGATCATGAGCATGATCGCCGTGATGATCTGCAGTAATCGTGGTCATGGCGTTATGCCCTTACATCAAAGCTTTTCGGCGGGGGCGGCGGCAGGTGCGGCTGGAGCAGCAGCGGCGGTGGCCGCCGGAGCGGCGCCTTGCAGCTTGCCACCCTGCGAGAGGACCCACTGGTCGAACTGAGCGGGAGGCAGCGCCTCGATCGCGATCGGCATGAAGGCGTGACGCGCGCCGCACAGTTCGGAACATTGGCCGTAATAGACGCCCGGCTTCTCAATGGTGAAGGTCTTCTCATTGAGGCGGCCCGGCACAGCGTCCATCTTCACCCAGAGCGACGGCACGGCAAAGGCGTGAATCACGTCGGCGCCGGTGATGATCAGCTTGATCGGACGGCCAGCGGGAAGAACCAGGCGATTGTCGGGCGCCAGCAGATAAGGCTCGCCATTAGCCTCGGCCTTTTCCTTGGGCAGCATGTTCGAGACGAATTCGGGGATGCCGTTGTCGGGATATTCATAGCCCCAATACCATTGGTAGCCAGTCACCTTCACCGTCACCGCATCCTTGGGAGCGGGCTTATACTGATCAGCCAGCAAGCCGATCGAAGGCACCGCGATCACCAGCAGGATGATGACCGGGACGACGGTCCAGATCACTTCGATCACTGCATTGTGCGAGGTCTTCGAGGGCACCGGGTTGGCGCTGCGGCGGAAGCGGACCATGACATAGAGCATCAGGATCAGCACGAAGACCGAAATGATCGTGATGAGCGGCAGCAGCAGCACGTCGTGCAGCCAGCGGGCCGTGTGGCCGGTCGGGCTGAACTGTTCCTGCAAGGTGATTTCGCCCGGGCGCGGCATGCCGATGCCTTCGGTCGGCTTCATCCGGGCAGGCGCAGCGACCTTCGCAGCTTCGGCAGCGGGAGCCGCCGCATTGCCAGCCGATTCGGCCGGGGCGGCAGCATTGTCCGCAGCGGCAGCGACGGCAGAATTATCCTGCGCCAGCGCCTGACTGTTCAACGCCGATGCAGGCGCAAAGGCCAGCAACCCGGCGAGAACGAGCGATTTCACCATTTTCATAAGCGTCTTCTTACCCCGTAACCCCTTGGCGCCGCTGCAACGAAGGCGCGCGCATACGCGTCCCCCTCCGCCCGGTCGGTCTGCCGCGGCTTATAGGCATGCTTTTTTCCTGCCTCAAGCGGGCAGGAGCAGATTTTCTTCGCTGTTGCAACGCCCCGGCCGTCCGCCTATCTCGCACCTCGCGCGCAGGGGTGCGATCATGGTTACCCATGTTAAAGGATTTAAGTGCCGGACGGCTCGAGGCAGCCGGGGCATGTGCTGATGGATCGATATAGCGGATGACCGACGAGGAAGTACTGGCAGAATTCAGGGCGGCAGGAGCTTTGCTCGAAGGGCATTTCATTCTGTCTTCCGGCCGCCGCAGCGCCAATTATCTGCAGTGCGCGCGCGTGTTGATGAACGCCGAGCGCGCAGGCCGCTTGGCGCGGGCCGTTGTGCAACAATTGCCGCGCGAAATGCGGCAGGAGATTGACCTTGTCGTGTCTCCGGCGATGGGCGGCCTCATCATCGGACATGAAGTGGGCCGCGCGCTTGACAAGGATGCGGTCTTTCTTGAGCGGCCGGAAGGCACCTTCGAACTGCGCCGGGGCTTTAGCATCATGCCTGGTCAGAAGGTGCTGATGGTAGAAGACGTCGTGACCACCGGCCTGTCCTCGCGTCAGGCGATCGAAGCAGTCGAAGCTGAGGGCGGGATCGTCCTCGCCGAAGTTGCTCTGGTCGATCGGTCCGCGGGCGAGGTGGACCTTGGCGTCCCCTTCTACCCGCTCGTCAGCATCAACTTCCCGGTCTATGAAGCAGAGGATGTGCCGCCTGAACTCGCGGCCATTCCCGCGATCAAGCCCGGAAGCCGGAAACAATAGGCATTATGCAGCACTCCCCCGCCCACCTGCGCCTGGGTGTCAACATCGACCATGTTGCCACGATCCGGAACGCGCGCGGGGGAGAGCATCCCGATCCCGTCAAGGCTGCGTTGCTGGCCGTGAAGGCAGGCGCGGACGGGATCACCGCCCATCTGCGTGAAGACCGGCGGCATATCCGCGACGAGGATATCGCGACCTTGATGGCGGCGCTTACGGTTCCGTTGAACCTGGAGATGGCGGCAACGCAAGAGATGCTAGGCATTGCGCTGAAGCATCGCCCGCATGCCGCGTGTATCGTGCCGGAAAAGCGCGAGGAACGTACGACCGAAGGCGGGCTGAACGCAGCGGGCCAGATCGAGATGCTGCGGCCGATCGTCACGGCGCTGAGCGAGGCGGGGATACGCGTCAGCCTGTTCATCGAGCCTGATCCGGCGCAGATCGAGGCAGCCATACATCTGGGCGCTCCGGTGGTGGAGTTTCACACGGGCCGCTATGCCCATTTATCGGGCGCCGAACGCGCCGAGGAGCTGCGGCGTCTGTCGGACGCGGCGGCTTTGGCGGCGAAGAACCGGATCGAGCCTCATGCCGGTCACGGCCTGACCTTCGACAATGTGGGCCCGGTGGCCGCAATCCCGCAGGTGGCCGAACTCAATATCGGCCACTTCCTGATCGGCGAGGCCCTGTTCAGCGGACTCGAAAGCAGCATCCGCGAAATGCGGCGGCAGATGGATCTTGTCCGTTGATCATCGGCCTTGGCTCTGACCTTTGTAATATAGAGCGGATCCAGCATTCGCTGGACCGGTTCGGCGCGCGGTTCGAACAGCGCGTCTTCACGCAAGTCGAGCGTGCCAAGGCGGACCGGCGGCCATTTACCAAGGCGGGGACGCTTGCGAAGCGTTTCGCTGCGAAGGAAGCCTTTTCCAAGGCCGTGGGCACCGGTTTCAATCGGGGCGTGTTCATGAAGGACATAGGCGTCGTCAATCGGCCGGGGGGCGCGCCCACATTGGAGCTGACCGGCGGCGCGCTTCTGCAGCTGGAGGGTATGATTCCCGCAGGCCACAAGCCGGTCATTCACCTGACGCTAACCGATGATCATCCATGGGCGCAGGCGTTCGTCATCATCGAGGCCTTGCCCCAGTGACGGCCATCCCGCCACGATCCGAAACGCCCAGCACAATGGCAGCCGACATGAGCGATAACGACCCGCTTGCCACCGAAGAACCAGCGCCTGCATCGCAGACACGCGCGGAGGGCAGTTCCGTCAATTGGTGGCATGAAGTCAAGAGCATCGGGCTTTTGATCCTGGCCGTTCTGGCTTTCCACAGTTTCGTCGCCAAGCCATTCTACATTCCAAGCGAATCCATGATGCCGGTGTTGCTGAAGGGTGACCGGCTGGTAGTCAGCAAATTCCCTTATGGCTGGTCCTATGTTTCGCCGAGTTTCCATCCCCTGCCCTTCCTGAAGGGGCGGATTTTCGGCCGCCTTCCTGAACGCGGCGACATCGTCATCGTATCGCCCCACAATCGGCGGGAAGACTATATAAAGCGCGTGATCGGCCTGCCGGGCGACATAATCGAGGTGAGAGGCGGCCAGGTCATATTGAACGGCGTTGCGGTTCCTCAAAAGGCGGTCAAGCCGGTCCTGATCCCGGTCGACGGCAACGCGCCTTGCTCCCCTGCTCAGTTTCCCGGCGCTCGCATGACCGGTACGGATGGGCGGGACTATTGCCAATTGCCTGTGCGGCAGGAGACGTTGCCTAACGGCAAAAGCTACCTGACGATCGACATGGGGCCGAGCGCGCTGGATTGGTACGGGCCGGTGCGCGTGCCGCGGGAGCATGTGTTCCTGATGGGTGACAATCGCGACAACAGCGCCGACAGCAGGGCGCCGCTTGAGGAAAATGGGCTGGGCGGACCCGTACCCTGGGAGGCGCTTGGAGGACGCGCGGAATTCATCACCTTTTCGCTGGATGGTGATTCCAGCTGGAATCCCATGAGCTGGCTTCATGCTTTCCGCAGCGGACGGGCAGGGAACAGCTTACGACCCGAGAGCGTTCCACCCCCGAAATAATGCTTGGCAAAAAGGGGCTGGTGATTGAGCGGGAAGCATGTTCACATCGAGGAGCCAGGCCCTAGCGAGCTGCGCAGCCCGCTTGTCCAGCATGAGATAAAGCGCGCCGGTGTGTGGATCGGCATGGCCGTGGCCGTGGCGCTGCTGGTGCTGCTGTCCCAGCCATTGATGCTCATTCTGGGCGCTTTGGTGCTGACGACGATGATGGATGGGGGCACGAGGCTGCTCGGCCGGATTTTGCCGATCGGGCGGGGCTGGCGGCTCACCATCGTGCTTCTGTCCGCAATATTTTTCCTGGCTTACACCTTTTATCTCACCGGATCGAGCCTGGCGGCGCAGGCGCAGGCCATGCGCACCATCGTGGAGGCGCAGGTGGCGCGCATCGGCGGGTGGATGCAGCAGCTGGGCGTCACCACGACGCCGGATGACTTCAAGAGCCTTGCGACGCAGGCATTCAGCTCGATCGGCCGGGTAACCGCGGCGGTCGGAACGGTCATGGGCGCAATCACCAGCGGCGTGATGATGCTGGTGCTGGCGATCTTCATAGCGGTTGATCCGCGTCTGTATGAGCGGGGCGTCGCCTGGATGCTGCCGATGGGTAGCCGGGTCGGCTTCTATAATGTCATCGACAAGATGGGCTGGACGTTGCGCCGCCTGATGTTCGGGCGGCTGATCGGCATGGCTGTAGAGGGTGTGGGCACCTGGCTGCTCCTGCTTGCCGGAGGTGTGCCGATGGCGGGGCTGCTCGGCATTCTGACGGGGCTGTTCGCCTTTTTGCCGAATATCGGGTCGATCATTTCGGGCGTATTGATCGTCTTGGTCGGCTTTTCCGCTGGTTTTGATGCGGGCCTTTATGCCTTTGGCGTCTATCTGGTGGTTCAGATCGTCGATGGCTATCTGATCGTGCCGATGGTGGCGAAGCGGGCGACGGACTTGGCTCCGGCGCTGGTACTTGCGGCGCAGATCCTGTTCGGGGCGCTGTTCGGGATAATGGGCCTCTTCCTGGCCGACCCGATCGTCGCGATGATCAAGGCCTATCTGGAGGAGCGGTCCAAGGCGATCAATGACAGCGACGATGCGAAAGCCATTGTCGTCAGCGAATGAAAAAGGGCCCGACTGGCGGGCCCTTTTCACCTTCCGGTAGTCCTGATCAGTTGCCGGGAAGCGGCGGCGGGGCCGCGCCCTGCTGCATCATCTGCTGCATCCGCATGATGTCGGCCTTCGACTTGAAGTCATGCAGCTGAACATCGAAGACCAGCACGGAATTGGCCGGGATCGGACCTGCTGCCTGCTCGCCATAGCCAAGCTGCGGCGGGATCCAGAGGCGATACTTGCCGCCCTTCTTCATCTTCTGCAGGCCTTCGGAAAAGCCCGGGACGACGCCGTCCACCGGCATCGCCGTCTGGGCATTCTCATCGAAGACGGTGCCATCGAGCAGCGTGCCCTTGTAGCCGACGAGCGCCACGTCCGCGGCGGTTGGGCTGGGGCCAGTGCCCTCTTCCAGCACCTTGTACTGCAGGCCCGATTCGGTCGTGATCACGCCTTCTTCACCGGCATTGCTGGCGAGATAGCTGGCCGGCGACGGCTCGATGCCACGCTGTCCGGCCCAGGCCAGTCCAGCAGCGGCGATCGCCACCGCGGCAACACCGATCCAAAGACGCGTCAGCGACCCCTTGGCGATGGGACGAAGGGGAACAGCGGTCGTGGACATGGACCTAAGCCTCGCAGGTGCGGATGATCAGCAGGATGGAGCGGCGAAGCGCCGCCCCAGAGACACGGACGTCTTAACGGACGCCGTCGCGCTCGGCGCGCTTGCGCTCCAGCTTGCGTGCGCGGCGAACCGCAGCCGCCTTTTCACGGGCGCGCTTTTCCGAGGGCTTTTCGTAGTGACGGCGCAGCTTCATCTCGCGATACACGCCCTCACGCTGCAACTTCTTCTTGAGCGCGCGCAGGGCCTGGTCGACATTGTTGTCGCGAACGATGATTTGCATAAGCCAGTCAAACTCCAGTCGAAAACGGGCGGTTCGCCAGGAAACTAACCCTTCCCGACGGGCCTACCGAAACTAATAGCGATGAGTCGTCGCAGGGCAGCCTGCGCCGTGTGGGGCGCGCCCTACCAGCAGATTCGGCCAAATTCAACCCCGAAGCCGTTTCACTCGACAGCAGCGTCAGCGGGGTGGATAGTCTTGGCAACAGATAAAGGAGGATCGCCATGGCCACTGCCCGCCCCGCCACCAACATGTCTGCTGCCGAATGGGAGGCACGCCAGCAACTCGCTGCCTGCTACCGTATATTCGACCATATGGGCTGGTCGGAGCTGATCTACAACCACATCACCTTGCGCGTGCCCGATGAGGCTGGGGCGTTCCTGATCAATCCGTTCGGCTTGCTTTATTCGGAAGTGACCGCGTCGAACCTCGTCAAGATCGACATTGACGGTCATGTCCGGGATGGCAGCCCCTATCCGGTCAACCGGGCCGGATTCACGCAGCATAGCGTCTTTCACCGTCACTTGCCCGATGCCCACTGCGTCATCCACACCCATACGACAGCCGCGATGGCGGTCAGCGCGACCAGGGAAGGACTGCGGCCCACCAACTTTTACGCGGCAGCCTTTGCGGGGCGGATCGCCTATCATGATTTTGAAGGGATCACCCTGCGGTCCGAAGAGGGCGAGCGGCTGATCGCCAATCTGGGAGATCGGCGGCTGATGATGCTGCGCAATCATGGATCGTTGGTCATGGCGGACAGCCTGCCCAAGGCCTTCCTGCTGCACTGGATGCTTCAGCGCGCTTGCGAAATTCAAGTTGCGACGGGAGCAGCAGGAACGCCGATCGATATTCCCGATGAGGTGATTGCCGTCCACCAACGCGACATTGGTGGAGTGCAGTTGCCAGTCGGCCCCGGCGTCCCGGACTTTCAGGCGATGGTGCGGCTAGTCGACCGGATCGATCCAAGCTGGAAGGAGTGAAGCAACGAACTTTCCTCGGTCGCAATCTAGATCAAGGACATGGCTGCCCAAAGAACATAATGTGAACACATGGCAGTTTTTTCTATTCGGCAAAAATTGGAAATCCTGGCTGACGCTGCGAAATATGATGCGTCATGTGCGTCGTCAGGAACCAAGAAACGCGACAGCATGTCCGGACGGAAAGGCGGTATCGGATCGACCGAGGGGATGGGGATATGCCACGCCTATGCGCCGGATGGCCGGTGTATCTCGCTGCTCAAGATCTTGCTGACGAACAGCTGCATTTTCGACTGCCATTATTGCATCAACCGCCGGTCGAGCGATGTCCGCCGCGCGCGCTTCACGGTCCGGGAAGTGGTCGACCTGACGCTGAGCTTCTATCGCCGCAACTATATCGAAGGCCTGTTCCTGTCCTCCGGCATCATCCGCTCTTCTGACTATACGATGGAACAGCTGGTCGGCGTGGCGCGCGCCCTGCGGGAAGAGCATGACTTCCGGGGCTATATTCATCTCAAGACCATCCCGGATGCTGACCCGGAACTCACCCATCAGGCGGGGCTGTATGCAGACCGGTTATCGATCAATGTCGAGCTTCCAACCGAGCAGGGGCTTCGGCGGTTGGCGCCAGAAAAGAATGGCGAGCGGATTGAAGGGGCGATGAAGGGCCTGCGCACGGCGATCGAAGACACCGCCGATGCGAAGAAACGTTACCGCCACGCGCCTCGCTTCGCCCCGGCCGGACAATCGACACAGATGATCGTGGGCGCGGATGACGCTGATGACCGGGCGATCATCCGGCGGGCGCGATCGCTTTATGATCGGCATGCCTTACGGCGGGTCTATTATAGTGCGTTTTCGCCCATCCCGTCGGCCAGCAGCGTGCTCCCCCTCAAACGCCCGCCCCTGCTACGCGAGCACCGACTGTACCAGTCCGATTGGATGATGCGCTTTTACGGCTTTTCCGTGCAGGATCTTGAGCAGGCGACCGACCCGCAGACCGGGCATCTGCCGCTCGACATCGATCCCAAGCTGGCCTGGGCGTTGCGGCACCGAGACATGTTTCCCGTCGACGTCAATCGCGCGCCGCGCGAGATGCTGCTTCGTGTGCCGGGGCTCGGGGTTAAGGCCGTCGCCCGCATATTGGCGAGCCGCCGCGTGCGCCGCCTGCGGCTGGACGATGTCGCGCGGCTGACAAGCTCAATCGCCAAGCTGCGCCCCTTTCTGGTCGCGAGCGATTGGCGGCCCATTCACCTGATCGACAAGGTCGATCTGCAACGGCAGCTCACCCCCCGCCCCTCTCAGCTGGAGCTTTTCAGCTGAAGAGCCGTTTTCCCTGTTGATAAGTGCTGCACTTCATGATTTCTTGAGAAGAACAAAAAGTCGAGGGGAAGGCGCTGGTGGCAACGGCATTCAACAATGATTCAGCACGGGTTCGGGGTGCGCGCCATGCCAAGCGCATGAGTAGTCACCTGGCCGCTGCGCTCGTTGTTTTCTGTCTTCTCCAGATCGGGATCGTCGCGCGGATGGGCGGGTCGCTGGTCCTGCACCTTGCCCTCATTATTGCCATCGGCGGTTTTGCCAAGATCGCTTGTGGCGTCGAGCGCCGCTGGGAAATTCTGGACGAAAGCGGCCTATCCCTTTCGAGCCTGGACCTGCGCTTTCGCAGGGATGTGGCGCAGGTTTGGGTGACCAGCATCTTCTGCAGCCTGCTCTGGATACCGGTTGCGATCATCTTCCATTTTCTGTTCGGCTAAACAGCCGACCGGCTGAGCAGGGGACCCAAAGCGGCCCGCCTGTCGTTGTGCCCTCTAGACCAAGAGGAGCATGTTCATGGCCAACGCCACGATTTTCGACAAGTTGAAGCAAGATCATGACGCCCATCGCCAGCTGTTCGAAAAAATGGCTGACGCGCAGGATGATCATGACCGGCTGGAAAAGCTGTTCGAGCAGTTTCGCATCGAGGTAACCGCGCATGCGGCGGCCGAGGAGGAGACGCTCTATGCGACAATGCTCGCCCGCCCCGACCTGCGGGAAGATGCGCAGCACAGCGTCGCCGAGCATAAGGAAATCGACGACTATCTGGAGGAGCTGGAGGAGCAGGAGTTTAATGGTCCCGAATGGCGGGAAACCTTTGCCAAGCTCAAGAAGCGCTACCTTCACCACATAGAGGAAGAAGAAGAGGAGATGTTCCCCGACGCGGCGGAGGAACTGACCGACGAAGAAGAAGTGAAGCTTGCCCAGACCTTCGCCCAGCGCAAGCCAGCCGAGCTGGAACGGGCGGAATCGTCCGACTGAATTGGCCATGTATCGGGCGCTGCTGAGCAGGCCGGATGATTTCGACGGGTGGCGCGAAGCCGCCCGTCGCTTCGCGCTGGCCGCCGTGCCGCCTCAGGACATTGATTGGCAGGTCGAGGGCGAAGCGGGATCGCTGCTGGCCTTCGACACGCCGCCGCCCCCTGATCAGGGCGGGGGTGCGTTCTCTGTTCCCCGCGCTTTTCTGGAGCTGGCTGAAAGCGCAATATTGCATCGGGATGCGGAGCGATTTGCGCTGCTCTATGCCCTTTTGATCGATTTGCGCGAGCAGCGCACGCGGATGGATGATCAAGCTGACCCGCTGGTGCGGCGGGTTGAGATGCTGGCGAAGGCGGTTCGCCGTGACATACACAAGATGCGCGCCTTCGTCCGCTTTCGCGAAGTGCAGGATCATGACGGGGCGCGCTTCGTCGCCTGGTTCGAACCGGACCATCAGATCGTGCGGGCAAATGCCGGATTTTTCGTGCGGCGGTTTGCGTCGATGCGATGGTCGATCCTGACGCCGGAACTCAGCATCCATTGGGATGGCGAAGGGTTGAGCGAGGGGCCCGGGGCGTCAAAGGCAGAAGCGCCCAGCGGCGACCCCGTCGAGGAGATGTGGAAAAGCTATTATGCCTCGATCTTCAATCCAGCCAGGCTCAAGCAGCGCGCCATGCTGTCGGAAATGCCCAAGAAATACTGGCGCAATCTGCCCGAGGCTGCGCTCATCCCCGATCTCATCGCCGGGGCACAGGCGAGGGAGGCAGCCATGATCGCCACCCCGCTAAAAGCGCCTGCCCGCCCCAGCAACGTAACCGCCGCCTGGACGGCGTTGCGCGAAGAGGCGCTGGGCTGCACCCGCTGTCATCTTTATCGCGATGCCACCCAGACGGTGTTCGGCGAAGGTCCGCTGGACGCTGCACTCGTTATCGTCGGGGAGCAGCCGGGGGACCAGGAAGACCTGGCAGGCCGACCCTTTGTCGGCCCGGCGGGGCAATTGCTCGATCATGCGCTGAAAGAAGCGCGGATCGATCGCGCCAGCATCTATGTCACCAATGCCGTCAAGCATTTCAAGCATGAGCGGCGGGGCAAGCGGCGCATCCACCAGACGCCGGACACGCCGGAGATCAAGGCTTGCCGCTGGTGGCTGGATCAGGAGCTCGACCTTGTCCGCCCGCGCGTCCTCGTCGCGATGGGCGCCACGGCGGCGCGCGCCATATTGGGGAAGGCCGTGACGATCAGCCGCACGCGCGGCGCGCCGATCGCGCTTGAAAATGGCATTGAGGCGTGGGTGACGGTGCACCCGAGCTTCCTGCTGCGGGTGCCGGACGAAGCGCGCAAGGCGGAAGAAAGAGCGCGGTTCGTCGAGGATCTGCGTGGCATCGGCGAACGGGTGAAGGCCCTTACCCGGTGATGATGGCTTGACCAGCGCCCCTGCCCCGGCAACATCGCACAGATTGCAGATGTTCGCGCCGGGAGTTTATGCCGCTTCATGTCGATCGCCTATCATAATGGTCAATTCCTTCCCCTTGCCGAAGCGCGGATCTCGGTACTCGATCGCGGATTTCTGTTTGCCGAAGCGGTCTATGAAGTAACCGCAGTCATCGACGGACGGCTGATCGACAGCGCGTCCCATATGGCGCGACTTGAACGTTCAGCGGCGGCGATCGGTCTTTCCCTGCCGCTCTCCACCGGTGAGATTGAAGCCGTGCAGAAAGAGCTCGCCGCCCGCAACGGGTTGCAGGAAGGGCTGATCTATCTGCAATTGACGCGAGGTGCTGACGCCGCGCGGGATTTCCTGCCAGGCCCTGGGCTACAGCCAACGCTGGTGATGTTTACGCAGGCCAAGCGCTTCCTCGATGCCCCAGCCGTGCGGCACGGCATTGCGGTGGTCACGACGCCGGACCTCCGATGGGCGAGGCGCGACATCAAGAGCGTCGGACTTCTCGCCCAAGCCATGGCGAAACAGATCGCAGCGCAAGCAGGCGCGCAGGAGGCGTGGATGGTGGAGGACGGCTTCATCACAGAAGGCGCGTCTTCCACGGCCTTTCTGGTGACGGATGAAGGCATCATCACCCGCAAATATTCGCAAGCCGTGCTGGCGGGCTGTACCGGGTCTGCCATCACCGCGTTGGCGGAAGAAAGCGGACTGACCGTCATTCACCGGCCTTTCACAGTGGCCGAGGCGCTGGAAGCACGCGAGGCCTTTATCACGAGCGCCTCGACGCTCTGCCAAGCGGTCGTGCGCATCGACGGGGTGGACATCGGCAACGGCGCGCCCGGACCGATCGCGACCCGGCTGCGTGAGCTTTATATCGGCTTTGCACGCCGGACTGCCGTTTGAGGGAAATATCATCCGTTTTGGATGTGAGTTCCCTTCCGTCCATATCCCGCCATTTTGGGGAAAAGCTGGACCATTTTGGCGACAGCGGCGCGGCATGTCGATGAAATGCAAGCGAAATGACTCCCTGTTGACAAGAGGTTCCAGCTCGCATTGTCCGATTTGGACGAGAGAGAAGCGGCGGGACCGGAATATTGCGATAGGTTAGGAACAAAGCAGGGACAGGAGTTTATCAGGTGGATATGGAACGATCGCGGACTGATTTTACCTCCACCGGGAACGAGATTTACAGCGCGAGGGACGCGCGTGCGGGCCTGCTCATTTTGGCGGATGATCTTTTCCTCGATGATGTCGCCGGGATCGCGCAGGCTGCGCAGTTGAGGCTGCTGGATGTCGTGCCACTGGAACAGGCGATGCTGCGGCTCGACATGCAGGTGGGCTGTGATGTCATCCTGCTCTTTTGCACTCATCCCTCTGCCTTGCTGGAGCGGCTGCTGGTGCAGGTGGAGACGCTGGCCGTGCAGAATGATATGTCGGTGATTCTGGTCGCTGGCATCGACACGCTCGACCTTGCCTTTGCGTGCATGCGAAGTGAGCGGACGCAGTTGCTCTGCACGCCGGATCACACCGATCTTGCCGCTGCCCTGCTGACGGCAGGGAGCGCAACGCCACAGCGGATGCTGCATGAGGTCAATCAGGAGAGCGAGGGCGTGCGGTTGCAGCAGCTGAGCGAGGAGGTTAGCCGCCTCGCCCGGACGCTGGAGGCGCTGACGGCGCGCCCGCGCCACGCCACGCCATCCTTTGCACTGGGGCCCCGCATATCGGATCGGGCAAGCGATTATATCGGCATGCCTGCCATCGAAGTGATGGGTGAGCCGCCCCTTCCCATCCCGGAAGCGAAGCCCGGCGCCATGCAGGTGCGGGACATGCTGCGTGCCCGGCGGCTGCGCGAGGATTTCCTGCCCGCCGACCTGTTTGCCGATCCTGCGTGGGACATGCTGCTTGACCTTTTGGCGGCGCGCCTCGAGCAGGAGCGGGTGTCGGTGTCCAGCCTGTGCATCGCTTCGGCTGTGCCGCCTACGACCGCGCTGCGGTGGATCCGTACCCTCACCGACAAGGGAATTGTCCAGCGCCAGGCCGACCCGCATGACGGTCGGCGCGTGTTCATCGCACTGACCGACGACACCGCCGACGCGTTGACTCGCTGGTTCACCGCGAGCCGCCGTTTCCTGTGCGGGTGATCGAGATCGTCATCAATGCTTGACCCGCGCGCGGATTGGCCTAGATAGCGCGCTCCGGCTGCACCGGCATGGATGTGGCACCGGGCGATTAGCTCAGTTGGTAGAGCGTCTCGTTTACACCGAGAATGTCGGCGGTTCGAGCCCGTCATCGCCCACCACCCCCCTGCCCCGCCATAAAGCTGCGCCGGATATTGCGGTGGGATGGAGCCGCTGCTAATCGAGCGCATCATGATACAGCCGCCTGAAATTCTTCGAGTCACCAAGCCCCGCGTTGCGTGCGACGGTTCGGGCGACATCCCCGCTGCCCTGGGTCACCCACGCGTGTTCCTGGAGATTGACGAACATGGCTATGTCGATTGCGGCTATTGCGATCGACGCTTCGTCCTGATCGGCGGCCCCGCTGACACGCCCGAAATTGCGGGCCTGCCTGACATAGCGTCCGGTGCGAGCATCTGAAACGGGTTTCGTCCTCGCGAAATTAATTGGGCTTGGGAAGCGCCGCGCCTATATCGGGCGGCATGACGGATATTGCTTCCCAATTCACCGATGCGCGCGGCCTGCTTTACCGGCCGGGCCTGCTTGATCCCGATGGCGCGCGGCGGTTGACCGCGCAGGCGCTCGCCAGTTGCGACGATGGGGAGCTTTACCTCCAATATCGGGCGAGCGAGAGCTTCGGGTTCGATGATGGGCGGCTGAAGACGGCCGACTATTCGACCGATGCGGGCTTTGGCCTTCGCGGCGTGTCGGGTGAGATGACGGGCTTTGCCCATGCCAATGACATTAGCGAGGCGGCGATCCGCCGGGCGGCCGAGACGCTGACGCTGCTCGACCCGGCCAAGGGTCAGCCCGCGCCGCCGCCGCAGCGGACCAACCGCCACCTCTATACCGATGCCAATCCGCTCGAGATCGTCCCCTTCGCCGAAAAGGTGACGCTGTGCGCCGCCATCGATGCAGCGGCGCGTGCGCGGGATCCGCGCGTTGCGCAGGTTTCGGTCAGCCTGGCGGGAAGCTGGTCCGTGGTGGAGATCGTGCGCGCCGATGGCTTTACCGCAACGGATATTCGCCCGCTCGTGCGGCTGAACGTCTCGCTGATCCTGGAAGAAAATGGCCGCCGCGAAACGGGCAGCTTCGGGATTGGCGGGCGCTATCTTTACGATCAGGTCATGGAGCCCGCGATCTGGAATCGGGCCATTGACGAAGCGCTCGCACAGGCGCGGGTCAACATGCGGTCGGTCGCCGCGCCTGCGGGTGAAATGACGGTACTGCTGGGGCCGGGCTGGCCGGGCGTACTGGTGCATGAAGCGATCGGCCATGGCCTGGAGGGCGATTTCAACCGGAAAGGCACCAGCGCTTTTTCCGGCCGGATCGGCGAGCGCGTCGCGGCGCCGGGCGTCACGGTGGTGGATGACGGGTCCATCCTCAATCGCCGTGGATCATTGTCGATCGACGATGAAGGCACGCCTACGCGCGAGAATATCCTGATCGAGGACGGCATCCTCAAAGGCTATATGCAGGACCGGCTCAACGCGCGGCTGATGGGTGTCGAGCCTACCGGCAATGGCCGCCGCGAAAGCTACGCCCATGCGCCGATGCCACGCATGACAAACACCTTCATCAAGGGTGGACAAGATGATCCCGAGGAGCTGCTGTCCCGCATGAAGTCGGGCATCTTTGCCAAGAGCTTTGGCGGCGGGCAGGTCGATATCGTGTCGGGCAAGTTCGTCTTCTCCTGCACCGAAGCCTATAAGGTCGAGAATGGAAAAATCGGCGAGCCGATCAAGGGCGCGACGCTGATTGGGGATGGGCCTACCGCCCTCACCAAGGTGATCGGCATCGGCAATGACTGGGCACTGGATGAAGGCGTCGGCATGTGCGGCAAAGGGGGGCAGAGCATCCCTGCTGGCGTGGGGCAGCCTACTCTGCTGATGGACGGGTTGACGGTCGGCGGCACGGCGACCTGATACTCGGGCGCCATGGGCTGCGGAACCGGCCGCTCCCCTGATCTTTTCTTCCTGTATGAACATGCTCACGGACAGCCATGATGCGGTGACCGCCGATTGGGCGGCTGCTCTGCTCGACTTCTGGTTCAATCAAGTTGGTGAAGAGGGCTGGTGGAAGCATGATCTGGCGCTGGATCGGCAATGCACCAGTCGTTTCCAGCATCTGTGGCAGGAGAAGCAGGCGCTGCCCGCCGAGACGTTCCTGGAGCGTGCCGACGACGCATTGGCAGCCGTGCTGCTGTTCGACCAGCTGCCACGCAACATGTTCAGGCGCACGGCTAAAGCTTATCAGACGGACGAGCTTGCCCGGACCATAGCCCGCGGAGCGATTGCCCATGGCTATGACATTCAGATCGGCGGCGCCGGGCGAAGATTTTTCTACATGCCGTTCCAGCACAGCGAAGAGCTGGAGGACCAGGAGCTGTCCCTCAGCTTGTTCGAGGCGGCCGGGGACGAGCAGTCCATGGAATTCGCGCGCCAGCATCATGCGGTGATCGCGCAGTTCGGGCGGTTTCCCCATCGAAATGCGGCGCTGGGCCGAGCGGACAACCCCGGCGAAGAGGAAGCCACCGCGGCAGGTTCCGGATGGTAGCGGAGCGCTTGCCCATTTTTTAGGCAAGGTTGATGGCCTGCCCATTTTTTTAGCTATCTGTTCGAGCCCCCTGACGAGAAAGCCCGGATCAAGGCCGCTTTTGTAAACTGGCACGGCTCTTGCTGGTATGTCGCCGCACACCATTAACAGGGGGCGACATGAAACTTGTCATGGCTATCATCAAGCCGTTCAAGCTTGACGATGTCCGCGAGGCACTCTCCTCGCTAGGCATCGCCGGTATGACGGTGTCCGAGGTGAAGGGCTTCGGCCGCCAGAAGGGGCAAACCGAAATCTACCGGGGCGCCGAATATTCCACGAACATGGTTCCGAAGATCAAGATCGAGGTCGTTTGCGACGACGATCTTGCACCGCGCGTAGTCGAAGCGGTCCAGACGGCAGCAAATTCCGGCGCGATCGGCGACGGCAAGATCTTTGTCCTGGATGTTGGTCAGGCCGTGCGCATCCGCACCGGCGAGACCGGCGAGACCGCGCTGTAAGAAGGGGGGAATAATGACCTTTTCCAAGAAATTATGCGGCGTGATGGGGGCAGCTGGCCTGTCCCTCTTCGCTGCGCTGCCCGCTTGGGCACAGACGGCAGCGGCTGCCGCACCGACACCCGACAAGGGCGATACCGCCTGGATGATGACATCCACCGTCCTGGTGCTGGCCATGATCCTTCCTGGCCTCGCCCTCTTCTATGGCGGCCTGGTCCGTACCAAGAACATGCTGTCGGTCATGACGCAGATCGGCGCGGTCGCGTGCCTCGCGATGCTGATCTGGGTGATGTACGGCTACAGCCTCGCCTTCGCTGGTCCCAGCAACGGCTTCATTTCCGACCTGTCTAAGGCCTTCCTGAAGGGCATCACGCCGGATTCAACCGCCGCCACCTTCACCGATGGTGTCGTCATCCCCGAATATGTGTTCGTCAGCTTCCAGATGACCTTCGCCGCGATCACGATCGCGCTGGTGCTGGGTTCGGTTGTCGAGCGCATCAAGTTCTCGGCGGTGATGGTGTTCGCAGCTGTCTGGCTGACGATCGTCTATTTCCCGATCGCCCACATGGTTTGGGCAACGGGCGGCCTGTTCTTTGAAATGGGCGCGCTGGACTTCGCTGGCGGCACGGTGGTGCATATCAATGCCGGTGTTTCGGCGCTGGTCGCCTGCCTCATCCTCGGCAAGCGCGTAGGCTTCCCCAAGGAACCGATGCCGCCGCACTCGCTGACGCTGACGGGCGTCGGCACCGGCCTGTTGTGGGTTGGCTGGTTCGGCTTCAACGCCGGTTCGGCCCTGGAAGCCAATGGCTCTGCGGCTCTGGCGATGATCAACACCTTCGTCGCGACAGCTGCTGGCGGCTTGTTCTGGATGATTGCCGAGCGCATCAACGGTCACAAGGGTTCGGCCCTCGGCTTCTGCTCGGGCATCATCGCGGGCCTCGTCGCTGTGACGCCTGCCGCGGGCAATTCCGGCCCGTTCGGCGCCATCGTCCTGGGCGCGGTCGCTTCGATCATCTGCTTCTACATGGTCACAGTGATCAAGCCCAAGCTTGGCTATGACGACTCGCTCGACGCCTTCGGCATCCACGGCATCGGCGGCATGATCGGCGCGATCGGCACCGGCATCGTCT
The DNA here is from genome assembly GCA_966211835.1 of uncultured Sphingobium sp. Classification (GTDB taxonomy): domain Bacteria; phylum Pseudomonadota; class Alphaproteobacteria; order Sphingomonadales; family Sphingomonadaceae; genus Sphingobium. The sequence continues at coordinate 35,068 of CBIHNV010000019.1, forward strand.
ACTCGCCCTCGCTGGGCGGCCCTGGCGGGGCGGACTTCGTGATGAGCGACCAGATCGTCACGCAGCTGCTGGCCACTGTCACGACCATCGTCTGGGCAGCGATCGGCACCGCCATCGCCATCTTCGTCGCCAAGGCCGTCACCGGTCTGCGTGTCAGCCGCGACGTCGAACTGGAAGGCCTCGACCTCGGGGAACATGGCGAGCGCGCCTACAACCCCTGATCCTATTCGGCAGGGCGGGCCACGACGCATGGCCCGCCCGCCACACAATGTTCCTCCTGCGAACACACCTTGGGCCCGGTACGAAAGTACCGGCCCTTTTTTTTGGCTCAGCCTTTCGGGCGAGTCCAGAGATGGGCGGGGCGCGGAGCAGAGGCTGGCCAGCGGGAAGAGCGACCAAAGATTTGAACGCCTGCGCGGCATACCCATCCGAGTTTTTCGCTTTTGGGCGTGGCGACCCGGTCATCCCATGCGCGTTCGCCGCGCCGGGCGACTTCCCGTGCTATGTCGCCATAAATGCCTGCCGCAGCCAAAACCGCCCATGCGGCGCGTGGCGGCAAGGCTCCGGTGCCATGGCGGGCGCTAGCTTCATAATCGGCGGCGAGGCTGGTCAGGCGGCGCGCCAAAAGGGTTAGCTGGGGGCGAAAGGCGGGCTCCATCTGACGGCCGGGCGGGATCTCCATTTCCGTAAGCCATTGGTGGGGCAAATAGCAGCGTCCAGCCTGCTGATCCTCACCGATGTCGCGCGCGATGTTGGCGAGCTGAAATGCCAGGCCAAGGTCGCAGGCGCGATCCAGCGTCGCTTCATCCTGAGGATCAACGCCCATCAGCACGGCCATCATGCAGCCCACGGCTCCAGCGACATGATAGCAGTAGCGCAGCATGTCGGCTTCCGTGATTGGCCTCCAATCCTCGGCATCCAGCGCGAAGCCGTCGAGCAGATCATGGGCGAAGCGCGGCGGGATGGCGCATTCCCGCATGACGAGGCCGAAGCCATCGAACGCGGGATCGCCGGTCGCTTCGCCGCGCAGGGCCGCATCGCTTTGCGCCCGCATGGCGGCAAGGCGGGCTTGCCCATCGGCAACGGCCGTCATCACCCCGCCATGGTCCTGCCCATCGGCGATGTCGTCGCACTTGCGGCACCATGCGTAGAGGAGCCAGGCTCGTTCACGGGTCTGCTGGTCGAACAGCTTGGACGCCATGGCGAAGGATTTGGAGCCGCGGGCGATGCTGTCGCGTGCATGCGCGACGAGGGCGGGACGATCGAGATAGGTCACGCGCCGGACATGCCTTGCGCCGGTGATTGCCGCAAGGGTGGCGGCTATTACAGCGTGTCGGCCTTCATCGCGAAGATGGGCTCGTGCGCCTTATAGGCTGCCATCTTATCAAGCAGCGCCTCGATCGTTCCCGCGTGCGAGAGGATGCTGGCATGCTGCGGACGGATGAAGCCAGTGGCGATCATATGCTGGTTGAAGGCAATGAGCTGATCGTAAAAGCCTGCGACATTCAGCAGCCCCACCGGTTTGGCATGATAGCCAAGCTGCGCCCAACTGATCGCCTCCCAAAGCTCGTCCATCGTGCCGACCCCGCCAGGGAGCGTGATGAAACCGTCGGACAGGTCGGTGAAAAGCGCTTTTCGCTGATGCATGGTCTGGACGACGTGAAGCTCGGTGCAGCCCTGATGCGCGACTTCGGCTCTGACCAGCGCCTCGGGGATGACGCCGATCACCTCTCCGCCTGCTTCAAGGGCGGCGTCGGCGACCGCGCCCATCAGGCCCAGCCTTCCACCGCCATAGACGACGCCGATACCTCGCCCCGCAAGGGTGCGACCGACCTGGCGCGCTGACTCCACATAGACGGGATCTGTAGGGAGAGCCGAGCCGCAATAGACGGCCAGTCGCTTCACAGCAGGTCTTCGAGCATCAGCGCGGCGGTCGCCTTTGCGCTGCCGACGACGCCGGGGATGCCTGCGCCCGGATGGGTGCCTGCGCCGGTGAGGTAAAGGTTCGGGATCACGTCATCACGGTTGTGCGCGCGGAACCAGGCGCTTTGCGTCAGCAGCGGTTCAAGGCTGAAGGCGCTGCCGAGATGGGCGGACAGGTCGCTCTGGAAATCCGGCGGTGCGTAATGGAATTGCGTGACGATGCGGGATCGGATGTCGGGGATCAGGCGATGTTCGATCTCGTCAAGGATGCGCTCTGCATAGACGGGGCCGAACTGCTTCCAGTCGATCGGCAGCTTGCCCATGTGGGGCACCGGCGCGAGGGCATAGAAGGTCGAATGACCATCGGGTGCCATCGACGGGTCAGTGACGGTCGGATGATGCAGATAGAGCGAGAAGTCCTTCGGCAGCACGCCATGATCGTAGATGTCGGTGAGCAACCCGTCATAGCGGGGGCCGAACAGGATCATGTGGTGCGGGATGCCGGGCCAGCTGCCCTTGATCCCGAAATGCAGGACGAAAAGGCTGGGTGACCAGCGCTTTCGCCCGAGCTTTTCCGCCTGCTTCTGGCCACGCGGGTGGTGGCCGAGCAGGTCGCGATAACTGTGCATCAGGTCGCCATTGGTGGCGACGGCGTCCGCCTCCCCCCGCCAGCCCGAGGCAGTCGAGACCGCGACGGCGCGGTCGCCATGGGTTTCGATCCGCACGACCGGATCGGCGAGGCGTAAAGTACCGCCAAGCCTTTCGAAATGCGTCGCCATGCCCTGGACCAGGCGGTTGGTGCCGCCTTTTGCAAACCAGACACCGCCATCCTTTTCCAGCTTGTGGATCAGGGCATAAATCGCGCTGGTCTGCATCGGGTTGCCGCCGACCAGAAGCGTGTGGAACGACAGGGCCTGCCGCAGCCGCTCATCCTTCACATAGGAAGAGACGATCGAATAGACCGACCGCCAGGCCTGGTGCTTGGCGAGGGCGGGCGCGGCGCGGATCATGGAGGCGAAGTCGAGGAAGGCGGCCGAGCCGAGCTTGCGATAGCCTTCCTCATAGACGCCTTCGGAATAGTCGAGGAAGCGCTGATAGCCTGCGACATCCTGCGGGTTCAGCTTGGCGATCTGGGCGCGCAGGGCATTTTCGTCGTTCGAATAGTCGAAATTCGTGCCGTCGCGCCAGTTCAGCCGGTAAAAGGGGCTGACTGGCACAAGGGTCACGTCCTCCGCCATGTCATGACCGGACAGGCGCCACAGTTCTGCGAGGCAATCGGGATCGGTGACGACGGTGGGACCGGCATCGAAGACGAAGCCATCACGTTCCCACATGTAAGCGCGGCCGCCGGGACGATCGCGCGCTTCGACGAGCGTCGTGTCGATGCCCGCGGACTGAAGCCGAATGGCGAGGGCGAGGCCGCCAAAGCCCGCTCCTATGACTATCGCTTTGCGGTTCATCAGGCGGAGGGGGTCAACAATGCGCGCATGGCGCTCCTTATGGGCACCGGCGGGCGTCCACACAAGATGCGGATGCGATCGGTCCAGCTGGAGCGCTCGGCATAGAAGCGGCCAACAAGGTGCGGGTTGAGCCGATAGAAGCGCTCGAAGATACGCCAGCGCTGCTCCGGCTCGGCAGCGCGGAAGAGCATCTTGCCGAGCAGGCGGTAATAGCCGCCTGCCTTCCAATGAGATTTGGCGCGGGCGCGAGTGGTAGCGGGAAGGCTTTCGAGCGGCTGATCAGTGAGCCAGAGCGCGGTCTCGATCGCATCAGGGAGTGAGTAGCCGGTTATCGGGTGGAACATGGCGGCGCGGACACCCGCGCGGGCAATGCTGTCGCCCGCGGGCCAGAAGCGGTCGAAGTCGCCGCCGTGGACCACGGGCAGGATGCCGCTTTCCTGATGGACGACTTCTTCGATCTGCCAGCCCTGATCCTCGGCATAGCGGGCGATACGGTCGGTTAGCGCAGGGACGTCGAGAGTGAGATCGTTGCTGTAATAGGTATCCTCGACGAACATCGTATGTTGATCGAAGGGGAGTAGATAGATGAAGCGGTAGCCGTCGATCTGCGCGACGGTCGCATCCATGATCACTGGGCGCTCCAAGCCGTGCGGGTTCCGGAGCCGAAGGACCTGGCCGACGAATTTCTGCCAACCGCAATCAAGGGCTGACAAGTCGCCTCCGCCGCGGGTGTCGAGGATCGCGCGGGCATTGATCTGGCTGTCGTCGCTCAGGGTGACGCTGCCCGATGTCAGGCTGGTGACTTCGGCGTTGAGGAGGACGCGGTCACCGAGCAGCGGGCGGGCGTGGGAATCCAGTTGGGCGGAGGAGATGCTGTTGTAAGCGGTGTCGAGCTGTCGCTGATAGGCGGGGAAGCGAACCTCGTGACCCTGCGGCCAGCGGTGCGTGATGAGCGGGTCGATCAGCCAGCGATCGGCGGGGCGGACATCACTGTCGAAGAAGGACCAGAGATGGTTGCCGCCGAGGGTTTGGCCGCGTTCGATCAGCAGGATATTCACTTCGGGGCGAAGCCCGGCGCAGGCGAGTGCGGTCAATGTGCCGGAGAGGCCGCCGCCCAGAATCGCGAGGTCGCAGTCGAAGCTTTTGGCCATGCTGTTCTGTTAGGAAGGGCGAATTAATGAAGCAATCGGTCAATCAACAGAGTTTGACCAAAAACTGTACATAGCATAGGGGGGTACCCTATGCATATCATCGAGAACAGGGACAAGCTGCTGGCGCGGGTGCGGCGCATCGCGGGGCAGGTCGGCGCGATCGAGCGGCAATTGGGCGGCGACGCCGATTGTTCCGAGACGTTGCAGCTCGTCGCGTCGGTGCGCGGGGCGGTGGGGAGCCTGATGGAAGAACTGATCGAGCAGCATATGCGCGATCATGTCGCCCGCCCCGGCCTGACCGATGAAGAGCGGCAGGCGGCGTCGGAAGAGATGCTGGCGTTGATCCGGCGTTACGGGAAATGACGATGCACGATCATGGCCATCATCATCACGGGGAAGCTGCTCTTCCTGCCTCTCCCGCCAACGGGGATGAGGAGGAGAGCCATTATTTCGACCATATCTACCTGAGCGCGGGGCATGACCAGAATGCCAAGCGGACGCTGTGGGTGGTGTGGCTGACGGCCGCGACGATGGTGGTCGAGATCGCCTTTGGCTGGATAACAGGATCAATGGCGCTGCTGGCGGACGGGTTCCACATGGCGACCCATGCAGGCGCGCTGGCCGTGGCGGCGGCGGCTTATAGCTATGCGCGGCGTCATGCCCGCAACCCGCGCTTTACCTTCGGGACGGGCAAGGTGGGCGACCTGTCGGGCTTTGCGTCCGCGTTGCTGCTGGGCGTGACGGCGCTGTTCATCCTGGTTGAATCGGTGCTGCGCTTCTTTGAGCCGGTGTCGGTGAAATTCGGCGAAGCGACGCTGGTTGCGGTGGTGGGGCTCGCCATCAACCTGATTAGCGCGCTGCTGCTGGGGCATGATCATAGTCACGACCACGGTCATGGCCATGACCATCAGGGGCATGACTATCATGGGCACGACCATGATCATTCGCACGGACATGATCACAAGAAGGGCCATGCCGACAATAATCTGCGCGCCGCCTATGTGCATGTGCTGACCGATGCGCTGACGTCAGTGCTGGCGATCGCGGCGCTGCTGGCTGGGCGCTATATGGGCTGGTGGTGGCTCGACCCGGCGGTCGGCATATTGGGCGCGGTGGTGATTGCCCGTTGGGCCTGGGGATTGATGAAGGATACCGCGGCCATCCTGCTCGACAGCGCCGAGCCTGCGCTGATGAAGCGGATCAAGGCGCTGGTGGAGGCGGAAGGTGGGACGATCCGCGACCTGCATGTGTGGCGAATCGGACCGCATGCGCATGCGGCGATCATCAGCCTGGCGCCGGGTGGCGATGTTGCAGCTGTCCGGGCTCGGGTGCGCGGCTTGCCACGGATGGAGCATGTCACCGTGGAGTGCGGGTAAGCGTTTTAGCTGGCTTTCTGCGTGCGGCCTGGGATCTCAGCTTGCGCCGGGATGACGGAATTGGATCGGAGTGATTACAGTCTGTCACTTAATCGAAATATCGCTGTCACTGGATTGTCATCTAAATTTCATAGGCCCCGGCTCGATCGAGACAGGGGAATCACGGTGACAGGTTCGAAGATGAAGAGCATGACTCTGGCAGTGAGCATGCTCGCATTGATGCCGGAAGTGGCACAGGCGCAGAGCAATGAGGAATTGCAGCGCCAGATCAACGATTTGAAGGCGCAGGTGCAGGCGCTGACCAGCGCACTCGCGGCGAACAAGGATGCAGGCGCGAGCGCCAGCGCCAGCAATGCAGCCGCCCCTGCCCCCGCTGCAGGCACTGCAGCTTCGGCACCCGTGGCCGTTGCCGCTGCCCCCGCGCCGCCGGTCGTTACCCAGGCATCGGCGCCTGAGAAGAAGTCGAAAGCATGGTATGAGCGCCTGTCGCTGCGCGGCTATACGCAGATGCGCTACAATGCGTTTCTGTCGGGCGATGACACGGCGCCTGCGGGCCAGTCGCGGCTACGGTCGGTGCATGACAGCGCCATTTCCGACAAAAGCAGCTTTTCGCTCCGCCGGACGCGTCTGGTCGTTCAGGGTGACATTTCCGATCGCGTGTCGCTCTACCTTCAGTCGGATTTCTCCGCTGCGGTCAATAATCAGGCAGGCAGCGAGCGGCGGGAGGGCTTTGTGCAATTGCGCGATGCCTATGCCGATATCTTCCTGGACAAGGCCAAGACCTTCCGCCTGCGCTTTGGCCAGTCCAAGGTGCCCTATGGTTGGGAGAATATGCAGTCGTCGTCCAATCGCCTGACGCTGGACCGCAGCGACGCTATCAACAGTGCGGTGCCCGGCGAGCGCGACCTGGGGATCGTCGGCTACTACACGCCCGCTTCGGTGCAGAAGATATGGGACCGGCTGGGGCATGACGGGCAGAAGCTGTTCGGCAATTATGGCGCGTTCGGCCTGGGCGTGTTCAACGGTCAGGGCATCAACAAGACCGAGCAGAATCGTGGCCTGATGAAGGTCGCCTTTGCGACATGGCCGTTCGAGCTGGATGGGCTGGGCGGCATGTTCGAAGATCAGGTCTTCGAAATCGGCGGGTCGGCGATGATGAACGACTTTCAACCCGAAGTGCGCAGCGGATCGTCAGTCGCGATCAGCGAGCAGGCCTATGACGATGATCGGGTCGGCATCCATGCGATGCTCTATCCCCAGCCCTTCGGCATTCAGGCGGAATGGAATTGGGGCAAGGGGCCGGAGTTCGACCGTGTGAGCCGGACGATCGAGACGAAGAAGCTGAACGGTGGCTATGTCCAGATGATGTATCGCCTGCCGACCGACACTGTCGGCGTGCTGATGCCCTATGGTCGTTGGCAGCATTATCGTGGCGGGTGGAAGTCAGGCACAAACGCACCGCGCCTTGAGACCGACGAATTCGAGCTCGGGCTGGAATGGCAGCCGTGGAAGGCTCTGGAAATTACCCTGGCCTATGCGCGCATGAAGCGGGCCGAAGCGGATGAGCGGCGGACCGGGCGGGCGACGGGCGATTTGATCCGCACGCAGGTGCAGTGGAATTACTAAGGCATGATCATGTTGGAGTATCCGTCGCCCCGAACTTGATCCGGGGTCCCGCTTCTTCTCTGACGCTGCCCAGGCAGCGGGGCCCCGGGTCAAACCCGGGGCGACAGAAAAGGAGCCTTGATGTGGATATTTCCTGCAGGACGGGGACGTTTTAAGCTGAGTTGCGAGTCGTCAGCTTTCGCTGATCGCCTGCCCCGCCGCCCAGCCACTCGCCCAAGCCCATTGGAAATTATAGCCGCCTAGCCAGCCGGTGACGTCAACCGCTTCGCCGATGGCGTAGAGGCCGGGGACGCGGCGCGCCTCCATGGTGCGGGAAGAGAGTTCGGCGGTGGAGATGCCGCCGACCGTGACTTCTGCTTTGGCAAAGCCTTCCGTGCCGTTCGGGTGGAAGGACCAGGCGGCAAGGCGGCGCTGCGCATCTTCCAGCTTGCGGTCGGCGATGTTGCCCAGGTCGCCTGAAAGCGCGAGGCGCTCGGTCAAGGCGTCGGCCAGGCGGGCGGGGAGATGGGCGCGCAGCAGGGCGGCAAGGGACGCGCGCGGCTTGCTGCGCTTGGTTTCGGTCAGCCAGTTGGCGGGCATGTCGGGCAGGAAGTCGAGGGTGACTGCGCTGCCATGACGCCAATAGGAGGAGATTTGCAGGATCGCGGGGCCGGACAGGCCGCGATGGGTGAGGAGCGCGGCTTCGCGGAAGGCCGTCTTGCCGTGGCGGGCGATGACGGGCGTTGCGACACCGGATAGCTCGCGGAACAGCATGTCTTCGCCGCCCAGAGTGAGCGGGACGAGCGCCGGGCGCGGCTCCACCACCTTGAGGCCGAACTGGCGGGCAAGGTCATAGGCGAAGCCAGTCGCGCCCAACTTAGGGATAGAGGGGCCGCCGGTGGCTATCACCAGCGCGGGGGCCTGTGCGGTCTTGCCGCCGTGAATGACGCTGAACCGGCCATCGGCGTGAGAGATGGGACCGAGCTGGTGGCCGAGGCCGAGCGTGACGCCGCCTGCCTCACATTCGGCGAGCAGCATGGCAACGATCTGGCGCGCAGACTGATCGCAGAACAGCTGACCGAGCGTCTTTTCGTGCCAGGCGATGCCGTGGCGTTCGACCAGCGCGAGGAAGTCCGACGGGGTGTAGCGGCCGAGCGCGGACTTGGCGAAATGCGGGTTGGCGGAAAGATAGCGGTCGGGCGCGGTGTGGATATTGGTGAAGTTGCAGCGGCCGCCGCCCGAGATCAGGATCTTTTTTCCCGGCTGGTCGGCATGATCGAGGACGAGGACGCGCTTGCCACGCTGTCCAGCTGCGGCTGCGCACATGAGGCCCGCTCCGCCAGCGCCGAGGACGATGGCGTCAAATTGATCGGCTGGGGCAGACAAGATCAGCCTGCGGCGAGCGCGTCCATGATCTGACGAATGGGGGTGAGGTCATAGCCTGCCGCCTCCGCCTTTTCGCTGAGCGCGGCGGGGTGCTCGCCAGCGCGGGCGCGGGTCAGTGCCCAAAGCAAGGTGCTGCGCGTGCCGGAGCGGCAATAGGCGAGTATCTTGCCCTCACCTGCTTCATTCAGCGCGGCGGCCATTCCATCGAGCTGCCAAGGGGCGAAGCCGCCATGGGCGACGGGGACAGCGGCGTAGGCGAGCCCGGCGGCTTTGGCTGCGGCTTCTATTTCCGCGCCGTTGGTCTGGCCTGCTTCCTCGTCATCGGGGCGGTTGTTGATGATGACGGTCACGCCCAAGGCCTTGGCTTCCTCGACCTGATCGACGCTGATCTGGGGGGAGACGTAGAGTGTGGGGGTGAGTTGGCGGAACATGGCGGGACTCCTTTGGTGGGGAGCCATGCGCTTGTGGGGGTCGGGATTCAAGGGGTTTTGGGGTTCACGCGGAGGCGCGGAGACGCGGAGGGAGTTCGGGTGCGGTTTGATGCTTCTCCTCGTGGATTATACCGAAGGCAAGCTACTGCTTCGTTTGCGCTGCGCGCGGAGAATGAGGGCACCCGTTTTCTCACTTTCTTCTCCGCGCCTCCGCGTCTCCGCGTGAACCAAATTCTGCGCCCTCTGCGCCTCTGCGGGAACCAAACCTTCCTGCCTCCCCCTCTCCAAGTCCGCCTAGCTGCTTGCAGCAGCAAGGCTCCCTATCCTCTTCCCTGAAGGGGCGAGGAAGTTAGAGGTAGGAGCGGATCGCGGCGAGGAAGGCGTCGCCATAGGCGTCAAGCTTGCGCTGGCCGATGCCGCTGATGTGGCCGAGTTCGGCCAGGCTCGAAGGGCGCTGTTCGGCCATCTCACGTAAGGTGGAATCATGGAAAATGACATAGGGAGGCACACCCTGCTCTTGGGCCAGTTCGCGGCGGCAGGCGCGCAGGGCGTCGAACAGAGGATCGCCGATGGGGTTTTCTGCCTTGGCGTTGCGCGCATTGCGGCGACTACGCTCGCGGCGTGGGGAGAGGACGAGGCTGACCGCCTCTTCTCCGCGTAGGATTGGACGGGCGCTGGGGCCGAGTTCCAGGCCGCCATGTTCGTTAGTTTGCAAAGCATCTTTTACGAGCAACGCGCGGGAGACTGGGCGGAGGAGCGGTGTTTCTTCGCCTGAGACGATGCCATAGACGGAGATCTTGTCATGGCCGCGCTCGCGGATGCGGTCGGTGACGGCGCCGGTCAGCACCTGCTCGATATGGCCGACGCCGAAGCTCTGGCCGGTGCGATAGACGGCGGAGAGGAATTTGCGGGCGGTCTCGGTCGCGTCGATGCTGGCGGGAGGGCTGAGGCAGTTGTCGCAATTGCCGCATGTGGCAGGCGGATGTTCGCCAAAGTGGCGAAGCAGGATGGCGCGGCGGCAGGTGCCGGTCTCCACCAGGCCGCCAAGCGCGGTGATGCGGGCGCGCTCGCCCTGCTGGCGGGCAGGATCGAGTTCGGCGATACGCTGGCGGGCCCGGGCGAAGTCGTCTGCGCCCCAGAAGAGATGGGCTTCGGCGGGTTCGCCGTCGCGGCCTGCGCGGCCGGATTCTTGATAATAGCCTTCGATCGACTTGGGGAGCGCTGCGTGGGCGACGAAGCGGACGTCGGGCTTGTCGATGCCCATGCCGAAGGCGATGGTAGCGACCATCACCATGTCTTCGCTGGCGATGAAGGCGGACTGGTTGGCGGCTCGGACCGCGGGGTCGAGCCCGGCATGATAGGCCCGGGTCGGGCGGCCGGTTTTGCCAAGGGTTTCGGCAAGCTTTTCCGTCGCGGCGCGGGTGGGCGCATAGACAATGCCGGGGCCTTCGCTGGCGGCGATGAGGGCGGATAGCTGGCGCGGCAGGCCGTCGCGGGGGTGGACGGCGTAGCGGATATTGGGCCGGTCGAAGCCCGCGATGATGAGGCCTTCGCGCGGGATGCCGAGCTGGACGAGGATGTCGTCGCGCGTGTGATGGTCGGCTGTGGCGGTGAGCGCCAGGCGGGGGACTTCTGGGAACTCGTCGAGCAGGGGGCGGAGCAGGCGGTAGTCTGGGCGGAAGTCGTGTCCCCATTCCGAGACGCAGTGCGCTTCGTCTATGGCGAAGAGGGCGATCTTCGCCGAGCGCAGGAGGCTGCGGAAGCCTTCGCCGCTGGCGCGTTCGGGGGCGACATAGAGGAGGTCGAGGTCGCCGCTCCGCAGCCGGTCCTGGGTCTCGCGCCAGTCCGTGTCGACGCTGGTGAGGCTAGCGGCGCGGATGCCAACCGCCTGCGCCGCGCGTAGCTGGTCGTGCATCAGGGCGATCAGCGGCGAGATGACGACGCAGCAGCCGTCAAGCGCGACGGCGGGCAGCTGGTAGCAGAGCGACTTGCCCGCGCCGGTCGGCATGATGGCGAGGGTTGGCTGGCCTGCCATGATGCGGCCGACGACCTGTTCCTGCACGCCACGAAAGCCTGGGAAGCCGAAGATGTCGTGGAGGAGAGTCGGGATGTCGGGGCGCATCGGGCGGCTGTAGCGGGTTGGGCTGGCTAGGCAATATTTTGGGTTCACGCGGAGGCGCGGAGACGCGGAGGAGATGGACGCGGGCTTTATGCGCGAGGGGCGCGGAGCCTTTTTCGGCGCTGCTCGCTTTTTAGTCGAGAGGGTCGAGGACGCAGCCCCAGCCTTTGCGATAATGGGCGGTGCGTGAGGCCAGGAGGGGGACGCTGGCGGAGACGCTGTGCGATTCGGGATCGTCGGATAGGGCGACGAAGGTCATGCCGGGTTCCTTGTCTTGGCTACAGCTGTCCATCGCCCGTCCCTCCACATAGCGGCAGGAGCAGGCGATCCGCGCGCCATAGCCTGCGCCCACGGCCGCGCGGGCGCGCATCGCGGTCCAGTTCCACGCCAGGAGCAGGACGAGCAGCAGCGCGACAGCGGCGAGCGCATAAATCCATTTTGGGCGTGCGGACATGCTCCCCTTTCCGATGAGCCGTGCTAAGGCCGCGGCTTATGAAGCTCGAGCGGAAAAGCGTAAAGCCTGTTGGCATCGGCATCGCCATTTTGTCGCTGCTGGCGCTTGCTGGCGGGCTGACGGTGCGGGCGGCCGATCCCGCAACGGACTATGAGGTGTCGGCGCCGTCCGGAATGAGCGAGGCGGACCTGCGGGCGGCGATCGATCCGCTGTTTGACGGCGAGGAGGATGTCGGCGAGACCCGCGCGCTGGTCGTCATGCATCGTGGCGAGATCGTCGCGGAACGCTATGCGCCCGGCTTCGGGCCGGAGACGAAGCTGCTTGGCTGGTCGATGGGCAAGAGCGTGACGGCGGTGCTGGTTGGGCTGATGGTCGCGGACGGGCGGTTGGCGCTCGATTCGCCCGTGCCGGTTGCGGCCTGGAGCCAGCCCGGCGACCCGCGCGGCCGGATCAAGCTGCGGCAGCTGCTCGCCATGACGTCAGGGTTGGACCATGTCGAGGATGATGAACCGCTGGCGCAGGCGGACACGGTGCGGATGCTGTTCACCGACGGCGCGCAGGACATGAGCAGGTTCGCCGAGGCGAAGCCGCTGGCCCATGCGCCGGGCGCGCACTTTTCCTATTCGACCGGCAACACGCTGATCCTCGGTGACCTGATGGCACGGATGCTGACCAGCAATCCCGAGCCGAATGCGCGGCGGCAGGCGATGCAGACTTTCATCGATGGTCGGCTCAAAATTCCGGCGGGGATCAAGAGCCTGACGGTGGAATATGATGCCGCTGGCACGATGATCGGCGGCAGCTTCCTGCATATGACGGCGCCGGATTATGCGCGCTTCGGGGAATTGCTCCGTAACCATGGGCGTGGGCCGAACGGACATCAGATCGTGCCGGAGAAATGGGTGGATTTCATGCGAACGCCCTCCCCGCGCAATACGGCCTATGGCGCACACCTCTGGCTGAACCGAGACAGTGACGAGAGCGCGCTGATGCCCGATGATGCTCCGCGCAGCCTGTTCGGCTGCGTAGGGCATGGCGGGCAGTATATTCTGGTGTCGCCGGGGCAGTCGCTGACCATTGTGCGCATCGGCATGTCACCGGAGAAAGAGCAGCGGGCGGCGGTGAAGCGCGGGCTGGCGCGACTGATGCGGCTGTTTCCGGCCTGAGGCGGGACCCAGAGACCATAGGACGCCGCTATGCTTGGGCCATTGTGCCTCGTTGCCCTCACCACAGTTCGCCCTGCGCCTGCTCGACGGCTTTTACTGCTTGGATAAGGAGAGTGGTTCGACAAGCCTGTCCTGAGCCTGTCGAAGGTCTCAGCACGGACGGGGTTGGATGGTGCCGGACACTGGACGCTGGGAACGTCCATCGTTTGACCGTCAGGGGGCCTTTAGCACTGCATGAAGGTGAAGCCATCCAGACATTCGCTCTCGCAGCGCAGCTTGGAGCGTTAGCTCAACCCGAAGTGACGCGCGTGACGAAGCGACGACCAGCGGTGAAGCAAGTCTTTTGTAGGTCGATCGACTGGCCATATCCGATGCACGTCCAACAGATCGAAGCCTGACCGCCTTCCCTCAACGGTTACCCGCATGCCGAGATAGCGACGCGCCGACCCGGGCATGTCGAGCTGCCAAATGCCTCCGCCGTCGGTTTCCAATGCGTAGCCCCATTGGCGGGTTCGCAACATTCCGGTTTCCACTTGCCATGCGCCTCTGGGCATCTGGGTTCAGCCCTGAAGCCGGTGGCGATTGGCTTCGGTAGCACCCCCTAAGGCCGACAAGCGATCGAATATGGCGCGCTTGAGTAGCGGGGACGAGTGGATGAGATGCTGCAGCTCGCGGATGGCACCATCGATCGCGCCCTTATCATAGTCGCTGACTGCCCAGCGGCGAGCGGGCGGAGGCGTTGGATCAACGAAGAAGCATATGCTGTCCTGTTCGCCGGTCGCCAGTTCGACATGATGCTGCCTGAACCGGTCGATCAGCATGTCGGCGACATAATGTTCCCATTTCATATTCGTGCCCATCATTCCAATCCCGAAACCTGCGCGCTCAACGCAGGGAGATCAAAAAAAGGGCGCGTCGAAATCGACGCGCCCAGTGCATGAGGAGGGTTGGATCAGAAACCGAAGCTGATGCCGCCGCGGATCTGAGCCAGGCTGTTGTGCCCGCCGAAGCCGTAGCCACCGGACAGGAACAGGTTGACGCGCTTGTTGACCGAAGCGTCGATGCCCAATTCGATCAGGCCATGACCATCGGGGTCCACGCCCTTCAGGGTGAAGGCATTGCCACCGCCGACATATTGGACGGTGCGTTCGCTGCCGATGTTACCCTGGAAGCTGTACTGCACCTTGGCATAGGGGCGGTACGCGACACCTTCGACATCACCCAGCAAAGCGCCTGCCTTCACACCGATGACCGGCGAGAAGACGGTCTTTGACGCGTCATCGACGTTGAGCCCGATGCCTGCACCACCTTCTTCGGTGAAGCCGTTCATCGACCAGCGGCGCAGGGCCAGCTTGCCATAAGGCGTCACGACGAGACCGTTGCCGGCCGCAAAGTCATAGCCCAGTTCCAGGCTGGCATCCCACTGCGAACCCTTGAAGTCGCCTTCGATGGTACGGGCAAGCAGGGTCAGGTCGCGTTCGACTTCAAACTTCGAGAAGCCATAGGCGAACTGGAAGCTGCCGTAGAAGGGACCGAAGCCCTGGGTCGCATAGGCACCGATGGTGTAGGTGCGGACCTGCGCTTCTTCCGGCGAACCCTTGGCCGACACGTCATGCTGACCATAGCCGAAGCCGATGCCGAAGGCGCCGTCTTCCTGGTAAGCGACGTCGATACCGAAGGCGCCACCATAGCTGTTGGTCTTGATCCGCGACGCACCCGAATTGCCGCCGCCCGTCTTGGCGAAGTTAGCCGAGGGGTTGAACCAGAGCTGAGTGCCCAGAGCCTCTCCATAACCGCGACGGGCCGCCAGACGGCTAACCGTGGTGTTGAAGACCGCGTTCTGATCCACCGCAGCAAGCGAACCGTAGATCTCCGCCGAGGAAAGCTCGTTGAAGACTTGCGCTGCCTGTGCGCTGTTCAGGCGCCAGTCGAGACCCGCCGCGATGTTGGCGATGTCCTGAGCGTTGGCGATTTCAGTCGCGGTGGCAAAGCCGTTGCCGCCAGCAGCGTCCGTGTTCACACGGGCGATGACGTCAGCAAGAGCGCTGTCCAGGCCCACAGCTGCGGCAGCCGCGTTGCGGTTGGTTGCACCGACAGCGTAGCTGTTGCGGGTGGCTTCGATCGATACGGTCTTGGCAGCCGTGTCATGCGTCAGGCCGAAGGTGACGAACTGCGAGCCCAGTGATGAGGTCGCGGTTGCCGTGACATCGCCCGTTCCAGTGTAGGTGAACAGCGTGTAGCCGTCACCCGTGGAATAGAGGCTGTCCTTCGACACGGTCACAGCGACCTTGCCGCCCAGGTTCAGGTTCCCGTCCACCGTGACGGATGACGGGGTCGAGAAGACACCGGCATTTTCAGGAGTGGTGAAGTAGGGAATGCCAACGCCGCCAGTGATCGGACCCAGAACTTCCGGAGCCGAACCGCCGTTGGCGATGCTGAGGCCGCTGCGGATCAGCGAGGGGTTGACGCCCACAACCGTCGTGCCGGTAGCAGTCTGGGTGTAGTTGCCCTGCTGATAGACTTCGATCCCCTTGATCGCTTCGGGACCCGGCGTGACGATGCTGTTGCCGACCGTGCGGATGAAGGTCGGTGCGCGGCGGCCGATGACCAGGGTCGCATCGTTATTGATGTTGCCCTTGATACCGAAGACCGCATCGTCCGAGCTAACGCCGAGCTGAAGCTCGCCAGCCTGCACGTTGAGGTTGCCGACATCCATGGTCCAGGCAGCAGGCGTGGAGCCTTCCGCCGGAGCATATTCAGCGCCCGTCACGACGAAGGTGCCAGCGCCCGTCTTGTTGACCGTGTTGACGCCTAGCACGCGCACTGCGGTGGGGTTGAACAAGCCTTCTGCGTCTTCCGGCAGGGTTGCGACCGGCGTAAAGTTCACAGGCGCGGTCGAGGCGGCTGGCTTGAACTCGCTGGCTCCGAGGAAGCCGTTGCCGTTCAGGTTGACCGTGGTGTTGGTCAGGTAAGCGCCACTGTCATCGCGCTGCGCGTCGATGTCACCAAGCGTGATCGAACCATTGTTGAGGTTGATCGTCGCATTGATGTCGGCCGTCTTGACGGCAGCTTCGCCACCGACAGTCAGGTTGAACGCGGCGGGATCAACATTGCTCGCGCCGAGGGTTGCAACACCGTAGGACGACAAGGCCGAGTTCAGTTCCGACGCGATCTCGTCCTGCGTCGATACCGCACCCGTGACGTTGAAGCCGCGGGAGATGCCGTTCTGGTCGACCGTGTAGGTCTGCGCAGCCGGAGCAGCCGCGACGTCGACGGTCGTGGTGTTGATCGTCGCATCCACCGTAGCCGTGCCGCTGAACACCGAACCGCCGAGCGTGGTGGTGCCCGTCAGGATGCCGTTGTTCGTGACAGTGCCGGTAACACCTTCCAGCTCGACGTCACCGAAGGCGATGCCGCTGTTGGTGAAGCTGGCGTTGCCGCCGACCGGAGCCGCCGTGACGCTCGCCGCGACCGTGCGGGTGCCCAGGATGGTCGGGTTGGTGTCGGTGATGGTCGCGGAGCCGCCCTGATCCAGCGCCGAAACGCTGAAGACGTTGCCGTCACCTAGAGTGCCGAGCGAGCCGTTGTTGACGAGCGATGCGGAGGTCAGGCCTTCCACATCGACATTGCCGAGAACAGTGCCATCATTCGTGACCGAAGCCGCGCCGCCGACAGGCTGACCGGTGAGCGTCGTCACGACGCTGACGGGGGTAACGCCGTCCGCCGCATAGGTCGTGACGACTTCCACACTGTTATCGAAGCCGACGCTGCTAGCGGACAGGTCGCCACCGGAGCCTGTGTTGGCATTGCCTATGACACTGCCTTCGCCGATGCTGATCGACGCACCGGCCAAGCCCGAGGCGAAGACATCACCTGCTACGCTAGGCACGCCCTGCTGCGAGGGAGCGTCCACGACGACCGACGCTTGACCACCTGCGGAGGTGAAGGCCGCAGTTTGCGTGCTGGTTGTCAGGGTGGGAACACCGCCCACGACGCTATATTCGTCGATCAGCTCGCCATTTGTCAGGCTGGTGCGAGCTTGGGCGGTTACCGATTCACCCACCGAGCCGGTGATGTTCACGGTTGCGTCGCCAAAGCTCGCAAAAGCTTCGGCATAGCCTTCGATCCGCCCGGCATTGTTGAGCGTGGCGTTGCCTGCCGCGGTGGGTGCGCCGGTCGTGAAGGACGTCGTTTCAACAAGCGACCCGTCGCCTGCGGCGTTTTCCGTGCGGACCGACGAGGACGCCAGAGTGAAAGCAGGCGAGAGCGCGCTGTTGACGAACACGTTGCCATCGACTGACGAACCTGCTCCTATCTCAGCTAAGGCCGATCCGCCCGAAACGTCTACTGAACCGCCAACATTGCTGTTGCCCGCCAGCGAGACAGAGGCTGCGCCGCCTGTCTGCTCTGCGCTGAACTCCGCGTTTTCAGTGCGGGTGAAGCCCTGAAACACGCCGGCTTCATAGCTGTCGGTTTGGACTGTCGTGGTGTTGGGGGCGAACGGTGAGCCGTTGGTTGCGACACCCTGGCTGCTTGAATTCACGTTGCCAGCAACTTGCCCGCCATTGAGATTTACGGCGCTGCCCGCGAAGCCATTCGAGCTCACGGAGCCCGAAAGGCCGGAATCGCCCGGAGCGACCGTGCCGCTGATATTGACGGTGCTTGTGCCGCCCGTCGTCGCCGACTGGGACGAGACGGTGCTGCTGGCAACGACCGTGCCGGTGCCTGCGCCGTCGCGATTATCGGTCAGAACGTCGGTGCTGGCCGTGGCGGTTGAACTGCCCTGCGCCGTCGATGACACGTCGCCATAGACGCTGCCGCTGACGGTGGCCGTGCTGTTGGCGGCGGAGAACTGGCTGACGCTGCCGTCATTGCCGGTGCCGAAGTTCAGCGAGCCGTTGATGCCCGCATAAGTGCCAGCGACATCGCCGCCGACAGTTTCGCTGGAGCTGCTCGACTCGGTCGTGGTGGTCGTGCCCGACACGGTGACGGTGGGGCCAGTGCTCGTCGAGACGGTGCTGCCGCTCGAAGCTGTGGTCTGGCCGAGGACCTGGCCGTTGTTCGCGATCGTGATCGCACCGGTGTCCGAATCGGCATCGACATCGCCGCTGATCCGACCCGCGGCTGCATTGGTGATCGAGATCGCGCCTTCCGTTGTCGACGCGAAGGCATTGCCGCCGACCGTGCCGCTGTTGGCGAGGGTGACAGAACCAGTGGTTGCAGAGCCGGAAATGTCTCCATCCACGGCACCGTTGTTGGTGACGGAGACATTGGCTGCATCAAGTGCAACGCCGCTGATGCTGCCGCCGACTTCGCCCGCCGTGCCATTTACCAGGGTCACGTCGCCATAGGCTGCGCCGCTGATATTGCCATCGACTGCGCCATTGTTGGTGATCGAAGCCGCGCCGCCGAAGCCATTGGCGCTGATGCTGCCAGCCACTTCGCCGTTGTTGGTGGCGGTGAAGCTGTTCGCTGCGGCCGTGGTGCCGACGCCGCCAAAGGCAATCCCGGTTACGCGGCCATCATTGGTCAGCGAAACCGCACCATCGCCTTCGCCAGCAGCATAGCCACCCGCGACGAAATCATAGCCAACAGCGCCACCGGTGATGTCCGCGCCAGAGGCGATCGTGACAGTCAGGTCGGGGTTGGCAGGCGTGGTGATCGCAGCGTCGATGTCGGCGTTCACGGCAGCAGCCGTGCCTGCCCCGGTGGGCACGTTCACGGAGGCGGGAGCGGCAGAGGCGCCGCTGGCGTTGGCAAGCAGCGCCATCGCCGGCATCGAGGCTGACAGAAGCAGCATCCGATGCAGTTTCGAGTTAGTTCTCATTCGTCATTCCCCTAGTCATCGAGCAAATCCGCGAAGCCAGGCGGCGCAGGGGGAGAAAGGACCGGGGCGACACCAGCCCGGCCTTTCCGCATCTAGATGCGCGGTGAAATCCCCTTCACCCCCTGCATACGCCAGACGCACTTCGCATGCGTGTGCGCAACTTGCGCAAATTTCCTATGCGCAATCCAAAACGATCGCAATCGATTTTTGCGGTATCGCAAATCTATGCGCAAATCACGCCGGATCTTTGCGCATTTATGTCCGTATTGGAGGCGTTTCAGCTGAATCTTCTGGAAATTCATATGCGCAAATTGTATGACTGTTCAATATGCAATTGGCAGGTTTGCAGCGGGAATGTGAAGGCTTCTAGAAACTACGCAAATGTTGTCGCACAGATGTGCGGCCGCCGTTTCTATCGAAGTGGTCACACCGGTGTGCCCAAAGCAGGCGCGGAAAAATCATGCCTTTTGATTACGAGTGGGATCAGCAGAAAGCGCGGGGGCTGATCAGCTGCCTGATCGAGGAAACTGGACTTTCCGCGACCGAAGTGGCGCGCCGGTCAGGATTGTCGCCGTCGACGCTCACGCGCATCTACCCCACCCCATCGGTCGGCTATTCACTTTCCGCGCGGAGCATTTCCAAACTCAGGGAAGCATTTCCTGAGCCGTTCGCCATGTGTGAGGCACGGGAGACTCTCCCCTCCTCCTCTCCAGCCCATAGCCATATGGTGAAGGAGCGACCGATGCCCTTCGCCATGCCGAGCGATCGGTCCATCCCTGTCTATGCCGCCTCGCTCCTGTTCCCCGATGAAGATAGCATTTCGGTCGCCAACGACCTGGAGATTTGGGAAGGGGACTTCACGCAACCGGCTGCCTACATGCCTGCGCCCTTTGGCCGGGGAGATGCCGGGCGATATTTCGCCATCTACATCCCGAGCGAAGCGATGGAGCCGCGTTTCCGGGCTGGCGAGCGGGTGATTGTCGACAGGATCAAGCCTGCTTCGATCGATACAGATGTCATTGTCCAGCTGCGCGACGAGGACGAGCGATCATTGTGGACGATAGGCAAGCTGAACGCCCGAGACCGCAATCTAATCGGCCTGATGCAATATAAGGACCGGGTGACCGCATCGATCCACCGTAGCAAGGTCAGGCACATCTTTCCCATCATAGGAATGCTTGACGACGAGGCCTGAGGCTGACCTGCTGTCCTTTCAGCAGCCCGACCGATCGCCTGCGGCCTTCACAACAGAAATTGTCCCTCGATCATCGTGCGACAGGCGCCGGTGAGGGTGACGCGATCACCCTCCAGCCGACAACCCAGCCTGCCGCCACGAGCAGAGGCCTGGAGTGCGCTGAGCTTTGTCTTGCCGAGACGCGACGCCCAGAACGGGGTGAGCAGGCAGTGTGCCGAGCCGGTTACGGGATCCTCGTCCACGCCGCCGCCAGGCACGAAGACGCGGCTGATGATGTCGCTGTCCTCGCCCGGCGCGGTCGCGATCAGCATGATGTCGCTGAGCGCCCTTAGCGCCCCATAGTCCGGCCGCAGCGCGCGGATGGCGGCAGCGTCAGGAAAAAGGAACAGGCTGTAGCCGCCATCGCGCCAATGGGATTCGATGGGGACGCCGCCGAGCCCGGTGGCAAGGTCAGGCAGCGGGCGCGGCTCCATGTGCCAGGCGGGTAGCGACAGCGCATAGCCATCGCGATCCCGTGAGACAGAGAGGACGCCCGCATGCCGGGTGCTGAAACGGAGCGCAGTACGGCCGCCCATCAAGACATGGCCGCTCGCGAGCGTGGCGTGGCCGCAAAGCTTCACCTCGACCGTGGGCGTGAACCAGCGCAGCGCATAGTCAGCGTCAGGATCATCGGGCAAAGGAACGGTGAAGGCCGTTTCCGACAGGTTGTTTTCAGCCGCGATCGCCTGAAGCGTGGCATCGTCCAGCCAACGGCCGAGCGGCATCACGGCGGCGGGATTGCCGGTGAATGGCGCGTCGGCGAAGGCATCGACCTGGGTGAAGGGGAGCATAGTCATCAATGGGGTCCGCTGATTTCTGACGCCATGATGGTGGCACGCGACGCGGGAGGACAGGGCCAGCGGGCAGATAGTGGTCTGGGCGGGAGGTGCGCGTCCCTATGGTTATGCGCGGTTCGCCATGTGGACGGGAGATGCCAGAGTTTGCAGGCATCACGATGCGGAGGCGAGAGAAGGCTCCCGACGATCCCCCGCCGCCGCTGGCTTGACGGCAGATGGGAACGAAACGAAATGGGCCAGCCACATGCATGGCTGGCCCGTGTTCGCGGCTTTAGGGGACGTTTTGACCGTCAAGCCATGCTCAGCATGTTGACGCTCCCCAGGCTTACGCACTGCCGCTCGCCCTCCCGCGGGCGATCGATGACAGCGAGTTTAACGCAGATTTATTGAGTCGTCTCGCCCTTATGTGGCTTTCAACGGGAAATCGGCTCGGGTCAGCCTGTCAGGCGCCTCCGCATTGCGCGCGGTGGAGCAGCTTTTGGTCAGCCAGCACCAGCGCCATCATCGCCTCCACCACGGGAACGCCGCGGATACCGACGCAAGGATCGTGACGGCCCTTGGTGATGATCTCGGATGCTTCGCCCTCGCGGGTGATGGTTTCCACCGGGATGAGGATGGAGCTGGTCGGCTTGAAGGCCACGCGCAGCTTCACGGGCTGGCCTGTCGAGATGCCTCCGGCGATCCCGCCCGCATGGTTGGCGAGGAAAGCCGGGCCATCTTCGCCGGGCCGCATCGGGTCGGCATTTTGCTCACCGCGCAGCCGGGCCGCGGCAAAGCCGTCGCCGATTTCGATGCCCTTGACCGCGTTGATGCTCATCATCGCGGCGGCGAGTTCGCTGTCGAGCTTGGCATAGAGCGGCGCGCCCCAGCCTGCGGGCACACCAGACGCCACGCATTCCACCACGGCGCCCAGGGATGAGCCATCCTTGCGCGCGTCATCGACCAGCTGCTCCCAGCGCCTGGCGGCTTCCGGATCGGGGCAGAAGAAGGGATTGTTGCCGATCTCCGCAGCATCGAAACGGGCAAAGTCGATCGCATCTCCGCCGATCTCGCTGACATAGGCAAAGATGTCGATTTCCGGCAGAACGAGGCGGGCGACCGCGCCAGCAGCGACGCGGGACGCCGTTTCACGCGCCGAGGAACGGCCACCGCCGCGATAGTCGCGGAAGCCATATTTGGCGTCATAGGCATAGTCTGCGTGGCCGGGGCGATAGGCCTTGGCGACGTCGGAATAATCCTTCGACCGCTGGTCGGTATTTTCGATCATCAGGCTGATCGGCGCACCTGTAGTGCGGCCTTCGAAGACGCCGGACAAGATGCGCACTTCGTCGGGCTCACGCCGCTGCGTAGTGAATTTGGAGGTGCCCGGCTTGCGCTTGTCGAGGAAGGGCTGAATGTCGGCTTCGCTCAGGGGTAGGCCAGGGGGGCAGCCGTCAACGACCGCGCCGATGGCCGGGCCGTGGCTTTCGCCCCAGGTGGAAAAGCGGAAGACGCGGCCGAATGTGTTGAAGCTCATGCCCTGCCCTTTGGCGCGCGGATCAACCCTTGTCGAGTGCGATGTCGGGGGCGTCCTCGGCCTTCATGCCGATGACATTATAGCCCGCATCGACATGGTGGACCTCGCCAGTGACGCCCGATGCGAGATCGGAGAGGAGGTAGAGGGCTGCGCCGCCCACATCCTCGATCGTCACGTTGCGACGGAGCGGGCTGTTCAGCTCGTTCCACTTCATGATGTAGCGGAAATCGCCGATGCCGCTTGCCGCCAGCGTCTTGATGGGTCCCGCCGAGACGGCGTTGACGCGGATGTTTTCGGGACCCAGGTCCATCGCCAGATATTTGACGCTGGTTTCCAGAGCCGCCTTCGCGACGCCCATGACATTATAATGGGGGATGACCTTTTCCGCACCATAATAGGAAAGGGTGAGCAGGCTACCGCCCTCCCCCATCAATGCGCGCGCGCGCTTGGCGACCGCGACGAAGCTGTAGGCCGAGATATTCATTGTCAGCAGGAAATTTTCGAGGCTGGTGTCGACAAATTTGCCGCGCAGCTCGTTCTTGTCGGAAAAACCGATCGCGTGCACGACGAAGTCGATCTTACCCCAGCGCGCCTTCACCTCGTCGAAAGCCGCATCGAGCTTTTCCATGTCCGACACATCGCAGTCGAGCAGGAAATCCGATCCGAGTTCTTCCGCCAGCGGGCGCACGCGCTTTGCCAACGCGTCGCCCTGATAGGAAAAGGCCAGTTCGGCCCCCTGAGCCCGCAGCGCCTTTGAAATCCCCCATGCGAGCGACTTGTCATTCGCAAGGCCCATGATGAGACCCCGTTTCCCCGCCATCAAGCCCGTCATTCTACCGTCCCATTTCCGTTGCCATGCTCCACGGTTCGCTCCAGTTCCTCTTCGGGAAATTCAGCAAGCGCCGCGTTGAGTTCCGCGCCAATTACCACGCCAAGGCCGACGAGGAAGAAAAAAATCAGCGTGATCATCACACCGGCCAGGCTGCCATAGGTGCGATCATAGCCGCCGAGCAGCGAAAGCGTCGGTGGCAGCAGCATGGTGACGCCATACCACCATAATGCCGTGGCGACTGCGCCAGGCCATTTGGGGAAGCGTTTGTCCTTGTACGCGCTCGGCGTCAGCGAGAAATAGAGATAGTAAAGGGCAAAGCAGAGGATCAGCATCGGCAGGACGCGCGTCAGGCTGACGATCTGGATCGCCTGGTCGGCAAAGGGCAGGATCTGGTGCAGGAACTGGTCGATGCCGGTGATGATGATCTGCAGCGAGAAGGCAAACATGACCGCGAAGACGCTAATGAGGGTGATGCCGATCGCGGTGAGGCGATAGTGCCAGAAAGGTCGCGTGCTTTTCGTGCCATAGGCGCGGCGCAGGATGTCGCGGATCGTTTCGATGAGGCTGCCGACGGTCCACAGGCCAACCAGGCCGCCCAGCCAGAGCAGCGGCCCGGTGCGGGCATTGAGCACATCGATGATTGGCTGCTTGACGACGCCTGCCACGCCGGGCGGCACGGTTTCGAGGAACGCGCCGACCGCCGCAAGCCCATCCTGCGACCGGCCGAAGATGCTCGCCACCGCCGCCGCGACGATGAAGAAGGGGAAGAGCGTCATCAGCGAGAGATAGGCAAGGTTGCCCGCATGGATGAAGCCGTCGCTATAGGTGCCGACGGCCACGCGCTTCATGATTTCGAAGGCGTGGCTGCCGGGGCGGACCTTGGCCATGCCACGGTCGAACCTGGCGCGGGCGTCGTGGGCGAGTTTTTTGCGTCGGGATTCAGGCGAATAGGGTGAAGGCTGCGGCATCGCTCCCCTAACGCCCTAGACGCCCAGATGGGCGCGAACGGCGCGGCTGTCTTGCCAGGTCTCGACGAAGGACTTGAGCGCTGCGTCTTCGCCGGGCAGGTCGATGAGCAGCCGGACCAGCTGATCGCCCCTTTCCCCGCCCTTGTGCGTGAAGCCTTTGCCGCGCAGGCGCAGCGTCTTGCCTGACGTGGTTCCGGCCGGAATGCCGAGCATCACCGGGCCATCGACGGTCGGCACCTTCACCTTGCCGCCCTTCACCGCTTCATCAAGTGAAATGGGAAGGTCGAGGAGGACATTGTCGCCATCGCGGGTGAAGAAGGCATGCGGCTTGATCTCGATCGTGA
Source organism: uncultured Sphingobium sp. (assembly GCA_966211835.1). Taxonomy (GTDB): domain Bacteria; phylum Pseudomonadota; class Alphaproteobacteria; order Sphingomonadales; family Sphingomonadaceae; genus Sphingobium. Next base: position 59,657 of record CBIHNV010000019.1, read on the forward strand.
CGATCGCGTCCCCTGCCCCGGCTGGACCAGCCTGGCCCTTGCCGGACAGGCGCATCTGCGTGCCATTTTCGACGCCGGCGGGGAGCTTGAGGTCGATGGTCTTGCCGTCCTGCAGGGTGATGCGCTGGGGCGCGAGCGTGGCCGCATCGACGAAGGCCACGGCGAGGCGATAAGAGACGTTCGCGCCCTTTTGCGGGGGTGCGCCACGGCCGAAGCCGCCAAAGCCGCCGCCGCGCTGGCGGGCACCGCCTCCGCCGAACAAGCCTTCGAAGATGTCGCCGAAGTCGCCGCCCTCGTTGAACTCGAAGCCGCCGCCCGTGCCGGGACGCCCGCGAAAGCCGCCGCCATTGCCGCCGAAGCCGAAGGGCGCTGTCGGATTGCCGTCGCCGTCTATTTCGCCGCGATCGAAGCGGGCGCGCTTGTCCTTGTCGGACAGCAGGTCATAGGCGCTGGTGACGGATGAGAATTTCTCAGCCGCCTTGGGATTGTCCTGGTTCCGGTCCGGGTGAAGCTCCTTGGCGAGCTTGCGATAGGCCGACTTGATCTCTGCCTCGCTCGCGCCGCGCGCGACGCCAAGTGTGGAGTAGGGATCCGCCATTGCCGATTGTCTATCCTTGTGCGTGAAAGCCGTGTTCGCGCCATATGTGGCGAAAACGTCACGATCCTTCAAGCGGCGTGACCATCGACATCGGTCAAATCGAGCCTTAGACCAGCGGCATGACCGACCCTTTCACCCTGTTCGACCAATGGTATGGCGAGGCCCGCGAGGCCGAGATCAACGACAGCAACGCCATGGCCGTGGCAACCGCCGATGCGCGCGGGCGGCCGTCAGTACGGATGGTGCTGCTGAAAGGACATGGGCCCGATGGCTTTGTCTTCTACACCAATTTTGAAGGGCGCAAGGCAGACCAGTTGCTCGCAAATCCGCACGCGGCGCTGATGTTTCACTGGAAAAGCCTGCGGCGGCAGATCCGGATCGAAGGGCCGGTGGCGACCGTCGATGAGGCCGCTGCCGATGCCTATTTCGCGACGCGCAGCCGCGACAGCCAGCTTGGCGCATGGGCTTCGGACCAGTCGCGCCCCCTGCCCTCCCGCGATGTCTTCATGAGCCGCTATGCCGATGCGGTGAGCCGGTTCGAGGGCGGACCAGTGCCCCGCCCGCCCCATTGGTCAGGATTTCGCGTGGTGCCCGAGCGGATCGAATTCTGGCAGGATCGCGAACATCGCCTGCATGAGCGGCGCCTGTTCGTGCGGGAGGGAGATGGATGGAGCGAGGGGCTGCTTTATCCTTGAAGCTTCAATTTTCCATCACGAAGAAGAAGAACCCTTCGACAAGCTGAGGGCGAAAGGGAGATGATCCAGGCGGGAAGCGCAGACATAGCCGTTCGACAGGATAGGCGTGACGCCAAGCGCCTGTTAGGTGTACGGCCAGCACGGCGGAGAGGGATTGCATGCGGAATCGACTGACGGCCTTCATCCTTGCCGGCATGATCCTGGGAGTGGTGTCGGGCTTTGCCGCCAATCTGTGGGTCGGCGGCGACAAGGCGTTGGCGAAGGACGTCGCGGGCTATTTCCACCTGCTGGCCGACATCTTCCTGCACCTCATCAAGATGATCATCGCGCCGCTGGTGTTTTCGACGCTGGTCGCGGGCATCACCCATATGGGCGACAGCGCGGCATTGGGAAGGATCGGCGGGCGCGCTCTTGCCTGGTTCATCATGGCGAGCCTGATTTCGCTGACGCTTGGCCTGATCTTCGTCAATTTCTTCGCTCCGGGCGAGGGCTTGAACCTCGTCCGCTCCGGCGCCGAGTCCGGCGTCAACACCGAAGCGCTGAATTTCAAGGATTTCGTCCTGCACGTTTTCCCCACTTCCATGGTGGGAGCGATGGCGGAAAATTCGATCCTGCAGATCGTGGTCTTTTCCCTGTTCATCGGCGTCGGGCTGACGGCGATCGGCGAGAAGGGCAAGCCGATCATCGCCGTCATCGAAGCCATGGTCGAGTTGATGCTGCAAGTGACCAGCTATGTGATGCGCGTCGCGCCGCTGGCCGTGTTCGGCGCGCTGGCTTCCGCGATAACGACGGAAGGGCTGGGCGTGCTCAAGACCTTCGGCGAGCTGGTCGGCGAATTCTACCTGTCCCTGCTGGCGCTATGGGTGCTGCTGTGCTGCGCGGGTGCGATCTTCCTGGGGCGGCGCATGATCAAGCTGCTCAAATATGTGCGTGAGCCTCTGCTGCTCGCCTTCTCCACGGCATCGTCGGAAGCGGCATATCCCAAGATGCTGGAGCAACTCGACCGCTTTGGCGTACCCCGGCGCATCTACAGCTTCGTCCTACCGCTTGGCTATTCGTTCAACCTGGACGGGTCGATGATGTATTCGACCTTCGCGACCATTTTCATCGCGCAAGCCTATGGCATCGACCTGCCGATCGCGACGCAGATCACCATATTGCTGGTGCTGATGGTGACGAGCAAGGGCATTGCGGCGGTCCCACGCGCATCACTGGTCGTGGTGGCGGCTACGCTGGGTCAGTTCGACCTGCCGGTCGAGGGCATCGCCTTCATCCTGGCCGTCGATCATTTCATGGACATGGGCCGTACCGCAACGAATGTGCTGGGCAACGCGATCGCGACGTCCGTCATCACCAAATGGGAAGGCATGCTGGAGGTCGAGGAGCCCGACGACGTCCCCTACCCCAAGGCGCCGTCCCATACGCCCGCACATGGGCGCGCTGGGCTGGAGCTGGCATCCGACATGGTGAACGACGACCGGCGCGGCTGACCCTTACCAGAGCACGCCACGGACTGGCTGATCCGGAGGTGGCGCCTGGTCGCCGATCGCTTGCAGCAGATCGATTTCGATCGTGCGGCACATGGCGGACAGCGGCACGTCATGCACACTGCCCGCGAAGGGATCGACCAGATCATCGCCAATCCGCAGCACGGCGAGGAACATGAGGCCCGCCACGGTCGATCCAAGCGGAGTCGCCAGACCCAGTGTCTCGACGAGGCCGATCGGCAGCAACACGCAGAAGAGATGGGTGAAAAGCGTGGGCAGGAAGCGATATTGAATGGGCAGAGGCGTGTTCTTCAGCCGCTCCATGCCGCCTTGGGCATTGGAAATATCGACCAGCACCGCTTCCATTTGCGCCTGCTGGATACTGTCGATCCAGCCTTCCCGCCGCGCGATGTCGATCCGCCGTCCTGTGCTGTCCAACAAGCCGTTTGCTGGATTTGACCGGGCCAAGGCGAGCCCCTGGTCCCGTTCTTCCAGGAAGGCCGTGACCCGGTCATCGATCGGTTCACGGCGGAGCATACAGCGCAGGGCGTTCACATAAGCGATCTGGCGCTTGATGATCTCTCGCTTCAGCTCCCGCGCTTCGGGGTCGGGCAGGAAATTGCGCGTCGCGCGCGCCAGGCTGCGCGACGCGTTGATCATCGCTCCCCAAAGGATCCGCCCTTCCCACCAGCGTTGGTAGGAGGAGTTGCTGCGAAAACCGAGGAACAAGGCCAGCGCCGAGCCGAACAGCGTGAGCGGCAAGGACGGCGCGCGCAGCGGGTAGATGAAATAGATCGCCGTCACCACGCAATCCCAGATGAACAGCAGGGCGAGCGGCTTCCAGACTTCGCTCGCGATCTGACGCAGGCTGGGCGCGGCGTTGACGATCATTCAGTTCTCCAGCGTTCCGGGGCAGGACGGCATCAACAAAGCTGATGCTGATTGGCTGCGCATCCGCGACAGAATTTCATCGATGGATAAGGCTGAAGCGGCGAGCAGGCCAAGCGCGGCTTACGGAGTCAGCGCGCGCCCTTCGCTGCATCTGCCCACCAGATAAGGCTGTTGGCGAAGCTGGCGAACCCGCGTTCAAGCGCTGAGCCGCCATCCCCTTGAGGCTGCCCCTGCTCATTCAGCGTCTGGCCGATCTGGCCTACACTGAGGCGCTCCGGGATGACCGCCATGCCCATGGCGGATAGCGTCACCGTCCAAGCGGCATGGCTGTTCACCCCGGCATAGCGGCCCGCCGAATAGCTGGCGATTCCAGCGGGGCGGCGGTCGAATTCCTGGAGATAATGATCGACCAGATTTTTGAGGCCCGGCTGGACGCCGCGATTATATTCGCCCGCGACGAAGACTAAGGCGTCGGCAGTAGAGAGGCGGTCGGCAAGCGCGGCCATGGCCTCAGGCGCTTCGCCGGGCGGGAAGTCGCTGTAGCGCTGGTCGAGCATGGGTAGACCGATCTGCATCGCGTCGATCAATTCTGCGGCATGGCCGAGTTGCTGGAAGCCGTTGATGAGATAGTCGGCGAGGCGGATGCCCATGCGGCCACGGCGGTAGGAGCCGTAGAGGACGAGGATGTTGAGTGGCATGATGGAGTTTTGGCAGACCGTGGGGATTGCGTCGAGGGTTTCTGGATGCAGCATCCCTCTCCTGTTTACGGGAGAGGGAGGGGCCCGCCGCGAAGCGGTGGGAGGGTGAGGGGCGGCGCAGACCACCCTCATCCAACTTCGCCTAGCCAGCAAGCTGGTAAGGCTGCGTATCCTTCTCCCGCTAGCGGGAGAACGGGCGTGTTAGAACCTACCGCAACTTGGCGATGGAAAGCCCGTCCTGCTTGGCGCGAGCTTTTACCGATTCCTCGCTGCGGGTGAGTGCCTTGGCGATCGCCTTCAGCGCCATGCCCTTCTTCGCCAGCGTGTGGAGCTTTTGCAGCTCGTCTGCCGTCCAAGGCTGCTTGTGCCGTTCGAAGCGATCGCCTGCCATATCGATTAATCCGCGAAAGGATCGCGAACGAGGATGGTGTCCTCGCGCTCGGGGCTGGTGGAGACGAGGGTGACTGGGCAGCCGATCAGTTCCTCGATCCGGCGAATGTATTTGATCGCCTGCGCCGGAAGGTCGGCCCAGCTACGGGCCCCGGCCGTTGTGTCCTGCCAGCCTTCGATATCCTCGTAGATCGGCTCCGCCTTCGCCTGATCCTGCGCATGGGCGGGGAGATAGTCGTAGGTCTGGTCACCGATCTTGTAACCGACGCAGATCTTCAGCGTGTCGAAGCCGTCGAGCACGTCGAGCTTGGTCAGCGCGATGCCGGTGACGCCCGAGACGGCCACCGACTGGCGCACCAGCACGGCGTCGAACCAGCCGCAGCGGCGCTTGCGGCCGGTGACGGTGCCGAATTCATGTCCGCGTTCGCCGAGGCGCTGGCCAACGTCATTTTCCTGCTCCGTCGGGAAAGGACCGGAGCCGACGCGGGTGGTGTAGGCCTTGACGATGCCGAGCACGAAGCCCGCGCCATTGGGGCCAAGGCCGGTGCCGCTCGCCGCCGTGCCCGCGACCGTGTTTGACGAGGTAACGAAGGGATAGGTGCCGTGGTCGATGTCGAGCAGGGTTCCCTGCGCGCCCTCGAACAGGATGCGCTGGCCCGCCGCCTTCGCCTTGTTCAGGGTCAGCCAGACGGGCTTGACGAAGGGCAGGATGAAGCTGGCGATGTCGCGCAGCTCCGCCATCAGCGCGTCGCGGTCGATCGGGGCTTCGTTGAAGCCCGCGCGCAGGGCGTCGTGATGGGCGGTCAGGCGGTCGAGCTGGGGGCCGAGGTCGTCGAGGTGCGACAGGTCGCAGACGCGGATGGCGCGGCGGCCGACCTTGTCCTCATAGGCCGGGCCGATGCCGCGGC
>CBIHNV010000020.1:0-64360 GCA_966211835.1 uncultured Sphingobium sp.
AGCGCCTCCTTCACCTCGTCGAGCTTGAACGGCTTGATGATCGCTTCGATCTTTTTCATCACTCACTTCCCAACCCAAACGCGCGCTCGATGATGGAGAAATCTCCATCCATCCATATTCATCAGCGACGATCTTCATGCCCCCCACCGACATGAACCTCACCTTTGAACAATCAATTACCGTGCCAAATGGCGAATCGCTTAGCCACGCTTTCGGGGATGCTGCAATCTTTGTCCATATCGCCCGGTTTCTGGGCAGCGGCGGTCCACCCTGCCTAGTTTTTAGGCAGGGCGATGCTTAGCCAAGATAAGGCGGCGCATCGAGGCCCGCCGGGCTCTTCGTGAAGATCTCGCACCCTGTTTCGGTGATGCCAATGCTATGTTCAAATTGCGCCGACAGCGTCCGATCACGGGTTACCGCTGTCCAGCCATCCTCCATCATCTTCACGCCCGCTTTTCCGATGTTGATCATCGGTTCGATCGTGAAGAACATGCCCGGACGCAGCTCCGGCCCCGTGCCCGGACGGCCGATATGCACGACTTCCGGACTGTCGTGAAATACCCGGCCAAGACCGTGACCGCAGAAATCGCGCACCACGCCATAGCGATGCTTTTCTGCATGCTTTTGGATGGCATGGCCGATGTCGCCCAGATGATTGCCCGGCTTTGCCTGCTCGATGCCCAGCATCAGGCACTCGTAGGTGACTTCGACCAAGCGCTTGGCCTTGATGCTGGTCTCGCCGACGATGAACATGCGGCTCGTGTCGCCGTGCCAGCCATCGACCAACGGCGTCACGTCGATATTCAGGATGTCGCCATCCTTCAGCTTCAGGTCGCCCGGTATGCCATGGCAGATGACATTGTTGAGCGAGATGCAGCAGCTATGGGTGTAGCCGCGATAGCCGAGGGTCGCAGGCACGCCGCCGCCATCCAGCGTCATGCGCCGAACAATGTCGTCCAGCTCGCCAGTGGTGACGCCGGGCACGACATGAGGAACCAGTGCATCGAGGATCTCTGCCGCCAATCGGCCAGCCTTCCGCATGCCTTCAAAGCCTGCCGCGTCATATAATTTGATCGCGGTAGATCGGGAAACCGGCGCATCGGCCGTCATCGTCATATATTCGGTCATGATCCGATTATAGGCGGACCAGTCGGATATTGCGAGGCCCCCTTCGCGCCGGACTAGGCAGCAGACGCGTCAAAGGCTATGGCCAGCCTCATGCCTGTAAGCGAACGTATCTGGACCGCCGCGCTGATCGTGATCGGCGACGAAATTCTGTCCGGCCGCACCCAGGACAAGAATATCGCCCAGATCGCGTCTTGGCTGAATGTGCAGGGGATCAGGTTGCGGGAGGTCCGCGTCGTCGCCGACGACAGCGACTCCATCGTCGAGGCCGTGAACACGCTTCGGGCGCGCAATGATTACCTGTTCACCACAGGCGGGATCGGCCCGACGCACGACGACATCACCGTCGATGCGATCGCGCGAGCCCTGGAGGTTGGCGTCGAAATCCATCCTGAGGCACGCGCCATGTTGCAGGGCTATTATGAAACGCGCGGCGGCCTTACTGACGCGCGACTGCGGATGGCTCGCGTGCCCGCGGGTTCCGACCTTATCGAAAACCGCATGTCCGGCGCGCCGGGCATCCGTCATGGCAACATCTTCATCATGGCCGGGGTGCCCCATATCACGGCTGGCATGCTGGACATGCTGACCGGCACCTTGGAAGGCGGCCAGCCCCTGTTGTCTGCGCAAATCGGCTGCTGGGTTGCGGAAAGCGAGATTGCCGACATCCTCGCCACGACTGAACGCACGCATGAAGGCTGTCAGATCGGCAGCTATCCTTTCTTCCGCGAAGGCAGGACAGGGGCGAATTTCGTCATTCGTTCGACTGACGCGGCCGGGCTCGATCGGTGCGTCGCAGACTTGAGCGCTCGCCTCGAAGAGGGCGGCTGGCCAGTGGTGTCGGGCGGCATCTGATCGCATATCAGGCGGCTAGTCCGCTGGTTCCACGTTCATATGTGTCTGCTAAGCGGCGGGCTGCGTTGCATCGACTTCGCTCCAAACGCTATGCTGCGCCGCATCAATAGCTGGCTGGTTCCAGCTTTTGGACGTCGGGCTTTAGCGCCTGAACGTCCTGTCCATGGTGAAAGGCAGAAAGCCCATCATCCTGCGCTTTGCGGGGCTGGTTTTCTGCGTTCTTCGCTTCTGGTCGGACGCTCGGTGCAAAGCCCTTTCTTAGGGAGAATGGTGATGCGGATCGTGATGACCGGATCAGGCTATGTCGGGTTGGTTTCGGGCGCATGCCTGGCAGATTTTGGGCATGATATCGTCTGCGTCGATAAGGATGTTTCGAAGGTCGAAGTGCTGCGCAGCGGCGGTGTTCCCATCTACGAACCCGGCCTGGCTGATCTGATCGCCCGCAATGTGAAGGCAGGGCGGCTCACCTTCACCACTGATCTTGCCGCTTCTGTCGCAGAGGCCGATGTCGTCTTTATCGCTGTCGGCACTCCGGCCCGCCGGGGCGATGGCCACGCGGACCTGAGCTATGTCTATGACGCCGCGCGGGAAATCGCCTCCTCGCTGCGCGGCTTTACCGTCATCGTCACGAAATCCACGGTCCCGGTCGGCACCGGGGACGAAGTCGATCGCATCATCCGGGAAACCAATCCTGCGGCCGAATTTGCGGTGGCGTCCAACCCGGAATTCCTCCGCGAAGGTGCGGCCATTCAGGATTTCAAGCGCCCCGACCGCATCGTCATCGGCATCGAGGATGATCGCGCCCGCCCGGTGATGGAAGAGGTCTACCGTCCGCTCTACCTCAATCAGGCTCCGATCCAGTTCACCGGCCGCCGCACCAGCGAGCTCATCAAATATGCCGCTAATGCCTTCCTCGCGATGAAGATCACCTACATCAACGAGATCGCGGAATTGTGCGAACATGTCGGCGCGGACGTCCAGCAGGTGGCGCGCGGCATCGGCCTCGACAACCGCATCGGCAGCAAGTTCCTCCATGCTGGCCCCGGCTATGGCGGCTCCTGCTTCCCAAAGGACACGCTGGCCCTCGTCAAGACGGCCGAAGACGCAGGCGCGCCGATCCGCCTCATCGAAACGACGGTGGCGATCAATGAAAGCCGCAAGCGCGCCATGGCTCGCAAGGTGGTCGCCGTGTGCAACGGCTCGGTCCGGGGCAAGACGATCGGGGTGCTGGGGCTGACCTTCAAGCCCAACACCGACGACATGCGCGACGCGCCGTCGCTCTCCATCATCCAGGCGTTGCAGGATGCGGGCGCGCAAGTCCGTGCTTATGATCCGGAGGGCATGGATGCGGCACGTTCCATGCTCCAGAATGTGGATTTCTGCACCAGCCCCTATGACGCCGCGAAAGGCGCGTCTGCCGTTGTGATCGTCACCGAATGGGATGCCTTGCGGGCGCTGGACCTGCCACGTCTGCGGTCGGTAATGAGTGGCGATGGCCTGGTCGATCTGCGCAACATCTATCGTCCGGTCGATGCCGAAACGGCAGGCTTTGCCTATGTCAGCGTAGGCCGTGGCGCAGAGCCCGAGCCCGAGCTCGAGCCGCTTATCGAGGCGGCCGAATAAAGCTCGACCTTCGGCTCATCGCAAAGTCCTGCGCTTTGCGATGAGCCGGGCTTGACCAGACGTTTTTGTTAACCTTCCTATAGGACCCTAAGGGGGCTAATAAGCGGGGGTTGCAAACATGAATATCAAGCTGACTGGCTCCATGATTGGAGCCGGAGTGTCGCTTCTATGCGTCATGGCGGCGGGGGCCGCGACAATCATGTCAGGCGGGTCATCGACCACGTCATCGACTGGATCGACGACCACTCTGCTCAGCAGTGAGCCTATGTCGGCCACGTCTCCGACAACTTCGTCTTCGAGCGGTACGACTTCGCTCATCTCGTCGAGCTTTTCCACCTTCGATTTCGCAGATGGTACAAAGCTGCCGGACAAGGCGACCCTGTCGCTTGGCAACGCGACGCTGCGTCCGGGCAGCGGCACCGCCTATGTGCCGGTGAGGCTCGACCGGCCGACGCCTAATACCGTCATCGCGCGGATCATCACGGTCAACGGATCGGGCACGCTGCGGGCGCTGTCGGGTTATAATTACCAGACCGTCCACACCGTCGTGATCTTCCGACCTGGCGATCCACTCGTCCAAACCGTCGAAGTGCCGATCACGAGCCTCGCCGAAGGACAGCAGTTCCAGCTGAAATTGCGCGAGGCACCGTGGGGCGGCTTGCAAGGCCAATCGGTCGCAACCATCACCGCGACCAGCTTGATCGCCCCGACGCCAAAGGCGAGCGGCACCTTCCGCCAGCCGCGCACCTTCGCCGCAACGGGCGCGCTCCAGTTCGAGCTGAAGAAGGAGACGCACAAGCGTTCCCCCGATGGCGGCTGGGACCGCTGGGCGACTTCGCTGTCGCACGGCCGCACCCAGATCGCCAATGGCGAAACCGGGCTTTATCTGGATTCCTCCGTCTTTCCCGGCATCGAAGGCCCCGTCTACTGGGGCACGCAAGGCCTCGTCCTGCACAGCCAGAAGCTCAAGACGCCCATCTGGTATGAAGGCCAAAACTGGTATTATGGCGCCTCGGTGCTGGACGGGCGCAACTTCACCGCCTCGCAGATCGGCTATGGTCAATATGAATGGGTCGCCAGGATGCCCAACCGTCGCGGATCATGGCCTGCATTCTGGCTCATCTCCACCAGCGGCTGGCCGCCCGAAATCGATATCTATGAGGGCTTTGGCTATCAAAGCTATTGGGACTTCGACCGCCACATCGGCCAAACCATCCATGGCGGCGATAGCGGCGTGCGCAGCTTCCAGCGCGGCGTCACGATCCAGGCGGAACAGGCCTATGGGCTCAAGGGCTTTTCCCAGGATTTCCACCGGTTCGCGGTCGATATTCAGCGCGACTATATCACCTGGTTCGTCGATGGCGTCGAAACCTACCAGTCGGTCAATCCCTTCCAGGGTCACCGCTGGTATCCCATCATGGACGTCGCGGTGAAGACCAGCGGCGCCTATGACGATGGCTCGGGCGACATGATCATCAAGAGCTTCCGCATCTACAACGCCCCATAATGGCTGTGGGCGCCGCCTGACAGGGCATAAAGGCGCCCCCAGCATTTGATCCACTGCCCAGCGACGTCCACGCGCCGCACGCCGGGCAGGATCAGCCCGGCAAGACCAACAGTGCGCAGCCCCAATATTCCCAGCGTCCGCACAAGCAACACAGCCTGCGCCCCGCGTCCCGGCCGCCGCTTCCGCCGGGCCAGCGTCTCGGTAAAGCCGATCCTCCACATCCGCCTGAGCACCCAACTCATCCTGGCCCTCTCAGGCGGCACCCACTCGCTGACGCGCGCATCGGGCGCCCAGCCAAACCGCGCCCCCGCTTCCCGCAGCCGCGCGAGAAAATCCAGATCCTCCCCGCCGCTACGATTGAAGCGCGGATCGAACCATGGCCGCGCTAGCATCTCCAGCGCCCTGCGGCTCACCAGCAGATTATTGCTTGCCCACAGCATCCCCGTCGCGCCCCAGGCACGCTGCTCCGGCCGGAACACCAGCGTCTGCCCGGCCCATCGCGGCGGCTTTCCCGTGAAGTGAAAATCCACCGGCCCGGCGACCACATCCGCGCCCACCTGCGCCTGACAGGCGAGCAGCGCGTCGAGCCAGCCGGGCTGCGGCCACTCGTCATCGTCGATCATCGCGATGAACCGCATTGCGGGATCGGCCATCGCCACATCGCATATCGCGTTACGGACGGAGCAAAGCCCCGGCTCCGCCACGCGCCACACGCTAAGGGGGAGGGGATAGCCGCCCCTCTGCAACGCCTCGGCCACCGCTACGCCTTCCGCCCCGCTCCCATCATTGTCGGCCACCAGCACCATCACGTCCTGCCGCCGCACCAGCTTTGCCAGCGTCTCCAGTAGATGCCGCAATTCTCGCGGTCGCCGGAAGGTCGGAATGGCGATCCATATCGGTTTGCCCGTCATGGCGCCGCCGGTTCCAAAGCAGTCGGACGCTGCGGCCGCCCCTTTTGCAGCCATTTGATGAACTGATGCCCCCGCACTTCGATCAGAAGATAGCTGACCCAACAGATCAGCCAGGTGACGATCAGCATGCCCAATACGAACAGCCAGTCCATTCCCACCACGCCATGCCGCTGCGCCACGCCCATCGCCCGCGCGGCGACATCCCGCACCAGCGGATGCCAAAGATAGATGGAATAGCTGATGAGGCCCAGGTGAAAGCTTAGCCGGTTGGCCATCACCGTCCGCGCGGCTGGCCCATCATAATAGCAGCTCAGCACCAGCGCAGGCATCAGGCACACGACCAGCACGTCGGCCCCCGGCAACAGCAGGCTGAGCGCGATGAGACCGCAGACCGTCGCAAATCCACCCCTGCGATCGATCACAACCTTACACAAAGGATGCTCCGCAACGCGATAGGTCAGCACGCCCAGCGAAAAACCGGCAAGGCAGCGCAGCAGCGTCAGCACGCTATCGCTGTCATTGACGTCCAGCGGCCCGCTCGATCCCAGTCCCGATGAGGCGACGAACAGCAATAGGCCGACGCATATCGCCACCTGCGCCCAAGCAAGCCGCGAAAAGGCGATGATCGCGATCAGCGGATAGATCAGATAGGCGGCGACTTCGGTGCTGACCGACCAACTGTTGCCAGCGATCGGCTCCGTGCCCCAACCCCAGCTCTGCACCATGAACAGGTTGCTGATCACATTCCCGGCATTCAGATCGATCGACTGATTGCCCGAAACATTGAGCAATATGCGCAGCCCGAAGACCAGCGTTACGATCAGGTGCAACGGCCAAACCCGCGCCATCCGGTTGATCAGGAAATCGACATAGCTGGCTTTGCCCAAATGCGTCACCACCCGGTCATGATAGCCGTAGGAGATGACGAAGCCGCTCAGAATGAAGAACAGGTCCACCGCCAGGTAGGCCCGCGAGAATAGCGGGATGGCGAACTGCGCAAAGGCTGGCTGATGCGGAATATGGTAGAGCAGGACGGAAACCGCCGCGACACCGCGCAGCCCCGTGAGTGAAGCGACCCTCATGCCCGGCGCCTCCCGCCGACAGGTCGCGCCGCGTCGAATGCCCCGGCGATCGCGTCCCAGAACGGCTTGCGCGCCATCTTCCCGTCGTACGGTAGCCCGCGCGACAACTGCCCGTCCGGCCACTTATATTCCGGATAGTTGGACAGCCAGGAATAGCGGTCGGAAATGCCCCAGCACAGCACCGATTCCACCGCCGGATTATCCAGCGCAACGTCCAGAAACGCCTTGCCGAACGCAGCCACTTCATGGTCGCGTTTCTCAGGGTTCGGCGGCCCGCCGCGGTCGGCGATGTCCAGTTCGGTGATCGCCAGCTTCAGCCCATATCCGCTCAGCCGGTCGAGGAAGTCGGCAAATTGCCGCTGCTTGAACGGCTCCTTATAGGGTTTGAGATGCCCCTGGATGCCGACTGCATCGATCGGCACACCACGGCCCAGCAGGCGATCCAGCAGCTTCAGCATGGCCGTCCGTCGCCGCTCGCAACGGGGGGAATCATGTTCCAGCCCATAGTCCCCCAGGAACAGCGTAGCGTCGCCATCGACCTCCCGAGCGCGATGGAAGGCAAGGTCGATATGATGTTCGCCCATCGCCTTCATCCATAGATTTTCCGCGCGCATGCCGTCCGCGCGTCCCTGCTTGGGTTCGATCGCCTCGTTAACCACGTCCCATTCGGTAATGCGGCCTGCATAACGGCGCATGGCGACATCGATATAGCTGGTCATCAAACGCCGCTGTTCGGCCTTGCCCGCATGCTGCACGGCTGGTTCCAGCCAGGTGGGATTGGCGGTATACCAAACCAGCGTATGGCCACGCGCCCGCATCCCATGTTCCTGCGCGAAATCGACGATCTGGTCCGCGCCCTTGAAATCATATTTGCCGGGCTTGGGCTCGGCGGTTTTTCGCTTCAGCTCATATTCCTGCACCAATATGTTGCATTCCCGCGTGGTCGCGGCCCGATAAGCTTTGTCCTCGCGCAGCAACCGTGACTTCACCGCCGCGCCGAAATAGCGGCCGGATTGCCTAGCATGATCGCCCAGCCCTTCGCGCGAGACCACGCGCGCGGCGCCCGGGGGTATGGGGGAACAGGCCGCCAATGTCGCCGCACCCATCAAAAATTCGCGCCGCATCACAGGCTCTGCCTCCGTCCGTTGAATAGGCGGGCGATATCGATCCAGCGATCGCACAGGCTCCGGTAGACTGCGTCAGGCAAGACGATCTGCATCAGCACCGCGCCCGCCAATCGCGGCCCATAGGCGCCATGCAGCAGCGCCGTCAGATAATAGCGGATGGCACGCAGCCGCTCGGTCGGCCAGATGCTCTTGGCCGCATGCCAGCCCATATAGCCGGAAAAGGCGCGCGCGGAGATATGAGGGCGAAGGTCTGCGAGCCACGCCAGGCTGCCGACATTACCGCGCACCTGCGACAACCGGTCCTCGGCCTGTCTGTCCGTCCAGATGGTGCCGGGGCGGCTCGCCATCACGAAATGCGCGCCTGCAAGCGACAGGCGCAGCGCGAAATCGGTATCATCGCCAAATTGCACATCTTCACGGTAGCGCACCCTTTCGGCGAGCGATCGGCTTAGCGCCACACTGCTCGTCTGGATGAAGCCCCGATCGCACATCAGATAGCGGTCGACCGGTTCATTGCGTTGTATCGCGCGTGGGGGTTTCAGGAAATTGCGACCGCCGCCCCGGTCTGCCAGCACCTGGCCATAGGCGACGATATTCTCATCCCCTTCCAGTAGCGGCAATAGATCAGCAAGATGATGGGGCAGGAAGCGGTCATCGCAATCGAGGAACGCGATATAGCGCCCCCGTGCATGGTCGATCCCCGCATTGCGCGCTGCGGACGCTCCTCGGTTCTGCTGGACGATGATGGACAGGCGCGGGTCCTTGATGGCCTGAAGCGCCAGTTCGGTGCCGTCCGTCGATCCATCGATGACCACGATCACTTCGATGACCGCGATGCTCTGTTCCAGCGCGGACAGCACGGCCGCCATAACGGCATCGCGCCGCTGATAGGTGGGGATAACCACGGAAAATAGCGGTTCGGCGACAGCAGCCTGAAGCTGCGATGGCGATTGCCAGGCAGTCATCACGACCGTGCCCCGCCATGGGCCGGTTCACCCTTGCCGAACCGCAGCACGAAACGGTTCACCAGCGATCGGTAAAGTGGCTTGGGAAGGAATGACCGCAGCAATTGCCGCGCAACCACCTTTGGCGGCACGCCGCCTGCGAACAGACCAACGACCAGATCACGCAGGGCGGCGAGGGGGCGCACCGGCGCCATATGATAGGCAAGCACGGTCGCGCGGTAGCCGCGTCGCGCCCGGCCGGTCAGCATATGGCCGCAGCGGTCCAGCCAGTCGAGCGAGGTTTCGTATCCCCGCACATAGGATGTGCGCCCAGCCTCGGTGGCGTCGAGCCACACCGTCAGCGGCTCCTCAACCATCTTGAAGCGCGCACCCGCGCCCTGCAGACGCACGCAAAAGTCGAGGTCCTGCCCCTTCTTGAGGGCTGGATCGAACAGGACCTTGCGCGCCATCCCGCTCGGCACGACCATGGTCGATGTCTGCATGAACTGGTTGGCGCAGAACAGATATTCGCCGACATCCTCGCCATCGCGAATGCCGCGATCCGGCCTGATCCAGTAGCGATCCACGCCCCGGTCCACCTTCATCCGCGAATAAAGCACGGTGCGGCCATCATCATCCTTCAAAGCCTTTGCCATGATCGACAGCTTGCCCGGCAGGAACAGATCATCGGAATCGAGGAAGGCGATGTAGCGCCCGTTGGCGGCCTTGATCCCGTGATTGCGCGCGGCCCCGCCGCCTTCATTGTCCTGCCTGATGTAGCGCACACGCGGGTCGCCGATGGCATTGATCGCGGGGAGGGGATTGTCGCGCGATCCATCGTCGATCACGACAATCTCGAAATCCTGCCAGTCCTGCGCCAGCACCGACCGGATCGTGTCGCCCACGATCGCGGCCCGGTTGTAGAGCGGGATGACGACGGAAAAGAAGGGAGCGGCATCGCTCATGTGCCATGCACCTTTCGATATTCTTCGTAACGGAAACCGGCAATGCCGGCGATCTTGCCGAGGGCGCGGTACAGCTTGCCCAGCCGCACGACCCGCTTACCCCGGTCCAGCGTTGCCGCTGCGCCCAGCGTGCCGACCAGGAACCCGGCGGCGATACGCGGCGCTTCGCCCAGCAGGGTACGCAGCCGTCCCTTGTGGAACCGCTCGACCATCATGTCGGTCATGCCGAGCCGATAGCCGCGCATCAGCAGCCATTTCGCCGTCACCCGGCTCGCCGGGATCAACTCGGTCACCAATGCCTCTTCCGACCAGGCGAAGCGGAAGCCCTTGCGCGCCATGCGGCTGAATAACTGCTTGTCAGACCCGCCCGTGAGCGCCATCCGCTCATCGAACGGCCGCTCTCCCATCTGGTTCAACGCCTGCGCGGACATCAGCACATTCGCGGTACTGTCGATCAACGCAACCGGCCCGGAAGTCCCCCGCCGCTTCGCCTGCAACAAGGGGTGCCGCGCAGCCCATGGCGCCACGCGCGCGTCCATCTCCCGCGCCACTGCTCCACCCACCACATCGGCATGCCACCGCATGGCCGTGTCCACCAGCGCATCGATCCAACCGGGCGAGGCGGCCTCATCATCGTCCAGCATCGCCACATGGCTGACACCGGGCCGAGCCAGCGCCTCCGCGACCAGCGCATTGCGCACCACGGGAATGCCCCGTTCCACCACCAGCAGCGCCTTGATCGGCCAGCGATACCCCTGCGCAGCCAGCCGCTCGACCACGCCGATGCCTTCGCCCCGCGCCGCGTCATTATCCGCGACCAGCACCTCCAGTTGATGCGCTGTCTCCAACGCCGCGATCGACTCCAGCGTCCGCCGCAGCCCTTGCGGCCGGTTGCACGTCGCGATGCAGACAATGACCCTAACCATGGGCAGCCTCCGGTGAAGAAATGCCCCGCCGCTGCCATTGCGGGCGCGGCTTCGCCTTGAAGGTGGCATGCGCGGTCGCGATCGCCGCGAGGAAGATCACCCAGACCTGCCGATCCTTGTCGAAGAAGGAGGTTTCCAGCAGATTCTGGTACATGACGAACACCCAGATCGCGAAGGCAGGAACCATCAGATGCTGGTTCTCCTTGGTCGATCCGGTGAGGAACCAATAGGCAGGCAGCGCCAGAAAACTAACCAGCAACAGCGCCAGCCCCAACGGCCCCGTAGTCACCCAAATTTCAAGATATCCATCATGCGAATGCGCCGTCAGCATCTGGAATTGCTGATTAAGATAATCATGCGCCGGGGAGTTCGCCCCCACCTGCCAAAATCCACCGAACCCGGAGCCCAGGAAAGGATGGTCCGCAAGATAATCGAACGCCACGCGCCAGATCGACACCCGCCCGGTAAAGCTCGTCGGATCAGCAAAAAGCCGCTCGATCGTGGGCTGATAGGCGATGTACAGTCCCAGGAACCCGACCATCCCGAACGCCAGCATGATAAGCAGGATTGCCCGCTTCTGCGTGTTGTCGCTCAGCGCCCGGTAGATATTGCTGATCGCCAGCATCCCCACACACAGCGCCAGCGACGTCTTGCTTTTCGTCCCGATGACGAAGACGAACGCCATCAAGGCGAACAGCGCATAATACCATTTGCGCCGGTCGATCCATGCATTGCCGCACACGATAAAGCACAGCGCCATCACCGCGCCCGCGATATTCTTGTGGAAGAAGAACCCGCGCCACGCGCCGATCAGCGCCTTGTCGCTCTCGGTCGGCGGATGTACCGCCGCCGAAGTCAGGGGCATCGAAATCCAGCATATCAGCAGCGAAGAAATCAACGCCCATCGCAATGCCGTCATCAACCGCTCCGGCCCCATCAGCGCCAGCGCGCAGAAGGTGATGTAGATCACGATAAACTGCTGCATTACCCGCTTGAAGGATACGAACGGATCGACGCCCCAGCTGCAGGTGATCAGGAACCAGACCAGCATGATCACCAGCGGCCAATAGGTGAAGCGGTATTTCAGCGGATGTTGCCGCAAAACCTGCACCACCGTCAGCAGCAGCGCGAAGCCAATGAACAGAGCCTGTTTGAACAGGTCCCCCCCGTCATTATCCGCTGCCATCGCCACCAGCTCATCCTGCGTTCGCGACGCAAAAGGCTGCTGGCCGATGAAGACCATCATCAGGAATATGAAGTAAAAAATCTGCGCGACCACGACCATCCGGCTCTCCTGCGAAGCGGCAGGAGCAGGGAGGGCGAACGTGGTGCCCATGCGGTGCCATGTCGACGCCATGGGTTCAGCCTTCCGCCCGCGGGCTTAGCCGCCACTTGCGGTCGAGCTGCCAGATGCCCAGCATCATCACCAACTGCGACAACACCACGCCCGCGATGGAAAAGATCGGCGCAACCGCCAGCGTCAGCAGCGTCACAGCGACGATACCCACGCCACAGCTGCGCAGGCTCTGATGCGCCAATGGCCGGAAAGCCTTGCGCGCCTGCGTCATCACGCTCATCGGCGTTTGCACGCACTGGACCAGGGACAGCAGCGCACACAGCCCCACGGCGATGGCAACCAGCTGCCAATCCAGCGTCGGCTTCAGGATCAGTTGCGGAAAGGCGAACAGCACCAACGTCGCTAGTAGGCATGTCCCCGCCCACAAAAAGACCAGCGCACCCATGAAGATCCGCTCGGACTTGATCGCCGTGTCATGATCGCCGCGCGCCACCGCACGGGTCATGCGTGGCCGCTCCAATTGGGTTAGCGCGGTGATGCACACATTGACCGGCCGGAAGAACAGCATGCCCACCGCGACGGGCGCGAAGGCGGCCGGTCCAGCCAGCAAAGTCACGATATAGCTGTGCGCGTTCGACGTCGCTTCGGTCGAAAGCACCCCCACCAACGTCCAGCCCGACTGCTCGCGCCAAACCGGACGATAGGCGCTCAAAGCTCCCACAGGCTGCATCACGAAATGCCGCCGCAGATAGGAAAATCCGAAAGGCAGCAACCCGGCAAGGCTCGCCACCACCAGCATCGCGCCGATGCTCGCCAAATCAGCGCCCGTGCGCGTTGCCAGAGCCAGGCCGGCCACGATCGTCCCGGCATAGACCAAGTCTGATCGCGCCGCCTTTGCAGGCCGATGATGCGCATAGGCATTGGACCGCCCGAACCAGCGAATGAGGGACAAAGTGCCCGCCAGCCCGAACATCGCCGCCGCAGCAGGAGACGCCGTCGCCCAGGCAATCCCCGCGCAGATCAGCCCCTGGCTCGCCGCCAGCAGCAGGTTCACGGGAAAGAAGAAGTCGAACGACCTGTGGTCGGCCTCATCATCCTGATTGACCGCGATCGTGTAGGGTGTCGAAACCAGCGCATTGGAAAGACTGTAGCCGAACTGGATGATGACCAGCAGGAACGCCAAGGTGCCGATCGCCGCCGTGCCGAGATGATGGATCGAAAACAGCTGCACCGCCAGATGGCTGACCGACACGATGGCCGACGACAGGCTGGCAAGACCAAAGCGGCCAAAGATGCTGCCAATTTTCCGCACGCGCGTCTCCGGTGAGCAGGAGGGCAAGCGTTCTTCTTCCCCCTCCCGCAAGCGGGAGGGGGTTAGGGGGTGGGCCTGCGCAACCGCCGTCCCATCAGCCATGGCGATGCTTCCAGATCAGCCACAGCGCATGGGGATTGGTCGTTATGTACCGCCAGGCCAGTTGCCGTGGCCGCGTTGCCATCCGGTGCAACCACTCCAAGCCCGCATTTTGCATCCACATCGGCGCGCGTGGATAATCCCCCGTCACATAGTTGAACAGGCCGCCACAAGTGACGATCCATCCCGCCTTGATCCGATGCCGGTTACGCACGCAAAAGGCCTGCTCGCGCGGCTTGCCCGTACCTACCCACAGCACGTCAGGCGCCGCCGCGTTAATCTCCTCGATCAGCGCGTCTTCCTCTTCCGCCTTCCAGAAGCCATTGCGACGGCCCGCCAGTTTCAGCCCCGGCGTTTGCTCGGTGATCCGGCGCGCGCATTCGGCATTCACCTGCTCCTCGCCGCCCAGCAGAAAGTAGCGCACATCCTTGGCGGCAGCGCGCGGCAGGCTGTCGATGAACATGTCGGTCGTGCTCGACCGGTCCGCGATCGGCGTTTTGCTGAACCAGCGCGACGCCTTGACGATGATCTGCCCATCGGCATGGATCAGGTCCGCCTGAGC
This sequence comes from uncultured Sphingobium sp., assembly GCA_966211835.1. Lineage (GTDB taxonomy): Bacteria > Pseudomonadota > Alphaproteobacteria > Sphingomonadales > Sphingomonadaceae > Sphingobium. The sequence goes on from CBIHNV010000020.1 coordinate 14,336, forward strand.
CAGATCGGCCCGGAACTGCGCATCGATCGCGTTCATGGACAGCCCCTGTCCGTTGCAGTCGAACACCAACAACGGTGCTTCCTTCTGCATCCGGCGCAGCGGCGCTTCCCGCACCATCTTTGCGATCAGCGCATCGAGGGAAAGCGTGGAAACGGGCACGCCGCCCACCAACACGCTTTTCTCCTGCGCCTCTGCGGCAGGAAAGGGTTGAGGCAGGACTCGCTCTGCACTCATGCGATGACGGTCCCGGCAATCGGCACGCCTTGCCGATCGAGATCGTCGATGATCCGGCGTAGATCGGCAATCGCGGTATCACCGCGCCGGGCGACGATAACCACCGCGTCGAAGCCCGTCAAAATGCTGCCCACCGGCGTCTGCTCGCCCTTGCGCTCGGCAAGGTAGAACAGCATCGATGTCTCCTTCAGGCCCCAGCCATTGGCCGTGTCAGCGAGCGGTCCGCGCGTGATCAGGCTCGACGCGCTGCCGGACGCACGCCCTGCGGTCATCAGCCATAATCCCTCGATCGCAGTCTTGGCGGCTGGCAACAGCGCCGCGCTGCCCATTAACTGTTCCGCCAGACCTGCCTTGTTTGCGACCCTGAACAGCCGGTCGAGCGAAGGATTGCCCATGTCGACGTCGATCAACATCGTCTGCCCGTCCATCTGCGCCAGTACGACGGCCAGATTTGCGGCCATGACAGCGGCCTCGTCCCCGGCATCGACGGACAGCACCGCCAGCCGCAGCGCCGACGGATCGCCCGCCTTCGCCGCTGCGCGCATTTTCGCGCGGATAGTGCGGACCTTGGCTGCGTAAGGGCTCGCCGGGTCGAACGCCGCGACCACCGCGGGGTCGATCCGTTCGTCCCCAGTCGGCAGCAGCGAAAATCCGCCCGCCAGCGCGGCCAGCAAATTCGCCGCCTCGGCATCCAGCGCGCCTATCTCGACCGCCGCCTCATGGAAGGGAAGGCCATGTTCGCGGGCATGCATGTCGACGCGCGTGACGTCGGATTCCGCCAGGAACCCGTGGTCGACCGCCAGCTTGGCAAAGCTCTGCTTGTCCCGCCCTCTTGGACGTATGGCAGCGGTCCCGCCGCCTGGCATCAACTGGGGTGGGGCGCCTGCCGTGGAACGGAGTCTCATGCGGCCTCCTGCCGATTGAGGAACCAGCCGCCCCGCGTCGGGACCGGCAACAGTTCGGTGATGACTTCAACTTCGGTCGCCTTGGCGACGCCGCTTGCGGAACGGACGCGCGGCTTCAGGATCTCGGCGATGACGACAGCCGCCACCCCGCCGATCAGCCCCAGTGCGACCCCAGCGATCAGCCACAGCATGATGTTCGGCTTGGCTGGCAGCAGCGGCACCGCTGCCTCATCCAACAAGCTTGCATTGGGCTGCGAGATCTGGCTCTTCAGCGCCGCTTCGTTGAAGCGCTGACGAACCGTGTCATAGGTCTGCCGCGCGGCATCCACGTCGCGCTGCATCACCATCAGCTGGTCCTGCACGTCCGACATGCGGATCATGCGATCTTCTTGCCCTGCCATGTTGGACTTGAGGTCGCCCTCGCGGCGGCTTGCGGCAATGCTGTTCGCATTCACCGCGCCCGCCTGGCTCGATCGCGCCGCTGCCAGCTTCGATTGAAGCTCGGACAGTTGTGCATTCGCGGCCACCATGCTCGGATGGTTGGGACCCAGCGTCTTCGACAGTTCCGACACCCGGCCTGATTGCGTCGCGACCTGCTCCTGCAAATTCTGGACGATCAGCGATCCTTCGATGTCGGACACCGACCCCGCGCCAGCCTTTGATCGCGCAGCCGCCGCTTCGGCCTGCGCCTGCGTCAGCTGATAGGACATGTTCTTCAGCTTCTCGGCCTCAAGGTCCATGCGGTTGATGCCGATGATGTCATGGGCGCGCTGGAAATCGGACAGCCGCTTTTGCGCGAGTTCATAGCGGCGACGCACTTCCTGCGTCTGCTCGTCGAACCATTTGGCGGAGCCACGAGCAGGCGATGCGCGCAGTTCGACCTGCTCCCGCATATAAACTTGCGCGGCAAGGTTCGCGACCTTCGCTGCGGTCGCTGGATCGGCATCCATATATTGCAGTTGCAGGACGTTGCTCTGCCGTCCGGTCGTGACCGTCAGGCTGGCGCGAACGCGGTCGGCAGCCTGCTGCACGCGCGCATCCAGCGGAATATCCTTTGGCAGCGCATCGACGAAGCCTGCTTCCTTGGCCACGGCATTGATGACCTTGGCGGACCGGATGACGTCCGTCTGCGTGCCCAGGATGCTGTCCACCTCGACCCGCGCTCCGGGCTGATTGTTGGCGTCGGTCGGGTCCGTCTGCGACAGGTCCAGCAGCAGCGACGATGTCGCCGCATATTGGCGCGGCTGGATGAACGCCAATATGGCGATGATCAGGAACAGCGCGCCGCCCAGCAGCGCCGCCGTCCGCCATCGCGCCTGGACAGCAGACAGCAGATCGATCGGGTTCATGGTCATAGCCCGTCAACTCCTCGCAACATGGCGCGCATTTCTTCGGCTGGCGTTGGGGCAGGGGGCGTCGCGGGCACCGGCTGCTTTGCCATCAACAACAGGAATTGCGGCGCCAGCGTATCTTCGAACATGAACAACTCGCCGCCAGGCATAGCCGTCAGGATTGGCTCCAGCCGCCGCAGCGTGTCGGCGGCCTGACCCTCATTGATCGATCCGCCGCCCAGCACTTCGTGGGCCAGGCGCACCAGTCGGTCGTAGGAAATGACCGACATTTGCGAAGCCGCGACGCCCGCCAGCGCGATCATCCGCCGGTTCGCCCCCGCGTCCCACAATATGCGGCGGAACAGAGCATGGGTCGCGCCGCTCATCTCCGCCCAGTCTTCCAGCGCAGATGCTAGCCCTTGTTCAACATCGGCCAATGTGATGCGATCACGTCCGGCCGCTTCCGCGACTAGCGCCGCCTGCATCCCGAACAGCCGCGCATGATAGGGCGACCCCATCGCCGCGCCCGCCAACGCGTCGAGCGCATCAGGATCAAGCCTCAGCCGCGCATTGTCAGCACAGCTCATCAACAGCCGCTCTAGCTCCGGCTTGGGGATGGGCGCGACCCGCTGCGGCGCGATATGCCGCCGCAGCGACGGATGCGCCGCGATCAGCCCATCAACGTCTCCCGCAATGCCGACCAGCACGACCTGAACCGGCGAATGAATGTCGGTCAGCAGCTTCAGCAGCGTCGCCACATCCGACTTCGCTTCGTCTGACCGCACCCGGTCATACTCGTCCAGGATCAAAATCGTACGCTGCCGTACATCTTCCACCAACAGATTCGCCAACCGCGTTCCATCAATGGTTTCATTCATTAATTTCCGCGCTTTTTCCTGCCCCGCCCCACTCAACGGCAGTTCGCTCAAGAAAGGCCGAAACAACGCATCGAAATCCGCGTCCCCACTCGCCGACCCATAAAGCGCGATGCATCCCGCTTCATCCGCTAGATCGCCGAATACCCGCGCCAGCGAAGTCTTGCCCGATCCCCGCGTCCCGAAGATCACCGCATGCTTCCGCTGTACCACGATCGCCTCGACCAGCTTCTCCAGCTCGCTATTCCGGCCCGCCAAGCCGTGACGATCCGTCACCGGCATCGCCGTGCTGAAAGCGCTGTAGATGGAGTCCCGCCGCAGGCTGATCGGCTTTAAAGGCGCCGCCATTGCCCCCATTGAAAGAGCACGGGGTGCATCCTCGGCTCGATCATCCTCCTGCGGCATGGCACGAAAGCCGGGCGTCACGGGGGTGTCGAGCAGCAGGGGCTCGGCCGCTGTCGTCATGCGCGGCTCGCCTCGTGGAGCGTCTACGCGCGCCAAGCTGCGACGGAAAGACGTGAGCCAGTCCAGCATGCCGCTGGACCGATCCTGTGCGAAGCCATGGTCGATCGTCGTCAAAAAAGCTTCTCCCGGATGATGAGGACGTCTTCAGGCTGAACCGGATCATCCAGGTTCGCCTGTATCTCCTTGCCTCCCCGGCGTACTTTTATGCGTTTGGTCGAACCTGCGAGCGTCGGCCCGCCTGCCAGCGCGAGCGCCTGGCGGAAGCTCTGCCCTGGCGCGAAGGAGAAGGCGCCGGGCTGCTGAACTTGCCCGTAGACATAGACTTTCTCGGCCGGGGGCACGAACAAGATGTCCCCAGGCATCAGCTGACGGCTCCCTCCCACCGCCATGTCGGCAAGCGATATGCGGACAGCACCGCTGCCATCGGCTGGCGTCAGAATGACGGCGTTGGCGCCATCCTTTGTCGATCCGCCAGCCTTGGCCAGCATGGATGCGACCGTATAGTTGCGGTCGAGCGGATAGTTGCCAGCCTGCGGCACATTGCCAAGAACAGTGACGAAGCGGCTTACATAGTTGCTCACCTCTACATTGACTGACGGATTGGTGAGAAAGCCGCCGCTCGCATAATTCGCCGCTATGGTCTGTGCCAGTTGCGATGTCGTCTTGCCCCTGGCCTGAACCGGTCCGATTAGCGCAAGTGTGACGGTCCCATCTTCCTTGATGCGAATGGTGGATGACAGATCCGGTTGACCGAAGATCGAGATCTTCACCTCGTCGTCGGGACCAAGCAGATAGCCTGTGTCGGCCACGGCCTTGGCTGGAGCTGCGGCCACCGGGGCGGCTGCGACGGCCGTCTGGGCGGACGCAGGATTCACTGCTGCCACCGTGAGGAAGATCGAGAAGCTGGTCAGGAGAGTTTCTGTTTTCACAGCGCATGCTCCCTTATGTTCGAGTGTCAAAATCGGATCGCAGCGCCCAGCGTGACCTGGGTTCCGCTATATTCGGCGACGTCGGTGTCAGTGCGCCGCTTGTAGCGTTGCGCATCGAGCGAGAGGTCGAAACGGTCCGACAGCTTACGCTTCAGCATCGCCCCGAAACGCTGATTACGATCGGCGGTGATGGAAAATGGGCGTAACGCTGCATCCTGCCGAAACCTGCGCCGCTCTAGTTCGCCGTAGAGGCCTGCTGAAGTGAGCTCTGAAATGGCGAACTCGCCCTCCAGCCGATGCCGGGTGCGGATCGCAAAGCCGCTGGCGATCAGGCTGTCGTTGACGATGCTGCGCTCTGTCGTGGCTGTCAGCTTGAGACGGGGCACGACACCAGTGGAAATGCTGATGTCCCAGCCGAGCCCATCATAGCTGCCCACCGCCGAAGAGTCGCTGCTCACGTCCAGCCAACGGACTTCAGCATCCAGTTGCGTGATTGGCGAAACCTCCCGCTTAAACCGAACTCCGTAGCTGTTTGTCCGGTTTTCGATGCCCAGCTTTTTACGATCACTGTTCACGCGTTCGTAAAATACAGCCAACGTGCCAAGGCTTGGCATATTGTAACCGACGCCTGCCGTGTAGCTATCGCTGGTTTGATCGGCATAGTCGAAGGCGTCATCGTTGCGGGTTAGATCGCGTCGATATGCGGCAACCGGGAAGAAGCCCGGGCGCTCGCAACCCAAGTCCGCCCCCAATGTGGTGAAACGCTGAAGATTTTCGGTCTGCTGGTTCAGGTCGCCATAATCGGCGCGCTGCTGCCGATAGGATGCGAGCGGCGTTATGGAGCAGGTGGCGCCGAACCGGATGACTGCCTTCGCTTCAGTATCCAGCCGCAACTTGCTTCGCTGGCCCTCGGAGATAAAGCGGTCATATCCAACGCGGCCACGCAAAAACAGGTCGTGGCGTCCTATCGGTTTGCCGTAGGTCAGCTCCGTCCAGGGCGTGACGATGATGTCGTCGGTCGGATCCTCTATCCTGTCGTCAACGCGGTACACATTGTCATCGTACAGAATATCGATGCCAGCAGTCGCTTGCAGCCCCATCGTCTTCGACCGGGCTTCATCATCAACCTTATTTGACTGAGCGCTGACAGAACATGGTAACGCAGTTAAAGCTGCGCAGCCGATCGCTACCGCGGCCACTCTGTGGAACGTGAAGAATTCTTGCGCGGCAGGCGCGTTGATGCGCCTCCGGAAACGCGAAGTATAAGCAATAACCAAATGTGCAACCCTTTATTGCATTGCAGCAATGAGGGCATGCTAGTCGTGTTTGCACGCAAAACGAACCTCTGCCGACGCAGCTTGTCGTAACTAAACCACGCTTCGTTTCATCGCAAAAACGACTTAGAAGAAGATGGATAGGGCTACTGAGAACTGTTCATCTGGCAGAAAGGTAGCGCGAACACTGGTTCACCACTGGACTGGCGGTACGGTGTGGCTCTACGGAAAAAGATACCAGCACATTGCGCCCACCGCAGCTGCGAAGGTGAAAATTCCTGCCCAGCGAGAAAAAATCTCGACGCCGCGATCCGCGCGCGCGGCAAAAGATTGGTGAGCTATCGGAGCCGAATGGCCGTGACGAGCGGCCGAGGCGGCCACAGAAGAAGGTCGCGCAATTGCAACCGGCGCAAGATCGTCTGCCATTGATAAATCCGCCCTGTTTCAGATGACGGACATATCCTATTTTACGGTTAATAAATAGTTGTGCGCTGGTCAGGCGCGGCTCATTCCATCGCAAAATCAAAGAGGTGGTGCAAAAATCTCACGGGAAGCGCCTGCAGCCAAAGGGTTTAATAGGCGTTGCGATGAACCAGCACATTAAACGTGCCAATGAGTATGGCGATGTCACGCATGAGGCTCCAGCCATGCAGATATTCCAGGTCCGCCTCGACGCGGTTGAGGATGTCGCGGCGAGTCTCCGTCGCTCCACGGAACCCACGGATTTGCGCAAGTCCAGTGATGCCGGGCTTTGACGCATGCCGATGCCAATATTGACGATCCACTTGCCAGAAAAGCTGCTCCTCTGCCGTTGAGCCCAAGGCATGGGGCCGTGGTCCGACCAGACTCATCTCGCCCAAAAGAACATTGATGAGCTGCGGTAGTTCATCGATGCTCGTCTTGCGGATAAACGCGCCGACGCGCGTGATACGATTGTCGTCACGGCGGGTGGAGGATGCCCCGGCAGCGTCGCACTGCTCAACGCGCATGCTGCGAAACTTCAGGATGTGGAACAGCCGATTGCCACGGCCTATGCGCTCTTGCTTGAAGAAGACAGGGCCAGGCGAGTCGAGCCGGATGGCGATGGCCACCGCGACCATCACTGGCGCCAACGCAATCAGCAGCGGTACGGTGACAGCAATGTCCAAAAGCCGCTTTTGCGCGCGATTGGCTAGATTCAAGGGGCCGCGTGCCACAACAAGAGTGGAAACGCCGCGATGATTCTGCACCGCCAAGGGCGCCATCGAGTCCAGTTCCGGTACGATGATCTCGCCCAGAATGTTGCCGCCCTTTAGCATCTGCGCCCAATCAGTCTTTCGGTCGGCCGGGCAAGATATCACCACGCGGTCAAAGTTGCGCAGCAACGTGCCGAGGCGATGCAGCATATAGGGATCGTCAAGGTCAGCCTTGATGCCAGCCGCCTCCGCATCGACAATCACCATGCCGCTCACATCATCGGGGATGGTGCCGCTATCAATAATCAGCAGTTGCGCAAATAAATTGTCGCTGAAATTTCGACGTACCGCTCGCACGATGAAAAGTCTTTGCAGCACGAGCAAAGTCGCGCTGCAGATGATGCCGGAAGAAATACCGAGACGCGAAAGCTGCCCTGTAGCTTTGAGGGAGAACAATGTCAGGAGGAAGATCAACAATGTACCAGCAAGGGCAAGCGCAGCGTTACGCAAACTTGGCGTGAGTTGAGTGAGGCAGATCGGGTTGAATGCTTGATTGTGGAACGCCACGATGCCGTAGACGATCATGCCGCCGCCAAGTGGTTGCCACAGATCCGCCAAGACCAATGGCACACCTGACGCGCGAAAACCTAATCCAAAACCAATAGCGAGCGCCGTCATATCGGCAGCCGCCAGCAGTAGACACAGCCAAAGCCTTACGTTCCGCTGAACCGCGGCTGTTGTAGGCTGACGACTAGGGAAACCCTCGATCGCCAGATCGATTTTCGACATCTGCAACCCTTTTTTGTCCTGACGTCAATTGCTCGCCACCTCGAAAGACGACTTGCATGCATCAGACATCCGCTGCCTGGAGATTTTTGTTGCGGAGCAGCAGGACATAATTGCGCCGGGCTGGCAATCTTGTCTGGGACGCTTGGAAGCTCTTTTCCGATGATCCGTTAGGCCAGGGGGCTACAACGCCTTAGTTTCACGACGACCCGAAATGGGATGGCGAAAATGTGCAAGCGAAAATTTACTACTGAACCGAGCAGTTTGTCCGAATCATATGGCCTCGACGGCGAATCAGCTGAACAGCCACCAACCCACGATGCCGAGCGTCGCCACCAGGACAAACGGTCCCGCCCAGCGCGAGAGAAACTGAATGCCCGCTTCGGCCGCGTCATAGGTCAACAGCCAGGAATGGTGGCGCTTTGAAGCAACCTCCTCGATCGGATCATGGCGTGGAGCAGCCGATAACTCCCCTGTATCAGCCGCCTTATCCTGAGGTTGAGGTGACAGGTCGATCATCTGCATTGGCCCCAAAGCAATATGCGCTCACGACCAAATAGGAAAATCTGGCCGAAAATGAAGGGCTTTGTCTGAAATTCCTCCATTTTTGACAATTATAGCAGGCGAGCGCGGGCTGGTCCGCCGAAAACGATATCTTGGCTATCGAGCCAGATACTTCTGCGTAGTCCTCGCCAGTTCCTCCGTCTGGCAATATTGTTTTTACGATGGGGAAAATGTCTATGATGATGTCAAGATCACAATCAGCGAGATCGGCTTCATGGAATGGAAGCGTGCGGGGTGGCGGTAATGCTCGACCATCCATAAGCGAAATTCGATAAATTATGTTAGTGTGGGTTTTAATAGTCGCTTCTATATAATTGATCGATAATGCCTTTTTCCGCCGAAGTGCTGCTTCTTCATCTCGATCAATTTTGCAGACCTTGTCATAAATCCAACGGCGTGACCTAATGGCGAGTGCAGGCATATGCCCGCATTGCGACCCAAACTGACCCCGCCAATCAGCTTCGTTGGCGGGGTTTTTTGATGAAGCTTCAGGTGCGGCAATTCGGCTTGACCCGGTAACCGGACAGGTCGTCGCACGGCTCTTCTGCTCTCGCGGGGGCGTGGGCAGGGGCAGGCCAGCCACTCCCACCCTCCCGACAAGATCGCGCTCCTCCCATGAAATTGCCCCGGTTTCTTTCGTCCTCCGCCTTCGACATGGCCATTGATCTTGGCACGGTTAACACTGTCATCCATGTTCGTGACCGCGGGATCGTCCTTAATGAGCCGTCGGTCATCGCCATCGAGACGCAGCAAGGTTTTCGCCGCGTGAAGGTGGTGGGCAATGAAGCCAAGCTCATGATGGGCAAGACGCCTGCCAATATCCAGGCCATCCGCCCGCTGCGCGATGGCGTGATCGCCGACATCGATGTCGCAGAGCAGATGATCAAGCACTTCATCGACAAGGCGCTGAACGGCAGCCGGTTCGGAAGGCGTCACGAGGTGGTTGTGTGCGTGCCTTCGGGATCGACGATGGTCGAACGGCGCGCGCTACGTGACGCCGCTGCCAACGCGGGCGCGGCCCATGTCCAGCTGATAGAAGAGCCCATGGCGGCGGCAATCGGGGCGGGACTGCCGGTAACAGAACCGCGCGGCGCGATGGTGGTCGACATTGGCGGGGGCACGACCGAAGTCGCGGTCCTGTCGCTGCGCGGTATCGCCTACAGCAACTCGGCACGGGTAGGCGGCGACCGGATGGACGACGCCATTGCGTCGCATATCCGGCGCAACCATAATCTGCTTATCGGCGAAGCGACTTCCGAGCGGGTGAAGTGTGAAATCGGCGCGGCGACGCTGCCTGATGGCGAAGGTCAGCGGATCATTGTCAAGGGTCGCGATCTGGTCAACGGCCGCCCGGCCGAGATGACAATCAGCGAGGCGGAGATCGTCGAAGCGCTCGCCGAACCTGTCGGCCAGATCAAGATGGCGGTGAGAACCGCACTGGAGCAGACCGCGCCTGAACTCGCCGCAGACATTATCGAGGAGGGCATCACCCTCACCGGAGGCGGCGCGCTGCTGCGTCGGTTGGATGAGGCGCTGATGGAAGAGACTGGCTTGCCGGTGAAGATCGCCGAAACGCCGTTGATGTGCGTGGCGATGGGTGCTGGAAAGGCGCTTGAGGATGCGGCCTATCAGGGCGTGCTCGCCATTTCCTGACCCTCACAGGAGCCAGGTGGCCACAAGCGCTGCGGCACAGAGGAAAGTGACGCCCGTCGTGAGCCAGCCCAACAGGTTGGTCCACCGGCTATTCGTCCGTGCACCCACCACTGAGCGGCTGTTGGTCAACATCATCATCAGCAGCAAGAGTGGCGGGACAGAGAAGCCCTGCACGATCCCCGACCATATAAGTGCCTTCATGGGATTGAACCCCAGGAAATTCAGCCCCACGGCCAGGATCGTCACGGCGGCGATAATGGCGTAGAATAAGCGATTTTCATCGGGTGCATCGTGAAGGCTGCCTTCCCGGCCCAGCCCCTGAACGACGTCATAGGCAGCGCCCGTGGTCATCACAGGCACAGCAAGGAAGCCGACGCCGATGATTCCCGCCGCGAACAGATATTTGGCCGCTGGTCCCGCTATCGGCTCTAGCGCGGCGGCTGCTTGAGCCGCTGTCTCAATTCCCGTTTGTCCCGATCCGTGAAGGGTGACGCCAGTCGCCAGCAGGATGAAGTAGAGGATGACGTTGGAGAAGACCATGCCGGTCAGGACATCGCGGCTCGTGCGCTTCATTTCCGCAGCGGTTGCGCCTTTGCGCTGCCAGATGCGGCGGCGGCCGATGGCGATCTGTTCTTCTACTTCCTGATTGGATTGCCAGGTGTAGACATAGGCGGAGAGCGATGTGCCGATGCAAGCTACAATGAGCGAGAGCGACCCGGCATCCAGCTTAAGCTGCGGGATGAAGGTTGCGCGGAGGACCTCGGCAGGGTCAGGGCGCGCCATGATCGCCGCCACGCCATAGGCGAACAAGGTGAGCGCAAGCCAGCGGAAAACCCGCCTGATGAGCGGGTAAGATCCGAAATATTGGATGGCGAAGATGATCAAGGCTGTTCCGGCGACAAGCACTGGTATGGGCAACGGAACGAGGAGGTTGAGCGCTGCGCCAATCCCGCCGAGATCCGCAGCGGCTTCGATGATGTTGCCAACGAAGGCCAGGCTGACCATGGGCAGCAGCACCCAGCGCGGGAACTGGTCGCGAATGCAGGCGAAGAGCCCCTTGCCATAGACCTGTCCGATCTTGGCCGACAGATAAACGACGACATACATCATCGGCAGGAGGACAGGCGCGATCCATAGGAAGCCCAGACCATATCTTGCGCCAGCGCTGGCATAGGTGCCGATGGCCGAGGGGTCGTCATCCGCGGCGCCGGTGACGATCCCCGCGCCCATCATCTTCAACAGCCCGCGCGGCCCCGTCCGATCGAGCGACGGCGCTTCCAACGGTTCGCGGACATTCTGAGCCATCGGTCCTCGCCATGATGAGCAGGAAGGTCAAACCAGATGGCCGAGTGCCGGGTTCACGCCCCTAACCTGGGATATCGGCAACCAACATGAACTTGCGCCCTGTGCGCGGATTTGAATGGCATGGCTGACCGCATGTCACATTGGATTACGTCGATGCGGGCAGGCGAATATCTCGCCGCCTGGGCGCTTGCCGAGCAGGAAATGGCAGAGCGCGATCCTGCCAAGCGTGATGATCCGACGCTTCCCTATCATCTGCGCTGGGTGTGGGACGGTCGCGAGTATCGCGGTAAGCACTGTCTGGTACGCTGTTATCATGGGCTGGGCGACACGATCCAGTTCGCTCGCTTTCTGCCCTTGCTGCGATCGCGGGTAGCCTCGCTGACCGTAGAGGTGCAAGGTCGGTTGTTGCCCCTCCTGCAACGGTCAGCGGCCAAGGCGAGAGAGACATCGCTCAGATTTCTGCCATTCGATGAGGCAAGGCCGCTGCCGCCGTCGGAATGCGACATGGAGATAACGGAACTCGGTTTCGCGTTGAAAGCGGCGCCCGAAGACGTTCCCTTTCCATACCTCACCGCATGCAAAGGGGTCCTGCCGCGCGGCACTATGGGCCTGTGCTATGGAGCAGGGGATTGGGACCCTTCGCGATCCATCCCTCCTGCTTTGCTCGCGCCCCTGTGCGAAGAGGCGCGCTGCCTTAGCCTGATGCCCGAGCCGACGACACTGCCCGTCATCAATCGCGCGGGCTGCCCCTTCGATATGGAAGCGACAGCGGCGTTGGTGGCCGCCACCGACCTGGTGATAACGGTCGACACGATGATCGCTCATCTCGCAGGTGCAATGGGCAAACCGGTCTGGCTATTGCTGAATGCCAATCCGGATTGGCGCTGGCCGACAGAAGGCATCCGCACGCCCTGGTACCCGTCTATGCGCATCTATGCACAGCAGAAGATCGGCGGCTGGGAACGGGTGGTCCAACAGGTCCGGCGTGATCTGGCGGCGCGTCATGGCGCGTCGATCAGGGATTAGCGCATGGGACATCTGCCTACGCCTTCTGTTCCCGTATCATGGGGCGAGTTGATCGACAAGATGACGATCCTCGAGATCAAGCGAGAACATATATGGGCGGTCGGCGCGCGCAGAAACGTCACCAGGGAATATCAGCTGCTGGCCGTCATCGGCGCACAGGCGTTGAGGGTGCCCGAAGTGGAGCCCCTGCGGCACAGCTTGAAACAGGTGAACCAAGCGCTGTGGGACATCGAAGATGCAATCCGGGAACGGGAGGCTGCCGCTGATTTCGGCACCGCATTCGTGGCCCTCGCGCGTTCAGTCTATCAGATGAATGATCGGCGTGCCGCCATAAAGCGCGAGATCAACCATGTGCTAGATTCGGAACTGGTCGAGGAAAAAAGCTATGCTGGCAGCGGTGATAGCTCGGCGGCCTTTCCACGAGCCCTTCACGACGGCGCATCATTCGCTGAACGGACTCCATAGATGCACGGGCGGCATCAACCTTTGCAGGGCAGGCGCCTCGGCATCCTGACCTTCCACCGTTGCATCAACTATGGCTCTTATTGGCAGGCTCGCTGTCTCGTTGACGGGCTGCGAGCTATGGGGGCGGAGGCTGTGCTGCTCGATCACCAATCCCCGGCGGCCACGAGCGCCGAGATCAGGTGCGCCTTCCGCCCTACCTTGCCCCAACCGACGCCCCGGTCGGACTTCGCCGCCTATGGACGCAAGACGCGCAAGTTCCTGGAAGCGTTCAGCCACCTGCCTCTGTCCCCGGCTTTTCCGCTCGGCCAGCCAGAGGAGATGGAGGAATATGACGCGATCATTGTCGGCAGCGACGAGGTTTGGAACCTTTGCCACCCGTGGTACGGAGGCTGTCCGACGTTTTACGGCAGCGGGCTTCGCGGCCGAGTGGTTTCCTATGCCGCCAGCTTCGGCAATCAGGACGCTGCTGACGGCCTTGCTGCCTATTGGGCGGACCGGTTGCGCGGCTTTGCCGCTCTCTCGGTTCGGGATGAAAATAGCCGTGCCATGGTGCGTTCGGCCCTAGGTGTCGATCCTGCCTTGGTGCTGGACCCCTGCCTCCAATTTCCCCCGCACTTCGATGGCGGGGAAAGTGAGGGGGAGGGTAGGCTGGTGGTCTATGGGCATAATTTCCCCAGCTGGTTCTGCGATCATGTCCGGGAATGGGCTAGGAAAGGAGGGCGGCGCATCGTCAGCATAGGCTACCGCAATGATTGGGCCGATGAGCAACGTCTTTCCGCTGGGCCACATGAGTTTGCACATTTGATGGCGAGTGCGGATGCCGTCGTGACCAGCTTCTTCCATGGCTGTGTTTTCGCGCTTTTGACCCAGCGCCCCTTTTTGACGGCTCCATCTCCTTACCGCGCCAACAAGGTTCGCGATCTGATGCACCGCGTGGGGCTCAAGCACCGCCTTGCCACGCAAGAGGCAGACTCCAAGGTATATGCCTCCTTGCTCGATGAACCGCTGGACGGCGGGGTTGGCGAGCGGCTGTCGCATTTGCGGCAAGGATCGGCGGATTACCTCTTCGGCGCGCTGGTACCCTGAGCCGTGAATCGGGATCAGCTTGTCAGCCCTCGAGACATGGTGCGCTCGGGCCTCTGCATCGGTTGCGGAGCATGCGCAGCGCAAGCCCCTTGCCCCGGTGTGAAGATGGATTGGGATCGAGAAGGGCAGTTGAAGCCCCAGGGGCCGCACGGCTGGATGCTGGCGCGAAGTGATGCCTTTTCCAGCCTCTGCCCTTTCTCCCCGCATGCGCAGGATGAGGATGCGATCGCGGCGGAGCGTTTTCCTGTGCCCGCGCAGTCCGACCCCTGGATCGGCCGCTTCGAGGGAGCCTATGTCGGCTATGCGTCGGAGGAGGGTTATCGAGAGCGTGGAAGCTCCGGCGGAATGGTCAGCTGGGTCGCGGCGGAACTGCTGCGGCGGGGCTTGGTGGATGGCGTCGCGCATGTCGCGCCTGCCGATCCGAGCGCCGCAGGGCGCTTCTTTCGCTACGGCATATCGCGTGATCTGGACGCGCTGAACAAGGGTGCGAAGTCACGCTATTATCCAGTGGATATGGCAGGGGTTTTGGAAGAAATCCGTGCCGTACCCGGGCGCTACGCCGTCGTTGGCATCCCCTGCTTCATCAAGGCCGTTCATCTGGCCTGCGCACAGGACCCGGTGCTGCGCGAGCGTGTAGCGTTCACATTAGGACTGGTGTGCGGCCATATGAAGAGCCGGAACATGGTCGAAAGCTTCGGCTGGCAGATGGACGTCGATGTGCGCGATGTAGAGCGCGTGGAATATCGGCTGAAGGACGCCAGCCGCCCCGCAAACTGGTACCGGGCGCAACTCTCCCTCCGGGATGGGCAGGAGAGGCAGCGCGATTGGTGGCACCTAGTGGACGGCGATTGGGGATCCGGCTTTTTCCAGAACAGCGCGTGCGACTTTTGCGACGACGTCGTGGCTGAGACGGCGGACATCAGTTTCGGTGATGCATGGGTGGAGCCCTATTCGTCGGACGGACGGGGGACGAATGTCGTGGTGGTGCGATCGCCAGTAATCCATGCGCTTTTGCTAGAAGGGATGGAGCAAGCGCGCTTGGCCTTGAGCGCAGTCGATGCAGATTTTGTCCGGGAGACACAGGCGGCCGGGTTCCGGCAGCGGCGGGAAGGGCTTGCTTATCGGCTGAAATGGGCGCGGCGAGGAGTGACACCGCGCAAGCGGGTGGAGCCCGGCCATGACCATCTGCGGTGGCGGCGGAAATTGATCTACCGCCTGCGCCACGCGATCAGCCGGGGGAGCAGTTACAGTTTCCGACTGGCCAGATGGCTGGGGCGGCCGGGCATATTCCTGGCGTGGGGACGCTTGATGCTCGGCCTCTACCACGGCGTCACCTATTCGCGTGGGCGGCTCGGCGCAGCCTTCGACTGGATGGAGCGGCGGATCGGTTAAGGCAAACTCGCCGCGTAGATACCGTCCATCACAGCGGCAACGGCGGCGAAACTTTCGCACTGTGCATCGAAGCGGGGCGAGCGGGTAAGTTGCCTTGCCCAAGCGCTCGCCATTTGCCCGCCCCAGGCGTCGCCCGGCTCAGCCAGCGTCTGTCGCGCGGTGCCGTGAAAAAGCTCCGCCTTGAAGTCATAAAATGAGCCATCGACATTGCGGAACGCCGCGCCCGCCTTGCTGCCGAAGAAATCGGCGGCGATGACGGCGTCCTGCCCTGCGGGCAAATGCCACGAGCAGGCGATCCGCACGGCGCAACCCGTGGCAAGGCGAATGCTCGCGATGCCGTAAT
This sequence comes from uncultured Sphingobium sp., assembly GCA_966211835.1. GTDB lineage: Bacteria > Pseudomonadota > Alphaproteobacteria > Sphingomonadales > Sphingomonadaceae > Sphingobium. The sequence goes on from CBIHNV010000020.1 coordinate 30,144, forward strand.
CCTCGACTTGGCTATCCCTGTCGGCAAGCGCACGACCTTTGCTGAAGAGGTCGGCGTCAATATTCTCCACCTGCGGGAAGCCCAGCGTCCAGAGCGCAAGGTCGATGAGGTGGACGCCAAGGTCCATCATGCAACCGCCGCCCGACAGCTTGGGATCATAGAACCAGGGTTTGTCCGGCCCATAGGCGTTGTGGAATGTGAGATCGATCGCGTGGATCGGCCCCAGTTCGCCTGCGTCGATCTGCTGTTTGATGGCGCGCATGCCTTCCGTGCCGCGATAGGACAGATCGACCCCCAGCAGGCAATCGGCCGAACGGGCGGCGGCTATAACTGCCTCCACTTCCGGGAGGCTGCGGCCCAGCGGCTTTTGGCAGAAGACGGGAATGCCGCGCTCCAGCGCACGGATCGACTGTTCGGCATGCAGGGCGCTAGGCGTTGCGATGACGAGACCGTCGAGGTCCTGCTCCAGCAAAGCATCGAACGAGTCCAGTCGCATAGTGTCCGGCGCGAGCAGAGCGGCGTCGGCGGTGTTGCCGGGTAGTGCGTCTGCGATGGCGGCTACTTCAATGTCGCCCGTGGCCAGCATCGCCTCCATCCGGTTGCGCCCAATCCATCCGACGCCAAGGAAGCCAAGGCGGGGGCGATGAAGGGTGGTGGCGGGCTCCAGAGTGCGGCCGGAAGACAGGCTCATAGGATCACCAACGCCTTCACGAAGTTGTCAGGCTTGTCGCGGGTGGCGTCGAGCGCTTCTCCCAACCGCTCAAGCGAGTATCGGTGAGTGTAGAGCAGCGTTGGGTCCAATCGGCCCGACGCGACCGCCTCGATGGCTTCCCTGATGCCCTCAACATAGGCGGAGGGGTCGCGCTCATGCGCATTGATGACGTCGATCCCGCGCCAGTTCCACAGCCACATATTAACCTGTCGCGGCCCGTCCTGATGATAGCCCGCAATGATCAGCTTGCCCCGTTCGGCGGTGAGTTCGGCGGCGAGGTCGAGCGGCCATTGCTTGCCCACCGCCTCTATGACGCGATCGCAAAAGCGTCCTCCGGTAAGCTCGCTTACTCGATTGATGATGGCATTATGATCGTCCATCACGATCGCCTCGGCCGCGCCATAGCTGCGGGCGAGGTCGAGCGAGAATTGGCGACGGGATATGGCGATGACGCGAGCGCCAGCTTCTGTTGCGAGCTGCGTCAGCACGGCGCCCAGGAAACCAGCGCCAATGATGGCGACGATCTGCCCGGCATGAATGTCAGCCCTGCGAAAGATGTTGAAGGCGCAGCCTAGCGGCTCTCCGGGAAACGGTTGCGCATGGAGGGCAGGGGGCAAACGCACGACCGCGGCCTCATCCGCGAGGTCATATTCGGCATAGCTGGCATAGGAGAGCGCCGTCACCCGATCGCCCCGCTTCACGCTGGTTACGCCTTCGCCGACCGCATCGATGATGCCCCATCCCTCATGACCCAGGGAGCCGGGGGCGAGCGGATATTGCTGCCATTCAGGCCCGGCCCATGGCGTCAGGTTGGATGCGCACACGCCGCATCCTTCCAGCTTCAACCGGACCTGACCTGGCCCGGGCTCCGGCAGCGGCACATGCTCTATCCGCACTTCGCCCGGCGCCGACACCACTGCTACCCGCATTATTTCAGCGGGCGTATCGACGGCATCATGTGCGCGCTCTTCATTGATGGCGAGTGGCATCAGAAGGTCCGTCATTCCGCCGCCAGCGCCACCGCGCCATCCCCATTGATGAATGCTTCGAGCGCCTTATGGGCCCGGTCGTCGGTCATCTGCTGGGGCGGATGCTTGCAGAAATAAGCAGCAGCAGGATGGACCGGCCCGCCAATGCCGCGATCCAGCGCAAGCTTGGCGCAGCGGATCATATCAATCGCGACCCCCGCCGAGTTGGGGCTGTCCTCGACTGACAGACGCAGTTCGACGTTCATCGGCACGCCGCCGAACAACTGCCCCTCCATGCGAAGAAAGCAGACCTTGTTGTCATTCTGCCAGGCGACATAATCGGAGGGCCCGATATGAATATTCTCATCTTCCAGTCGGGTTTCAGCGACCGACTGCACGGCTTCCGTCTTCGAAATCTTTTTTGATTTCAGCCGAGTGCGATTCGACATGTTGAGGAAGTCGGTGTTGCCGCCGGTATTGAGCTGATATGTGCGATCGAGCTTCACGCCGCGTTTGGCGAACAGGTCGGTCAGCACCCGATGCACGATCGTTGCGCCCAACTGCGCCTTGATGTCGTCGCCGATGATCGGCACGCCTGCGCTTTCGAAGCGCGACGCCCATTCGGGATCGCTGGCGATGAAGACCGGGATGTTGTTCACGAACGCTACCCCGGCTTCGAGCGCGCACTGAGCATAAAATTCCGTCGCCTGCTGCGAGCCCACGGGTAAGTAGTTCAGCAGGACGTCCACTTTCGCTTCCCGCAGTCGATTGACGATGTCGCTGCGGCTCGGCTGAGCCTCCTCGGCCAGAAGGAAAGTCCGGTCATCCGGATAATCCGCCATATGGTCCGCATAGCCGTCGAGAATGCGGCCCATCTCCACCGTAACGCCCTCATCCAGGACGTCACGGCAGAATATCTGCGTGCAGTTTGGCTTGGCGAAAATCGCTTGCGCTACGTCCTGCCCTACCTTTCGCCGGTCGATGTCCCAAGCCGCGACCAATTGGATATCCGACGGCCGATAGCCGCCCAGGTCCCAGTGCATCAGTCCCAAATGGTCATTGCTTTCGGCCCGATAGTGCGAAAGTCCCTGAACCAGCGAACTGGCGCAATTGCCAACGCCGATAATGGCGATGTTGATCGGCCGCCTTGCGAGGCTGTGCGGTGATGGCGTCATGGTCCTTCTCCTTCAGGCCGAACGAACCGCCGGCATGGTCGCCGATGCAGGGGCGTAGCGATCGATCATCCAGGCGCAGAAATCGGCAAAAGCATCGGGCTCGTGAACCGCGCTGCTGTGATGGGGCGCGATGCCCAGATGTTCGGGCGTGAAGCAGAAGGTGACGGTCACGTCGAAGTCCGCCAGGGCCTCCATCTGCCGGTCGAACCAGTCGATCGCGTTGGGCCGAAAACTGTCCGCCCAGGACAGGCCGGTGCGGAGATGCCGGACGCCAAGCCGCTTCATCCATGCGACGGCATCATCCAGGCGCGGGTCCTTGAAATGGAACCACTGCATCAGCCCCATCTCACCAGCGAACTTGGCATATTCCGCCAGCGCGGGCTTTGGCGTGCCATCGGCGCGGATCAGCCCCATGTAGAAATGGCGGTAATAGCTCGAACCTTCGGCTTCGCGGTGGCGGGTCGTCGCCCCCCATTCCTGCGGCAGGTCATAAAGGCTGTACCAGAACACGCGCGGCACTCGGCCGATCAGCAGCTCCGCCGTTCGATTGACGCCGAACACCTGCACTTCCTCCGCGCCAAAGGAGCCGACGCCGACCTCCGTCACCCAGATCGGCTTGTCGGGCACTACTGCCTCGATCTCAGCGATCTTTTCCGGCCAATCGTGGATCGGCCACAGGTTCCAGTCGAGCGGGAAGCCGTGGACCGCGACGACATCGACCGCGTCAAGCGCACCATGGTCGCGCATCCGATTCACCCAATGCGGATCGATGGGGGACATGCCGCCCAGCACGCGCGTCACCGCGGGATTGACGTCCTGAATGGCTGATCCGGCCCGGACCACCATGTCGGCATAGCGGGACCAGTCAGGATCGATCTCCAAGTCCCAATGCGACTTGTTGTTGGGTTCGTTCCAGATCATCGCGGCTTCGATCATGCCTGCGTTCCCTCCTGCGGTGCTTGTGCTGGATAGACTGCTGCGCTGCCCATCAGGTCCGAATAGGGGACCGGAGCGACGCGGCAGAGATAGACTTCTTCTTCGGGCTCAGCCTCGATGGTGAACCCTGCGGCCCGCAACAGCGCCCGGCTGCCAGCCTTGTTGGGTGCCCACCAGTTGGTCCAATCATGCGCGAACTTGCGTTCGATGAAATGCATGCGCGGAAAGGCCGGGTTGTCGAAAAAGGTCGGCGGTCGGTTCGTGCCGGGAACGTGAAAGGGATGATCTTCCGGCACCATCAATACATCGGCCGAACCTTGCTGCATCGTCTGGAACAGCAGGAGGTCGCCAGCGACATGCTCGCGGATCAGATCGAGCGCGAGCAACGGGTGCCGTAGATGATACAGCACGCCCATGAAGATGACGACGTCGAAACGCCGCCCGAGCTTCGCCACATCATAGACGGACAGATTATGGAAGCTGATATCTTCATACCCCAGCGCGTCGGCGGCGAAGCGCGCCTGGGCCAGATAGCGATCATCTGAATCCACCCCCACGACCTCGCTCGCGCCCCGGCGTTTCATCTCAATGGAATAGAAACCGGCATTGCAGCCGATGTCGAGGACCGACTTGCCGGACAGGTCTTCGGGCAGTGCGTCGGCGAAGCGGGCAAATTTGAAAGCGGGATAGTCGCCCAGGAAATGGTCGGGCGCGGTCTCTATGCCGCCGATGTGCAGATTGTGGAACCAGGGGCCCAGTTCTTCGATCCGACGGCGAAGGTCGCCATCATCTTTGTGGTCGGCGGCGATCTTCATTGTCTTCATGCTGGCACCTCGTTCAGGCGAGTGACGCGACCGCCGGACGGGCCGAGCAGCACCGTGCTGATCGATCCGGGCTGGATGTCGAATTTCAGGAGATTGTCGAAGCTCAGCCCAAGATAGTGGGCGATCATCCCGCGGACGATGTCGCAATGGGTGACGCACAGGAACGTGCCGCCGGGCTGCGTTTCGGCCAAAGAGTGCAGGAAGCCGGTGCCCCTGTCGATGGCCTCGACCATCGTTTCTCCGCCAGGGGTCGCGGCGGTGGCCCTGCTGTCGTTCCAGCGCTGCCAAAGAGGATCTTCGCTCAGTTCGGCAAAGGCCTTGCCGTTCCAAATACCGAAGTCGACTTCGTCCAGCTGCGGCGCGATCTCGATCTGTAACTCAGCAGCGGCTGCGATGATGGACGCTGTTTCCAAAGTGCGGGCGCGAGCGCTGGTGTAAACCGCGCTGATATTTTCCTGCCTCGCCCAACGCGATAGAGCTGCGGCTTGGCGGCATCCTTCCTCATTCAAAGGAATGGCTCCCGCGCGGCCGCTCAGAACCCGTCCTAACTCGTCATGCGCGCCATGGCGGACGAGATGAAAGCAAGTGGCAGATGTTTTCTGAGGTGTTGCAAGCATCAACATAGATGCTGCTAACAATGTCTAAGTAAGGAAAGTTCCATATCCGATCCGAGTTTCATGCGCAAGTAAAAGCGAATGATAAACGTAAGTTATCAACGGTAATATAGATTAGTGACCTGCGATATTCCGACTACCACTATGGCTTTTTCCGGCCAGTTATCAGGGAACCTGGCGGTAGAAGAAGATGTTGCTGCTGCCATTACCTGTTGTTGCCCTACTGCAATGAGCTGCCTCTCCGGCGGCTGTTTCACCATCATGAGGGGATTGGCCGTGGAGAAGATACTCGTCACCGGGGGAGCGGGCTTTATCGGCCGGGCGGTTTGCAAGGAGTTGCTAACGCGCGGTCACAGTATCCGCGTCCTCGATAGTTTGATCGAGCAGGTCCATGGAGATGGCGAACGGCCAGTGGATCTGGATACCGAGGTCGAACTGATCCGCGGAGACGTGCGCAACGGCGATGTCGTCGAGCGTGCCCTGAAAGGCATGGACGGCGTAGTTCATCTCGCTGCCGAGGTGGGCGTCGGCCAGTCCATGTATGAGGTTGAACGGTACACCTCCGTCAATGACGTGGGTACGGCGGTGCTGTTTGAACGCTTGATCGGCAACCCAGTTCGGCGCGTCGTCACCGCTTCGTCGATGAGCATTTACGGTGAAGGGCTTTACCGGGATGCGGACGGGCAAACTGTGCAGGATGCCGAGCGCGGCTCCATTCGCGACAACCAGAAGATCTGGGACCCTCTCGACACATCGGGGCGCGCCCTCACGCCGATCGCCACCCCTGAATGGAAGCGGCCCAATCTCGCCTCCATCTACGCGCTCAATAAATATGTGCAGGAACGCACCACCCACATCATGACGGCACCCTACGGGATGGAGGGCGTCTGCCTCCGCCTCTTCAACGTCTATGGGCCGGGGCAGGCGCTTTCGAACCCCTATACCGGCGTGCTGGCAATCTTCGCATCGCGGCTGCTGAATGGGCAGAAGCCGATGATCTTCGAAGATGGCGAGCAGCGCCGCGACTTCGTGCATGTGAGCGACGTGGCGCGCGCCTTCGCTGACGCACTGGAACTGCCGCAGGCGGCGGGCGGCACCTTCAATATCGGGTCGGGTCATGATCGGTCGGTCACCGAAGTGGCGCAAAAGCTGGCGCAGGCCATGGGCCGTAACAGTATCGAGCCCGAGATCGTCGGGAAGGCGCGGACGGGCGACATACGTCACTGCTTCTGCGACACCAGCCTCACCGAGGAGACGCTCGGCTTCCAGGCACGGCAGGACTTCCAGCAAGGCTTGGCCGAATTGGCCGAATGGGTGGCGCAGCAGACCGCCGATGATCGCGTCGATCAGGCGCGGGCCGAACTTGAAGCAAGAGGATTGGTGGCATGAGGTCGGCGGATCGCAGGCCCGTCCTGGTGACGGGCGGAGCCGGCTTCATCGGCAGCAACATCGCAGACCGGTTGGCAAGCGAGGGTGAGGAGGTCATTATCTATGACAGCCTGGCCCGACCGGGCGTCGAACGGAACCTTGCGTGGCTGGAAGAACGCCACGGCGCCAGCATCATCCCCATCATCGCGGATATACGAGACGAAGGGCTTGTGGCGGGAGCCCTAGCGAAGGCCAAGGCTGTGTTCCACATGGCGGCACAGGTCGCCGTCACCACCAGCTTCTCCGACCCGCGCGCCGACCTTGAAGTCAACATGCTGGGTACCTTCAACGTCCTGGAAGCCGCGCGGCGCTGCGTCTCTCCACCGCCGGTGGTCTTCGCGTCGACGAACAAAGTCTACGGCGGCTTGGAGGATATCGAGTTCGAGCTGCAAGGCGACGCCTATCATCCCGCCGAACGGGCGCTGCGCGAACATGGCATAGACGAGAGTCGCCCGCTCGATTTCCACACTCCATATGGCTGTTCGAAAGGGGCGGCTGACCAATATGTCCTCGATTATGGCCGCAGCTTCGGCGTGCCTACCGCCGTGCTGCGCATGAGCTGCATCTATGGGCAGCGGCAGATGGGGACGGAGGACCAGGGCTGGGTCGCCCATTTCCTGATCCGTGCGATCGAGGGGCGGCGAATCATGCTCTATGGCGATGGCTGCCAGGTTCGCGACATCCTCGACGTGCGGGACGCGGTCGATGCCTATCTTGCCGTGTGGCGCAACATCGACAAGCTGAGCGGGCAAGCCTTCAACCTGGGTGGCGGGCCCGACAATGCCGTCAGCCTGCACCAGATCCTGAGTTTCATCGGCGACTATGTCGGCCGTGCGCCCGCCATCGACATGGCAGACTGGCGCGCGGGCGATCAGCGCTATTTCGTGGCGGACACGCGCAAACTCCAAAGGGCGGTGAACCTCAAGTCCCGCACGCCCTGGCAGCAGGGCGTCGCCAACCTCGCCGAATGGTTGCTCGCTGAAAGGCCGGAGAGCAGCGCCTCTGCCGCTCCCGCAATGGCGGCGAGGGCGATTTGACGGCCATGCGTCATCTGCTGCTCACATGCGATGCTGTCGGCGGCGTCTGGCAATATTCGACCGACCTTGCCCGCGCGCTGGAGCCGCTCGGCTATCAGGTCACGCTTGCAGTCATGGGTCCGTCTCCCGATCAATCGGCACGCGACAGCATCGCGCAATCCTCCAGTGCACAACTGGTGGATAGCGGGCTGGAGCTTGACTGGCTGGCGGCTGATCCTGCTCCAGTGCTGGAGGCCGAGCGGCGGCTGGCCCAGATGGCAGGCGACCTCGGCGCGGATCTGGTCCAGGTCCACTCGCCGGCACTTGTCAGCATGGGACATTATCGCTGCCCGGTCATTGCCGTCCAGCATAGCTGCGTCGCCACCTGGTGGGCGGCGGTCCACGGCGGTGAGATGCCAGATGATTTTCGCTGGCGGACAGACATGGTCTCGCGCGGACTTCAACATGCCACGATTGCGATCACGCCGAGCGCTTCATTCGCGGAGGCGGTCCGGCAGATTTATGGGGTGTTGCCTTTCTCCGTGCACAACGGACGGCATTTCGCAGTCCCGGCGCGCAAGCCGATGCGGGACTATGTCTTCACCGCCGGGCGCTTGTGGGATGAGGGCAAGAATGTCCGAGTGCTGGATGAAGCGGCCGCCAGGATCAGCGTTCCCATTCTCGCCGCCGGTCCGGTCGAAGCACCGCAAGGAGGGGCGCTCTCCATCCAGGCACTTCAGGCGATCGGCACGCTCAATGAGCAAGGACTCGCCGAAAGACTGAGTGAGCGGCCCATCTTCGCGTCGGCAGCACTGTATGAGCCGTTCGGCCTCGCCGTGCTGGAAGCTGCATTAGCCGGATGCGCCCTCATATTGTCGGATATCCCGACATTTCGCGAACTGTGGGAGGGCGCCGCGACCTTCGTCAATCCCCACGATCCCAAAGGCTATGCGCGGGCGATCGAGCATATGCTGGGCGATCGCGCCGCGCGGACGGACGCCGGTAAGCGGGCTCAGCAACGCGCCCGGCTTTACAACCCGGCTGCGATGGCCGCTGCCATGGCCGGTCACTATGCCACAGCCGAACAGAGGGTCGCCGCATGAAGATCCGCTACTTCACCCATTCGCTGCTTTCCTGCTGGAACCATGGCAATGCACATTTCCTGCGGGGTGTGCTGCGTGAACTGGCCGCACTTGGCCATGATGTGCTGGCGCTTGAACCCCGGGGCAATTGGAGCCTTTCCAACCTTCTGGCGGATCATGGGGAGGCTGGACTTGCCGCCTTCCATGCCGCCTATCCGGACCTCAAGACCTTCAGCTACGGACCGGATGTGGAACTAGACGCGCTGGTCGACGGTGCGGACGTCGTCATTGGCCACGAATGGAACGAACCCGCGCTGGTAGCGGCGCTTGGCAAGCTCCGCGCGAAAGGCGCAGCATTCACGCTGCTCTTCCATGACACGCACCATCGGGCCGTGTCGGACCCGCGGGCGATCCGGGCCTTTGACCTATCCGGCTATGACGGCGTGTTGGCTTTTGGAGAGACGCTGACGCAGGTCTATCGCCGTTGGGGCTGGGGCGACCGGGTATGGACCTGGCACGAAGCGGCAGACCTAAAGCATTTCCATCCACCACAGATCGAGCAGGATCGTTTAGGCCTAGTCTGGATCGGCAACTGGGGCGACGGCGAGCGGACTGCTGAACTGGAAGATTTCCTCTTTCGTCCGGCAGCCGAAGCTGATTTGTCACTCGACATATACGGGGTCCGCTACCCCGACCAGGCGCTCGTCACGTTGGAGCGCTACGGCGTCCGCTACCATGGCTGGGCGGCCAATGCCCGCGCGCCTTCGATCTTTGCCCGGCATCTCGCCACGGTCCATGTTCCGCGCCGCTATTATACCGATCTTCTGCCCGGCATCCCGACCATCCGCGTGTTTGAGGCGCTGGCATGCGGCATTCCACTGCTGTCTGCCCCGTGGGAGGACAGCGAACAGCTTTTCCGTCCTGGTCAGGACTTCCTTTTCGCTCGGGATGGGACGGAAATGGCACACCATCTTCGCACCGTTGCTACCGATCCGGATTTGCGCGCGTCGCTGATCCGTAGCGGACTGGAGACGATCCGCAGCCGCCACAGCTGCGCCCATCGCGCTGAACAGCTTCTTGAGATCATCGCCTCGCTCGACACCACGGCCAATCCGACCTCGCTTGCAAGGAATGTCGCATGAGAATTGCCTTCTACGGTTCCAGCCTGCTGTCCTCCTACTGGAATGGGGCGGCGACCTATTACCGCGGCATCCTGCGCGAATTGGCCGAGCGCGGTCATGACGTCACTTTCTATGAGCCCGATGCCTTCGACCGCCAGCAGCATCGCGACATCGATCCGCCGGAATGGGCGCGCGTGGTCGTCTACCCGGCAACCGAGGAGGCACTGGCCGCAGTGATGGACGAGGCGGCAGATGCAGACGTCGTGGTCAAAGCAAGCGGGGTTGGCGTGTTCGACGACGAATTGTTGCAGGGCGTCATGAGGCGCGCGCGCCCAGAAGCGATGCGCATCTTCTGGGATGTGGACGCCGCGGCGACGCTGGACGAGATGCGGGCCGCGCCGGATCATGCAGTCCGCCGGGCGCTGCCGGAGCTCGACCTCGTGCTGACCTATGGCGGCGGCGCACCGGTGGTGAACGCCTATCGAGAGATGGGGGCGCGGGAGTGCATCCCGGTCTACAATGCTCTCGACCCGCAGAGCCACTTCCCGGTCGAGCCCGACCCGCGCTTCGCCTGTGACCTGGCATTCCTCGGCAACCGCCTTCCCGATCGGGAAACGCGCGTTGAGGAATTCTTCCTGAAGCCCGCCACACTGCTGTGCGAGCGCAGCTTCCTGATTGGTGGCAACGGGTGGGAAAGCAAGGCGATGCCATCCAACGTCCGCCATCGCGGCCATGTTTACACAGCGGAACATAATGCCTTCAACTGCACGCCACTCGCAGTGCTGAACGTCGCCCGCGACAGCATGGCGCACATCGGATTCTCACCTGCAACCCGTGTCTTCGAAGCCGCGGGGGCAGGGGCCTGTCTTATCACCGATGCTTGGGAAGGCATCGAATTGTTCCTGAAGCCGGACGAAGAAGTGCTGGTCGCCCGTGATGGTCAGGATGTCGCTGACCATGTCGCCGCGCTGACACCTGAACGCGCACGAACGATCGGCCGTGCCGCGCTGGCCCGCGTCCGTGCCGAGCACAGCTATGCCCTCCGCGGTGAGCAAGTGGATGCCATTTTGCGCGAGCGGTGCGCAGCAAAGACCCAGCAACAGGAGATGGAAAGAGCATGAAACTCGTCGTCCTCGGTCTCAGCCTGTCTTCCTCCTGGGGCAATGGCCACGCCACCACCTTCCGCGCTCTGCTGTCCGCCTTCGCCGGGAGGGGTCATGACGTCCTCTTCCTGGAGCGCGACGTGCCTTGGTACGCCAGCCAGAGGGATTTGCTGGACCCGGACTATTGCCATCTGGCATTCTACGATGATCTTCAGTCGCTGGATCAGTGGCGCGCGGACATAGAGGCCGCAGACGCAGTGATGGTTGGCTCCTATGTGCCCGACGGAATAGCTGTCGGCCAATATGTGCAGCGCCAAGCCTTGGGTACGACGCTGTTTTACGACATCGATACGCCAGTCACCCTCGCCACCCTGCGCGCGGGCAAATGCGATTATCTGTCGGCCGACCTCATCGCCGGATATGATGTCTATTGCTCCTTCACCGGCGGTCCGACGCTCGATCTGCTGGAGCGTGAATATGGCTCACCCATGTCCCGCGCGCTCTATTGTTCGGTCGATCCGGTCGCTTACCAGCCGATGGATGTGCCCAAGCGTTGGGACCTGTCCTATCTCGGCACCTACAGCGCGGATCGTCAACCGACCTTGGAGCGCCTGCTGATCGAGCCTGCGCGGCTTATGCCGGACAAACGCTTTGTTGTCGCTGGGCCGCAATATCCCGCCGACATCGATTGGCCGACCAATGTCGAGCGGATCGAGCATCTGCCTCCCCAAGACCATGCCGCCTTCTACTCCGCTTCACGCTTCACTCTGAACGTCACCCGTGCCGACATGATCGAAGCGGGTTGGTCGCCGTCTGTTCGGCTGTTCGAGGCTGGGGCCTGCGGCACCACCATCATCTCGGATGTCTGGCCGGGCCTTAGTGACCTACTGACCCCGAACAAGGAAATCCTGTTCGCCTGGAATGCCGAGCAGGTGATCGTCGCGCTGAATGAAGATCGTAGGGGTGTCGGCGAGGCAGGCCGCACCCGCATCTTGGCCGAACATATGGCAGAGCATCGCGCGCAGCAGCTTGAAACCTACCTCGACCAGGCCTCCGCGATGCAGGCGCGGGACAAGATCGCAGTTGCAGGATGACGCCCCCGGACAGGGAGAAGGATAAGAACGGATGATAAGCATGAAGAAAAATGTTTCGCTGGTCGCAGGCGGAGCCGGTTTCATTGGCTCTCATCTTTGCCGCGCTCTTCTGGAGCAGGGGCATGAAGTCATCTGTCTCGATAATCTTCAAACGTCGCGCGAAGTGAATCTGGAGATGCTGGAGGGGCATCGTGCCTTTACCTTCATCCGCGCGGACATCGTCGATCCGCTGCCTGACGCTGTCACCCGCCGCCGGGACGTCACGCGCATCTATAATCTCGCCTGCGCCGCGTCCCCTCCGCAATATCAGGCGGACCCCGAACATACGATGCTGACCAGCGTCGTGGGGACCGACCGCCTGCTCCGTCTGGCGGAACAGAATGGTGCTCGCTTCCTGCTCACCTCCACCAGTGAGGTTTATGGCGATCCCGAAGCGCATCCCCAGCGTGAGGATTATCGCGGCTGGGTGAACTGCACCGGTCCCCGTGCCTGTTATGATGAAGGCAAGAGGGCAGCCGAGGCGATCGCGTTTGACTTCGCCCGCCTGGGCCGCGCCGACGTGCGCGTTGCCCGCATTTTCAACACTTACGGGCCGAACATGCATCCGGATGATGGCCGCGTCATCTCCAACTTCGTCTGCCAGGCGCTGTCGGGGAAGGACATCACCATTTATGGGGACGGCTCCCAGACGCGTAGCTTCTGTTATGTGTCTGACATGGTTGACGGGCTGATGCGCCTGATGGAGTCCGATGTGATGGACCTTCAACCCATAAACCTTGGCAATCCGGAAGAATATAGCATGATGGAGGTGCTGGAACTGGTCAAGGCGCAGACCGGCACCCGATCCCGCGTCATCCGCAAGCCGCTGCCGATCGATGACCCCCGCCGCCGCCGCCCCGACATCAAGCGAGCGCGAACCCTGCTCGACTGGCAGCCCCGCGTCCCACTCGCTGACGGGCTGGCGATCACCTGCGCCTTCTTCGAGCAAGAGTTGCTTTCAGAAATCCCGGGCTACGCGTTCGATGACCCAATGGCTGGTGCCGTTCCAACGGCCAGCGCAGGCTTGGCAGCGGAGTAGAGAAGAATGGCGCTGCCGCAGATCAAATGAAAGCTGTCCCACTTATCGATTAAAGTGAGTGGCAGCCTCTAACCTACTAAATTAATGGTGGGAAATGGTGGACGCACTAGGGCTCGAACCTAGGACCCGCTGATTAAGAGTCAGCTGCTCTACCAACTGAGCTATGCGTCCACACTCGCTTCCGGATGGCTCCGTTTGGAGCCTCGCCGTGGCGTGGGCGGGCAGTTAGCATTGTCGTCCGGCTTTGCAAACAGTAAATCGCGGCTGTGCAAAAAATTTTGCACAGGACCGAGTGTCAGCCCCAATTTCCGGGCTTGCGTCCACGGCGGCGCGTAGAGCGCTCGATGGCCATGATGATGCCGATGCACAGCATCACGGTCAGCATGGACGACCCTCCGTATGACATGAAGGGCAGGGGAATGCCGACCACCGGCGCCAGGCCCATCACCATCATCAGGTTGATAGCCACGTAGAAGAAGATCGTCGTTGTCAGGCCTGCAGCCACCAGCCGGGCATATTTATCCTGCGTGCGCAGCGACACGCCGATACCCCAGCGGAATAGCAACAGGAAAGCGCCGATCAGGAAAACGCCGCCGACCAAGCCCCATTCCTCCGCCATGGTGGCAAAAACGAAGTCGGTATGGCCTTCGGGGAGGTAATCGAGATGGCTCTGGGTACCTTTCAGAAAGCCCTTGCCCCAAATGCCGCCGGAGCCAATCGCGATCTTCGACTGGCTGATATGGTAGCCTGCGCCGAGCGGATCGCTTTCCGGGTCCATGAAGATCAGGACGCGCTTTTGCTGATAGTCATGCAGGAAACTGAAGGCGATGGGGATGATGGCAGCGATCGCCAGCCCCGACCCCACGAACAACCGCAGTGGCAATCCGGCAAGGAACATCACCGTCACGCCCCCCGCCGCGATCATCGTTGCCGTACCAAGGTCTGGCTGCACCAGCACCAGCGCCCATGGCACGCCGATCAGGACCAGCGCGGGCCATATGGCGTTCCATCGGCGGATCTCTCCCACGGGCAGTAGGGCATAGAAGCGAGCGACCGCCAGCACGACGATAGGCTTCATGAATTCCGACGGCTGCAATTGCATGAAGCCGAGGTTGATCCACCTCTGGCTACCCCCCGCGACACCGCCGATCAGCTCAACAAGCACCAGCGATATGAGAACGGCCCCGTAGGCGGGGAAAGCGAACCGCGCGAAGAGCTCGAGCGGTATCCGGCTGATGACGAAGGCCATGACCGAAAAGATCACGAACCGCACGCCCTGGTTGATCGCCCATGGCGTGATGCTGCCACCCGCCGCGCTGTAGAGCACAAGCGTGCCAAAGCCCGCGATCGCGAGCAGGATTCCCAGAACGCGCCAAGGAAATTCCGTCAGGGGCTGAGGTATGATGCCCATCAGTCGGCCACCGTGCTTGGGCCGGGCGGCGGAGGCGCGTCATCTTCGACGGGGGTCGAAGCTGTTGCCGGAGCCGCGCCATTGCTGGCATTCGCTGCCTCAGCAGCATTGGCTGCCGCAGGCGGCGCCTCTCCTTTTTCGATCGCCTTGGCAAGGCGGAACGCCGCCATCTGCCGCGCCAGGCGCTCGGCAGGCGGACCGCCCCAGCCTTTTTCCAGCGTCTCGAGTTTTTCCATGGCCTTCGCCTGATCGAAAAGGAAGGACATGGTGTCGCTCGCAATCATCGGCGCGTCCTCCACCCGATTGGTATGGCCGCCATGTTCGATGATGCATGCGATCGCATAGCGCGGATTGTCGAAAGGCGCGAAGCCTTGGAACAGCGCATGGTCGCGCAGCTTGAAGGGGAGCGACGCGTTGCCGCGCACGCCACCCGCGCGTTCGGCCATGGTGATACGCCGGACCTGGGCTGTGCCGGTCTTTCCCGCGATGAGTACACCAGGGACGCTCATGCGCGCGGCGCCGCCGGTACCGCCGCCATTGACCACCGCGCTCATGGCATCTCGGATGGTCACCAGATGCTGCTCGGCCACGCCGACCGGTGCGGGTTCGGGCCTGTGCGCGCCGTGGATGAAGTTCGGCATTAGCTGCCGCCCCGTCGCCAATCGAGCCGCCATGACTGCCATCTGGAGCGGATTGATGAGCATATAGCCCTGCCCAATCGTCGCGTTCACTGTGTCATAGACCTGCCATTTCTGCCCATATTTCTTGAGCTTCCAAGCGGGGTCAGGCACTGTGCCATAGCTTTGGCTTGGGAAGGGAAGGGGGAATTTCTGCCCCATGCCCACACGGTGCGCCATGCTTGCGATACGGTCCATGCCGATGCGCTGCGCCATCTGGTAGAAATAGATGTCGCAGCTTTGCGCAATGGCGCCGCGCATGTCGAGCGCCCCATGGCCGCGTTTTCTGTGGCAGTGGAAAAGCGTGTTCCCCACCCGGATCGCACCTGGGCAATTAACCCGATCAGCCGGGGAGATGCCGGCTTCCAAGAGCGCTAGCGCAACCATCGGCTTTACCGTGGAGCCCGGCGGATACAGCCCCTGCAATGTCTTGTTGCGTAAAGGAACATGATCGTCTTTCGACAGCATTTCCCATTCCATATGACTGATGCCATCGGAAAAGCTGTTCGGATCGAAGCTTGGCATGGAGGCCATGGCGAGCACATCGCCATTGCTGCAATCGATGACGACCACCGACCCGCTTTGCGTCGCCAGACGGCGACCCGCATATTCCTGCAGCCCCGCATCGATGGTCAATTTGATCGATTGGCCAGGCGAGTCAGGCCGGGTGGTGAGTTCCCGGACGATCTTTCCGCGCGCAGTCACCTCGACACGCTTGGCGCCGGGTTTGCCTGTCAATTCCTTGTCGAAGGATTTCTCAAGTCCGTCCTTCCCGACCTTGAAGCCGGGGGTGATCAGCAGCGGATCCCTGCGCTCCTCGAAATCCTTCGCTGACGCCGCGCCGACATAACCGAGCAGATGCCCGACGGTGGCGCCTGCGGGATAATAGCGGGAAAAGCCCTGGCTGGGAGCGACACCCGGCAGGTCGGGCAAACGCACGCTGACCGCGGCAAACTGATCATAGGTCAGCTTCTCGGCCACCTGTACTGGACGGAAGCCGGGCGCCTTTTCAAGTTCTGTCTGGATGCGCTCCACCTCTTCGGGCGGGAGCGAAAGCAGTCTTGTCAGGCTGCGGATCGTGCCTTGGGGATCAGTGACACGCTCGGGGATCAGGTCGACGCGGAAGTCGGTACGGTTATTCGCCAGCGCGCGGCCGTTCCGGTCCAATATCCACCCACGGCGTGGTGGAATGAGCGTCAGGTTGACGCGATTGCTTTCGGAAAGAAGATTATATTTCTCGTTCTCGGCGACACTGATCCAGCCCATTCGGCTGATCAGCATGGCGCCGATCCCTGCCTGTAAGCCCCCGACAACCATGGCCCGGCGGGTGAAGGTGAAGGACAGCGAAGCTTCGGTAACGGTCTTCCGCTTGAGCTTTGGCAGCTTCATGCCATCACGCGCCAGCGATCGATCCTGGCGCATTGCCGCACCACGAAGGGAAAGAGTAGGATCGTCCAGAGCATTTGCGGCGCGACCAGTTCCAGCTTGATGTCTCCTCCGCCGGTGATCCGCGCAAAGAATACTCCGCCGGCGACGCAGAAGATAATGGCAGCCGCCGCGATTAGCCAGTCCTGCCGGTAGCTTCGCCAGACCATACGATGTTCGATCGCATCGATCCCGATCAGCATCACCGTCCAGAGGAACATCGCCGACCCGATCGGCTGGCCGCTCATGATATCGTCGAACAGGCCGAGCGGCACCCCGATCCAGGCGCGCCACAGTTCCGGCCGCAGCAACCGCCATGACAACAGCAGCAATAATCCCAGCGGCGGCATGACAGGCGCTTGGGCGATCACCGGCAAGATGGTGATGGAGGAGCCAAGCAGCACCGTGATGACCGGCGTTCCGGCCAATCGAAAATTGGACGGAGAGCGGCCCAGCTTCGGGACATGCTGAAGATGCGGGTCGATCATGGGGAGCTGGCGTTGGCTGCCGCTTCGACTGGCGCAGCTTCAGGCGCCGCGGGATCACCGCGCGTCACCACCTCCTCGAAGGAGCGCTCGACGATCACGGCGTCCACCTTCGATGGGTTGGCGAGCGGCACGCCATAGGCGATCTCGCCCGCGATCCGCACGACAACAGCGACGGGGATGTTGGGCTGGTAAATGCCCCCAACGCCAGACGTCACGAGGATGTCGCCGGGACTGAACGGGTTTCGGCCTGCCGCGAGCGATCGGATTTCGACAGTTCCGTCTCCCAAACCCGTCGAGATCGCGGCTACGCTATCCGTCGCGCGGCGGACCGGCACGATGTTGCTGCTGTCGGTCAGCAGCAGAACCTCAGCCGTATTGGGTGTGACGCTGTGAACACGGCCGACGAGCCCCTCCGATGCGCGCACGGGCATGCCGGGACGCACGCCCTGCCAGCGACCCGCGTTCAGGCGCGCGAAACGGCGAGCGCTGGATGAGGATGAAGATATGAGCCGGGCCGTCAGCAGATCGCTTTGATCTTCATCGACCAGTTTCAGCAGCTTCTTGAGGCGCAGATTTTCCTGCGCGATGGCCTTGGCTTCGATGATGCGGTTGCGGTCGGCGTCCACCTGGTGGCGGAGTGCGATATTCTGCGACCCCGCGCGCCAATAGGCGGTGAGCACATCGTCAAGCGAACTTGCCCCACTCACCATATTGCGCAAACCGAGCGACGCGGGGCGTGAGATTTCCGCCGTAGCCACCCGGATCGCGGCAAACCCTGTCGGATCAAAAATCGCCACGGCAAGCAGCAGCAAGCCGATAGCCGCACCCGTAATCGCCACAACATAGCTGGCGAACAGGCTGTACTGCGCCTTGCGGTTATGGCCGGGACGTCGGCTGGATGGCCGCGCCATGCTGTGGTCCCCCTGACCTTAAGCGGTCTGCAGCACGCCCCGGAAGATCGGGTCTTCCATCGCGCGGCCGGTACCGATGGCGACGCAGGTCAGCGGATCTTCGGCGATCGTCACCGGCAGGCCGGTCTCGTCGCGCAGCTCATCGTCCAGGCCCTTGAGCAATGCGCCGCCGCCGGTCAACACGATCCCCTGATCGACAATGTCGGCCGCCAGTTCCGGCGCGGTATTTTCCAGCGCGATGCGAACGCCTTCGACGATAGTGCTGATCGGCTCTGCCAAAGCGTCTGCGATCTGGCCCTGATTGATCGAGATTTCCTTGGGAACCCCGTTGACGAGGTCGCGGCCCTTGATGTGGATGGTTTCGCCCACGCCGTCTTCGGGGGGCTGGGCTACGCCGAACTGCTTCTTGATGCGTTCGGCGGTCGCTTCACCGATGAGCAGATTGTGGTGACGGCGCACGAACGAGACAATCGCCTCGTCCATCTTGTCACCGCCGACGCGCACCGACGTTGTATAAGCGAGGCCACGCAGGGACAATACTGCGACTTCAGTGGTGCCACCGCCAATGTCCACGACCATCGACCCGATCGGCTCGGTTACGGGCATGTCGGCGCCGATCGCGGCGGCCATCGGCTCTTCGATCAGGAAGACCTGGCTCGCACCTGCGTTGCTCGCCGCATCGCGAATCGCGCGGCGTTCGACGCTGGTCGAACCAGACGGAACGCAGATCACGATCTCGGGGAAGCGCCAGGGGCGCGACTTGCCGCCATGCACCTTCGTGATAAAGTGCTTTATCATCTGCTCGGCGACATCGATGTCGGCGATCACGCCATCGCGCAGCGGGCGGATCGCCTCGATCGAATCGGGGGTCTTGCCCATCATGAGCTTGGCATCGTCGCCCACAGCCTTGACCCGTTTCACGCCGTTCAGCGTCTCAACTGCCACGACCGATGGCTCATTCAGCACGATCCCGCGGCCCCGCACATAGACGACGGTGTTCGCCGTGCCGAGATCGATAGCCATATCCTGGGAGGAGAGTTTGAAAAGTCGCGAAAAGATCGACATGCTTGTTCCTGTTCAGCCCGCCCGTCCCGGCGACGCGAACCGGGGCGTTCGGAGGTCCCTGCCACGTTCCGCCGTCCCTGTCATCATTCCCTGTGATGAGGCAAAATTTTCGGGGGCAACGGCTCGCGGAAAGCGCTCGCTTGGGCTAGTCACTAATCAATGTCAATACGCCGCCTGCCTGAACATCTGGTCAATCGTATCGCTGCCGGTGAAGTGGTCGAAAGACCCGCCAGCGCGCTCAAGGAAGTCGTTGAAAACGCACTGGATGCCGGATCAACCCGCATTTCCATAAGGTTGAGTGGCGGTGGGCTCGACCGTATCGAGGTAAGCGACGACGGCTGTGGCATGGCTGCGGATGAGATCGCGCTGGCTCTGGAGCGGCATGCAACATCGAAGCTGCCCGACGATGCGATCGAGAATGTCTCGACACTGGGCTTTCGTGGGGAGGCGCTGCCATCAATCGCCAGCGTCGCGCGGCTTTCGATCGACAGCAGGCCCAAGGGTCAGGATGGCTGGAACCGCACTGTCGACAATGGCGCCTTGTTGTCGGAAGGCCCCGCTGCCCTGCCGCCCGGCACGCGCATCACTATTGAGCAGCTTTTCGCCCGCGTACCCGCCCGCCGCAAATTCCTGCGCTCGCCTAAAGCGGAATATGCCGCATGCCTCGACGTAGTCCGGCGCCTGGCGATGGCGCACCCCGCCGTCGCCTTCACGCTGGAGCATGACGGACGTCGGGCCATCGCCGTACAGGGCGGAGAGGCGCGGGAAGACCGCGTGGCTGAACTCACTGATCGTGCGCTTGCCGAAAACCATGTCATCGTTTCGCTCGAACGCGAAGGTGTGCGGCTGTCGGGCGTGGCGTCGCTGCCGACCTATAATCGCGGAGTGGGCGATCATCAGTTCCTGTTCGTCAACGGCCGCCCCGTTCGCGACCGGCTACTGATCGGTGCGGTACGCGGTGCTTATGCTGACATGCTCGCGCGCGATCGGCATCCCGTAGTGGCGCTGTTCCTGGACGTCCCGCCGTTGGAGGTGGACGTCAATGTTCATCCGGCAAAGACCGAAGTCCGCTTCCGTGATCCAGCCATGATCCGCGGCATGATCGTCTCGGGCGTGCGACGGGCTCTGGATGCGGAGGGCTTCCGCTCGGTGCAGCAAGCGGACCCGGCGAGCCTTTCTGCATGGCGGGCTGAACCTGTCTCGCCCACGCCGATCAGCGCCCTTCCCATCTTCGAAGCGGCGGCACCGTCTTATGCGCCTTCAGCCACATCGTTCGCTGACCGCCGCCCATCCTTCATTGCGCCACCGCCCCAAGCCCGAGCTGAAGCCGCCGCCGCCCCTGCGCCGGAGGGTAGCAGCTTTCCTCTCGGCGTCGCGCGCGGCCAGGTGGCACGCACCTACATCGTAGCGGAGGCGGAGGACGGGCTGGTGATCGTCGACCAGCATGCCGCGCATGAGCGCCTGACGCTCGAACGCATGCGCCGCGCCATGGACGGGCAGGGCGTCACTTCGCAGGCGCTGCTGCTGCCCGAAGTCGTCGAACTGGATGAACCCGCCTGTGACCGGCTCGAAGCGCGTGTCGAGGAGCTGCGCGACTTCGGCCTCGAATTGGAGCGCTTCGGCCCCTCCGCGATGCTGGTGCGCGCGGTGCCCGCCATGCTGGGGCAGGGCGACGTACAGGGGCTCGTCACCGACCTCGCCGACGATCTGGCCGCCTATGACGATGCTTTGTCCTTAAAGGAACGGCTCGACCTGGTGGCTGCCACCATGGCCTGCCACGGATCGGTGCGCGCAGGACGGGTGCTGAGCGTCGCGGAGATGAACGCCTTGCTGCGCGAGATGGAAATCACGCCGCGCAGTGGGCAGTGCAATCACGGGCGGCCCACATGGGTGAAGCTGGGCCATGGGGACATTGAGAAGCTGTTCGGGAGGAAATGACGATGCGCATGATTGCCTGCTCGGCGGCCCTGTGCCTATCTGCGCCAGCGCTAGCCGCAGAACCTTGTCGTAACGCGCCACTGCCGCCGGAACCATGGACGAGCTGGAACCAGAGCGGAATGGAGACGGCGGGAGGCGAAGCGGCTTCCGCGCCCCGGCTGATCCTGGGCAAGCCGGTCGTTGCGACTTTGCGCCCTTCTGCGCAGGTCCAATATGTGGTGAAACCCGAGCGCCAGCGGATGAAGAGCCAGGGCGGCCTCTTCAGTCTGGCCCTCAAGACACCCGCGCGGGTGGGGATAGGCCTGTCCAGTTCTGCCTGGGTCGATATCGTGACGGATCGCGCTCTGGTGGCGTCGGCCGCGCATGGCCATGGTCCTGAATGCTCCGGTATCCGGAAGATCGTGTGGTTTGACCTGCCCGCAGGGGTGCATCTTGTCCAATTGTCGGGTTCGGCCGAGAGCCGGATCCGAGTTATGGCAGCCGATGCGCTTGCCAATCAGCCGCTGCCGCCGACCCGTGACTGATGCGGTCGGTCCGTTCAGTTCGGACGGGTGCGAAACAGCGCGATCGGCATCATCGTCATGACCGGCTCATCCTGCTGGTTGAAGATCGTCACCTTGCTTTTGACGATGCCCATCTCCGGCCTGCTGCGGGAGCTTTTCTTCTCGACCACCTCTGACATGCCCCGCAACGTGTCGCCCGGCCTGACCGGCCGGAGCCAACGCAGTTCGTCTATTCCCATGGCGCCGAGGCTTGCATCCTGATGTCCGCCGGTCTGCATTTTGGCGACGAACATCTTCATGAACAAAGCCGTCGTATGCCAGCCGCTGGCCGACAGGCTGCCGAAATGCGTCTGCGCTGCTGCCTCGTCCGAAAGGTGAAATGGTTGGGCGTCAAATTCTGCGGCAAAGGCGATGATCTCGTCCCGCGATACCGTCACCGGACCGAAGTCCAGCCGGTCGCCGACCACCACATCTTCGAAATAGACAATCTCGCTCATTGGTCCAACACCTCTCGCCTGGCGAGATGATCTAGGCGGGCCTTACGTTTACGTCAATGTCAGGATGGGACAATCCATTGGCATAGCGTTCGCCACAGCTCCGCCTTCTTCTCACGCGATAGCATGGCGTTGGCGCTGCTGCTGGATGGCAGGTCGATGAGCGGCAACTGCGTATTCGCACCGATCTGGCGGCGGCCATGAAGCGAGGCCGTCTTGCCGTTGAACGCCACAGCGCGCAGGGCAGGAAGCCTCGCGATGAAGGTGCTCAGGTCCCGCAACTCCGCGCCCCGGATCGCGCTATCGAGGCTGCCTTCACGATCTGCGCTCTCGATCACGTCCCACAGGCCAACGCCCCGCGCGCGCAATCGCTTCAGCCGCATGGCGTAGGGAAAGGCACGCAAATCCTCGCCCAAAAGCTCCCCCATCAGCGACCAGAAAGCATTGCCGCGATGAGCATAATATTCGCCCTGCCTGATCGAAGCGTCGCCCGGCAGACTGCCAAGGATCAGCAGCGTCGTGCGTTCATCGACGCTCGGTGGAAAGGCGGCCTTGCGCTGGGCGGGGATTTGGCCGGGCCGCAGCGTCACGGCGTCAGACGTTGAAGCGGAACAGCATGATGTCGCCGTCCTGCGTCACATAATCCTTGCCTTCGGACCGCCACTTGCCCGCTTCCTTGGCCCCGGCCTCGCCGTTGAACTGGACATAGTCTGCATAGGCCATCGTCTCGGCGCGGATGAAGCCCTTTTCGAAATCCGTATGGATCGCACCCGCGGCCTGGGGCGCCTTCGATCCCTTGGTCACGGTCCAGGCGCGCGCTTCCTTCGGGCCGACGGTGAAGAAGGTTATGAGGCCCAGCAGTTCGTAACCCGCGCGGATGATGCGGGCGAGGCCCGCTTCGGTAAGGCCCAGAGCCTCCAGATATTCGGCCCGCTCTTCGATCGGCATGGTGATGAGCTCGGCCTCGATGGCAGCGGACACTATCACCGCCTTTGCCCCTTCGGCCGCGGCCTTTTCGAATACGCGGGCGGAGTGCGCATTGCCCTCGGCCGCGGCTTCTTCCTCGACATTGCAGACATAGAGGACCGGCTTGGCGGTCAACAGCTGCGCCTGGGAAAAGAGCCGTTCTTCTTCGACATCCTTGGGCACGGTGAGGCGGGCGGGCTTGCCGTCGCGCAGCAGGTCGAGCGCCTGGCCCAGGACCGAAGCGGCGGCCTTTGCCTCCTTGTCGCCCTGCGCCGCCTTCTTGGCGAGGTTGGGCACGCGCTTTTCCAGGCTTTCGAGGTCGGCCAGCATCAATTCGGTCTCGACCGTCTCCGCGTCGGCGATGGGATCGACCTTGCCTTCGACATGGGTGATGTCGCCATCTTCAAAGCAGCGCAACACATGGACGATGGCGTCCGTCTCGCGGATGTTCGCGAGGAACTGGTTGCCCAGCCCTTCGCCCTTCGACGCGCCGCGCACCAGACCCGCAATGTCCACGAAGGACAGCTGCGTCTCGATGATCTTGGCGCTGCCACCGATCTTCGCGATGGTCTGAAGCCGGTCGTCGGGTACGGCGACGCGCCCCTCATTGGGCTCGATCGTGCAGAAGGGATAGTTCGCCGCCTGCGCCGCCTGCGTCTCCGTCAGCGCGTTGAACAGGGTGGATTTGCCCACATTGGGAAGCCCGACGATACCGCAACGAAAACCCATGGAACTGCCTTCACGTCAAAATGATGGCCGGGCCGATAGCCTGTTCCGCGTCCGAAGGCCAGAGCGTGCTCAGCGCCGGAAGAAGAGGGTGATGGATGCGACATGGTTCATGCGCTCATTCCGGCCTCGTTGGTTGATCAGCTGGTTGAGATAGCCAACCTCGGCGGTCGATTTGCCCATCAGCTTGATTTCGGCGCCAACGAAGCTGCGCAACTGATCGAAGCCCGCTCGCTGCCCCCAGTCGGTGCTGTTTAGCGCCGCAAAACCCTCCGCATAGACCAGCGCATTGACCGCTTGGCTGCCTGGCTTCAGCGGCTTTTCGTAACGGAGCATCTCCCGCAGCCGCCAACCCATCTCGCCGCCGTCCGAGCGCCAGCGCTGCTCCAGCCGCGTGCGGGACGATAGTTCGCCGTCCCACGGTGTGCCGATCGTCCAGTTGATCTGCTGGAAACTGCGCTCTTCATTGACATCGCGACCGCCTTGCGACGGCAGGACGATATGTGCATAGCCCTGATAGATGGACAGCTTAGGGGACAGCTTCCATCCTACCGCGCCGCGCAGGAGTGTCTGGTCCGGCTGCGATGCGCCATTGCCAAAACGTGGCTGGATCTCGGCGAAATAGATGAGGTCGCCGCTGACCGGCCCCATGGCGGTCAGGTTGAGCCAGACCTGCTCATCTTCCGCTGTCGCGGCGCGCGCAGCAGCGCCAGTCAGCAGGGTCGAGATACCCAAAAGAGCGCCGAAAAGGAGGGTGGCGAAGGGAACACGGAACATGGTGCGTCCCTAGTCTTTCTCCCTTGCCACCCGATTTCCTTGCCGTGACTTTTTATGTCTGTCAGGTGATGACGCTCGGCCGATTCATGCCGGTAAAGCCGCTGATATCCGCTATTTCCTGAGCAGCCCGCACCAGTGGCGCGAGGGCGTCGGCAGTGTCCATGTCGAGCTTGCCGTGGCGGTCCACATAGCGTTCGATATAAACGCGCAGCGTGGCGCCTTCGGTGCTGGTTCCCGACAACCGGAACACGATGCGCGATCCATCCTCGAACAGGATGCGAATGCCCTGGTTCCTGCTGACGGACTGATCGGTCGGATCGGTATAGGCGAAATCATCCGCACTCTTCACTGTTCCGCCGCTGTTGGGCACGCCGGGCAGGGCGGACAGCTTGTCCCGCAGCGCCGCGATCAGCGCGTCGGCGCGATCCTTGACAATGGCTTCATAGTCGTGGCGCGCATAATAATTGCGACCGTAGGTGGCCCAGTGCGTCTGCATGATCTCTGCTACGCTCTGTTTGCGCACGGCGAGGATGTTGAGCCACAGCAGCACCGCCCAGATGCCGTCCTTCTCCCGCACATGGTCGGAACCTGTCCCGGCGCTCTCCTCACCGCAGATCGTCGCCATGCCTGCGTCTAGCAGATTGCCGAAGAATTTCCATCCGGTGGGCGTCTCATAGAGCGGGACGCCGAGCTTTTCCGCCACTCGATCCGCAGCGCCGCTGGTAGGCATCGATCGTGCGATGCCCTTGAGCCCCTCGGCATAACCAGGTGCAAGATGCACGTTGGCCGCCAGCACCGCGAGCGAATCCGAAGGCGTCACATAGCAGTTGCGACCGATGATCAGGTTCCGGTCGCCATCGCCATCCGAGGCTGCGCCAAAATCGGGCGCGGCCTCGCTCATCATCCGGTCATAGAGCTCCTTTGCGTGGACCAGGTTGGGATCGGGGTGGTGATGGCCAAAGTCGGGCAAGGGCGTGCCGTTGCGCACGGTCCCCGAGGGCGCGCCCAAGCGCCGCTCGAAAATCTCTGTGGCATAAGGACCAGTGACCGCGCTCATGGCGTCGAAGGAGAGGGCGAAGCCTTGGGCGATCATTTCTCGAATGGCCGGGAAGTCGAACAGTTGCTCCATCAGGTCGGCATAGGCCGCGACCGGATCGACGACTTCTACCGTCATACCGCCAAGCTGGTTCGTGCCCAGCGTGTCGATGTCGATGTCCTCTGCGTCGACTATGCGATAGCTGTCGATCGCCAGCGTGTGCGCGTGGATCGCATCCGTCACCTTCTCCGGCGCCGGGCCGCCATTGCTGACATTATATTTGATGCCGAAATCCTCGTCCGGGCCGCCGGGATTATGGCTGGCCGACAGCACGAGCCCGCCGAACGCGCCAGCAGAGCGGATGAGGTGCGATGCGGCAGGCGTCGACAATATGCCGCCTTGCCCGACCAGCACCCGCCCAAAACCATTCGCCGCCGCCATCTTCAATACAATCTGAATGACTTCGCGATTAAAATAGCGCCCGTCCCCGCCGACCACCAGCGTCTGACCTTCGTAGCCGGTGAGACTGTCGAACACCGACTGGATGAAGTTGGCGGCGTAATGGGGCTGTTGAAAGACGCGGACCTTCTTGCGGAGGCCAGATGTGCCCGGCTTCTGGTCATTGAAAGGCTTCGTGGCGACGGTCTGGATCACCTGTATCCTCTTGAGAAGTGGAAGGTCAGGCACCCTCTATGGCGCGGCAATGCTGCGCCGCGCAATCCATTCAAAGGATTTCGCCGTGCGGGTGAGGCGGCGGGCCGTACCGCTGCCGGAATTCGTCAGTCCGCGAGCCTCAAAGCAACCTCATTCATGAAGCGCGCGTCGTCGCCCTTCGCCAACCACTCCGCCTCCGCGCCGATCGCGCCCAGCATGTCGGCCAACGCATCCATCTCGCTCTTATGATAATTGCCGAGCACATAGCCATGCACTCGGTCCTTGTGACCCGGATGACCAATGCCGATCCGTACCCGGCGGAATTCCGCCCCGATATGTGCATCGGTGGACCGCAAGCCATTATGTCCTGCGTTGCCGCCGCCGCGCTTCACCTTCACCTTCATCGGTGCGAGGTCCAACTCGTCATGAAAGACGGTCACATCTTCGGGGGCCAATTTGTAGAAGCGCATGGCTTCGCCAACTGACCGACCGCTTTCGTTCATGAATGTCGCGGGCTTCAGCAGGATGATCTTTTCAGGCCCGATGCGGCCTTCCTGCACCCATCCTTGAAACTGCTTTTTGGGGGGCGAGAAGCGATACATGTCGGCAATCACGTCAGCCGCCATGAAGCCGACATTATGCCGGTGCATCGCATATTGGGTGCCCGGATTGCCCAGCCCGACCCAGATCTGCATCCCACATCTCCAACAAAGCGAACCCCCGTCCGCCTGAACCTGCCGAAGCGCCTCTTTTCTCTATCCGGGAAAAGAGGCGGGCTTAGACAAGCTCAACCCGAACGGGGGTGAGCAAACCGGTAATCGGTTAGCCGGGTAAAGGCTTATTCGCCTTCTGCAGGCGTTTCGTTGTCGCCTTCGGCGCTCTTCAGGGCCGACGGGGCCACGATGGTCGCGACGGTGAAGTCGGTCTCATCATGCGCCGCCTTTGCGCCCTTGGGCAGCGTCACCGCGCTGATGTGGATCGATTCGCCAACGTCCAGACCCTTCAGGTCGACGACGACGTCATCAGGAATCTCGGCTGCATCGACGATCAGTTCGATGTCATGCGCGACGATGTTCAGAACGCCGCCCTTCTTGAGGCCGGGCGAGGCGTCTTCATTTTCGAAGCGCACCGGCACGTTGACGTGGACGGTGGCATGTTCCGAAACG
This sequence comes from uncultured Sphingobium sp., assembly GCA_966211835.1. Taxonomy (GTDB): domain Bacteria; phylum Pseudomonadota; class Alphaproteobacteria; order Sphingomonadales; family Sphingomonadaceae; genus Sphingobium. Next base: position 57,532 of record CBIHNV010000020.1, read on the forward strand.
CGCAGGAAGTCAGCGTGCAGCGGACGGTCGCTTACGGGGTGGAAAGCCACATCCTTGGCCAGGGTGCGGACCTTCTTGTCGCCGACTTCGACGAAGACGACCGAATTGAAGAAATGGCCGGTGCCGAGCAGCTTGTTGAGGAGCTTTTCCTCGACGTGGATCGACTGGGGTTCTTCATTGTTACCATAGATGACGGCGGGTACGCGGCCCTCACGGCGGAGAGCGCGGGAGGCTCCCTTGCCTGCCCGATCGCGTGCCTCGGCCGACAGCGTAAGCTGCTCGCTCATTGCGTGTCTCCAAAAGCTGATATGTCAAAACTTCCCGCAACGCCTCCAGGGATGACCATCACGGGAAGGCGGCCCTGTAGCAGAAAGGCGAGCAAAGGCAAGGGCGCGGCGCTATTGCACCCGCATCACCTTGTATCCGCGCGCGGTGAGCAGGCCGATAAGATTGTCCCGCCCGGTTAGATGCCCCGTGCCGACCGCGATGAAAGGTCGCCCCTTCAACCGCGCGATCGCCGCGGTCCAATCCTGATTGCGCGCAACCATCACAGCTTGCTCAACCGCCGCGTCGGGCTGTTCTCCCCGATCCTCACGCGCAATCGCGTCCAAGTCGCCTTTCAGCCAAGCGTGCAGGATGCGCTCGTACAGCGCCTTCATGCCGTCCGCCTCCGCCACCGTCTGGGCGAGCAACCGCCGCTGCGAGACTTCCGGCAGCGTGTCGAACGCGCCGAACTGCCGCGCTACCGTCTCCAGCCCGCCGATGGGCTTTCCCGCATCACTGAACGCTGCGATCAGCACGGGCTCCACCCCATGATCGGCGCTCACATGCAGCGATTGCTGCGCCGCCGCCGACAGAAGCATGGCGGCCGCCCAGCTTTCATAACTCGACAAGCCCCGCAGATCGGCCCCGCCATCGTCAGCGATCCGCTTCAATTCTGCCTGTTCCGCTGCAGGCACCCGGTTTTCAAGCGGCGGCAGCTTGGGACTGCGCCCCATCGTCTCGAACACCGCCCGTGTCCGCTGCGGGTCCTGTATCTCTGCGGATTCGATCACCAGCCGATCCGAAGCCTCAATCGCGCGCGCGATTTCGCCGCTGCGCCAATCAACCCCGCGCGGCAGCACATGGATCGTGCCGAACAGCCAGCCGTCCAGCCCATGGCCCTGCACCCGCCACAACGCAGGCCCTCCCTCGACGGCCGAAGAGCCCGGCTCTCGTCCGCAAGCCGCGATGAGCAGCAGCGCACACAGCCCCAACCATCGCAGCAAGCTCACTCGGCAACCCTGGCCGCCGTGAGGTCCAGATCCTTCAGCTGGTCCTGCACACTGCCCTTGCCCGCCAGATGCCCGGCGCCCACGGCGATGAACACCGTTCCCGGCCGCGCCAGCCGCTCCTTGATCCACTTGGCCCAATTGCCGTTGCGCTGGATCAGCAGCACCTGCGCCAGTTCGGGCGTCGCCTCCAGCGACTCGTTCATCTCCGCCGCCAGCTTGTCAGGGTCGCCCTCCTGCCAATGCGCGATCAGCCGTGAAAACTCCGCGTCCATCTCCGGCAGGCCATCGACGGTGGCTTTGAGGAACTTCACCTGGCTATCCATCGGCAGCCCGGCGAAATAGCCGAGCTGCTGCTCTATCGTCTCCAGCGCGCCGACCTTCTTGCCCGCAGCCTTCGCCGCCACCGTCAACGTCTTCTCAGCGCCCAGCTCCGCTTCATAGCCCAGCTTCTCCAGCGGCTTCACCGCCAATGCCATACCCGCCATCCACGGATTGAACGGCTCGAACATCTGCCAGGGCAAGCCATTCGCTGCCATCGCAGCCTGATATTTCCCGCGCATATCTGGAGTAAGTCGGTCCGACAGCGCCACACCGTCGCGGGCCAAGCCCGTGTGCGCCATGGTAGCGGCCATCGCCTGCGGGTCTTCCGGCTCCACGATCTCCAGGATCAGCTCATCAGAGCTATCGAACGCCCGCTTGATCCCGCCCTTGAACCACTGCGTCCCGGGCTTCAGTACATGGACCGTGCCGAACAGATAAATGGTCGTGTCCTCGTCCCGCACCCGCCACAGCGCAGGCGTCACATAAGCGGTCTTCGCGACTGAGGGACGCGCGGAGGCCTCCTGCTCCTGCGCGCAACCACTTAGCATCAACAGGCCCGCGGCCATCAGGCGGGAAAGCGACCATTTCATAGCGAGCATCGATCCATCGTCAGAAGATTTCGCCATATCCATGCGGGGCAGGGGGCATTTGGGCAAGCGGATTAACCGCGCTCGCACCCTCTTTTCCTTGACCCTAAAGCCCGCCTGCGCCAAGGCGCGCGCGATCAAACCGTCATTTTCGCAAGGGACCGTCCGTGGCGACAGGCAAGCCGCTTTCCTTTCAGGACCTGATCCTGACCCTGCACGCATATTGGGGGAAGCAGGGCTGCGTCATCCTGCAACCCTATGACATGGAAGTGGGCGCGGGCACCTTCCACCCCGCCACCACCCTGCGCAGCCTTGGCCCCAACGCCTGGAACGCCGCCTATGTGCAGCCCAGCCGTCGCCCCACCGACGGCCGCTACGGCGAAAACCCCAATCGCCTCCAGCATTATTACCAATATCAGGTGATCATGAAGCCGTCCCCGGCGAACCTTCAGGAGCTTTACCTGGGGTCCTTGGTCGAGATCGGCATTGATCCGCTCGTGCATGACATCCGCTTCGTCGAAGATGACTGGGAAAGTCCGACGCTCGGCGCCTGGGGCCTTGGTTGGGAAGTCTGGTGCGACGGCATGGAAGTCACCCAATTCACCTATTTTCAGCAGATGGGCGGCTTCGACTGCAAGCCTGTCGCGGGCGAACTGACCTACGGCCTCGAACGCCTCGCCATGTACATCCAGGGCGTGGACAGCGTCTATGACCTGAAGTTTAACGATGCAGGCGTCACCTATGGCGACGTCTTCCTTGCCAACGAACAGCAGATGTCGAAATGGAATTTCGAGATCGCCGACACGGAAAAGCTGTTCCGCTGGTTCAAGGACGCCGAAGCCGAGTGCAAGGCGTCGCTGGAAGCAGGCGTTCCGCTCGCCGCCTATGACCAGGCGATCAAGGCAAGCCACGTCTTTAACCTCCTTCAGGCGCGAGGCGTTATCTCCGTCCAGGAACGCGCCAGCTACATCGGCCGCGTCCGCGATCTCGCCAAGGGTTCGTGCGAAAAGTGGATGGAAGTAAACGGGTGGGCCGCGTGATGCGTAAGATCAATTCCGTCATCCCAGCGCGAGCTGGGATCTCATGCCCCACGCGGCTCGCCATCCGGCACGAGGCCCCAGCATCCGCTGGGCCTGCGGAGGAACTCGCATGACCGATTTCCTCCTTGAACTCCGCTGCGAAGAAATCCCGGCCCGGATGCAACTCAAAGCATCGGAAGACCTAGCCCGCCTGTTCGCCGAAGAACTGGCAAAGGCTGGCCTCGCGCCGACGAGCATCGACAACTTCGTCACCCCCCGCCGCCTCGCCCTGATCGCGCGCAATCTCCCTCTGGAAACCGCCGCCGTCAGCGAGGAATTCAAAGGCCCCCGCACCAGCGCCCCCGCGCAGGCGCTCGAAGGTTTCCTCCGCAAGACCGGCCTGACCCAGGACCAGCTTGAAGACCGCGACGGCGTCTGGTTCGCCACCGTCCACAAGACCGGCCGCGCCACGGCGCAGGTTCTGGCCGAAGCCGTCCCGGCCATTGTCCGCGCTTTTCCCTGGCCCAAGTCCATGCGCTGGGGCACAGCCTCGCAGACGACGGAAAGCCTCCGCTGGGTCCGCCCATTGCAAGGCATTGTCGCGATCCTGGGCGAAGACCTTGTCGATATCGAAATCGAAGGCACGCGCAGCGGCTACGCCACGCTCGGCCACCGCTTCCACCACCCCGGCGAAATCACCATCGGCGGCGCGCACGACTATGTCGAAAAGCTGCGCGCCTGCCATGTGATCGTTAGCCACCAGGAACGTCAGTCGATCATCGAGGCCAAGGCGAACGAAGCCGCCGCCGCGAAGGGCTACACCGTGATCGAGGACAAAGGCCTCATCGCGGAGAATGCCGGTCTGACCGAATGGCCCATCCCGCTGCTAGGCGATTTCGACCCTGCTTTCCTTGAAGTCCCGCCTGAGGTCATCCAGCTAACCCTGCGTATAAACCAGAAATATTTCGTCCTGCGCGACGCGGTTGGCAAGCTCGCGCCTGCCTTCATCTGCACCGCCAACATCGAGGCGAAGGATGGCGGCGAAGCAATCATCGCAGGCAACCGCAAGGTCCTAGCCGCGCGCCTCTCCGACGCCCGCTTCTTCTGGGAACAGGACCGCAAGACGAGCCTGGAGGACCACGCCAAGAAGCTTGAACGCATCACCTTCCACGAAAAGCTAGGCACCGTCGCCGACAAGGTAGACCGCGTAGCCAAACTCGCCCGCTGGCTGGTAGAACAAGGCATCATCACCCCTTCCCCCCTCCCGCAAGCGGGAGGGGCCGGGGGTGGGCAGGCGCCAACGGTCGCTCAATTGGCCGACCTAGCCGAACAAGCCGCCCGCCTCGCTAAGGCCGACCTCGTCACCGAAATGGTCGGCGAGTTCCCCGAGCTTCAGGGCGTCATGGGCGGCTATTACGCCCGCGCTGAAGGCCTGCCCGCCGCCGTGGCTGACGCCATCAGAGACCATTACAAGCCGGTAGGGCAAGGGGATGATGTTCCGACTGCTCCTCTGACGATTGCAGTATCTCTCGCGGACAAAATCGACACGCTAGTCAGCTTCTTCGCTGCGGAGATGCTTCCGACCGGATCAAAAGACCCCTTCGCCCTTCGACGAGCCATGCTGGCGGCGCAAGCCCTGACCGAAACCTCTGGTCTTCGCTTCGCCTTCAAAGCGGTGGCTCTTAAGGGGCTCGATTTGCTGTGCCCACTTAAGGATGGCGAGCGTTGGATATGGGGGCGGAAGGCATTCACCGAGGCCGAAACGCAGAAATTTGGTGAGGGTCTCGATTGGTCTCCACAAACGCGGGTGGACGAACCCAAGACAATTAGCGCTTTGCTCGACTTTTTCGCCGACCGCCTCAAGGTCCAGCAAAAGGAAGCAGGCGTCCGTCACGACCTGATCGACGCCATCTTCGCGCTCGGCGGCGAGGACGACCTCGTCCGCTTGCTTGCCCGCGTGAAGGCGCTCCAATCCTTCATCGCCACCGATGACGGCGCCAACCTCCTCGCCGGTTACAAGCGCGCCGCCAACATCCTGAAGAAGGAAGGCGTCGAAACCGCCGAAAAGGTCGAGCTGACCTATGCCGCCGAACCGGCCGAAGCTGACCTGATCGCCGCCCTCGATGCCGCTGAACCGCGCGCCACCGCAGCGGTCACGGCTGAGGATTTCGAAGGCGCCATGGCCGCACTCGCAACATTACGCGCGCCGATCGACGCTTTCTTCGACAAGGTCACTGTCAACGACGCTGACCCGGCGAAGCGATCCGCCCGGTTGGCGCTGCTGGCGCGGGTGCGGGACGCTGTTCACGCCGTCGCAGATTTCTCGAAAATTGCAGGGTAATTCGTAAGAACCGGGCCAGGAAGCGCCCGGAAAGAATAGAAGAGGCGAGGGATCATCGTAAAAGCGGGTGCGTTCATCGCCCCGCCTGTTGTAGGAATGTTGCTGCAACGCACAAATACACGGCAATCAGTGCAGGGAGAGCCGGGATTATGTTGAAAATGGAAGAGGCCAGCATGAGCACGACCGCGACGCGTTATGTCTATCGTTTCGGCGGCGGCGTCGATGATGGCGGCAAGGGTAACAAGAATCTTCTCGGCGGCAAGGGCGCCAACTTGGACGGCATGGCCGCCATCGGCCTGCCGGTGCCTCCGGGCTTCACAATCACGACCGAGATGTGCACCCGCTATTATCAGGATGGCGGCGTGTTCCCCGACAGCCTGAAATCCGAAGTCGCAAATGGCATCGCTCATATCGAAGGCGTGACGGGCAAGAAGTTCGGCGACGCGGCCGACCCGCTTCTGGTTTCCGTCCGCTCGGGCGCGCGCATTTCGATGCCCGGAATGATGGACACGGTTCTTAATCTTGGCCTCAACGACGAAACCGTCCTCGGCCTCGCCGCCGCATCGGGCGACGAACGCTTCGCCTGGGACAGCTATCGTCGCTTCATCCAGATGTACTCCGACGTGGTGCTGGAACTGGACCATGGCGCGTTCGAGGAAGCCCTTGAAGTCGCGAAGGAAGACCAGGGCTATACCCTCGACACGGAAATGACCGCCGACGACTGGAAGGCGCTCGTTGCTGAATATAAGGCCCTTGTTTCAAATCTTTGGAACAAACCTTTCCCGCAGGATGTGAATGACCAGCTCTGGGGCGCGATCAGCGCCGTCTTCGGCAGCTGGCAGGCCGACCGCGCGAAGGTCTATCGCCGTCTGAACTCGATCCCGCACGATTGGGGCACCGCCGTTAATGTGCAGGCGATGGTCTTCGGCAATATGGGCGACACTTCGGCCACCGGCGTGGCGTTCACCCGCGATCCGGCGACGGGCGAAAACGCTTATTATGGCGAATATCTCATCAACGCGCAGGGCGAGGACGTGGTGGCGGGCATCCGCACGCCGCAATATCTCACCTTGCAGGCGCGCGAGCGGGCAGGGGCCAAGCCGCTGTCGATGGAAGAGGCTATGCCGGAAACCTACGCCGAACTGGCGCGGGTGTTCCAGATCCTCGAAACCCATTACCGCGACATGCAGGATATCGAGTTCACGGTGCAGCAGGGCAAGCTCTGGATGCTCCAGACCCGCTCGGGCAAGCGCACCGCCAAGGCCGCGCTCAAGATCGCCGTCGACA
>CBIHNV010000021.1:0-60317 GCA_966211835.1 uncultured Sphingobium sp.
CGCCTGGGAAGCAGCCCTGGGCGAGGCGCGCTGGAGCGTCATTGGCTGGCCCGAGGAATGGGGCGGGCGCAATGCCTCGATCGCGCAGCAGATCATCTTCGCCGAGGAATATGCCCGCGCGAAAGGCCCGCCGCGCGCCGGGCATCTGGGGGTCGAACTGCTCGGCCCCACCCTCATCGCCATGGGCAGCGAAGAGCAAAAGGCAAGGTTCCTCCCCGACATCGCCACCGGCAAGGCGATCTGGTGCCAGGGCTATTCTGAACCGGGCGCAGGCTCTGACCTTGCCAATGTGAAGACCAAGGCCCGGCTCGAAGGTGACAAGTATATCATCGATGGGCAGAAGATCTGGACCTCGATGGGCACGATCGCCGACTGGTGCTTCGTCGTTGCTCGTACCGAACCGGGCAGCGTCGGCAACAAGGGCCTCTCCTTCCTCATGGTCCCGATGGATCAGCCCGGGGTCGACGCCCGCCCCATCCGCCAGATGACCGGCGAAGCCGAGTTCGCCGAGATGTTCTTCGATGGCGCAGAAGCCCTCGCGATCGACCGCATTGGCGAAGAAGGCGAAGGCTGGAAGGTCGCCATGGCGTTGCTCGGGTTCGAACGCGGCGTATCGACGCTGGCCCAGCAGATGCAGTTCCGGAACGAACTCGACGACATCATCGCCATCGCCAAGGCCAACGGCAAGGCAAGCGACCCCCTCACCCGCCAGAAGATCGCCAAGGCCCATGCAGGGCTCAAGATCATGCGCTACAACGCCCTGCGCATGCTCTCAGGCGGCGAAAACAACCCCGAACTCACCGGCGCCGCATACACCTACAAGCTCTACTGGTCGCGCTGGCACGTCGCCTTGGGCGAACTCGCCATGGAGGTCATGGGCCAAGACGGCGAAACCGGCATCAACGAAGAACGGTTCGACAGCCTCACAACCATGTACCTCATGGCAAGATCCGACACCATCTACGCAGGTACAGACCAAATCCAACGCAACATCATATCCGAACGCGCACTCCAAATGCCACGTGAGCCAAGGGGGTGAGGAGTAGATTTTCAGCTAGGTTTTTCTAATTAACGAATGAAGTGCACAGAAAAACGAGGAGAGTGAAATGCCCTTGGACCCACAGCTGGAAGCCATGTTTGCCAATCAGCCGGAATGGCCGCCGATCCGGACCGTTCCGGTGCCAGCTTTGCGGGAGGCGGTGCGGTCGAGTTCGGTTCAGTTGCCGCTGCCGCAGGTGTCGCTGGCGTCTGTTTCCAATCGGACCATTCCGGGCCCGGCGGGTGAGATTCCGGTGCGGATCTACACGCCCGAGGGCAAGGGACCTTTCCCGGTCACCGTCTATTTCCATGGCGGCGGGTTCGTGGTCGGCGACCTCGACACGCAGGATATGATCGCGCGTGGCCTGGCGGGGGGCGCGGAGACGATCGTGGTGTCGGTGGACTACCGCCTGGCGCCCGAACATAAGTTCCCGGCGGCGTTCGAGGATAGCTGGGTGGCGACCCAGTGGGCCGCGGCCAATGCGGCCGAACTGGGTGGAGACCCCGCGCTGATCGCGGTTGCAGGCGATAGTGCTGGCGGCGTTCTGGCGAGCGCCTGCGCGCTTCTCGCCCGCGATGCCGGTGCGCCGCGCCTTGCCGCGCAGATCAACTGGTATGGCCCCGGCATCCACCCGATCCCGGAAGAAGGTTCCGCCCTCGAATTTGCCGACGGTCCTGTCCTCCGCCTGGAAGATGCCCATTATTTCTGGGAACTGCACATCAAGGACGAAAGCGATTATGACGATTTCCGCGCCAGTCCGATGAAGGCGACAAGCCATCAGGGCCTTGCGCCCGCGTTCATCGCCAGCGCCGAGTGCGACCCCATCCGCGATGCGGTCGAAGCCTATGGCCCGGTGCTGGAGAAGGCCGGAGTGGAAGTCGAAGTGAAGCGTTATCCGGGCATGGCGCACGGTTTCGTGTCATGGATCGGCTTCCTTCCGGGAGCGCAACAAGCGATGGCCGATGCCTGTGCTTTTGCGAAGAAGCAGTTCGTGGCGGCGCGTCAGACTGCGTGAGCTAGATAAGCGGAAGGGCGGCGCTTGCGAAAGCTGTAGCCGCCCCTTCGTTAAAGCATTTTCGAAGCAGATGGGGTCATCTACTGGCTCGGAAAATGCGAGAACAAACAGGTGAAGCGGGACCCCGGATCAAGTCCGGGGTGACGATAACGCAAAGATGATCAAACTCTAAGCATCCACAGCGGCCTGCTGCGCCCTGCCGCTATCGTCCGCCGATCAGCGTCCGCGCGTCGGCAGATCCGTCGAGCAGCTGGTTGACGCGGCGGGCCACTTTCCATTCCCCGGCGACGCGTACGAGATGCCACATATTGGCGGAAGCCCGATGCGCTTCCCAATTGTCGCCGGATTTGCGGAAGACGACGGAATAGGTCCGCGCAGTTGCGCGGTCGCCATCCAGGTCGATGACGGGCGGGCTGAGCACATGGGCGGCTCCCCCATGGATCAAGCCCTGGTGGCTTTCCCCCTCCAGCAAGGCCTGGATCGCGGCACGGCCCGTATAGCTGCCGAAGCCGCCGACTTCGTAGACGCCGTCATCGGTCCAAAGAGCAGCAGCGCCTGCGCAGTCGCCCGCGTCCGCCAAAGGCCCGTATCGCGCGATCAGCTCGCGTATCGCCTCCCTGTCCTCCAGAAGGGCAATACGCGCGGCAAGATCAGCAGGCTCGGTCAGAGCTTCACGACCTTGCACTGCGGGACGGGATGATCGGTCGCCTCGATCCAGCGCCACAGGCCCGTTCCCTTCCGGTGGCCGGACAGGTCGATCCAGTTGCCATAGCCGGGGTCCTTGTCGGCGCAGACGAGGACGACGCTCCCGTCATCCTCATATCTCGCCTGCGCGCCATTGACCCACACCTTGCGGTTCACATGGTCCATGGACTCCATCCACCAATTGTCGATCTGGAAATTCCAGAAGCGGCATTGCGGCGGCTTGGCGGTGATGACCAATGCTTCATCGGGGGCCAGATCATAATAGATATGCCCGTACCAGATTTTGGGATCGCCACCGGCGCGCTGGTAGACCGACTGTTCCTTGCCCCCGTAAATGCGATTGGGCTGTTCCATGAACCATTGCGACCAATCGGCGAAGGTGTTGGCGGTGCCGCGCACCCAGGCGGCGGCGCCGTTCAGCTGCGCTTCGATCGTTTCCGGCGCGAGGATCGCGGGCACGGCAGGCCCTTCGCTGATCCGTTCAATACGTACATCGGCCGCGACTTCGGCGCGCTTGTCATTGAAGGTCTGGCGAATGATGAGCAGCGTCGTGTCGTCCGCCATGGGCAGCCAGTTGCCGGGTTTTTGCGACTTGCTGACGATGATTTCGAAACTGCCGTCGGGTTCCAGCTGCATGTCGGCAAGCTCGATCTCGCCAGTCGAGGCCATGGTCCCGTCGATCGCATAGCGATTCGCCTTCGACCCTATCGAGAAATAGGGCACGCTGTTCCGTTTACCGGTAATACGATATTCGCGATCCCCGCGGACGACGATCTGCTGGTAGAGATTGTCGGGATTGTCGGCGCCGATCTTGATCGTGTCGTCAGTCAGCAGGAAAATGCGCGGAAAATCCGGATCGCTGGAATCGACAAGCATGTTGAGGGCCGTGCGCGTCAGGCGGGACAGGTAACGCAACCCTTCCGCCTGATCGATCGCCGTGCCCGGCGCTGTGGAACGGTCCAGCACCTCACCAGCCTGCGCCAGTTGATCGCAGAATTGTCGCCAAACCGCCGACAACCGGATATCAGCTGTTGCTTCTTCGGCCATCATTCTCTCCAACATGCGTATCAGTTGCGCTATCTTACGCCATGTTCAAGCGGTAAGATAGAAATTGTCTCACATAAATGCGTAATATGAAAGAGGTTGAGGATGACTGCACTAGCCTTCAGTTTCACCAAGATTATCGTCAAGGACCTCGCCGCCGCCGAACGTTTCTACACCGAACTGTTCGGGCTTGAGGTGGTGGGTTATCTCAATCTCGGCGAAGGCGAAGAGCTGATGAATGAGGTGATCCTCAAAACCGCTGGCGCGCAGCCGCCCGCTCCCAATTTCATCCTGGTCAGCTATCCCAACCGGCCTTCGCCCGCCACCGGAGAAGCGACGACCGGCTTTGTCGTGGACGATATCGACGCGACCTTGGACAAGGCGGTTGCCACCGGTGGAACGGTCGAGGTCCCCGCCACCGATGTCCCCGAACATGGCCTGCGCGCAGCTTATATGATCGATCCTCAAGGCCATCGGGTGGAGCTGCTGCAGATGCTGAAAGCCTGAAGCTTCAAGTTTGAGGGATTGTCACCCCGGGTCGAGCCCGGAGTGACGATACAGGGATGGTGATGCTTCCGATGCGCCAGATTACATTGCGTGATCGATGACGGCGCGGGTGACTTCCCCCGCCTTTAGCGCGGCGATCGCTTCGTTGATCTGGTCGAGCGGCCAGATGCCGCTGATCTGATCGGCGATGTTGAGGCGGCCGTCGCGCGCCTGAGCGATGAGTTCGGGATAGTCCCTTTCGGGAAGCGCGCCACCGTTCATCGTCGCGATAACTTCGCCGCCCATCACGAAGCTGCCGAGCGGCAATGCCGCTTCCGCGCCAGGGCGCGACATACCGATCAGCACGACGCGGCCGCCGCGCTTCGTGCAACGCAAGGCGGTGTTGATGGCGCCCACCGCGCCGCTGCATTCGACTACCACATCAATGGGGCCAAATTCGCTTGCCAAAGCGGCGGCGGCCGTGTCGCTATCCTCCGCGGGATCGGCCAACAGGAAAGCGCTCGCGCCAAATTGCCGCGCCGTCGCTTCCTTAGCGGGATTGGCGTCGACGGCGATCACATGGGCGCCATTGCGGGCAGCGCCCTGGATGGCGTTGACGCCGATGCCACCGACGCCGAACACGGCAACGGTGTCCCCGGCCCGGACGCGGCCCAGGACGCGTGCGGCGCAGACGCCGGTTGAGACGGCGCAGCCGATCAGCGCGCCTTGCTCCAGCGGCAGGTCTTCGATGGCGAACAATTGCGAGGCCTTTACCACGATTTCACTGGCGAAGGAGGAGACGTTGGCGAAGGAGGCGACGGGTTTCCCATCCAGTTCGAACGGGAAGCCGGGCGCCATGCCCCAATTGATGTCGCAATTATGGGGTTCGCCGCGCTGGCACTCCCGACATTGTCCGCAGGGCGTTTGCGTGCCGACGCAGACATGATCGCCCACCGACCAGCCGTCCACGCCCGGGCCAAGCTCCGCGATCTCGCCAGCGGCCTCATGCCCCAGGACGACCGGGAGATTGGGCAGATGCGGCGTCAGCATCGCTATGTCGCTGTGACAGATGCCGGAGCGCAGCACGCGGACACGGACTTCGCCGGGCCCGACGGGGCGAAGCGTCACTGCGTCGCTGATGAAGAGGGACTGCCCATCCCACACCGCGGCCCTCATGCGCCCAACCCCGCCAGCAGGGGGTAGCGGAAGGATGGATCGTCGCGATCCGCCCGGCCATTGGGTGCATCCTTGCTCATCCGTTCAAATGCTCCTTGATCGACTGTTGTGATCGACCCGTGATCAAAGACGAGGCTGCGATAGCTGAACTTCCATTGCCCGTCGCGCCGTTCGTACCGGTCGAGATAGCGGCCAAGCGCGATGAAGAGCTTGGCGTCCGGCCCATGGGTTCGATGCCACGCCTCTACATAATGCTCCCCTTCGGCATGGTCGCCATCGATGACGAACAGGCTGTTGGTGATGCTGTGGCGGGTCAGGCTCCAATGCGCGGTGACTTCGGGCAGCCAGGCGACGAACGCGTCAGGGCCGCCCTGAAACATCGCGCCATGATCGTCGACCGCATCGTCATGATAGAGGCTGCGGACAAGCGCGAAGTCGCGGCGATCGCATCCGCGGCAATAGCGCATCACCAGATCGTGCAGCGCAATCCGGTCGAGCAATGACTGCGACATGGGTCTCTCCATTTCGGCGCCAAGGGCCGGATTCTTATCATTCCACGATGTGGAATAGCGCCAATTCTGCGCATAGGGAAAGCGCAAAAGCGCCGAACCGCTGTTTTTCGTAAGGACCGCAATCGTTCAAAGCTGTCTGGAGTTCGTTAGCAGGATTGATTATGATCCCGTTAACCCCGACTTTCAAAATATGGGGAAGAGGATGGAACCTGACAGCAGTATTTTCCTGTTATGCCCCTTTCGATTGTTGTGCCTGGCGAGCGGATCATCGGCGCTTGTGGGGCTCGGCGTGATCCTCCTGCTGACTTGATAACATTTCCGATCCAGCATCGGAAAAATACTTGCCTTCCGCCTGCGGCAAACCGTAAGCCGTCGCCGCAAGCCGAGACGGTAGGAATAATATGACCGAAGTAAAGGGGCCGTTGACCGACAGGGCCGAGGTAAAGCCCCTTCCCGACGAAGAGATCCAGGATAGTGCAAGCGCGCCCAAGCGGCGCAGGTTGGGCCTGATTCTGGGCACGGCCGCCGTGATCGCGCTGATCGTGGGGGCGTTCTGGTTCGTACGGCACCAGACATATGGCAAATATCAGCAGAGCACCGAAGACGCCTATCTGCAAGCCGACAGCGTCACCGTATCCGCCCGCGTATCCGGCTATGTCAGCGAAGTGCTGGTGCATGAGAATCAGGACGTGAAGCCCGGCCAGCCATTGCTGCGCATCGAGGCTCCCGACTATCCCGCCCAGGCCGCGCAAGGTCAGGCGCAGATCAATCTCGCCACCGCCAATGCCGCCAATGCCGAAGCGTTGATCGGCGAACAGGAAGCCGCGATCGAGCAGGCGCGGGCCATGCTGGCAGCGGCGCAGACAAAGGCGCGCTTCGCCGCGGCCGAAGTGGCGCGCTATGCCCCGCTCGCCGCCACTGGTGCTGAGCCGCGGGAAAAGCTGGCGACGCTGCGCACCCAGGCGGCGCAGGCGGCGCAGGACGTCGCGGCACAAAGGGCGACCACGCAGGGCGCTGAGCGTCGCATCGCCAGTTTGCAGGCGCAGATCGCCCAGGCGAAGGCGCAGGGCCAGAGCGCGCGCGCCCAGCTTGAGGCGGCGCAGCGCAACGTCCGCGACATGGTGATACGGGCGAGTGTCGCCGGACGGGTGGGCGATCTGTCCGCGCGCGTTGGCCAGTTCGTGCAGCCGGGCCTGCGCCTAATGTCCGTCGTGCCGGTGCAGCAGCTTTATCTGGAAGCGAACTTCAAGGAAACGCAGCTTGGCCTGATGCGGGAGGGTCAGCCGGCGGAGATCGAGGTGGATGCCCTGCCCGGCGTCACGCTGCATGGCCATGTCGCGAGCCTTGCGCCCGGCACCGGCGCGCAATTTTCCCTGCTGCCCCCGCAAAATGCGACCGGCAACTTCACCAAGATCGTCCAGCGCGTTCCGGTGCGGATCGCGATCGACGCCGATCCATCGATCAAGAAGCTGTTGCTGCCGGGCATGTCCGTCGGCGTATCAGTGGACACGCGATCGGCTCGTGAAGAGCTGGAGAGGCTGAAGAACAACCAGCAGGTCCGGCGGGACGCCGCCAAGTGAACGCAGCCCAGCCTGAGACAGCGCAGCGCGCGAGCGCGGCGGACTGGCTCGCGGTTGCGGCAGGCACGCTGGGCGCGATGATGGCGATGCTGGACATCTCCATCGTCAATTCCGCGCTGCCCATCATCCAGGGCGAAATCGGCGCGAGCGGCACCGAAGGCACCTGGATCGCGACATCGTTCATCGTCGCCGAAATCGTCATCATCCCCTTGGCGGGCTGGTTGCAGCGGCTGCTGGGGCTGCGCAACTTCCTCGTCATCTCGACCATCGGCTTTGTCATCTTTTCGATGATCTGCGGCATGGCGCAGACATTGCCGATGATGATCGGCGGCCGGATCGGCCAAGGGATCACGGGCGGGGCGCTGATCCCCACGGCCATGACCATCATCGCGACGCGGCTGCCGCGCCACCAGCAGCCGGTCGGCAATTCCCTCTTTGGCGCGACGGCGATCCTGGGGCCGATCATGGGGCCGGTGCTGGGCGGGTGGCTGACCGAAAATGTGAGCTGGCACTACGCCTTTTTCCTCAACCTGCCGGTCGGCGTTGCGCTGCTGCTCCTGCTGCTCGTCGCGCTGCCCCATGAGCGACCGCGCCTGGACCTGATTGGCGAGGCGGACTGGCTGGGCGTGTTCGGCCTGATCCTTGGGCTGGGCGGGCTGACCGTCGTGCTGGAGGAAGGCGAGCGGGAACAATGGTTTGAATCCACGACGATCATCTGGCTCACCATCACGGCGGTCGCGGGGTTCGCGATGCTGCTGGCGGGGCAGATGCGGTCGGAACGGCCGGTGATCCGCCTGCGGCTGTTGCTCGACCGGCAGTTTGGCGCGGTGTTCATCATGGCGATGATGATCGGCATGGTGATTTACGGCACATCCTATGTCATCCCCCAGTTCCTGACGGCGATTGCGCATTACAACGCGCTTCAGTCCGGGCAGATCGTCCTGCTTTCCGGGATCCCCATGGTGCTGATGATGCCGTTCATGCCGTGGGCGATCAGGACCGTGCCAATCCATTTGTCCGTGCTGGTCGGATTGGCCCTCCTGATCATCAGCACCTATATGGAAACATCCCTGACCTCGGCGTCCACCGGGTCCGACTTTGTTGATTCCCAGTTGATGCGGGGCGTCGGCACCATTTGCGTCATGATGTTCCTGAATCAGGCAGCGATCCGGTCGGTCCCAACGTCGCTGGCGGCCGATGCGTCGGGGCTTTACAATGCCGCGCGCAACCTGGGCGGCTCGTTCGCGCTGGCTGGGATCGCGGTGGTGCAGGACCAGCGCCTGTGGCTGCACAGCCGCAGGATGGAGGAGAATCTTGCCGCCAACGGGCTTGGCCTTCAAAACTATGTGGATACGCAGGCGGCGGCGCTTGGCGGGCCGGAAGCGGCTTACCGCGTGATCGAGCAAAGCATCTACACGCAGGCGCTGACCATGACCTTTATCGACCTGTTCTGGATGCTGATCATCGCCATCCTCGTCTGTGCCCCGCTCGTATTCCTACTTCGTCCATTGCCACAGCATGCCGCGCCCGTGGCCGCTCATTGAGATCGCCGATGCGTAACCGATCCGCCATTGCCTTCATCCTGCTGCTGACCACGGCCTGCGCCGCTGGTCCCGACTATACGGGGCCGCAAGACGCAGCTCCTCCCCCGCCGTCCCAATTCGTCCGGGGACAGGCGGACAGCAGGCCGGTGGAGGTCGCAAGCCCCTGGTGGACGAGCCTGGGCGATTCGGTACTGAACCAGTTGATCGAACGCGCGCTTGGCGGAAACCCGCGCCTGGATGCCGCCGCCGCGCGTATCCGGCAGGCACGCGCCACATTGCGGCAAAAACGAGCCGAGGAACTGCCGACGGTCAACGGATCGATGATCTATGCAAAGGCGCGTCTGCCGGGCCAGTCCGAGGATGGTGGCGCAACGACGCTCGACCTTTACAATTTGGGGTTCGATGCGAGCTGGGAGCTGGACCTCTTTGGCGGCACCCGCCGCGCGGTAGAGGCGAGCCGCGCCGATGTGGCGGCGAGCGAGGCAAGTCTGGAGGATGCGCGCGTCAGCCTGTCGGCGGAAGTGGCGCAAAGCTATGTTGATCTGCGCGACCGGCAGCAGCGGCTTGCCCTCAGCGCCGAAGCGCTGGCGTTGCAGGATGAGGAAGTCGCGCTCACCCGGCAGCGTTTCGAGCGCGGGACGATTGCGCGCGGCGACCTGTTGCAGCTGGAAGCGAACTGGGAGAGAGAGCGCGCAAAACTGGGGCCGATACGGGCGGAAGTGGATGCGTTGAAGGATAAGCTGGCGGTGCTGACCGGCGCGGCGCCCGGCTCGCTCGACAGTTTGCTGGATCCACCGGCCGCCCTGCCGCTGCCGCCTGCGCAGGTAACGGTGGGTGACCCGGCCGCGCTGTTGCAGCGGCGGCCCGACATCAGGGCGGCGGAGCGCAAACTGGCAGCTCAGACAGCGCGGATCGGCGTGGCGGATGCGGCGCGCTTTCCGCATATCAGTTTCCTCGGCTTGATCGGGCTTGGCGGTTCGTCGCCGGAAGATCTGGTCGATCTGGACAAGTTCACGGTAGCGGCAGTGCCCCGGATCAGCTGGTCCTTCCTCGACTTTGGCAAGGCACGGGCGCGGATCAATGCGGCGCAGGCGCAGCGGGACGAAGCAGCAGCCGATTACCGCGCTGCGGTGCTGGGCGCGTTGCAGGATGCGGAAGCTTCCTTGGCGCGGTTCCAGCGGCAGCGGGAGAGCCTGGCGGATCTTGCGCGGGCGGAACGGCAAGGGAAAGCGGCGGTGGAGCTCGCCCGGCAGCGCAGTGATGCGGGGACGATTTCGCGGATCGATTATCTGGAAAGCCGCCGTCTGTTCTTAACCGCTTCGCAAACGCGGGTGCAGGCGGTAGCGGCGCTGACCAGCAGTTTCATCAGTGTTGAGAAAGCTTTGGGGCTGGGCTGGCAGGGGTTGCAGGCCGCTCAACCCTCTCAATAATTACGTATAAGAAACGAAAATAGGAGAGTTTGGATGAACGCGGATTTGTCGCGGGGTTGCCGTCGTCTGGAGGGTAAGGTGGTCGTTGTGGCGGGCGCCTCCAGCGGAATTGGCCGGGGTACGGCCTTGCGGCTGGCGGCGGAGGGCGCGGCTGTGGCTGTGGCGGCGCCAGCGGGCGAGAAAGCCAGGATCGACAGCCTCGTCGAAGAGATCGAGGCGATGGGCGAGCGCGCGATTGGCTATGCGTTCGACGCGACGGATGACGCTTCGGTCGCGGCGCTGATCGATGGCGCGGCAGGAAGCTTTGGCGGCATCGATGCGGTTCATGCCAATTTCGCGGATTTGCGGGTGCTGATGTCGGACAGCGACGCGCTGACCGTGACTGAAGAGGTGATGGAGCGCACGCTGGATGTCAATTTGAAAGGCATGCTGCGGATCACGCGCCATGCCGTGCCCAAGCTGCTAGAATGCGGGGGCGGCGCGATCATCTATACCTCTTCAGCGGCGGCCATCGCGGCCGAGCCGGTACGCCCCTGCTATGCGATGGCAAAGGCGGGGATAAACGCGCTGGTGCGTCATGTCGCAAGCGGGTGGGGGCAGCAGGGCATCCGCGCCAATGCGATCATGCCGGGGCTGGTCGTTACGCCTGAGCTTCGCCAGACCATGCCCACCGATTTTCAGCAGGAAGTGCTCGCGCGGGGAAGGTCTCCGCGTTTGGGGGAGGTTGAGGATATCGCCGCGATGGTGGCGTTGCTTGCGAGCAAGGATGGGGAGTGGATTAGTGGGCAGTCTATTGCCGTGGATGGGGGATCGACGGTGAGCTGAAGTGACCTCGTTGGTCACTAACCCGGTGGGGCCTGAGGGTGCGAGGCCTGCTCTCATTTGAGGCATATTCCCCCTCCCGCAGGCGGGAGGGGGTCAGGGGGTGGGCTAGCGCCACCTCTGGGGGTTATTCTTCAAAGGCGTGGGGGCTCGCTTTGCTCGCGCCCACCCCTAGCCCCTCCCGCCTGCGGGAGGGGAATATTGAGGTTGTCCCCTCCCGTTTACGGGAGGGAATGTTGCTTTTAGAAGGCGATCTTGGCGTCGATGCCGTAGGAGATCGGCTTGTTGAACGTCGCACCGGCAAAGCCCAGGGCGCCGAAGTCGATGCCGTAGACGAGGCGCTGCTGGTTCAGCAGATTGTCACCCCAGACGCCAACGTCGAGCTTGCCACTGCCAAGGTCGATGCCTTCGACGGACAGGCGTGCCTTGACGTTGGTCTGGCTGGGCGAGGCGATCTGTTCGTTGAACGGCGCGGTGTTGTCGAGCGCGTTGAAGTAGATCTTCGTGCGGTAGGAATAGTCGCCGCGCAGACGGACGAGCGTATCGCCGCCGCCGATCGGGTGCGAATATTCAGCGCCCACATGGACGTTCCACTTTGGCGTGTAGAGCGGCCGAGCCTCGTCAGCGACGTCAAGCACGGTGTTGGTGCCCGGATCGCGGAAGAGGAAGGTCTTGTACTTGTGCTTCACATAACCGACCGAACCGTCGATCTGGAAACCTTGGAACGGCGCTGCAGTCAGTTCCGCCTCGAAGCCCGACAAGCGCACCTTGCCCGCGTTGACGATCAACGAGGTGGCGCCGCCGCTGCCTGCGGCGAACTGCTGGACCTGAAGATCGTCATAGTCGGTGACGTAACCAGCAAGGTTCAGGCGCAGGCGGTTGTCGAACCACTGCGACTTGATACCTGCTTCATAGGAGGTCGCCTTTTCCGGATCGAAGCCGTTGATGGTGCCGCCGCGCGGGTTGATGCCGCCCGAACGATAGCCGGTCGACACGCGGCCATAGAACATCACATCATCGACAACCTCATAGGAAACCGAAGCCAGCCAGGAGAAATTGTCGAAGCTGCGACGGCCACGCTGCACCGGGAAGACATCGCCAGCGAGGTAGATGCTCTTGTCATCAGCGGTATGGCGGCCACCGAGTGTCACTTCGAGCTTTTCGTCCAGCGACGCGGGCTTCCAGCTGACCTGGCCGAACAGGGCCATTGACTGCGATGTGCCGCCGAAGGCCTGAACCGGATTGGTGTTCACGCCCACGGTCGTGAGCCCGGGATTTAGCGCCGAAATTTCGGCAACCTGCTCAGGCGTGAAACCGAGGAAGGGAAGACCGGCTATGGGGGTCACAAGTGTCAGCGCCTGCCGATTATATTCTGATGATTTCTCATAGAAATAATACATGCCGAGCAGGTAGTTGAAGTCGCCCACCTTGCCGAGCGCCTGGAATTCCTGGCTGAACTGCCACTGCTTCTGCGGCGCATTGTTCCCGGTGTATGGATTGACATCGCCGATAGTGACGTCAGTCGAGCCAAAACCAACCACCGGACCCCGCAGCACGCCGTTACCCGACAGGTTCAGGATCGTGTCCTGGAAGAACTTGCGATAGCCGGTGATCGACTTCAGCGTCAGTTCCGGAATGGCGTCATAGCTGATGGTCAGGGCATGACCCTGAACGCGGGTCTTGCTGCCATAGCGATAGTCGCCGTTGCGGTCGGTGAAGCCTGCCTGCTGGACCGTACCCTCGCGATCGGGGCTGACGAGGAAGGGCGCACCGCCAAAATTGGGCGACTGCGAATAATAATCCTGTGCCAGCGGCGTCGTAGCGACAAGCTGGAAGAAGGCGGGCGTGCCCTTCCGGTTGTCATAGTCGAAATTATAGTTGACCGTGACGTCGCCGAGATCAGCCTGAAGGCCGACCGCGAAGGAATCCGCATTGAGCGATCCGGGGTCCTGCCGCGAGGGCGTCAGGATATTGTCGACATAGCCGTCGCCTTCACGATGCTGATAGGCGATGGACGCCTTCAACACGTCGCCGAGGATATAGCCGGTGTCGAGACGCGCGCGCGCATACCATTCGTTGAAGCGGCCGTAGCCCGCCTTTGCCGTGACACCCATGTCGTTGGCGGGCTTTTTGGTGATCAGCTGAAGCGCGCCACCGATGGTATTGCGGCCGAACAGCGTACCCTGGGGACCGCGCAGAACTTCGATACGTTCCAGGTCGATAAGGTCGAACACGGCACCGGCCGCGCGGGCGAGGTAGACGCCATCCAGATAGACGCCAACGCCTTGTTCGGACACGGCGGAGGGCTCATTGTTGCCGATGCCGCGAATGTAGATCGTCGCGGCCGAAAGGCTGGACGGCTGCTGTTCGATCGTGATGTTCGGCGCGAAGTTCGGCACGTCGGTCGGATCGGAGATATTCTGCCGTTCGATGAAGTCGCCGCTGAGCGCGGTGACAGCTACGGGAACGTCCTGCAGCGTTTCAGCGGAGCGGCGCGCCGTCACGACGATGTCGCCGAGACTGGTCGAAGGTTCCTGCGCGGCGGAAGACTGTTCCTGCGCGTTCGCGGAAATCGAAAAAGGAACGAGAATTGCGGTGACGCCCGCAAGCAACATGGATTTCATATATCCTCCCATCACAGTTGTTCTTCGTCAACAGCGCGGCATTTATCGTTATCGGCGCGCTTTACACCGGAAAAAGCGCCTGTTGATCCCGAACATGAAGAAACATGTCCGATGCGGTTCCGTTAGTCGCGTTTATCGCCTGTATCAAGCCGCTAGTTGCGATCTGCGTATTATACGGTGTTTATGTCTACGCTGTTGCATAATCCCAACAGTGAGTGGACGCTTAGAGAGATGATGAGCCGAAACCGAGCAGCTTTGATGCCGGGGTTTCGGCGTGGCGCAACTCAAGTCTTTGAACTGAAAGACGCTGCGGAATGGCGGGGTTTTGCGTCCCGGGCAGCCAAAGGACCGCCTTGGCCGGGAATGCGCGGACAGACCAGTTGGTCGTAAAGTCAACCGAAACGCCCGGCATGTCATCGGCAAGGGTGCGTGCCCAATTGAGGACAGCTGTACGCAAATTGACGTCCTGCTGCCCGTCCTGAACAAGCAGGGCGGTACGGCGACCGTCATATCCGGCGCGGGGGCCGGACGACAGGATGATTTCCTCGACACCGGCAGAAGCGATGGCGGACCTGTCCATGAAGCGTTCTTCATCGGCGGCCATGATCTTGCCCACGGGGCCTGCCATCAGCGCGGCGGCGGCTTCTATATCGTCGGCCCAGAACTCGCTGATCGTGTCCCATCCAAAGGCTTGCGCTCCGCTGACATGGTTGCGGGTATAAGCCGTGAAGGGAAAATGGCTGATCGCCAGCGGGACATGATGGTCCTCATAATAGGCCTGGAAATTGTCGCGCGTGCTGCCGGGCTTGTGCGCCAGGGCGCAGATGGATTTGGTCATGCTGCGGCACTTCCTTCAAACAGGGTGGCGATGATCTGGTCAGCGGCGGCATAGGGGTCGAGCTGGCGCATCTCGACCTGGTGCAGGATGGCTTCTCCGCTGATGCTCACGGCGCGGGCGGTAAGGGCTTCGCGGACGAGGGAGAGCAGCTGTTCGCGGGCGCGCAGGCGGCTGCGGCTGGTGAAGTCGCCATGATCGTGCAGGAAGGCGCGATGCGCGGCGATGGCGTCGACGATCGCGTCCGCACCCTCCCCCTTTGCAGCGACAGCGCGGAGTAGCGGCACGTCCCAGCGCTGATCCGGGACGCTTTGTGCGCGCAGGTGAAGCATCAGTTCCATTTGGCGGTGGGTGGCGTCATAGCCGTCCCGGTCCGCCTTGTTGACGACGAAGATGTCGCCTGCCTCCATGAGGCCAGCCTTGACCGCCTGGATTTCGTCGCCGAGGCCCGGCACCGCGACAATGACGGTGGTATGGGCGAGGTTCACGACGTCGATCTCATCCTGCCCTACCCCGACGGTTTCGATCAGGATGATGTCATAGCCCATGGCATCGAAGACGAGGCAGGCGTCGTGGGTGGAGCGGGACAGGCCGCCCGCTTGCCCGCGCGTACCGAGCGAGCGGATGAAGACGCCGGGGTCGAGCGCGTGGCGGCTCATGCGGACGCGGTCGCCCAGGATCGCGCCGCCGGTGAAGGGGCTGGAGGGATCGACGGCGATGACCGCGACGCGCTGGCCGCGCTTTCGCCATTCGGCGACGAGGGCGTCGGTGAGGGTGGATTTGCCAGCGCCGGGCGGGCCGGTGATGCCGACCAACTGGGCGCGGCCGGTGTGCGGGTAGATAAGGCCAAGCGCTCGCGCGCCGCGTGGGTCGCGGTCGTCCAGCCAGCGGATGGCGCGGGCGCCTGCCGCCACTTCTCCAGTGAGGAGGCGGTCGGCGACCTCCGCCGCGCGCTGCATCATCAGGCGGCGTCCTCCGCCAAGCGCTGCGCCCACCAGCTTTCGAGATAGGCGACGATGTCGCGCGTGTCGGAGCCCATCGTGAAGATGCGATCGACGCCCGCCTGTTCGAGGATCGGCTTATCCTCTTCGGGGATGACGCCACCCGCGACAAGCAGCTTGTCGCCCGCGCCTGCTTCGCGGAGCAGATGGGCGAGCTTGGGCAGGCTGCGGGTGTGGCCCGCCGACAGGGTGGAGATGCCAACGACGTCCACATCCTCCTGAATGGCAGCGGCGCAGACCATTTCGGGAGTCTGCTTGAGGCCGGTGAAGATAACCTCCATGCCCGCTTCGCGCAGGGCGTGGCCGATGACGGTGACGCCGACGGTGTGGGTGTCCATGCCAAGCTTGGCGAGGAGGACGCGCAAAGGGCGTTTGAACGTGGTCATGCTGGTCAAATTCCCATCAGCTGGCTGTCGGCGCTATAGACGCCAAAGACGTCGCGCATCGCGTTGCAGATTTCGCCATGCGTGGCGTAGAGCTTCACCGCTTCCAGACAGGGCGGGACCATGTTCGCGCCAGTGCGGGCGGCTTCGCGGACTTTCTCCAGCGCCGCATCGACGGCGGGCTGGTCGCGGCGGGCGCGCAGGTCGCGGACCTTGCGGACCTGCTCCTCCTCCATCGCGTCGTCGAGGCGGAAAATTTCGATCTCGCGTTCTTCATCCTCGCGGGTGAGGTGGTTGACGCCGACCCATTTGCGGCGGCCTTCCTCGACATCCTTGTTGCGCTCATATTGTTCGCGGCCCAACGCGCGCTGGATATAGCCGGTCTCGATGGCTTTGAGCGCGCCGCCCATGGCGAAGATCTTGTCCATCTCGGCGAAGGCGGCATCCTCCATCTGCTTGGTCAGGGTCTCGACATAGTAGGAGCCTGCGAGAGGATCGATCGTTTCGGCAACGCCGGTTTCGTGGGCGACGATGTGCTGGATCGCGGCGCCCACGCGGATGGCGTTTTCGGCCGGGAGCGCATGCGCTTCGTCGTAGAGCGGCGTCGTCATCGCCTCCCCTGCCCCGCCGAGCGCGCAGGCGGTCGCCATGATGCCGAGACGGGCGATATTGTTGAGCGGCTGCTGAAGCGTGAGCGCGATGGTAGTGGGGGAGGTCATCATGCGGATCTTGAGCGCTTCGGGCTTGCTCGCGCCGTAGCGTTCCTTCATCAGCCGGGCCCAGCATTTGCGGAAGGCGCGCAGCTTGCAGACGCCTTCGAAGAAATCCATGTCCACATTGACGACGAAGTGATTGATGTAGGGCGCGACCGTGTCGATATCGAGCCCGCGCTCCAGCACCGCGTCAATATGCGCGCAGGCGATGGCGAGCGAATAGGCGATCTCCTGCACCGGGTTCGCCTTGGCGGGCTGAAGCTGGGCGGAGATGATCGAGATCGGCGCCCAATTGGGGTGGTTGCGGATGATATATTCGATGCAGTCGGTCGCGATCCGCAATCCATGTTCAGGCGGGTATATGTAGCGGCCGACGCAGGTATATTCGATCAGGATGCCGTTCACGATGTGGAGGACGAAGTCTTTTGGATCGACGCCTTTCTTCTCCAGCGCGGCGATGATCATGGCGAGGTTGACCGGCTGCGGCGCGTTGCAGACGCTCATCAGATATTTGAGCTTGTCGAAGGGGAGGTCGAAGGCTTTTTCGAGATCTTCCAGGCTGTCGAGCGCCATGCCCGCGCGGCCGACTTCGCCCTCTACGATGGGATCGTCGCTGTCATAGCCGTTGGTGGTGGCAAGGTCATATTCCAGGATGAGGCCGGAAAGGCCCTGATCCAGCATGTAGCGGGCGCGCTTTGCCCAATCCTCGCCTTTGCCGAAGCCGGTGACCTGGGTCATCGTCCAGAAGTCGGTACGGTGGCCGTTGGGGCGAGTCGAGCGGGTGTAGGGATATTCGCCGGGGAAACCGAGGTCTGCTTTGTAGTCGAAACCGACGGCATCCAGGTCAGCAGGGGTGTAAAGCGGCTTGATCGGCCATTTCAGCGCTTGCGTGACGAAGGGGTCGCGGCGTTCCGGTCGCCCTTCGATGGCGGGGCCGCGCGTTTCCTGCTGCCAGCGTGCTTCTTCCTGAGCGATGGGATCGGTGGCAGGCGTGATGGGTCCGGTCGGGCGGTTCATGGGGGCACTCTCCTTAACCCTAAGCTATGCGGCGGCGGCGGCCGGGCTCAAGGTTGGGCGGACTGGCGGCGCGTTATTGTCACATGATCTCGTAATTTTTCGCGCCTTGTGATAAGTAGTCGTAATGGATGCCATATCGATCCGGCAGGCACGGCAGAGCGCCAACATCGTGCGGCGATCGCTGATCATCGATGGCGCGGTGGTCGAGATTTGCGCCTATCCCGAAGTGCGGGAGGAGACGGTGCAGATGGTCGAGCCACAGTCGGTGCTGATGCTCGGCCTGTCGCGGCTGCTAACCGGATCGGAGGGGCGCAAGGCGGGCGACCCGCGCCGTCCGTTCGCGCGCATGGGGGCGCTGGCGCTGCGTCCGGCTGGCGTGCCCATGGAGTTTCATGTGGCGCAAGGCGCGTTCGATACCATCCGTATTCGCTTTGATGACCAGCGGATCGCCCCGGCGCTGATGGGGATCATTTTCGACGATACAACACTCAACGCCTGTTTCGACATGCATGCGCCGCCGATCGAAGAAGCAATGCTGCGGCTGGCGGCGGAGGTTGAGAGTCCCGGCGAGGACAGCGCGGATGTGGGCGAGGCTTTGGTGCGGTTGATCCTGCTCGACCTGCGGCGGTTCCTGGCCCAGGCGGCGGAGCGGGCGGGGCGGCGGCGTGGCGGGCTGTCCGCGCGGGCGTTGCGGGTTGCACTGGCGATGATCGACGCGCCCGGCCCTGCCCCGTCGATTGAGGCGATGGCGGAGCGCTGCGGGATCAGCCGGGATCATTTCATCCGCTGCTTTCATCATAGTACGGGGATCAGCCCCGGCGCGGCGATCCGGCGGCGGCGTATCGATCGGGCGAAGGCGATGCTGACCGAGGACCAAGGATCGATCGAGGAGATTGCACGCGCGTTGGGCTATGCGGGGGCGCCGTCTTTTACGGCGGCGTTCCGGCGCGAGACGGGGCGGCCGCCGGGTGCTTGGCGGGCATTGATGCGGTAGGGATTAAAAAAGGCATCCCTTCAAGGTGAACTCGTCGAAGCCCTCCTCTTTCCTTTGAGATGAAGACTTTGAACAACGCCTTCCAGCGCATACTCGCGGCTGCTGCCGATGAGGGTCGGGTCGCCGCTGAATGCCGACATGTTTGGCCGCAAGCAGCAGCAGACCCTCTCGCTTGCCGCGCTCATCCGCTTTTCCGTTCGCAACCTCTGCGCGTACCCTGCCGAAGTTGGTCCCCGTCTGACCGCCACACGGACTGCGACATGCCCCCGGGGCTCCGCTAAAGCGTGATCCGATCAGAGAGGAATCGGATCACGCTCCAGCCGCGTCCCCGGCAACAGCACCCGGGAGCAGTTAACAACTATGCCGCGCCTGACGATGGCCTCAGTTCAATGGCTGCGGGAATGACCTGTTCGCGGATCTGGCGCTGGGCCATCTTGCGATAGGTGGCGAGCGCCTGCCCGACGACCTGGTCCATGTTATAATAGCGATAGGTCGCGAGCCGCCCGACGAAGCTGACGTCCGGCTGCACCATCGCCAATGCTTCATAGCGTTTGAAGAGCGCCTGGTTTTCCGGCCGGGGGATCGGGTAATAGGGGTCCCCCTCCGCCGCCGGATGTTCATAGGTGATGCTCGTCCGGGGGGATTGCTGCCCCGTCAGATGCTTATATTCCGTGATCCGGGTATATTCCGTCGAGGGCGACGGGTAATTGACCACCGCGACCGGCTGGAACTGTTCTTGGTCCAGCTGCGCATGCTCGAACTGCAATGACCGGTAGGGCAGCTTGCCGAAGCGATAGCCGAAATATTCGTCGATCGGCCCGGTGAATACGAGATGATCGTGCGGATAAGCATCGCGCGCCTCGCAGTAATCGACGCCCAGCAGGACATCGATATTGGGATGGTCCAGCATGCGCTCGAACATGCGGGTGTAGCCTTCCAGCGGCATCGCCTGGAACTTGTCGGTGAAGTAGCGATCGTCGGTATTGGTCCGCGTCGGCACGCGCGAAGTCACTGCCTTGTCGAGCTCGGACGGATCAAGCCCCCATTGCTTGCGGGTATAGCCCTGGAAGAACTTCTCATAAAGCTCGCGGCCGACAGCCGAAATCACCACATCTTCCGACGTCCTAACGACCGACACAGGCTCAGCCTGCGCCGCCAGGAACGCCGCTGCCTCATCCTCGGTCTTGAGGTCGAGGCCGTACAGCATGTTGAGCGTCGTCCGGTTGATCGGCATCGGCACCAGCATGTCATCAACCGCCGCCAGCACCCTATGCTCATAAGGCCGCCACTTGGTGAAGCGCGACAAATAGTCGAATATCTCTTCGCTATTGGTGTGGAAGATATGCGGCCCATAGCGATGGATCAGCACGCCATTGGCATCATATTCGTCAAAGGCGTTGCCACCTACATGCGGGCGGCGATCAACCACCAGCACCTTCTTGCCGCCATCGGCCGCCAGCCGCTCCGCCATCACCGCGCCAGCAAAGCCCGCGCCGACAACCATCACATCATAATGATGCGACCGGCTGCTGGTCCAGGACGTGGGCGACACGATCGGATGCGCGTGGACGCTACGCGACAGCGCATCCTTGATCAGCCTGTCCATTTGCTGGAAGCTCTTGTCCCACGACATGCCCGCCAGCAGCTGGTCTGCTTCCTTCAGCCACTGCGCATCGCCGCGTGCCAGTTCCAGCGCTTCATCACAAGCCGCGATAAAGGCGTCTCCGCGCTCGGCAATCTTCACTGCTTCGATGTCGCCATAATGGCGGATCACGTCCGCGATCGGCGTCGACACCACCGGCTTGCCAGCGGCAAGATATTCGGGCGTCTTGGTTGGGCTGATGAACCGCGTCGCGTCATTGATAGCAAAGGGCATCAACGCCACGTCCCAACCCGCGACGCAAGCGGGCAGATCCTCATAGGACCGCCCCCCTAAAAAGCGCAGATTTTCCCGCCGGGGCAGGTCATCCTCGCTGATCTTCACGACCGGGCCGATGATCTCCAGAACCCATTCCGGCCGCGCATCCGCCAGCGCGGCGAGCAGCTCCACGTCCATCCGCTCGTCGACCACGCCATAAAAGCCAAGGCGCGGACGCCCATCATCATTGGCGGGGCGCGTCAGGCGCGCCTTCGCGAAATGCTGCGCATCGACGCTTGACGGAAAGGGATAGACCGCAGGATGCTTGTCCCGCTTCGCTTCATAAAGGCTGTATCCGCCCGTGAAGACCAGGTCCGCCTGCGACAGCAGCCGCTGCTCCAACGGCAGCAGCTCGGGCGGCGCGCCCTTGAAATTGGCGAGCTCGTCCATGCAGTCATAGATGATGCAGTCCGCCATCACATGCTCGGAAAAGGGCAGCATCATCGGCGTATAATACCAGCGGATGAACGGCCCCGGCTCCCCGGCGAGATACAGGTCGAGCAGTTGCTTCAGAACCTCGCACTCCTGCTCCCTCGGCATCCCGGCGGGCAGCTGCGGCGTGATCACCGTGACCCCTGTCTGGGCGCAAATTTCCACATGCAGGTCAGGCGCCTTCAGCTCAGCGACATGATTAGGCTCTTCCCAGAACAGCACATTGGATTGTGCGGCAAAGCGGCTCATCAAATGCTGCGGGCGCTGGAACACGAAATTCCAACGAAGGTGGCTGAAGCAGATTAACGTATGAGCGCCGGGTTGGGGACTTGGTCCTGTTCCATGCCGATTGGACGAATGGGGCGGGACCATAAGCGCGTACCTTTCTGGATGATGAATGCAGACACAACCCGTCGAGTGCCCCGCGCGTTCCTGCACTGCCGCTGATCTAAGTTGTCGGACGGGTGCTATTTAGAGGCATCCTCTTGAACGCTTCGTCGGTTTGGACCTACTCGGGGGCACCGTCAGAACCGCTTCCTCTTCCAAAAACCATCAGAGGGGATCCGAAATGACCGAATATCCGCAGTTATGGGGCGGCCTCGAATGCACCGTGAACAGGGTGCATGATCATTATGGCGACCAGGTGCGCCTCAGCGGCCATCAGGATCGGCTGGAGGATCTCGACCGGTTCGCGGAACTCGGCATTACGGCGATCCGCTATCCCGTCCTCTGGGAACGGACCAGCCCGCATAGCCCCGATCATTGCGATTGGGCATGGAGCGACGAAAGGCTCGCCCGCCTGCGCGCACTCGGCATCCGGGTCATAGCTGGCCTGATCCACCATGGCAGCGGGCCACGCTACACCAGCCTAGTCTCGGAAAATTTCGCGGAAGGTTTAGCAACCCACGCCCGCAACGTCGCCGAACGCTATCCCTGGATTCAGGACTGGACGCCGGTCAACGAACCCGTGACCACTGCACGTTTTTCGGCGCTGTACGGCCATTGGTATCCGCACCTCCGTTCCGAGCGGGACTTCTGGCTGGCGCTGCTCAACCAGGTAGACGCCACCCGCCTGTCGATGCGGGCCATCCGGCGCGTCAACCCAGCCGCCCGCCTGATCCAGACCGACGACCTTGGCCGCACCTACGCCACCGCCGCGCTGCGCGACCAGGCGACATTCGACAATATGCGCCGCTGGACCGGCTGGGACCTTCTGTGCGGCAAGATCGATCGCACCAACCCCTTCTGGAAACGCATCGCCGGGTTCGGGCTGGAGCACCGGCTGCAAGCGATCCTCGACGATCCTTGCCCGCCCGACGTGATCGGCATCAACCATTATCTCACTAGCGACCGCTTCCTCGATCATCGGCTGCAACGCTACCCCCGCCACCTCCATGGCGGCAGCGACACGCAGCTTTATGCCGATGTGGAGGCGGTGCGCGTGCTCGAACCACCCTCCCAGGGGCTTGAAGGCGCGCTGCGTGAAGCCTGGGAACGCTATCGCCTGCCGGTCGCCATCACCGAAGTACATAATGGCTGCACCCGTGAGGAACAGCTCCGCTGGATGGCGCAGGCATGGGACATAGCAACCCGCCTCAACGGCCAGGGCGTGCCAGTGGAAGCGGTGACCATCTGGTCGCTGCTCGGCAGCAGCGGCTGGAACACGCTGCTCACTCGGCCGGGCGTCTATGAACCCGGCGTTTGGGACGTAAGCAGCGGCCTCCCCCGTCCAACCGCCATGGCGTCACTAGTGAAAGGCCTGTCCACCAAAGGCGCCCGTCCCCCCGTAACGACAGAAGCAGGCTGGTGGCACCGCCCCGCCCGCATGGTTCATCCGCCCGTTCCACGACCGGCGCCGATCGCGCAGCATATCGTCGGCACGCGTGGCTCCCTATCGCCGCAACCCCTGCTCATCTGCGGCGCCACCGGCACCTTGGGGCAAGCGATGGCCCGCGCCTGCGCGCTCCGTAACATCCCCCATGTGCTGACCAGCCGCCAGGATCTCGACCTTGCCAGCCGCGCCAGCATTGACGCGGCACTGCAAAAGCTGCGGCCGTGGGCGGTGGTCAATGCTGCGGGATGGGTCCGGGTCGACGATGCAGAGGCAGAAGAATCCGCCTGCATGCTCGCCAATTCGGAAGGGGCCATCGCGCTTGCCGACGCATGCCAGCGCCAGGACATTCCCACCCTGTCCTTCTCCAGCGACCTTGTTTTCGACGGCACGCAAGACGCGCCCTATATCGAAAGCGACCCCGTCTCCCCCCGCAACAGCTACGGCCGCAGCAAGGCACGGATGGAAGCAGGCATCGCGGAACTTCCCGGCCAGCACCTCATCGCGCGCACCGCCGCCTTCTTCTCTCCTTATGACCAGTATAATTTCGCCACCGCCGTCGCGTCGGCACTTGCACGGGGGGAGGACTTCCACGCAGCATCCGATCTTGTCGTCTCGCCGACCTATGTGCCCCATCTGGTGACGGCTTGCCTCGACCTGCTGATCGATGGGGAGACGGGCCTATGGCACCTCACCAACGGCCAGCCGCTTTCCTGGGCCGATTTTGCAAAAAGCATCGCGCAAATGTGCGGCCATGACGCCTCGCGCGTTAATGCCGTTCCTCACCATATATTCGGCTGGCCCGCACCCCGTCCGGCCAATGTCGCCCTCGCAACGGCGCGAGGCCCGCAGCTTCCCTCGCTCCTTTCGGCAATGGAACATTTCGGCCAGCATTTCCGGGAACAAGCAATGCAAAACGCCGCTTAAAAATCGGCCGGAATCGATCGAAAATTCCACTTACTCATGTCCGGTTAACCCTCTTGTTCTAGATTGCCCTGGTTCGTAGTGGCGCGCCATTAAAGAGCCGTCGTATCGGACAGGGGTCGTGAGCGGGACGATTATGAGTGAACGTTGGACGCCGGAAGCGGCACATGCATGGTTCAAGGCCCAGCCCTGGCTGGTTGGGTGCAATTTCACGCCATCCAATGCGATAAATCAGCTGGAGATGTGGCAGGCGAGCACCTTCGACCTGCCGACGATCGACCGCGAACTCGCCTTGGCTGCATCGGTGGGCATGAACTCGGTTCGTGTCTATCTGCACGACCTGCTGTGGCTGGAGGATGCGCCGGGCTTCCTCGACCGGATCGATGCTTTCCTTGGCGTTGCTGATCGTCACGGCATCCGCACCATGCTGGTGCTGTTCGATTCCTGCTGGCATCCCGAACCTGCGCTTGGGCCGCAGCCGGAGCCGCGCGAAGGCGTCCACAATAGCGGCTGGGTGCAATCCCCCGGCATGCCGACGCTTATGAACGCTGACGAACATGACCGGCTGGAAGCCTATGTGCGCGGCGTCGTCGCCCGCTTCGGCCAGGACCCGCGCGTGATCGCCTGGGACATCTGGAACGAGCCTGACAATGGCCCCGAGGTCGCGCTCTGCGACCCCGTTGCCTTGCAGGCGAAGGCCGACCTCGTCGTGCCGCTGCTGGTCGACGCCTTCGCCTGGGCGCGGGACATGAACCCGGTGCAGCCGCTCACCAGCGGCATCTGGCTCGGCGACTGGTCGGCGCCCGATCTGCTCAGCCCCATCCAGCGTGCGCAGACCGGAAATTCGGACATCATTTCCTTCCACAATTATGGCATCGCCGAAGATTTCGCGCAGCGCGTGAAATGGCTCAAGACCATGGGCCGCCCGCTACTCTGCACCGAATATATGGCGCGCCCGGCAGGCAGCACCTTCCAGGCGATCCTGCCGGTGGCAAAGGAGCATGAGGTCGGCACCTTCTGCTGGGGCTTGGTGCGCGGCAAGACCCAGACCCACCTGCCGTGGGACAAGTGGGAAAATCCCAATATCGATGGCCTCAAGGAACGCTGGTTCCACGACATATTCCATGAAGACGGCACGCCTCATGACGAAAATGAAGTGGAATTCCTGCGCCTGATCAGCGAACTGGACAAGATCGCAGCCTGACCGGGCCGCAAATCCCGCTTTGCAATCTGGGTTAGCAGCGGCGCGCTTTGCCGCCTGATCCCGGAACCCGGCAGAGCTCGCGACGATTGCTGGAACGTCAGGTCGGGCCTGTGCACATGGCCGATCAGTCCAGCAAAAGGAGCATGCAATGTCCGTTCTCGACAGGATCGTCGCGGCAGTCACGCCGCCGGAATCCGAAGAAGATCGTGCGCAAGCGCGGCAGAAGGCGCGCGCCGCAGCAGCGCCCGGCGACTGGCTCGACCAGATACTGCAACATCATCAGCAGATAGAGGCCGCTTTCTCGGAAGCGGAGGCCGCCGCCGACGCGCAGAGCCGCACCCAGGCGCAGAGAAAGCTCGCCGCCCTCCTGACCAGCCATTCCAGCGCCGAAGAAGCCGTGATCTACCCGCAGCTTTCCAAGGATCACAAAACGCACATGGCCATGGCCTATGAGGAACAGCAGGCCGCAAAGGTCCAGCTGGCCCTGCTCGAAGAACTCGATCCGCTCAGCCATGACTGGCAGGAAAAGCTCGAACATATCAAGGGCGCGGTCGCTCATCACGTCTATGAAGAGGAAAATGACCGCTTCCTCCATCTGAAGGAAGAACTCTCACCCGTCGACCAGGACCGGATGAGCGCGCGCTACCGCGAGGAAATGTCGCGCTACAATAGCGGGCTTTAACGGAACCCGCACAGAATAGTCATCGTCACACTGGACTTGATCCGGGGTCCCGCTTCTCCTCTGGGGACCCGGGGTCGAGCGGGGGTGACGGAAACTGAGGCCTGATCTGGATACGCCTGCGCAGGACGCAGGCCCCTAGCGGGCGGCCGCATCAGTCACCCACCCGTCTTCGAAAGCACGAATGCCAGCAAAAAACCCGCAACAGCGATCAGCCCGGAAAACTCATGCGTTTCCTCGGTGGCTTCCGGGATCATCGTATCGACCAGCATCGCGAGGATCGCGCCAGCGGCAATCGCCGTCGTCGCGGCGATGATGTCGTCGCTCGCATCCGCCAGCGCGACATTACCGATCAAAGCGGCAAGCCCCGACGCAAGCGCAATCCCGCCCCAGACGAGAAAGATATAGGCAGGCCTACGCCCCGCCTTCTTCATACCCGCAGCGCTCGACAGGCCCTCTGGCACATTGGACAAGAACACGGCCGCCACCGCCGCCATGCTCACGCCGCTGCCTTCGAGCAGGCTCACGCCAATGACGATAGACTCCGGTATCCCGTCCAGCAACGCGCCCACCGCGATGGCCATGCCCGATCCCGCATCGGCCGATTGCTGGCTCTGATCGGGGTTGGAGCCGGACCGCTTGCGATGCTTGGCCCCGCTGCGGGTGACGATGATGTTCGCGACGGTATAAGCCGCCGCCCCTGCCAGAAATCCCATCGCCGCAGAGTCGAACCCGCCCTTTGCATAGGCTTCGTCCATAAGGTCGAACGCCACCGCAGAGATCAGCACCCCCGCCCCCACCGCCATGATCGCCGCGATCAGCCGCTGCGGCAGCGCCACCATATACCCCACCATCGCGCCGAGCAGGAGCGCGGAACCGCCTATCAATCCCCAGAACCCCGCCTGCAGCGCCATCCAGCTCATACGCACCCCTTCATTCGACCACGACAACCCCCATCCGCCCGCATCGGTTGCGCCATTCGACTTTCGCCAACCAAGGAGTTACCCTTCACCGGACAGCCAGCCGGAGTTGCAGGATGACCATCACCATCACCGCCTTCGAACGTTCCCCCGACCGCGGCCGGGGCATGGCGCGCGACGTGCGCGTCAGATGGGCGCTCGAGGAAGCGGGGCGGCCCTATGAGGTCAAACTCCTCTCCTTCGAAGAGATGAAGCAGCCCGCCTACCTCGCATCCCAACCCTTCGGCCAGATCCCGGCCTATGAAGAAGACGGCCTCACCCTCTTCGAATCCGGCGCGATCATCCTCCATATCGGTGACCGGCACGGCGGCCTGTGGCCCAGCGACCCCCATGGCCGCGCCCGCGCTACCGCCTGGATGTTCGCCGCCCTGAACACGGTCGAACCGCCGATCCTGGAACGGGAAATGCCGAAATATCTGGAGCGCGACGAAAGCTGGTATGAAGCCCGCATGCCCCTGCTCGACCGCCGCGTGAACCAACGCCTTTCGGAGCTGTCCAACTGGCTCGGCGGCCGCACATGGTTGGAGGGCGACTTCAGCGCCGGAGACCTGCTGATGGTCACCGTCCTGCGCAGGCTCACCGGATCAGGGCTGCTCGAACGCTACCCCAACCTTCCCCCCTATATCGCCCGCGCCGAAGCTCGCCCAGCCTACCAGCGCGCCTTTGCCGATCAGCTCGCGGTCTTCAACAAGGCCGAACAGGCGGGCTAAGCCGCATCCGGCTGCCGATCCGGATGCGCCGCCTGAACAGCGGGCAGCGCCAGCGCAGCCTCACCCGCCGCCACTAACCTCGGATAGGGCGACAGATCCACCCCGAACCGCCCGGCATTATAAAGCTGCGGCACAAGATAGCAGTCCGCCAGCGTCGGCGCGTCCCCAAGGGCAAAGCCCGCCCCATGCCGCGCCACCATCTGCTCAAGCGGCGCAAACCCTTCAGCGATCCAATGCCGCACCCACAGCTTCACCTGATCCTTCGATGCCCCGAACTGGCTCTGCAACCGATTGAGCACGCGCAGATTGTTGAGCGGATGAATGTCGCACCCAATCAGCGCCGCCATCGCCCGCACGACCGCAACATCATCCCGATCCCCCGGCAACAGAGGCGGCTCCGGCCACTCGCCGTCAATCCATTCCAGTATCGCCGGACTCTCGATCAGCGTCCTGCCCCCCACCTCCAGCGCAGGCACCAACCCATGCGGCGCGATCGCAAGATAATCGGCGTCCCGCTGCTCGCCTGCGCGCAAATCATGGCTGACCTGATCATAGCCGACGCCTTTCAGGTTCAACGCAATACGCACCCTATAAGCTGCCGACGACCGCCAATATCCGTGCAGAGTAACCCTCAACACGCCTTCGACCTCGCATAATCCTGCGTCCCACGGCTGAAGACATGGTCGCCGTCCACGACCTCATCCGCCTCTATCGTACCCTCCCGCCTCAACTCTTCATATAAGGGCGCAAAGTCCATCTCGACCGTCTGGCGCAAAAGATCATCGAAGCTGTCGATTACGAAATAGGACTGCTGATAATCATCGATCCGGTATCGCGTGCGCATCAGCCGCTTCAGGTCGAAACCGATCCGATTAGGCGATGGATCATCAAGCGCGAACAGCGACTCACCATAGGAAGAGACGATCCCCGCGCCGTAAATCTTCAACCCCGCATCTTGCCGGATCAATCCGAACTCAACCGTATACCAATACAGCCGCGCCAGCTTCTCGATCGCGCCCAGCCCATCGGCCCGCAGCCCACCCTCGCCATAGGCCTGCATATAGTCGGCAAAAACCGGATGCGCGAGCAGCGGCACATGCCCGAACACATCATGGAAAACATCCGGCTCCTGCAGATAATCGAGCTGATCGGGCCTGCGGATGAAGCGCCCCGCGACGAAACGCCGGTTCGCCAGATGCTCGAAAAACACAGTGTCGGGCACCAGTCCCGGCACCGCCACCACCTGCCAGCCGGTCCGCTTCATCAACCGTTCGGACAATTCCTCAAAGTTGGGAATGCCCGGTTTGGCGATGCGCAATATGTCGAGCCCGTCGATGAACTCCTTCACCGCGCGTCCCGGCAGCAGCGCCGCCTGCCGCGCAAACAGCTCATCCCAGACGCCATGGTCCTGCCGCGAATAGCTGTCCCAATCCTGTGGGATCGTCCAATCCTCCGCGGCGCCTGCGGGTCGTTCGACATCGGGTCCAGCCATGCCGTCCTTATGGCACAAAATGTCCGGGATGTGGTTCGAATATCGCCCATGACAGCGTGAACGGCGAAATGCCTTCATCGCCTTGGCCTGGCAGATGAAAGCATCTCATCAAGCGACCGCTTTGCGCCACTCCCCGCCAAATGCCGACCGGCCGCGCAACCTTCTCGGGAACTCTCAACGGCTTAGCCTGTTTTTCCTGTCGGACGCGGCCCGCGCACGGTTTTCGGGGGCGGCCTGCGACCGTCAGGAGCGTCCCGTCCCGCCTTCTGGGGCAAGGCGGGACGCTTTTTCACCGGCTATCGCGCGCTTGCACTTGGCCCGCCTTCGCGCCAATCAACATCCATGCATCAGGGACAAAGGCGAAGCGGC
This sequence comes from uncultured Sphingobium sp., assembly GCA_966211835.1. GTDB lineage: Bacteria > Pseudomonadota > Alphaproteobacteria > Sphingomonadales > Sphingomonadaceae > Sphingobium. Next base: position 29,460 of record CBIHNV010000021.1, read on the forward strand.
GCAGGCCGACCCCGCGCGGCAGAGCTCGAAGAACGTGCCGAAGCCCTGCTGGAGGCGGCTGAACAGGCGCTGATCGAACTCGGATATGAGCGCGCCACACTGACACTGATCGCCCAGCGCGCCAGCGTTTCCAAAAAGACCATCTATGCCAAATATGGCGGAAAACCCGGACTCCTGCGCGCCGTGCTCGACAGGATCGCGGACAGGCACATGGCCGCCGATCTCCGCCTCCTCGATCGCGACGATCCGGTAGAGGGCCTTCAGGCATGGGCCCGCATGATCATCCGTAGCACCCGGACAAAGGCGGCGCACGCTGTCACCGCGATCAGCATGCGCGAAGGGCTGCGCTTCCCGGAATTCAGGGACGCCATGGGCGAGGCACGAACCGCCCGGCAGCAGGCGCCCCTCCGCCTCTATCTCGAACGGCTGCAGGCGAGCGGCCGCATCCGCCCCATCGATTGCGGCGAAGTAGCGTCGATGTTCCTGTGGATATTGTCGCAGGACATGGTCGACGCGGTTTCAGCAGGCACGGCCGAGCCCCTGACCGACGAAGAAGCGGAAGCCAAGGCGCTCCGCATAGCCGAACTGATTGCGCGAGGGCTCATGCCGATCGCGGAAAACGCCCCTCTCCACCTTGGCTGAAGCCCCACCGCCGTCATCCCAGCGGAAGCTGGGATCTCGTGCGGCTAGATGACAGGCCTGAGATCCCAGCCTCCGCTGGGATGACGGAGTAGGGCGGACAGCGGAAGTCAGGCGAGGACCGCGCTACGCCTCCCCGCTCAATATTGGCGGCCGAGCCCACCATCATGATAGATTGACGCGCCAGTCACAAAGCGCGCTTCATCCGACGCCAGATAGACAAAGGCATGCGCCGTATCTTCCGGGAAGCTTTCGATACGGAGCGGGCACATGTCCACCAGCTCCTGAATACCCGCCTGCGCCGACTCATAGAGCCCCATCTGCGCATATCCCTCATAACCTTCCCTCAGCAGCGGGGTCGTCGTCTGTCCGGGATGCACCGAATTCACGCGAATACGCTTGGGGCCGAATTCGATCGCTCCGCACATGGTCAACATGCGCTGCGCCGCCTTCGACACATGATAGCTGAGGTTGTTGGCGTTGGGCATGTGCGATGCCATGGATACCGTGTTGATCACCGAACCACCGCCGGAAAAGCGATTGACGGCATCGGCCAGCGCAGGCGCGCAATGCTTCATGCCCAAAAAGCCGCTGTCATGATTGACCGCCATGACTTTGCGCAAATCTTCCAGCGATGTCGCTTCGATACCGCCATGGATGGAGATACCGGCATTGTTCACCAGCACGTCGATCGCGCCATATTCCGACAAGACCATCGCCACCAGCTTGGCCCAATCCGCCTCCCGCGTAACGTCCTGCGAAACCAGCTTGAACCGTCCCGCGCCATGCTTGCCGTCCAGTTCGCTCGTCACGGCATCTTCGGTGCGCAAATCGGTGGCGATCACCGCCCGCGCGCCCTCCCGCAGGAAAGCGTCGCACACCGCCGCACCAATATTACCGTGACGGCCCGCGCCCGTCACGATCGCAACCTTGCCCTCCAAACGCGCCATTGATCCTCATCCTTTCCCAAATTTACAAAATGGGTATCGGCGAGTTCCATAAAGAGTCAAGGCCGCTGTCGTTGCGCGACGCGGAGTGGCTGGAACTTCAACTCCCCTCCCGCAAGCGTTCAAGCGAGGCAAGTGACTCGTTTGAAGGGCTGGGGGTGGGCCCGATTGCGAAGCAATCGCTCTTATAGCGATAGCTCAATCAAAACCGATAACTCACCGTGCCCATCACGTTCCGGGGCGCACCCACAAAGCAGTCACCACGCGCCAGGCAGGACGCGAAATACTGCTTGTTCAGCAAATTGGTCGCATTGACCGCAAAGCGCCAATCCTTCCAGTTGATCTCCGCCAGGGCGTCCACCAGCGTGTAGCTCGGCGTCACCAGCGTCCATGCCGAACCGATCGAGGTGCGCTTGCCCGTATAATTGACGCCCGCGCCCAACCGCAGCTGCGCGCCATCTTCAAGGCCGAAGGTCTTGGTCGTCCACAGGGACGCCGTGTGACGCGGCAAATAATCGAAGGCTGGAGTCTCCTGCGAAACGACCTTGTTATAGCCATAGCTGGCCAGCAGTTCGAAATTACCCGGCAACTGGTGGCTGGCCTCGATCTCGATCCCCTTGCTGGTGATCTCGCCCGATTGAGTAATGGACCCGGCCGCGCCATAGATGATGCGGTTGATTTCCTTGATATGGAAACCCGTCACCGTCACCAGCGTGTTGCGTTCCGGCTGCCATTTGAAGCCAACCTCATATTGCGTGCCGCGCTGCGGCTTGGCCGCGCCGCCGCCATCGACCGTCATCGCAATCGGCAGGAAGCTTTCGGTATAGCTGAAGAAGGGCGAGAAGCCCGCGCCCACTTCGCCGATGATGCCGGCGCGGAAGGTCGTCGCCTTGTCTTTCACCGGCGATCCGGCAGTCGTCACGCGGTCGCGTCGAGCGCCCAGCACGACTGACACACGATCCCAGAAGCGGATCTGGTCCTGCACATAGATGCCAAGCTGCTTTTGTGAGACTGGGACCCAGTCAGGCGAAATGGTCGGAATGACCAGCGCATCATAATCGATATCGTAGAGATCGATGATATCTTCGCCATAGCCAGTACGCTTGCTGACTCTGTTCCAGCTATAATCCAGACCGACCAGCAGTTTGTGTTCGACATCTGCACCCGTGTTGAAATTGAACAGCAGGTTGTTGTCCATCGAAAATACATTCATGCGGGCATAGTTGCCTTCGCTCAGCAGCTTGATGGTGCGGCCAGCGGGATCGAGATAGGGGTTCGTCGGATTGGTGTAGCTATCAGTGTAGTGCGTGAAATATTCGACATCACTGTCGATATAGCGCGCCTTGACGTTCAGTTGCACATCGTTGCCAAAACGCTGTGTCAGCGATCCGCCGCCCTGGAGCGTGCGCCCGTCATAGCGGTCCCAACCCGGCTTGCCGACGAACAGAAACGGATCCAGGCTTTCGCCATTGTTGGGATTGGACCGGAAGGTGCCCACGACCGGCAGAAACTGCGACGTCGATCCACTCTTGTCCTTCTGGTAGAGGCCCTGCAGCACCAGATCGGTATCTGGCGTCGGCTGCCAGCGAATGGACGGGGCGAACAGCACCCGGTCGTCCCGCACATGGTCAACATAGGTGTCCGCGTCGCGGACCCGGCCCACCGCGCGCACCGCGAGCGTATCGGAGAGCGCGACATTGACGTCGCCCATCGCTTCCTTGCGGTCATAGCTGCCATAGACGAGCGATACTTCGCCGCCGGTCTGGAAAGTCGGCGTCTTGGAAACCAGGTTGATGAGCCCGCCAATCTGTCCTTGCCCGAACAGCACCGAAGCCGGGCCGCGCACGATCTCGACCTGCTGGAAATTATAGGGATCAGACGTGATGCTGGCATAGTAGCTGAAAATGTCGCGCATGCCGTCGCGGAACTGGAAAGCCGGGATGCCGCGGATGATGAAGCTATCGACGCGCGTGTCGCGGCCATAAGGGTTGGCGGTGACGCCCGCGGCATATTTCACCGTATCGCTGATGCTGACCGCACCCTGCGACAAATAGGTGCGCTCGCTGATCACCGTGACGGGCTGCGGCACTTCCAGCGGCGGCGTCTCGGTCTTCGTACCGGCACGCGCCGTCACGATGATACCTTGTTCGCTCGGGGCCGTGTCGTCGGCGGGCGGCGCGTCCTGCGCCATGGCGGGATGCGCCAGCGCAAAGGCGGATAGCGCGACGCTCAGCTTCAAAATCGTGCGATTCTTCATGTTGGTTCCCCCGGGGGTCAGTCTTAAGCCGCTGCTACTGATGTTGAGACCGATTTTCAATAGCAGGTTTATCGCGGCTTGTTTTGACTCCCGCCCCCGATAACCCCATGTGCACTCCATGCAGTTCAAATCCTTTTCAATTGACCATTTCCTTCGCGACTTCTGGCAAAAGCGCCCCCTCCTCATCCGCAATCCGTGGACAAACTGGGCCAACCCGCTCGACCCCGACGAACTCGCCGGCTTCGCCTGCGAAGAAGGCATAGAATCGCGCCTGATCACCAGACCGACAGATCAGCTGGTGGTGGAAAGCGGCCCGCTCCCAGAGGACCGCTTCAGCAATCTCGTAACCGCCCCCTGGACGTTGCTGGTGCAAGCCGTCGATCATCACGTCCCCGACGTCGCGGCACTGATAGATCCTTTCCGTTTCATACCCGACTGGCGCATCGACGATGTCATGGTGAGTTACGCCACCGACGGCGGGGGCGTCGGACCTCATTATGATCAATATGACGTCTTTCTCATTCAGGGCCTGGGCAGGAGACGCTGGCGCGTCGGCCCGCGCTGCGATGCCGCGACGCCATTGCTGCCCCATGAAGATCTCCGCCTGATCGCTGATTTCAAGGCTGAGGAGGACTGGATATTGGAACCGGGCGACATTCTCTATGTCCCGCCCGGCTTTGCTCATGACGGCGTAGCAGTCAGCGATGACTGCATGACCTACTCGATCGGCTTTCGCGCCCCTTCCCGCGCCGATCTGATCGAAGGCTGGAGCGCTCATCAAGCGGACGGTTTGGCGGAGGAAGACCGCTACGCCGATCCCGACCTCACGCCACAATCCAACCCCGGCGAGATTAAAGCGGCCGCGCTCGACCGGTTGCATAGGATGGCAATAGAGGCCCTTAGCGATCGCGATGCCTTCGCCCGCTGGTTCGGGCTGCACAACAGCTTGCCCAAATATGCCGACGCTGACTGGCGGCCCGACGATCCGGCCGCACCTGATGAAGTCGAGGCGCTACTGTCGCAAGGCGCTGAGCTGAGGCGCAATCCCGCCAGCCGCTATTCCTTCATCAGGCAAGGACCGTCGATCCTGCTGTTCGTAGACGGTCACTGTTTCGATTGCGGCGAAGACACGGCGCAGCTTGCTGAACAGCTTTGCTCCGCGCCTGTCATCGCCCCAGATCCAAGGCTGGCGAACAATTCCGGAGCGGTCGCCCTTATCAAGACGCTCATTGACCAGGGCAGCCTCGCCTTCGACGGGGAGGATTGAACCGGTGGCGCTCATCCTCTTCAACAAGCCCTATGGCGTGCTGTGCCAGTTCACCGACGAAAGCACCGGCCCACCCCGTCCAACCCTCGCAGCATATATCGAAAGGCCGGACGTCTATCCTGCCGGTCGGCTCGATCTCGACAGCGAGGGCTTGCTGCTGCTGACCGACGACGGACGGTTGCAGGCGCGGATCGCCGACCCACGGTTCAAAATGCCCAAAACCTATCTGGCGCAGGTCGAAGGGGAGCCCACCGAAGCGCAACTCCAACCACTGAGGCGCGGCGTCAAGCTGAAGGACGGCATCACCTTGCCTGCCGAAGTCGAGCGAATAGACGCGCCAGACCTCTGGCCGCGCGATCCCCCGGTGCGGTATCGCAAGAGCGTGCCCGATTGCTGGCTACGCATCACGATCCGCGAAGGACGGAACCGGCAGGTCCGGCGGATGACGGCCGCGGTGGGGCATCCCACGTTGCGTCTCGTGCGTTGGAGGATCGGCGACTGGACGTTGGACGGCATCGCACCGGGCGAATGGCGCGAGGCATGATACAGCCTGTTCGAGTTACGCCTCGACGAGCCTCTTCAACGCCTTGAGATCGCGGTTGACCCACCTGATGTCGGCGGCGAACCGCTCGTCATCCATGCCCGGCTGGCGGAAAAGCGTCAGCATGACCTCCGCGCCTTGCCCATTTTGCACCACGCGCAAGGGTACATGGACCTCCTCGCCGCCTCCCAGATCGACATAATGATCCATCACGCCCAGATCATTATGCGGCGTGAAGCGGATGCGGATAGGGCCCTCCGCGCCATCGGCCAACCAGCTATCGCCCTCCTGGCGCATCGCGGATTCCGACAGGCCGGAGGCCCAGCTCGGGAAAAATTCCGGCCGCCAGATCCTCTCATACAGCGTCCGCCATTCCTGATCGATCGACACGCTGAACGTTCTGGCAGGTAACACGATAATCTCCTGTGACTGCGTAGCGCCCTAGCCGCCCTATCCGTTCAAAGGAAGGGAAATGGACCAGCGCACCCCGCCTGATCGGAACTCCAATCTTGTTTCGGCGCCCAGGCGATAAGCAAGCGCGTCCTCGATCAACTCACGACCAAATCCTTCGCGGGACGGATTGACGGAGATGGCTGGCACGCCTTCCTCCGACCAGCACAAGTGCAGCTTAGGCGCGCCGACTCCATTCCGGTCGACGCGCCAGGAGATATTCAGGCGAGCCGTTGGTACTTTGAGCGCGCCATATTTCAAGGCATTGGTCGTGAGTTCGTGAAATGCCAGCCCCAATGTCTCGGCGATCTTTGCGCTCAGGGACACGTCCGGACCCTCGATATTGACGACCGGCCCGTCATGGACGCCCACGCTCAGCAGTTCGTCGCGTATGAGGTTTTCCAGGTCCACCGTCTGATCGGGACTGCTGGTGACGATCACCTGCGTGCGCGCCAAGGCGTCCAGCCTTCCGACGAAATGATCAACCAAGTGGTCGATATTTTCGCTCGTATCCGCAGTACTGGCGAACATTGATCTGACAACCGTCAGCATGTTGCGGACCCGATGCTGGAGCTCGGCAACCAGCACGCGCAGCCGATCCTCGCTTTCGCGCAGCTCCTTCTCGCTCCGACGTTGTTCAGTGATGTCCTGGAACAGAACGGCGACTGTCTTGTCTGCGGGATCACCTACCTGGAAGGCAAACAGATTGAAGGTTCGCCCGTTGAGCGCTTGGGAATCCTCTTCGAACCGGAGGCTTTCTCCCGTCTCGGCGACATGGGCATATATGTCGACCCACTTGGGTTCGATCGCCGGTTGCAATTCCCGCATGGTCCGGCCCGCGGCGTTGCCAAGGCCGTTATGCTTTTCAAAGGCAGGATTGACCTCCAGAAAGCGCCAGTCAACCGGGCGGGCGCCATCATAGAGAATCTCGATGATGCAATATCCCTCATCCATCGAGTTGAACAAGTCGCGATATTTGAGCTCGCTCCTCCTCAGTGCGGCTTCCGCCCGCGCCCGCTCTACCGCGACCAGCGTGCGCCGGGCCGTTTCCTCGATGATCGAGATTTCGGCCGCCGTAAAATCATGCGGCACATCGTAATGCACCGCCAGGATCGCCAGCGGTTGTCCGCCGCGTGAGAGGGGCACATTGATCGTCGCCGCCAGTCCCAACCGCGCATGCGCCTCCTTGGCAGACGGGCTCATATCCGGATCGGCCTGAATATCCGGCCTGATGAACGTTCGCCCATCACGTAGGGCCTCAAACAGCTCCTCCCCATAATCGGCGTAGCGATACCGGCCCGCCAGGCTTGGCGCGCCGTTGGTCCAGTCGCGGGTCATTTCGACATGTACGCCGTCGCCCACATCCTCGGCATAGCCAACCCGCGTCGCACGAAGATATTCGCCAAGCAGCTGCTGCGCGAATTCCTGAACCCTTATCGGCTCTGCCTCGTCGCGGAGTCCTTCGCCAAGGTTCAACAAAAATGCCTGCCGTTCCTCGGCCGCCCGCCGCCCGGTCACGTCACGGCCAATGCAATAGGCCAGACCATCTTCTTCCCGGACAGCCGCATGCCAGGAAATCCAGCGATAGCTGCCGTCCCTGCACCGGAGCCGGTGCTCAAAATCGATCAGAGCATCCCCGCGATCAAGATCGACACGCGCGGCCCGGGACATCTCCAAATCGTCGGGATGCACCAGGGGAGCAAGGGGGTAGCCGATCAGATCGGCCTTGCTCCATCCCAAAATGCGTTCAAAAGCAGGATTGACGCTGCAGAAGGTACCGTCCTTGGACGAAGCGGTAGCGAGCATGTCCACGGACAATTCGAAGAAATGCTGAAATACTACAGCGGCGTCCGAAGACATATTCTCATCAACCAAAAGCGTCATCCACCATATCAATAATGTCAGAGCGGCCGCAATTGCCTAGTTTAGTAATTCCAGACGATGGCGCCAGCCATGTACGCGCTCTAACGCGCGGAACGCACATTCTGCCCTCCTTGCCGAGCGTCAGGGCGAAAAATCCCCTGCTTATGTCTTGACGGTTCCATTCACCCGCGCAGGGAAGAAAAGATGATCTATCGCTGGATTCTTTCGAAGGGCATCTGCCTGCTCGCCCTGACTACGGCCATGGCTCCCTGCGTCGCTCGGGCCGCTGAGCCGGCGCCCTTCGACTTGCCCGGGCCAGAATTGACTGTCACGGTCACACGGGCGGGACGGACCCTGCCAATCGGACAAGTGCCCGCGCTGGCAACCGGCGACATCGTCAGGATCGATGCGAACCTGCCCGAGGATCAATCGGTGCGCTACCGCCTCATATCGGCTTTCCTGCGTGGCGCGATCAATCCGCCGCCAAAGAAATGGGTATCGACCGCGGAAACCTGGGAGAAGGCTGAGCGGAAGCGGACCCTGAAGCTGACAGTGCCGGATCATGCGCGCCAACTGGTGCTGTTCATGGTGCCCGACACGGGCGGCGACCTTGGCACCATCAGCGACGCGGTGCGCGGGCGTCCGGGCGAGTTCGTGCGCGTGACCCAGGACATAAACAAGGCTTCGCTCGATCGGACCCGCCTCAACGCCTTCATCCTGGGGATTCGGTCGCAGGAAAACAGTCACCCCGAATATCTTCGGAATGTCGCCCCGGTTCTTTCCTCAAGCCTCGCGGTAAAGCTGAATCCCGACTGTCTGGCGAAGATCGTCGAGTTTCAGGCCGCTTGCCTCGTGGAAAACCGCGATGGCCTTGTGCTGGGTGACATTCACAGCAACTCGCTGACGGAAACCATCACCGGCGCGCCCACCGACCTGGCCCTGCAGCTAAGCGCTACACGGGAGGGCGGCTATGGCTTTTACAGCCCATATATCAGCGTTGTGCGCGACCTTGCCCGCATCTTCGGCGCGTTCAACAATCCGGAGTTCAATTATCTGCCAGCGCTGGGCGTCCAGAATGGCAAGTCGGTATCCTTGCTGCTGAACAGCGCGCCGTCCTTTAGAAAGCCCAAGTCCGTACTGGTCGCAGCACTGCCAGCGATCGAGAAGAATGTGCCCCCGCCACTGCGACGGAGCAGCGATGCGCCGATTTGCGGATCTCGGCCCGGCGTAGTGCTGGGCGTGGATGGCGCCCCGCTGGTATTCGCCACCGACTATGCGCATGGCATGGCTTTGCGCCTGACGGATAAGGACGGCCATGGCGTCGACGCACCCGTTATTGCCCGGGCGGACAAGGGCGGGTACATATTCGCTCCTTCCTTCAAAGCGGAAGACATGAGCGGGCCCATGACTGGCCGCTTGCACGGACATTGGGGCTTCGACGCCTTTGAAGGACCAGAGTTCGCGCTGCAATTCCCGCAGCCCGGTAGCTTGCTGCCCGCGGCTGGTCAGCAGCTGACCGCCGGAACCAATGGCAAGCTGCTTGTCACCGGGCCGACGACGGCCTGTGTCAGGACCGTGACCGCCCAGTTCCCGGACGGACGGAGCGTCGGTGTGAAATGGCAGGCGTCCGGCCGGGACATGATCGCGATCGACATGCCCCTTTCCGATTTTCCATCAGCAGGCAATGTCATCCTGTCGATCCAGTCCTTCGGTGCCGACAAGCCCGAATTGCTGACGATCCCTGTGCAAGGGGATCAGGACGCTGCGGAACATCCCCTCCCCCCTATAATGCTGGCAAGATGAGCGGGCGGTGATAAGGCGCCTGCTCCATCAAGCGCCAACGGCGCATCAACAACGGATTGAACTGGATGAAGACCAAGCACTGCCTGGAAGCAAGCGACGTAAAGGCGATCCTCGCCGCAGCCGAGGCGGAGGCGCTGGCGAATGGCTGGGCCGTGACGATCGCGGTGGTCGATGACGGCGCGCATCTGCTTGGACTTCTTCGCCTGGATGGCGCGGCGACCAGCACTGTCAAGATGGCGGAGTCAAAGGCTTCAACGTCGATGCTGGGACGCCGGGAATCCAAGGTCTATGAAGATCTGGTGCTGGGCGGCCGCGTCTCGATGCTCTCTGCACCCGGCATGCCTGCCATGCTGGAAGGCGCGGTTCCGATCGTCATTGACGGCGATTATGTCGGCGCGGTCGGCGTATCAGGCGTCAAGTCGGATCAGGACGCGCAGATTGCTCGCGCCGGGATCGCCGCGATCCTGCCGCAAGGCTGATTGTATGGGCAGCTGGTCCTGAAGGCCGGATCGGCTGCACCCATTCACATAAGTTAGCATAGATTTTCGCGGGCTCCTGACTTCCGCCGCCACCAACATGGCTGGCGCGCGTTGAAGCGTCGTTCGATGCTTCGGATCGTGGGAGCTTGTTCTGGAAGATATTGCTGGCTGGGTCGCGCCGATTGCGACCATGATCGCCGCCATGATGACCGCCGCCAATCTGGGCGCGCGCGTCACTGGCTGGGGCTTCGTCGTATTTACGGTTGGGTCAATTGCCTGGTCGATCGTCGGCCTCTCGTCAGGACAGACCAACCTGGTCGCCACCAACGGCTTCCTCACTTTCGTGAACCTCGTTGGCGTTTGGCGGTGGCTCGGCCGCCAGCGCGCTTATGAGGATGGCGGTAAGTCCGCCGCGCAAGCGAGCCGCCGTTCCGCCTATCCCACGCTGTTCACGGCGACGGGCATTGCGGGCCTGCCCGTCACGGCTTCTGATGGGGAGACGGTGGGCAAGGTCGTGGAGGCGCTCGTCACCTGCGAAGCCGCGTCGGTCAGCTATGTCGTCATCAGCGCGAGCGGCGTAGGCGGGATCAATGAAGTCCTGCGCGCCGTGTCACGGGAAGATATTCGCTTCTCCTGCGACGGCTTCACGCTGAAGCGGGACAAGGCATGGTTTGAGGCCTTGCCGCCGCTGGAGGACGGCGATTGGCCCGCAGCGCCGGCCGAACTGCCAAGAGGCGACGCGGCATGAGCGGGGCGCGTGGTGTCGGTGAAACGGCTCTGTTGCTTTCGAGACTGTTGCAGAAGGAGGACCTTCTCTACCTCGCGGACGACGAGCAGGAGGCGGAGGCGCTCGCGGCGGCGCTCGGCGCCCTGGTGCCTGACAAGCCTGTTGTCTTTCTGCCCTCAAGCGACACGTTGCCGGGCGATGACGCGCCTGCTTCGCCCGCAAATATCGGAAAGCGCGTTGCCGCCTTGCGTGCCCTTCGCCGCTTGAGTGAAGACAGAGATCGCGCGCCGTTGGCCGTGATCATGAGTGGCGAGGCCGCAGCGCGCCTCTATGCCGCACCCGAAGCTCTTGACGCGGCACCGCCGAGCCTCGCCAAAGGCGACCCCATCGACAGCAGCTGCTTCGCTTCGGAGATGGAGGCGATCGGCTATCTGATCGACGACCGGGTGGACGAACCGGGCGAGGTCGCGGTGCGCGGCGATGTCATCGACATCTTCCCCGCCGACGCGGGAACGCCTGCTCGTATCGAGGTTGCGGACGGCCATGTCAGCGGAATTCGCCGCTATGACCCGGTGACGCAACTGACGACCGAAGAATGCTCCGCGCTGGAGATCGGTCGGGCTGCCGAACCGGAATGTAAGGTCAAGGTGAGCATCCTCGCGCACATGCGGCAGGGTATGATCGTCAAGTCGCCCAAGGCGGACGAGCGGCGGCGGCGCTTTGTCCGGCTGGCCGCCCAGGTCGCAAAATGCACCGATGCCGTCGATGAGGAGAATTGGGCGAAGGCGATCGAACCTTGGGCCGAAGTTTCGCTGGAGGAGCAGAAGGCGGCGGAGGTCCCGCGCTTTGCGCTGCAGCCCTCCCCCGTGTCCGCGATGGCGCGCTTTGCGCGGCCTCTGCTGGACGACGGGCATCGCCTGCTCCTGGTCGGCAGCGAGCGCGATGTGCGTTTCCTGCGGCCGCGGATCGAGCGGAAGCTCAAGATCACTCTCGCTGATGCCGACAGTCTTGATGGAGCGCTTGCGCTGCCGGATGGCGAAGGCGCCGTCCTGATCGCGCCGATCGATCGCGGGGCGGTCGTCGATCGCGTGGTCATGATCGCCGCCGCCGACCTTCTGGGAAGCCGCGCGCTGATCGGGGAAGCGCCGGAGACGGTTTCCACCGTCTTGGCGCGGAACGGGGGTGAGGTGCGCGCCGGGGACGTGGTCGTGCATGAGGATCATGGCGTTGGGCGCGTGGCTGGGCTGGAGCCTGCGCCGGATGGTTCGGGATCGGAAGTCATCGCGCTGGAATATGCGGATGGTGGCCGGCGGCTGGTGCCGGTGGGGGAAGCGGGGCGGATCTGGCGTTATGGCGCGGATGCGGATGCGGTGCGGCTGGATACGCTCAATGGATCGAGTTGGACGAAGCGGCGGGCGGCAATTCATGAAGCAATTAGCGAGAGCGCGCGAGTTTTGCTGAAAGTGGCTGATCAGAGGGCGAAGTTGGAGGGGGTGGTCATCGAGCCCGATGCTTCGCGATATGAGCAGTTCGTTCATGGTTTCCCGTTCAACGAAACCGCCGATCAGGCGCGCGCGATCCAGGCGGTGCGGGATGATCTGGCGTCGGGAAAGCCCATGGACCGGCTGGTCATCGGCGACGTTGGCTATGGCAAGACCGAGGTCGCCCTGCGCGCCGCCGCGCTTGCCGCCTTGGCGGGATATCAGGTCATATTGGCCGCACCGACCACGGTGCTGGTGCGCCAGCATATCCAGACGTTCGAGCGGCGCTTTGCCGACAGCGGCATCAAGGTCGCGGGCCTTTCCCGCCTGTCGAGCGCGGCGGAGAAGAAGGCGGTGAAGGCGGGCCTTGCCGACGGGTCGGTGCAGATCGTGATCGGCACCGGCGCGGTGATGGGAAAGGATGTGCGCTACGCCAATCTGGGCCTCGTCATCATCGATGAGGAACAGCGCTTCGGCGCGGCGGACAAGGCGAAGCTGCGCAGCCGCGCCGACATCCACCTGCTCGCCATGAGCGCGACGCCGATCCCGCGCACGCTGCACCGCGCGATGATCGGGCTTCAGCAAATCTCGATCATCGCCACCCCGCCGGCCCGCCGCCAGCCGATCCGCACCAGCCTGGTCGAGCCGGACGACAACCGGATGAGGACCGCGCTGATCCGAGAAAAGACGCGGGGCGGGCAAAGCTTTGTCGTCGTGCCCCGGATAGAGGACATAGCGCCGCTGACCGAACGGTTGGAGCGCGTCGTGCCGTCGCTCAAGCTGGTGACAGTCCATGGCAAGATGCCGGCCGCCGAGATTGACCGGGCGATGGTGGATTTCGCGGACGGGGTGGGCGACGTGCTGCTCGCCACCAACATCATCGAGGCGGGTCTGGACGTGCCGCGTGCCAACAGCATGATCGTCTGGCGCGCGGACCGTTTCGGCCTTGCCCAACTGCACCAGCTGCGCGGGCGCGTGGGACGCGGCAACCGGCGGGGACAGGTGATGCTGGTGACGGAAGGCCCCGGTATCGCGGAACGGACGATGAAGCGGCTGCGCACCCTTTCCACCTATGACCAGCTGGGCGCGGGGTTCGAGATCAGCGCCGCCGACCTTGACCAGCGCGGCGCGGGCGATCTGCTGAGCGATGCGCAGGCGGGGCATATGAAGCTGATCGGCGTCGATCTGTACCAGCATCTGTTCGAAGCGGCGCTGCGGCAGGCGCGCGGGGAGGATCCGGGGCTGTGGCTGCCGGAGGTGAATATCGGGACGGCTGGCGCTTTTCCGCCGGAGTGGATACCGGAAGCCGACATCAGGATGGGCCTTTATGTGCGCCTCGCCCGCATCAGCGAAGAGGGGGAGCTGCAAGGCTTTGAAGAGGAGATTATCGACCGGTTCGGCCCGATGCCCCCTGCGGCGGAAGCTCTGGTCGCGAACGCCAGGATCGCCATTCTGGCGCGGGCGGCGCATGTCGCGCGTGTCGACGCGGGACCTGCGGCAATCGCGCTTACGCCGCGTGACAAGAGCGGGTTCGATCCCGGCGAGGCGGAGTTGATGGAAAAGGACGGGCGCTGGCTGCTGAAACAGCAGTCGAGCGATGAGGAACGGCTGGCCTTCGTTACCGACCTTCTGGAAAATGTCGGACGATCCACCGCGCCCACCGCATCGCGTGGAACCATGGCACGCGCCAGCTCTTGAAGACACTCACCCGCATCGCCCGGCCCAGCCCGTCAGGAGGACCTTCATGGCTGAAAAGATTTCCGGTTTCGACATCACCCGCTCCGGCGAGGAGTATCTTATCGCCTTTGAAACGGAGGGAGGCCCCCGGCTGGAGCTGAGCGCCTCCTATCAGCAGCTGGATCTGATTGCAGAGGCGATCGACGCGCAGCTGGACGGCGACGAGGAAGATGCGCTGGGGGTCGATGGCGAGGAGGATTAGGGCATGATCGTCTCCCATTGAAGCGTCAGTATTCAGTCTCCTTTTGCGTCACCCCGGACTTGCTCCAGGGTCCCGCTGCTACGGCAGCGGTAGTTAAGAAGCGGGACCCCGGAGCAAGTCCGGGGTGACGACTTGGTGACCCTGTTATGCTCCACGGGCAGCTATGCCGGAAACGGGCGGCTGAGATAGCGGGAGCCGGTGGCCCCGAAGCGCCATGGCGTCTCCACGCTCTTGCTGATGCCGATACGCTGGCCGGTGAGGATCGGCACGGGGCTTGGCGGTGGATGCAGGTCAAAGGGCGGTGCATTCAATGAAGCCCCGTTCATTGAGCCGTCAACGGCCAGCGCCTGACACAGGCGGCCGGGGCCGGAACAGAGCTTCGACGGATCGGCGACGCCGCGCCGGGCGATCATCTGTTCGATACCCTCGACCGGCTCCAACGCGCGGATCAGCACGGCGCTGCCCGGAGGCCCGGCGACGATGTTGAGGCACCAGTGCAGACCGTAGATGCGATAGACATAGGCGCGGGCGACGGGGCCGAACATCGCGGCATTGCCGGCCGTCCGGCCCCGGAAGCTGTGGGAGGCGGGGTCGCCGCTGTCATAGGCTTCGGTTTCGACGATTCGGCCGCCGACGCCATCCACCAGCAGGGTCGCGCCGATCAGGCCGCGCGCGACCGCTTCGACAGGCTGGTGGAAGAAGTCGGGATCGAAACTGGCGCCCTCGCCTGACCTGTTGTTCAACGCCCCGCCGCTCCTGCCGCCATCAGCCAGTCTCCTCCCCATGTTTTCCATTGCAGATGTGGTCCGCCATTCGTCGCAAATCCGTTGCCTTTGGCGAAACGGATGGAGAATAGCAGGAGAGAGGGAATTAAGGGGGCAAGGATCCATGAAGGTCAAGATTTTCGCATGCGTGGCCGCGATCGGGGCTGCGTTGCTCCCGGCTGTTGCGCTGGCTGACGACCCGCATGACCCGACGATGCGCAGTTCCACGGCCCGCGAGCGGGATCGGGCGATCATCCGGCGGATGAACCAGCAGCAACTTGCCTACGTCCGGGAGCGCGATGCGCGCATCATGCGCAACTATCGCCGCGCACAGGGCGGCAGCGAGGGCTATGCCGACGCGCGTGCGGATTATGAGCGTCAGATGGCGTCGTGGCGGCGGGCGGTTGCGGCCTGCAATGCGGGGCGGTGGGAATATTGCGATAATTGAAGGGGCGATCCTTCATCTTTTTTCGTTGGGATGGACGGAGCAGATGGCTTCGCTACGCTCAGCTTACCCTTCGACTTCGCTCAGGGCGAACGGGTTGGTTGAGGAGTTCTTCATGACGGCCTGATATCGAGTTTTCGCTGGGATGACGGAGGGGAGATTTGCATGACCGTGTCAGCCAAACTGCAGCTCGCGCAGATGGCGCGGTACCATGCTTGGGCGACCGAACGGCTTTTGGCCTCCCTCGAGCAGATAGCAGATGAAGCATATCACAAGCCCTGTGGGCTGTTCTTCGGATCGGTCCATCGCACCCTCAATCATCTACTGCTCACCGATAGCGGCATATGGTATCCCAGATTCGTGCAGGCACCCATAAAGTTCGTGAGCCTCGACGCGGAAGTGGAGACGGATCGGGCCGAACTAGCATCCAGCCTGAAAACCGCAACGGCGCGCTGGTCTGCATATATTGACGGGCTTGATGACGCCGCGATTGCCGGAGACCTTTGCTATATGATGACTACGGGGCAGCCGCGCGTGCTTCCTATGTCAGTCGCACTTTTCCACGTCTTCAATCACGGGACGCATCACAGGGGTCAAGTCACGGCCGCTGTTTCGATGCTGGGCTTCGAATATGAGCCGCTCGACCTGCCCCTTATGGTCTTCTCCGAATCCCGGTAACCCGGTATGTCGGCTTCTTCCGCATAGATTTTCGCGGAAACCATAGCGATCCCCGGCGTTTCGATTGGCAGACATTGCCGGGAGAGAGCCGATCGCCAATTTCATGTTCGCGACGGGCGTCGAAAACAGTGTGCCCACCATCGACAATGGGCGGGTGCGCGTGGACGAGATGGAAAGTTGCCACCATTATGAACGGTGGCGCGAAGACTTCGCTCTCGTTCAGGAGATGGAGATTGGCTATCTCCGCTATGGCCCGCCGATCCACCGGACGTGGCTGGGGCCGGGCCGCTATGACTGGGACTTTGCCGACGAGACATTTGCCGAGTTGAAGCGGCTTAACATCGTGCCGATCGTGGACCTGTGCCATTTCGGCGTGCCCGATTGGATCGGAAATTTTCAGAACCGGGATTTTGCCGACCTGTTCGGCGTCTATGCCCGCGCCTTTGCGGAGCGCTTTCCCTGGGTACAGCTTTATACGCCGGTCAATGAAATGTATATCTGCGCCACCTTTTCGGCACGTTATGGCTGGTGGAATGAGCAGCTGAGCAGCGATGTGGCGTTCGTCACCGCGCTGAAACATATCGTGCGCGCCAATGTGTGCGCCATGCGGCAGATATTGGAAGTGCGGCCGGACGCTATCTTCATCCAGAGCGAGTCTTCGGAATATTTTCATGCGGAATCGCCTGCTGCGATCAAGCCTGCGGAGATCATGAATTCGCAGCGCTTCCTGTCGCTGGACCTGAATTATGGGCGGCGCGTGGATTCAGAGATGTACGAATATCTGATGGATAGCGGGATGACGCGGGAGGAATATCATTTCTTCCTCGACAATCGCCTGAAGCAGCACTGCATCATGGGCAACGACTATTATGTCACGAACGAGCATCGCGTGGCGGAGAATGGCCAAACGCGGGCGTCCGGAGAGATTTTCGGCTATAGCGAGATCACGCGCCAATATCATCAGCGCTACCGCCTGCCCGTGATGCACACGGAAACCAACCTGTCCGAAGGGCCGCTGGGCACCGAGGCGGTCGATTGGATGTGGAAGCAATGGGCCAATGTGCTGCGGGTGCGCAATGACGGCGTGCCGATCGTCGGCTTCACCTGGTATTCGCTGACCGATCAGGTCGATTGGGACAGCGCGCTGCGGGAGAAGAATGGCAACGTCAATCCGCTGGGCCTGTTCGACCTCGATCGCAAGATCCGGCCGGTGGGCCGGGCGTATAAGCGGCTGATCGAGCAGTGGCGCGACGTATTGCCGACGCAGAGCATGTGCCTGGCGGTTCCGCTGGTGATGCCGAGCGATGCCGAGCGCGCCTATGCGGTCGAGCAGCGCGCGCGGGCCAAGCATATGATCAGAGCGCCCTCAGCAAGCCCGGCGGTGCAGGAGGGTGAGTGATGGAAAGGCGCTTTGAGGACAAGGTAGCGATCATCACCGGTGCAGCAGGTGGCATCGGCGCGGCGATCGCGCAGCGGCTGAGCGCGGAGGGTGCGCGCGTGGTGATCGCGGACCTGAAGGGTGATGCGGCGGAGACGACGGCGTCTGCCTTAGGCGGGCCGGCGATGGGCTTTGGATGCGACGTCGGATCGGAAGAGGCGGTCGAGGCGTGCGTCCGGGCGGCGCTGGATCGCTTCGACAGGCTGGACGTGGTGGTGAACAATGCCGGGCTGATGACCTTCAAGAGCCTGGCCGAATGGACTGGCGAGGATTGGCTGAAGGTGTTGCGCGTCGACTTGCTGGGCGCGGCATTCTTTACCAAGCAGGCTTTCCTGCATTGTGGTGAGAATGGCGGCGCGATCGTCAACATCGCCAGCGTCCACGCAATCGAGACGAGCGCGAACGCGGCGCCCTATGCGGCGGCGAAGGCGGCGATGCTGTCGCTGACGCGGACGAGCGCTATCGAGGGGCGGGACGTGAATATCCGCGCGAATGCGGTGCTGCCCGGCGCAATCGATACGCCGATGCTGTGGGAGAATCCCAACGTCAAATCAGGCGCGGAGACGATCGACAAGGCGGATGTCGGCACGCCGGAGAATATCGCCGCGGCCGTCGCGTTCCTGGCGAGCGAGGACGCGGCTTTCATCACGGGCGCGGCGCTGGCGGTGGATGGCGGGCGGCTCGCGCGGCTTTGAGGCGCCGCGGGGTGCGTCGGCGAGGGGCGCGCGGCAGGCAGATCTGCATAATGTAGTATACCATACGTAAATTGACAGGAGCCGCTGAACCTTTATGCGTAGAGGCAGAAAATTGCGGGGAGGAGCGTGTGGCAGGGGGCATGAAAGCTGACGTGGGGCTGGTGCAGCCGGGCGAAGGCGAGCGCGGCGAGCCCGTGCGGAGGCGGGGGCGGCCTGCTCGGCTGTCGCGCGATGCGATCATCGGCACGACGCTGCGCCTGCTCGACGACATGCCGGTCGAGCGGTTCTCGATGGGTTTGCTGGCGAAGAGCCTGGGCGCCGGGGTCATGACGCTCTACAATTATTTCCCAAGCCGCGACGACCTGCTGATCGCGGTCGCGGACGAGATATACAGCCGGTTCGACCATCCGGAGAAAGGCGGCTGCTGGCAGGATGAGATCCGGCAGTGGCTGTGGGCGACGGTGGACCTGTTCCAACGCTATCCCGTCGCGATGAAGCTCAGCCTGTGGGATGGGCACGCCTCGCCCGGCTGGTTGCGCACCTGGATCCCGGTGGTGGAGCTGATCCGGGCGCAGGGGCTGGACGGGCCCGACCTCGCCTTTGCGGTGCGGTGGTTCACGACCTCGGCGCTTGGCTTCATCACGTCGCAGGCGCCCCCGCCCGAACAGAACAACCAGCGCACGACCGCGCACATTCACGCGCTGAGCAACTATGAAGCCGCGTTGCTGCAGAATTTGCAGCGCGACCTGCTGCAGCTCGATGGACGAGCGGCGCTGACCTACGGCTTTGGCCACATCATCGCAGGGCTGGAGCGCATCATCGCCGAGGCAGCGGGCCCACAGCCGGGCAGTACAGGAGAATCATGATGACCCATGCAGGAGACACGCATTTCGGCTTCACCAAGCTGATCGTCGCGGATGAGGAAGCCATGGCCGCCTATTATGGCGCGGTCTATGGGCTCAACAGCCTGCACCGGGTGGAAGCGGGCGATCCCGCCGTCTTGGGACGCCTGCGGGAAGTCATCATGGGACCCGGTGAAAGCATGGGCGCAGAATCGTTGACGATGATCAACTTTTTGGATAGGCCAGCACCACGCGACCGCGAAGTGATTCTTGGATTCATCACCACGGATCTCGATGCGCTTGCCGCACGCGTCCTTGCGCATGGCGGCCAGCATGTCGGTCCGGTGCGCGAAATGCCCGAACATGGCGTGCGCGTCCTGTTCACTAGCGACCCTGAAGGACGGTTGAGCGAGAATGTGGAGATGATGGCGAGATAACAGGAGGGCGGCTCCGCCCCCGCGCACCCAGCAGACCTGCAGCTCTCATGGAGAGACATATGGATATGAGAACGACGACTTCGCCGAACATGCTTGACAATGGCAGCCGCCCCCTTCCCCTCGCGGACGGCCCGGAACTACGTGAAGCGCTGAAGGCAGCGAACCTCCAGACCTTGCTGATGGTCTATGTTCACCTGACGCATGATGAATCGATGCTGGATACCTTCCAGGTCCACATCCACCCGCCCTATACCAATCCCGATTATGTCATTCCGCAAGAATGCATCGACGACCTGCATGAGCGGCTGGTCCAGGTGCTGACCACGCCGGGCGCGGCAAAGTCGGAAGATCCGCCCATTGCGCTGATGCAGAAGATGATGAGCGTCGGTGTCGGCGAGCCGGTGACTGACGAATTCGTCCCCATGGTGCTGGAACAGGGCGGCTTCCACCGCAGCCCAGTGCGCAAGGAACTGCCCGGCCGCACCCCTCCCCCGCCCGGTTTCAAGGTGCTCGTCATCGGCGCAGGCCTGACCGGCATTCTCGCCAGCATCGAGCTGGAACGCGCCGGTTACGACCATGTCGTCATCGAAAAGAACGAAGAAGTCGGCGGCACCTGGTGGAAAAACCGCTATCCGGGCGTCGGCGTGGATACGCCCAGCCACTTCTATTCCTATTCCTTCGAAATCAGCCCCGAATGGAATGAATATCACCCGCATGGCGCGGATATGCGCGAATATTTCCGCGCCGTGGCCGACAAATATGACGTCCGCCGCAACATCCGGTTCAAGACGGTCGTTCACAGCCTGATCTTCGATGAGGCCGAAGCGGTGTGGAACGTGACGGTCGAGGATCTGAACACCGGCAAGCGCGAAGTTATCAAGGCCAATGCCGTGTTCAACGCATTCGGCACCACCGACCGCTGGCAGCTGCCCGACATCCCAGGCATCGAGGGCTTCAAGGGCATCATCTGCCACTCGGCTGATTATGATGAAAGTATCGACCTGAAGGGCAAGAAGGTCGCCGTCATCGGCACCGGCGCCAGCTCCGCCCAGATCGTTTCGTCGATCGTCAGCGAGGTGGATGAGCTGGTCGTCTTCATGCGCACCAAGCACTGGGTCATCAACAATCCGGAAGTGAAGGCCGAAGTGCCCGAGCCCGTGAAGTGGGCCATGCGGCATATTCCCTATTACAAGGAATGGTTCCGGTTCCGCGTCTTCTGGTTTGCCGCCGACGGCCTCTATCCCAACGTGGTGAAGGACCCGTCCTACCCCGAAGATGGCATTGCGGTGTCGGCGCTTAACGAAGGCATGCGCCAATATGCATTGTCGCATATGCATCACAAGCTGGCAGGCCACCCTGACCTGATCGAGAAGCTGACACCGGACTTCCCAATCTTTTCCAAGCGGGTCATCATGGATGCGGGCTGGTACGACGCCCTGATGCAGCCGAAGACGACGCTGGAAACGACCCATATCGCCGAAATCACGCCGACCGGCATTCGCACGAAGGACGGCACGGAATATGAGTTCGACGTGATCATTTGCGCCACCGGCTTCAGGGCTGAAGCCCTGGTGCAGGAACTCGTGATCAAGGGCCGCGAGGGCCATGATCTGGCAGAGGATTGGGCGGACGAAGAAGAGCGGGCCTATCTGGGCACGACCATTCCCCATTATCCCAACTACTTCCTGTCGACAGGTCCCAATATTGGTCCGAACCACGCAGGCGGCGTCAACATCGTCAGCGAATCGCAGGTCCACTATCTGATCGAATGCCTTGACCATATGAACGCCATCGGGGCGCGCACGATGGACGTGAAGGAGGAAGCCTTCTGGCGCCATAACAAGCGGATCGACGACCAGATGAAGCACATGATCTGGACCCATCCGCGGTCGAAGAGCTATTATCAGAACAGCAAGGGCCGCCCGGTCGGTCCCTGGCCATTCCGCCTGGTCGACATGTGGAACGAGCTGCAGAAGCCTGTGCTGGAAGACTATAAGTTCGATTGATCATAAGGCAGGAGAGGCGTGCGGCTGCCAAGCGGCCGGACGCCGCGTCGCATCACACCTGACCGATGAGGACAGGCCCGGCCTTGACCGGCACTGAGGGGCGCCTAAGTTAGGGGCTCGTCATGCACATTGAGGGTCGAAGCTGATGGAAGCTCGTCTTTCCGGCGCCTGTCCTGTCCATCGCAACGGCGATGACCGAAAATCCGCCGCCGCCGCGAGCGCTGGCGGGACCGTCGAACCCGATGTGCGCACCCGGAGTTTCGCTGAAGCACGCGCCATCCTGCGCAACCAGAATGTGCGGCAGGCAGGTTTCCTGGCAGAGCAGGTCGGCAGGATCGGGAGCGCGACGCGCCAGCCCATCCTGTTCCTGGAAGGCGAGGCGCATCGCGTTCAGCGCAGCGCGACAGCCCGTTTCTTCACGCCCCGCATCGTCACCACTCACTATCGCGAGTTGATGATCGCGCTCAGCGATCAGCTGCTATCCCGGTTCGTGAAGGACAAGACGGCCTTCCTCGACCAGCTGAGCCTGGAGCTGGCGGTTGCGGTCGCGAGCCAGATCGTCGGCCTGACCGACAGCGATCCCAAGGGGCTCGCCCGGCGGCTGGATGTGTTCTTCACCGGGGATTTCCGCCCGCATCCGGGCAAGGTCGCGTCACTCGTGAAATTCGTGCAAGCCCAATATCGGGTCCTGTCCTTCTATTATCAGGACGTCGCCCCGGCGATCCGCGCGCGGCGCAAGCAGCGGCGGGACGATGTCATCTCTCACCTGATCGACGAAGGCTATAATGGCCGCGAGATATTGACCGAATGCCTGGTTTATGGCGCGGCGGGAATGGCGACCACGCGCGAGTTCATCGTCATGGCGGCATGGCACATGCTGGAGCGTGAGGAGTTGCGGGCGGCCTTCCTTGCCGCCGACGAAAAGGGGAAGATCGCCCTGCTCGAGGAATTGCTGCGGCTTGAGCCGGTTGTGGGCTACCTTTACCGCCGCGTGCCGGATAGCGAGGGCGACGCGGCGGGTGCCCCTCCCGGCTCTGCCGTCGCCATCGATGTACGGGCGGCGAACAGTGACCCGGCTGCCTTTGGCGATCGGCCCTGCGAACTAGTTCCGGGGCGGGACGTCAGCGCCAAATATGGCAATGCGGGCCTTTCGTTCGGCGACGGCGAACATCGCTGCCCCGGAGCGCAGGTGGCGCTTCAGGAAAGTTGCCTGTTCCTCGAACGCTTGTTGCAGGTGCCGGGCCTGAAGCTGGACCAGGCGCCGACCATGACGTGGAATCCGCTCGTGACGGGGTATGAACTGCGCAATGCGGTCATTTCCTGCGATTGAGGATGCTGCTTCCGGTAGATGAGCATGATTAGCGAAGAGGATATCGGCCGCCTGGTCCCTGCTTTTTACGAGCGCGTGCGTGCGGACCCGCTGCTTGGGCCGGTGTTCGACGGAGCGATCGACGATTGGCCGCTTCATCTGGAAAAGCTGAAGGCATTCTGGTCATCGGTGATGCTGGGCACTGGCCGGTACAAGGGCCAGCCGATGGTCGCGCACGTCCGGCACGCGCCAGATATGACAGCGGACAACTTCAGTCGATGGCTGGAATTGTGGCGGCAGACGAGCGAGGATGTGCTTTCGCCAGAGGCAGCGGCCGCCTTTCAGGAAAAGGCGGATCGCATTGCCGAGAGCCTGCAGCTCGGCATCCAATTCTATCGCGACCGGCAGTCCTGAACCGCTTCGCCTGGGCTACTGCCCTTTGGGATGCAGATCCCCGGCGGGGATGGTTGCGGTTGATCCGGCCGGGATGACGAGGTCGAAGCTGGTCTTGTCCGCATCGTTCATCACGATCGTCCAGCGACCGGGCGCGAGGCCGGTCGCGCCGAAGCGGCCAGCAGCGTTGGTGAAGAGCGGGATGGCTTCGCGATCAGGGTGCGCCGCCTCGATCGCCTGGCCCGCGACCAAGGCGAGCGGCTGGCCATCGCTTCCGATCAGGCGGCCGACGACGCTCACCATATAGTCGGAGCCGACGGTCAGCTTGTAGCCGCCGCGATAGGGCGGCAGGAGGCGGAACGATCCTTCGCCAAGGTCGAGGCCGAGCGGAGCGTCGGGCGCGGTCGTCAGGATGTTGCGTTCGCTGTAGCTGCTGAGGCTAGGCTGAATGGCGGTGCCGAAGCGGGCGGTGCGGGCGGTGTAGCTGTCGCCGCTTTCGTCGATGAATATGTCCGCGCCTTTGAGCGAGGGGTGAGCGCGGACGATGGCGAACGCATCTTGGATCGGGCGACCGATGGAGAAAGAGCCGTCCGCCAGCGCCAGCGCAGTGCCGAAGCGGAAGGAGGTCCGCTGGCCGGTCGAGCCGCCAAGATCGCGCTCGAAGCTGCCGAAATGACTGAAGCCGAGTTCGGCGCGGTTGGCATAATAAACGCCGCTGGCGCTGACCCCTGCGCCGATGTCGCTGCGTTCGACGTCGGCGCTGAGATTATAGGCGCCGGTGCCCGAGCCGCTATAGCTTTGATAGCTGAGGCGGCTGCGATTGTTGCGGCTGTCATAGTCGGTGCGGAGACTGGATGAGCGGTCGAGGCGGTAAGTGAGAGACAGGAAGGCGGCGAGGCGGTTGTTGCGCCCTGCCCGTTCATAGCCGATGTCGCCGGTGAAATTGAGCGTGGGCGAAATGCGCCAGCCGCCGGTGACGCGGACGCTTGCCGCGTCGGGCTCTTCATCGCGGCCGCGCGAATAGCGGGCGTCTAATCCGGCATAGAGGGACTCGCTAATGCCACTATTATAGCTTGCCCCGGCGATGTAGCTGTAGGGGTTGAAGGGCGTGCCGGTGCCGATCGGCGCGAATTTCCGGCTGCGTGTTTCAAGAGAGAGCGAGAGTGCGTCAGCGCGGTCGCTGCTGCGGCTGATGGTGCGCTGAAACGTCAGGATGGACGCCCAGCCCGACCCTTCGCCATTCACATGAGAGGCCGACGCGAAGCTGCCGAAGGTGCCGATCGAGGTGGCGACGACGGATTCCATCCCGCCCATCCACCCCTGGCCATCGGCTTGCGCATTGGCGCCGAGGGTCAGCCGATCGCTGACCCCGCGCCGGTAGAAGCCGCTGAAGGCCAGATCATTGGTGTAGACAGGGCCGCGCAGGCCAAGTGGCGAACGGACGCCCGCATAGAAGCCAAATTCACTCAGGCCTTTGGCGAGTTGGGCCTGGTCGAGGAAGATGCTGAAATCCACCGTCTCCTTGCGTCCGGCGTCGTCGGTGATGGTCAGCTTGACGTCGTTCGACCCTTGAGTGAACGGAAAATCGCGCAAATCGAACGTGCCGGGATCAAGCTCCATGCGGCGGACGAGCTGGTCGTTGACGCGCACCTCGACCACGGAGCGGCGCTCGAGTTGGAAGCTGCGGCTGCCGCGCGGGCGGATGATGGTTTGCGGATCGAGCAGCGAATAGAAGCGTGACACGGAAAGGCCAGCAATTTCGGGCGCGGACTGAAAGCCCCGCGCGAGAGTCTGGAGATCGCCTGCCGCCCAGCGGACAAGATTGCGCCGGTCATCATAGACCAGCCGAGTGCCGCGCCGTTGCAGGTCTGGCCCGGCGACGCCCGCCTGCCAGTTCGCCTCGCTTTCCAGCACCACGCCACCAGCACGGATGGCGCCGTCGAGATAGGTGATGGGCGCGGCGAGCCCTTCGTCAGAGCCCTGCTGCACCCAGTCAAGCGAGCCGCGGATGTTGAGATAGGCGCTGAAATCGGCCGGAGGGGCATAGCTGACGGGTCCGCGCCTGTTGCCATCGCCGAGGTCGACGGACCGCGCGGCACGGCTGGGCGCGGCGATGTCGAGCGTTACCTGAAGCGCCTCGGGGTCATAGCGGATGGTGACGCCGACGCCGCGCAGGTCCGCCCCGTCAAGCTGACCCCGCTCCCCGAGCCGGGCGCGCAGGCGAGTCAGCAAGGGAGCAGCGATGCGCGGTTCAAGCAGCGTGAGGAGGCGCTCGGCCGTGAAGCTGGCGCGGCCGTTCGGGTCCAGGGTGACGGTGGCATCGCCAAGATAGGCCTGCCCGTCCATCACGGGCGCGGTGAGGATGACGGGCTTGCCTGTCGGATTTATGCCAGTTGCATTGGCATCCGGTTCTATCACCACCTGCGCGGATGTCTGCGCACCGGCCGCGGACGCCATGAGGCAGGCGGCGAGCAGCAATGCCCCGGCAGCAGCAGTCGGCTTTGCGAGCAAGTAGCGAACCCTCAGCTGTCGGGCGTGAACTGCGCCTCGACCCTGCCGCTGGGCTGTGGAAGCGTGACGGGCAGAGTCACCCGGCGCGTCTGTCCACCGCCGATCAGGCCATAGCCGATCGTCTGCTGAAGCTCCGGGCCGCTCAGCTGCTTGCGCAGGACTTCCTTCCCATCCGGCCCGAACTCGACGACGCGGAGTCGGCCACGCGACAGATAGCCATGGGCAACGGACGTATTCGTCACGGTGATTACGGGGGCAGCCGCACCTTCCGCATTTTTCCCGATTTCCGCCGACGCGATCGACAAGGCGGGCTTCGCGCCATCGGGCGAGATGCTGACCAGCACTTGGAAATTATAGAGCAGCTGGATGTTGGATTGGGTGTCGCTCGTCTGCACCGGCAGCTGCGCGACCGTCACGAAATAATGCTTGCTGCGCGCCAAGGCCGGATCGCCAACATATTGCACGCGGAAATTCTGCCGCTGGCCGGGCTGGATCAACGCTTGCGGGGGGAATACGGCGAGTTCGCCGCTATCCTTGCCGGTCGGCTTCGCGCCATCGGCCGTGAGGTCCAGCGTTTCGATCCGCAATTCCACGGGCAGCGGCTTGTCGAAGCTGTTTTCGACCGTGACGACCTGGCTCATGCTGCGGCCCGACGTGGTGAGATCGATGACCACCGGCTGGACCGTCATCGCCTTTGCCGCGGGGGCAAGACCAGCCGCAGCAACGAAGGCAAGGAGCGCGGTGACACAGGATCTAGGCTGGAACTTCAAAGGCTTGCTCCTAACAGCTTGGGCCATTTCACCGTGACGGCTGGCAAGACGATGAACGTATGCGTGGTCGCCGCCAAGACAGAAAAAGCCGAAATCGCGCAGAGGTTCATCCGGAAGGGATGCACTGTTGCACGGGAGCATCAACGGGGTAGGCGGACTTTCACCTGCTCTCCACCGGATGAAAGCGGTGGGGCATCCGCCATCCGTTCATATTCTGCCGCCAGGAACAGGAGATCGGCGCGCTGATCGTCCTCGGCCTCGATGGCCCGGATCCGCAGCTCTGCCGCCAGTGCGCGAGGGTCTTGCACGTCCATGCTCCGGGCTTGGATCGGGCAGGCCCGATGAACGGGCCTGCCCGAAATCCTTTATCAGGCGGCCGGAGCGACCGTGATTTCGACCTTGCCAGCATAGGTGCCAGCGTCGAGGATCGCGGTGGAGTCCGACGTCAGGCCGCTGCCGACCGTGAGCGAGAGGTTGTTGGAAACCGCCGCCAGACGATCACCGACCTGGCCCGAAGTCGCGCCGGAGCTGAGCGACTGATCAGCCACGGTTGCGCTGCCGCCCTTGGCACCGGTTGCAACGACCGTCGCGGTATAGTGGACCGTGTTGGTGTAGCCGTTGGGCGAGTTGGTGGCTGCAGCGTTCACCAGCGGCTTGGCCTCGACGGTCAGCTTGGGGTTGGCGCCGTTGCACTTGATGGTGAAGGTGCGGCTGAGCCCGCCCGTGTTGCTGGCGAAAGCGGGATCAACAGTGCCATCGGCCTTGGCAAGTTCGCCCAGCGTGATGCTGCCGCTAATCGGCGTCACGGCCGAGCACTTGGCGGCGACCGTACCGCTGACATCGACCGAACCGCTGGCCTGTGCGAAGGCGGGAGCGGCAGTGGCGACCGAACCGAACATCAGGGCGGAAACAAGCAGCTTCTTCATTTCGTATCTCCAAAGTGACTGGGGTTCCCATCGCCCCGACGAGATTGGAGATACGGCGAATCACGCGCTCAACACATTCAGCGACCAGCGAAAATCGCCCTAACTTCAGGAGATAAGGCGCTATACCGGACGATATAGCGGGCGGGCGTTGGGAGGCACGGTTCGCCCTCCGCCCTTCGACAGGCTCCGGAAAAGGCTTCGACAAGCTCAGCCCGAACGGGTGGGGAGAAACGGTCGCAAAAAAGCAATCCGCTCTCGTTTCGAATAAGCAGTTGATAGGTCCGCGCTACAGCCCCGCACAGTTGGTCGCCGACGCGGCGGACACAATGGGGGTGAAGGTGATGCTGATTATGTCGGCATAGTTGGTGGCGGGGGTCTTGGCCGCGCCGCCTTCCTTGAGCGTCGCGCGCAAGGGCAGCGTGCCCGCTTCGCCGCCGACGCCCGCGCGCGCGCAGGTGCGCGTGCCGAAGGACGCGTTGGACGTGACCTCCTGCCCCAGGAAGCGGGCGCTGTAGCGGATCGTTTGCGCGGCGTCGCCTAGATTGCCGCCGGGGAAGGTCAGGCGGAAATCATTTTGGGACCGCACCTGCACTTCATAGGCGCCGGAGCTGCGGACCTTGAGCGCATTGGCCGTCGATGTTGTATAACGGTCTGGCGCGGCCTGGACCTGCGCGGTCGTGACATCGCCGATTTCGCCGAAGTCGAGCGCCGCGCCCGCATAATAGGCCTGAAGCGCGCTGACTGTGTTCACGTTGATCCTGATCGATCCGGTTTCGCGCGTTGGCACGGGCACGCTCAGCATCCCATTCTCGCCGGAGCAGATATAGAGCATGTCGAGGATGATCGGATCGCCTGCGGACAGGTCAGTGCCGGGCGGCACCGACACGCGCAGGTTGAGCGCGGTGGAAAGGTCGGATGCGAAGAGGCTGCCGAAGTCATAGCGAATCTCGCCCGCAGCGCCCGCGCCGTTGTCCTTCGAATCGAGCGCGCGCGGACGCCCGGCCGTAGACCCTTCGGGATAGAGAACGCGATAGCCCCGATAGGTGATGTCCAGCGGCGGCGTGCCTGATGGCGCGACCAGGACAAGGCTGACTTCGTTCGTGCGGCCGATGATCAAACCACGATTGCGTCGGAGGACCAGCGGGATGGTGACTTCGGAAAGGCCGGTGGGCGAGAAGGGATCATAGGTGATGCTGGCGGGGGCGGTCGCACTGCCGGTCACGCCGCAGACGGAGGATATTTGCGACTGCGCCTCTGCGGGGGCCGCCGCCATGAAAGTGGCGGACAGGGCAGCGATGACCAGCCCGGCTTTCTGGCCGATCACAGCTGGGGCGAGACGATGATCTCCAGAGCGGTGCGAGCTGACGTTTCGCTGGCAAGCGGCTGCAATGTCCCGGCTGTCTCCAGCACGCGGACGCGCGATTGCAGGGCAGGACGCGCCTGATTGCAGATCGCGCTCCCCTGTGTCGCGGGTTGCGGCAGCAGAGCCGCGTTCGACACCCAGCATCGCGGCGCGACATGGCCGACTATGTCGAATTGCGCACCTGCCTGCGCCTGAACCGGCGTAAGGTACAGGATCGCCGCTGCCCAGGCGAGCGGGCGCGTGACGGTCTGGCTGCTGGCCGGAGGGGAGATTGTCCGCGTCATAGATCATGACAATGCTCTCCATTCGTGAAAGATCACTCATTCTAACTACTTATCAGCATTTTAAGGAGAAACGCTAACCGTGATCGACAATGTGTCGCTGTAGCGGCCCGCGACCAGCGTGTCGGCGCCGGAATAGGCAGGGGCGCTGACGCGGAGGTAGGAGCCGTTCGCCTTGGTCGAAGCGCCTGCAAGGCGCAGGCCCTTGGTTTCGCCAGCCACGCCGGCAAAGCTGCAAGCACCGCCCGAGGCGAGCGCGGAAGCATCGCAGGAGGCAGAAGCGCTGGTGCCATTATCGGCCACCATGCGCAGCGCGACCTGATATGGCGCCTTGGCGGAATAGCCCTGACCGCTAGTCGCCGCCGCCGCCATGCCGCCATTGGCGGACGAGATAGCGATGCGCGACGCGCCGCTGCAATTAAGCTGGATCGCGAAATCCTTGGTAAAGCCGGTCTGGTCGAAATCCGCCTGGTCGATGCTGCCGGTAGGCGCGCCCCCGGTCGCGAAGCCACAACGGCCGCGAACGGAGGCGCGCACATCGACCCCCACGGTGATGCTGTTCACTGATCCCTGACCAGCGGCATAGGCGGTCACCTGCGCATGCGCAGACGGGCTGGCAAGGCTGAAAGCCGCCACCATCATCGCCATGCAAAGGATCAAAATCCGCTTCATCATTCGCCTATCATGCGCGGTCCAAGACCGCTGCCCTGATCGGCAAATGCTCCCTTCTTGCCGGGCGAACCATTCAACCCCCGGCAAGAAGCGCGCTTACCTTCGGATGAAAGCGCCTATCTCTTTCGGTATAATCTCAACCCTCGCGGTCCTGGGCGAGCAGGATGAGTTCGGTCCGGCCGCGCACGCCCAGTTTCTCGAACACCTTGTGCAGATGGACCTTCACGGTGCCTTCGGTGAGGCCCAGTTCGTCGGCGATTTCCTTGTTGCGCAGGCCACGTTGGGCAAGGGATGCAACCGCTCGCTCGCGCGCGCTCAGCACCTCGAGCGGATCGCGCGGGCCTTCGGGCGACATCGCCAGTTGCATGGCGCGCTGCATGACTTCCTGGTCGAGCCAGCGCCGCCCCTGCACCACGGTTTCAAGGCAAGTGAGCAGGTCGCGAGGCGCGGTCGATTTGATGACGATGCCGTCCACGCCCAATTGCATGGCTTCCTTCGTCGCCTGGTCATTGATGCCGCCCGTCAGCAGGATGACTGAGCGATTGTCACCGCGATGGCGCAGCGTGCGCAGCACGTCGAGCCCGGTGCGTTCGGGCATGCTGTTGTCGAGGATCAGCATGTCCGGCCGGGCCTTCGGCAGCGCATCCAATGCTGCCGTCCCGGTATTCACTGTAGCGACCACTTCGAAATTGGTCTTGTCGAGAAGCATGCTGATGCCGCTCAAGGTAAGCGGATCATCCTCTGCCACCAATACCCGCGTCATTGCGACCTCTTTTTTATCGTATCTTTTCAATTCAGAGCATTATCATTCCGTTCCTTAGAAGCACAATATGGCGTTGCAAGAGGCGAGCGACCAATGGCGGCTGGGCCCGCTGACTAGATCCTAGTGGATTGACTCCAACGTTTGGAACCCGCGGTTACGGGCAGCGATGATC
>CBIHNV010000022.1:0-55893 GCA_966211835.1 uncultured Sphingobium sp.
AGCGCCTGCATGGCATGCAGGAGGTCAGCGGTTCGATCCCGCTAGGCTCCACCAAAATCTTCCTAGGATTGTTCTATAGCCCGTCGGCGACGTAGAGGCGCGTTGTGGGCGTTCAATGTTCGCGCTTTCCGCCAGATTGGACGCGAGCTCCTGTGTGCCACCGGAATCATGGAAGGGGCATATGCCGGCCCTAGCCGTTGCGACGTGGAACTCGTCCGTCCTGCCATAGCGAGGTGGCGACGATAACGCAGCAGACCTGAGGTCGCGTCAAGCGGGCTGTACGAAGCTGTCCATCACACGTTTGCGGCCTGCTGTTTCAAAGTCGATTTCCAGCTTGTTGCCTTCAATCTCGGCGATCGTGCCGTAGCCGAACTTCTGATGGAACACCCGCAATCCCACTTGCATGTCGTCCCGGCCCTTGTTGCCAAGCGATACGGCTGATGCGCGCGCTTCCACAATTCGCACGGGCTCCCGCGTAAACTGACCGCTTTGTTGTGCGCGCTGCCAGCCCGGGCCACGACCGCCGCCTCTCTGCACATTGGCAAAAGGATCGGCTCGTTCCGACCAGTTGGCTCGCCATAGTGACGCCCCGCCGGCCATGCTGCTTTCCTCCTCGACATGTTCCGGCGGCAGCTCGCCCACGAAGCGTGACGGGATGGAGCTTGTCCACTGCCCATAGATCCGCCGGTTGGCAGCGTGCAGGATGATGCAAAGCTTCCGAGCCCGGGTGATCGCGACGTAGGCCAGTCGGCGCTCCTCTTCCAGACTGTTGAGCCCGCCTTCATCGAGGGCGCGCTGGGATGGGAAAATGCCTTCTTCCCATCCGGCCAGGAACACGGTCTCAAACTCAAGTCCCTTGGCTGCGTGGATGGTCATGATGGTGACCTTCCTTTCTTCCGCCTGAGCATCATTGTCCATGACTAGCGACACATGCTCGAGGAACGCGCCGAGCGTTTCATATTCCTCCATCGCGCGGGTGAGCTCGTTCAGGTTTTCAAGGCGCCCGGCACTTTCCGCGGTGCGCTCCGCCTGAAGCATCGCTGTATAGCCGCTTTCGTCGAGTATCTGGCGCGCCAGTTCGGCATGCGGCAACTGCGCTGCCCGGTCGCGCCAACGAGCGAGGTCTCCGATGAAGGCTCCAAGCGCGCGGCGCGCCTGCGGCGTCATCTCGTCCGTGTCGAGAATGCGCGCCGCCGCCAGCGCCAAGGGAATGCCTTCAGCTCTCGCCAAGCGGTGAAGCTTCTCTACGGCCTTGTCGCCCAACCCTCGTTTGGGAACATTGACGATCCGTTCGAACGCCAGGTCGTCGGCCGGTTGGTTGACAAGGCGCAGATAGGCAAGCGCATCCCGTATTTCGGCACGTTCGTAAAAGCGGAACCCGCCCACGATCCGGTATGCAAGGCCGATCTGGATGAAGCGGTCTTCAAACTCGCGGGTCTGATGCTGTGCGCGGACCAGGATCGCCACATCATCCAGCGACTGACCCGATCGTTCCAGCGTCTCTATCTCGTCACCAACGCGGCGAGCTTCCTCTGGCCCGTCCCAGACGCCGATCACGCGCACCTTTTCGCCGATATCGATATCGGTCCAAAGCGTCTTGCCCAGTCGGTTGCCATTCTCTGCGATGACGCCAGAGGCAGCGCCAAGGATATGCGGCGTGGACCGGTAATTCTGTTCCAGTCGGACGATCTTGGCGCCGGGAAAGTCCTTCTCGAATCGAAGGATGTTGGCCACCTCGGCACCGCGCCAGGAATAGATGGACTGGTCGTCGTCACCCACGCAGCAAATATTCTTCCGCTGTTGAGCGAGCAGGCGCAGCCACAGATACTGGCTGCTGTTCGTGTCCTGATATTCGTCCACCATGATATAGCGGAACCGCTGCTGATAGTTTTCCAGCACGTCGCGGTGGCGCTTCAGGATCGTCAACACATGGAGCAGCAAGTCGCCAAAGTCGCAGGCGTTCACATCACGCAGCCTAGCCTGATAAGCGGCATAGAGTTTCTGACCGCGGCCATTCGCATAGGCTTCGCTCTCTCCCGCGCTGATTTCGTCCGGCGTCAGCCCCTTGTTCTTCCACTGGTCGATCAGTCCGCCCAGTTGCCTCGCTGGCCATCGCTTTTCATCGATGCCCTCTGCCTGGATCAACTGTTTCATCAGGCGCAATTGATCGTCGGTGTCCAGGATGGTGAAGTTGGATTGAAGCCCGACCAATTCGGCGTGGCGGCGCAGCATCTTCGCTGCGATGGCATGGAAGGTTCCAAGCCAAGGCATGCCCTCGACCGCTGGACCAATCATGCGCCCGACGCGCTCGCGCATTTCGCGCGCGGCCTTGTTGGTGAAAGTGACTGCCAGGATTTCGGATGGGTAGGCACGACGCGTGGCGACAAGATGAGCAAGGCGCGCAGTCAGCGCGGCGGTTTTGCCCGTGCCTGCTCCCGCCAGGACGAGGACGGGACCCTCGACCGTGAGTACAGCTTCCCGCTGAGGTTCATTCAGCCCCTGAAGATAGAGAGGATCATTAGGCGAGGGGGCGGGCAGGGTCATGGTCAACAACTAGGGAGCAGGGGAAGGGTGGGCAAGGGTCAGCCTCTTGCAGCGATCACTGATCTATGAGAACAAAAGGCGAATCACGCAAGGGGAAACGCGATGGTTACGGGACGATGCCAGTGTGGATCGGTTCAGTATGAGGCCGAGGGTGAGCCAGTGTACAGCGCCATTTGTCATTGCCGCGATTGTCGCTGCAGTGCCGGTTCGCCTATGGTCGGATGGGCGCTATTTGCCGAAGACAAGGTGAAGGTGACGGGCGAGCCTAAGCTTTACCGATCTTCTCAAGACGCGACGCGGCACTTTTGCGCGAATTGTGGCACCGGCTTGTTCTATCGCAACCCCACCAGCTTTCCGGGCATGGTGGATATTCAAACTTCTACGTTGGACGATCCATCGGCATTTCCTCCCATCATTCATGTGCAGTGGGCGGAAGCTGTGCCATGGATGGAGCGCGCACACCAATTGCCACATGTTGATCGATACCCGGAGCATTGACGCCTAGCCTCTGTTCGCAGCAGCAGGACAACGGCTCGTCGCCGGTATCGGAACGCCTGCGTCACCGATCTGGTTCTTCACCCGCCAAGAGGCAGAACGGGGTGAAGGACAGGAAAGGATAACCCATGAAATCGATCATCCTTGCAAGTGCCGCAATGCTGGCTTTTTCCACGGGCGCTACTGGCATCGCGATCGCTCAGGGTGCGCCGGACAGCACGGCTCAGCCTCCGGCCGCTGAGACAATGCCTGCCGATCCCGCGACACCTGCAGCCCCGGCTGATCCGAATGCTGGTCAGCCGGCCGGCGCGGTTCCGGCTGATACGGGTATGGCGCCAGCGTCTCCCGCAGTTCCAAGAGACCCGGCTGCACCGATGGGGAGCTCCGCCAATCCCGTGACCGTCGGCGGCAACATGACGCCGCCGCCCGCAGGAGGGAAAGACTATCCGCTATGCAGCCGGACGGTGCAGGACAGTTGCATCAATCCAGGCGAGGCGCCGCGGTCGAAGAAGGCGCGCATGCGTCGGTGAGTTGAGGAAGAGGGGGCAGTGCGGCGATCAACGCCGCCAGCCCGGTCTTGTCCTTAGCCGCATCGGCCAAGCTGTGCTGATCCAGGACGGTTAGGAAGGCGGCTGTCGCTGCCTTCAATATGCCCGAGAGGCCGCAGGCGGAGCGTAGGCCGCAGCCTCCGCAATCTGCGAGGTTCATGTCGGTTTCCGTGTGGCGGATGACATCGCCCAGGCTGATGAGGTCGGGCGAGCGGGCGAGCGTGAAGCCGCCGCCTCTCCCGCGTTGGGTGGTGATGAAACCGCCTTGTCCGAGATGATGGACGACTTTCATCAGATGGTTGCGTGATAGAACGTAGGCGTCGGCGACTTCGGGAATGGTCGCGCGGCCGGTGGGCGTGACTGCCAGATGGATGAGGACGCGCAGGGCGTAGTCGGTGTGGCGAGTCAATTGCATGAGGGAATGCGTTAATTGAAAGCGATTTCACGATCAAACATGTAAATGGTTTACACGTTTAAAGATGGAACGTAAATGCACCTTTATCGAGTCTGTCCATCAAAGGGGTGCATCATGAACCAGTTGAGCGCTGAAACCATCGCGATCGTCAAAGCCACCGCGCCTGCGCTTCGCAGCCATGGGGTGGAGATCACCACCGCCATGTACGCACGCCTGTTTCAGGATGCATCGATCAAGGACATGTTTGACCAAGCCGCGCAGGAAAGCGGTGAGCAGCCCAAGCGTCTGGCCGCTGCGATCCTGGGTTATGCCGAGAATATCGACAAGCTGCAGGCGTTAACCGGCGCGGTCGAGCGCATGGTGCAGCGGCATGTCGAAACCGGCGTGAAGGCCGAGCATTATCCCAAGGTCGCCGAGGCGCTGCTGCCCGCGATACGTGATGTGTTGGGGGCTGAGGTCGCCACCGACGCGGTTCTGGAGGCCTGGGGCAAGGCTTACTGGTTCCTGGCCGATATCCTGATCGGCAAGGAAGCACAGGCTTATGAGGATGCTGAGGCGGCTTGATTTTTTGGAGCGGGGGGAGGGCGCTCTGGGGCGTTCCCCTCTCCCTAGCCTCGCAAATGAGTCACGTGCCTCCTTGCGACCCCTAAAGGAGAGAGGGGACCGGTTGTGCCGTAAAGGTCAGGTTGCTCTCAGCAATGTCAGCCGTGCCTTGCCGATGTCGCGGGTGGCGTCGATGGTGAAGCCTTTCACCTCGACATCCTCACGGCGGTCGGTTTCGATGCTGACCCAGGTCACGGGGCCGGTCCAGCCGAGGCGGCTGAGCTTGTCCAGCGCCACCGCGCCCGCGCCTGTATTGTAGGGCGGGTCCATGAAGATGAGGTCGAGCGGCTTGGATGTTGGGCCGAGCGACATCACGCTGCTCTGGCGAATGTCAGGGCGAATCCCCAACCGGTCGCCATTGGCGCGGATTGCGTCGAGAGCAGGTTTGTCCTGCTCTACGAAGAGGCAGCTTGCCGCGCCGCGTGACAGGGCTTCAAAGCCGAGCGCTCCTGACCCTGCGAAGAAGTCGCCGACATTCAGCCCTTCGAACGAGCCAAGGCGGCTTAGCAGCATCGAGAAGAGCGTTTCGCGCGTGCGATCAGCGGTCGGGCGCGTGGCGTCACCCTTTGGTGCGGTGAGCGGGCGGCCGCGCCATTGGCCTGCGATAATTCTCATTGGATGGCGTCCGTGCAGAGTTCAGGATTTGGGCGTCTTCAAGCTCTTGCGGAAGACGATGAGGTCGTGCTGCCGCACCTCCTCCACCGCGCCGGATGCGAGCTCGCCAAGATGGAATGGGCCATAGCTGGTGCGAATGAGCCGGTTCACTTGAAGCCCGAGATGTTCCAGGACGCGGCGGACTTCGCGGTTCTTGCCTTCGGTCAGCGTCATTTCGATCCACTGGTTGCGACCGGTGCGGCGTTCCAGATTGGCTTCGATCTGGCCGTAGCGGATGCCGTCAATCTCTATGCCCATGAACAGGTCTTCAAGCTGGGCCTGGCTGACTTCGCCGAATGCGCGGGCGCGGTAAGTGCGGGGGACACCCGTGGCGGGCAACTCCATCTGCCGCTTGAATTCCCCGTCGGTGGTGAGGAGCAACAAGCCTTCGGTCGTCATGTCGAGGCGGCCGATGGGCATTACGCGCGGCAGGTCGGCGGGCAAGCGGTCGTAAATGGTCGGGCGGCCACGCGGGTCGCGCTCTGTGGTGAGATAACCAGCAGGTTTGTGGAAGAGGAACAGCCGTGCGGGCGCGGGCTGGGCGATTGGCGTGCCGTCGACTGCAACGCCGTTGAGCGATGCCAGCAAGGTCGCGGGCGTGGAGACCGCTTCCCCGTGGAGGGTGACGCGGCCCTCCTCGATCATCCGCTCGACTTCCCGGCGGGAGGCGACCCCGGCGCGGGCGAGCAGCTTGGCGATACGTTGCGGCTCATCCTTGCCGTTGGCCGCAGCAGCCGAGCGGGCCGGATGGGGGTTGGAGGATTTGGCTGGAGGAGCCTTTGCTTTCCGAAAAGGCGGGCGAGCGGCGCGCGTTCCGGCAGAAGGCTTGTCCTGCGAAGGGCGCCGGGGTCCGCCCGGTCCTGCCCTGCGCGGCGGTCCTGATTTTTTCGGCGGCTCCACGCTCGGTTCCTTTAACGAAGCGGCGGCGCTTCCCATATGGCAAGCACCGGAAAATGACGAAAGGTGCCGTGCCATCGCCCAATGCGGAGGAACGGCCGCAACTCCCTTGGGATGCTGCGCGTTTGATCGGTTGCATGGCGCATATGGGGCGGATCGGCAAATGTTTTTCGGGCTAGTCAAAGGGGACTCAAAGCCAAGGCAGCAGGGACAGGCGATCCGCAGCGTGCTGGTGGTCGAAGACGAGCCGCTGGTCGCGTTCGACAATGAGCATGTGCTGGAGCAGGCCGGTTATCGGGTCGCGGCGACCGTGGATGATTATGATCATGCCATCCGTGTGATCGAGCAGGATGAGGTCGATCTGGTGATCGCGGACATCACGCTGCACGGGGACAAGACCGGCATTGATGTGGCGCGGCATGCTTATGGGAAGGGCTTGGCCGTGCTGTTCGTCAGCGGGACTTGTCCGGTGGATGCGCATGAGATGGCAGTCGGGTGCCTTGCCAAGCCGTTTCTGCCGCGTGATTTGGTGGCCTCTATCGGGGTGATCGAGGCGCTGATGGCTGGTGCGGATCGGCCGCGGGTGCCGAGGGGGCTGCATCTGTTTTGAGGATTTTGGGGCGCGGTGGGGCGTAGCGGCTGACGACCAAGCGAAGACATTCCCCTCCCGCAGGCGGGAGGGGCTAGGGGTGGGCGCGAGTGCAGCGAGCTTCTACCTTAGCTATTGAAAATCAACGCGGGGTTGCGCCAACCCACCCCCTAGCCCCCTCCCGCCTGCGGGAGGGGGAACGACTGCTTTCCACCCCTCTCGTCATCCCAGCGGAGGGTGGGATCTTGGGAGGTTGGGTCGTGCCTTATTGCCTGAGATGCCAGCCTTCGCTGGCATGACGCTCCGAATGGGTCGGTTTCAGTATAGCGGCTTCTTATCAGCTATCGGTCCACTCCCACCCCCAAACGCCGCCCCACCTGAAGAACTACCTCGCCGCTCTGGCCGGTTCCGCTTGTTTCTCCGATGATTGGCCATATGGTGGCGCGATAAGCATCTTCCGGGGGCGCAGCTTTTCATGAATGACATCGGCGTGGGCACCAGAAGTTGGCTGGATGCGGTCAAGCCCTATGTGGAGAAGGCGCCGCTCGCCGCCCTGTTCCTGGGGATCTCGTCGGGTTTTCCATTTGCCATGATTGGTGCGAACCTTGCTTCGCGGCTGGCGCAGGATGGGATCGACAAGAAAAGCGTGACGGCCTTCAGCCTGGTGCTGCTCGCCTATAATCTCAAATGGTTGTGGGCCTGGGTGATTGAGGGGGTGAAGCTGCCTGTGCTGCATCGGTTGGGGCAGCGTGTATCATGGATGCTGGTGGCGGGGCTGCTGGTGATGGCGGCGGTGGTCAATCTGGCTTTTGTCGATCCAGCCAATGACCTGATGGGCACGGTGCGGGCTGCGATCCTGTTGGGGATCGCGGGGGCGACGTTTGACATCATCATCGATGGCTATCGGATCGAGATATTGCGGCCCGAGCAGTTGGGTATTGGCGCTGGCATGTCGCAATATGGCTGGCGGATCGGCGCGGCGGCGGCGGGCGCCTTGGCGCTGGTGGTGGCGCAATATTGGGATTGGACGCTGGCCTATCTGGTCTGTTCGCTGTTCGCGCTGCCTGCAATGCTGGCCGCGTTGGTCGTTGGTGAACCTGAGCGGCATCGGGAGATTGCTTCGCGCAAGACGGGCGGGGAGTTGGTGCAGGCGATCGTCGGGCCGTTTGTGGATTTCTTCAAGCGGAAGGGCGCGTTGCTCGTCCTGCTGTTCATCATTGTCCACAAGATCGGCGACACGCTGGCGAACCTGACGTTTCGCCTGCTGTTCAACGATCTGGGGTATAGCAATGAAGAGATCGCGATCTACGATGTGGGCGTTGGTTTCTGGGCACTGCTTGCGGGGATTTTCGTCGGTGGGGTGCTCTATGCGCGGCTGGGGTTGAAGCGGTCGGTGCTGATCAGCCTGGTGCTGATGGCGGTGTCGAACTTCAGCTTTGCGTTGCTGGCGGCGGCGGGGAAGAGCAATCTGGGCATGGCGGGTGCGATCGGGTTCGAGAATTTCGCGAGCGGGATCGGCGGCGTTGCGGTGGTCGCCTATTTCTCCGCGCTGTGCGACCTGCGCTTTACCGCTGCCCAATATGCGATGATTTCGGCAGCGGCGAGCATCCTAGGGCGCTTTCTGACCGGGACGACGGCGGGGGCGCTGATCGAGCGGTTTGGATATGTGGATTTCTACCTGCTGACGACGGTGCTGGCGCTGCCGGGGATTGTCCTGTTCTGGCTGATGATGCGCAGCGGGCTGGTGGATGCGAGTGTCGGCAGCGCGGCTAGGGATGAAGGCGCTCAGGCGCCTGCGTAAAGATCGAGCGGGCGGCCTAGGTCGCCATGCGCCTGAGCGACGGCTTGGAGGCAGGTGAGGGCGCCCAGCACATCATCGGTGCCGAGCAACGTGGCGAGTTGGTCATAGGATGACGGCGGGTCCTGCAGTGCGCTGCTGATTGCTTGCATGAGGCTTGCTTCGTCGGACGTCATCCGGGCGCAGCAGCAGGGGGCGACCAGGATACGGCGCGTGGCGCAGCGGGCAACCTCCAGCATCATTGCGCGCATCAGGACGAGTGGGCGGCGATAGCTGCGGCCGAAGGCGCCGAGCATGGCGTTGGCGGCATGGGCATCATTGACGCCCGCGCTGGCCATGCGGCGCATCACATAGAGGAAGAGGCGGTTGCCGTAGCCATGCGGCATCGAGCGGGGCAGGTCGAGGGGGCTGATCTCTCCATGGGCCATGTGCGAGCACCTTTTATCCGTTGCGTTACGGAGGACATGCTACGCTATTGCGAGTCAATCGCAAGTATAATCAGTCGGGATATTGCTCGTTCAGCCGCAAAATCTCGCCGGCTAGGTACAGGGACCCGGCGATGAGGAGGAGCGGGGCCTGGTCTTGGGTGTCGGTCGCTACGGCCTGGATGGCTTCGGCCGGGCTGGAGTGCGGCGTGCAGCCGACGCCCCATTGCTCCGCGATCCCGGCGAACCGGTTGGGGGGATGATGGTCATGGCCCGGTACCGGGAGAGTGTGGATATGCGCGATGCGTCCGGCAAAGGGGGCGAGGAAGGCGTCCACATCCTTGTTGGCGAGCATGCCGATGATGAGGTGCAGCTTGCGCCCGGCGAGCTTGTCGGCGGTGAAGAAGGCGCTGATCGCTTCGCCAGCTCCCGCATTGTGGCCGCCGTCTAGCCAGGCTTCGCTTGCCGGGGGGAGAGGGGTGAGCAGCGGGCCGTGGTCGAGGCGCTGGAGGCGCGCGGGCCAGTGGGCCCAGAGGGGCGCGGCCTTGAGAGCGGCTTCGCTGACGGGCAAGGCGGCTTGGTGGCGCAGCATGGCGAAGGCGAGGGCGGCGTTCTGCACCTGATGCGCGCCGGGGAGGCGGGGGAGCGGGGTGTCGATGCGGCCGTGTTCGTCGCGATAGTGGAGGCGATCGCGGTAGCTGGCGGCGTCCCAGCCTTGCCCCATCGGTAGCCACACAGTACGGGCGCGGGCGGCGGCTTCCTGCAGGACGGGCGCAAGCGATTCGGGATAGCGTTGCGTGACCAGCGGGGCGCGGGGCTTGGCGATGCCCGCCTTTTCCGTGGCGATGGCGCGGAGGCTGTTGCCGAGGAACGCCTGATGATCGAGGCCAAGCTGGGCGATGCCGCAGACAGCCGGGCTTTCGATGATGTTGGTGGCATCGAGGCGGCCGCCGAGGCCCACTTCGATGATGCAGGCGTCGGCGGGATGCTCTGCGAAGGCGAGGAAGGCGGCGGCGGTCGTGACTTCGAAGAAGCTGGCGCCGATGCCTTCTGCCACGTCGAGGACACGGGAGAGATAGTGAGCGAGGGCTTCGTCGCTGATCAGCTGGCCGTTAAGGCGGATGCGTTCGTTGAAGCGGACTAGGTGGGGCGAGGTGAAGACGTGGACGCTTCGGCCATCCGCCTCCAGTGCGGCGCGGAGGAAGGCGCAGGTTGAGCCTTTCCCGTTGGTGCCCGCGACATGGAAGACGGGCGGCAGCGCGCGGTGCGGATCGCGCAGGCGGTCGAGCAGCCGGGTGATGCGATCGAGGCCAAGCGTGTCAGCGCCTGGCGACAATGTGGCGAGGCGGTCCAGTTGGGCCTGGACCGCCGGGTCGTCCGAAATGGCGTGGTCGGGCATAGCCCTATGTCCCTCGCGCGGGTGGCGTCAGGCTGCGGCGCGGGGAGCGAGGTAGCCGATCACCCGGGCGAGCGTGTCGCGCAATTCGCTACGGTGAACAACCATGTCGAGCATGCCATGTTCCAGCAGATATTCGGCGCGCTGGAAGCCGTCGGGCAGCTTTTCGCGGATCGTGCTTTCGATGACGCGCTGGCCCGCAAAGCCGATGAGGGCGTTGGGCTCCGCAATCTGGACGTCGCCCAGCATGGCGTAGCTGGCGGTGACGCCGCCCGTCGTCGGATCGGTGAGGACGACGATATAGGGGAGGCCAGCAGCATGCAATTTCTGAATTGCGACGGTAGAACGCGGCATCTGCATGAGGGACAATATGCCCTCCTGCATGCGTGCGCCGCCTGCCGCGGTGAAGATGACATAAGGGCATTTGTGGCCGATGGCTTCGTTGACGCCCTGGATAAAGGCAGCGCCGACGCCCATGCCCATGGAGCCGCCCATGAAGGCGAAATTCTGTACGCCCATGACCAAGGGCACGTCGTCGATAGCCCCGCGCGCATTGATGAGAGCGTCCTGATCCCCCGTCTGCGCGCGGGCAGCCTTCATGCGGTCGGGATAGCGCTTTGAATCGCGGAACTTGAGCGGATCTTCCTGAACCGGGGGCGTGGGGAGCAGGATGAAGCCCGCGTCAAGGATCTGCTCGAACCGTTCGGACGGGCCGATGCGGCCATGATGGTCACAGCGCGGGCAAACGGAGAGATTGTCCTCCCACTCCTTGATGAAGATCATCTCGGTGCAGGACGGGCATTTGTGCCACAGCGTCTCGGCGGTGGTTTCCTTCTTTGCGAGGAAGGGAACGGCCTTGCGGACGCGATTGATCCAGCTCATGCGATGGTCTCCCGGAAATGGGGGCTATTGGCTTTGAGTGCGCCGCTGAGCGTGGCGACGAACTCCTGAACGAAGGGGGCTGCGGCGTCGCCATGCGAGCCGACGATGTCAACGATGGCTGATCCGACGACAACGCCGTCAGCGACACGGCCGATCGCTGCGGCCTGATCGGCTGAGCGGACACCGAAGCCAACCGCGATGGGAAGGCTGGTCGCGGACTTCAGCTTTTCGACGGCCTGTTCGACGGCCGCCTGAGCAGCCTGCTGCTTGCCCGTCACGCCCGCGACGGCGACATGGTAGAGGAAGCCGCTGGCGCCATCGAGGACGGCGGGCAGGCGGGCAGCGTCGGTCGTGGGAGTTGCAAGCCGGATCAGGTGAACGCCCGCCGCACGGAGGGCGGGGCCGATTTCCGCATCTTCTTCCGGCGGCACGTCAACGCAGATGACGCCGTCCACGCCAGCTTCCTGGCACTGGTTCGCGAACCATTCGGCCCCGCGAATCAGCATGGGATTGGCATAGCCCATGAGGATGAGTGGCGTGTGCGGATGGCGGGCGCGGAATGTGGTGGCGAGGTGGAAGATGTCCCTGGTCTTCGTGCCTGAGCCCAGGCTGCGCAGGTTTGCCAGTTCGATCGCGGGACCATCCGCCATCGGATCGGTGAAGGGCATGCCGAGTTCGATGATGTCAGCGCCGCCCGCGACGAGGGCATCGAGGATCGCGGGGGTCGCGGTGACGGTCGGGTCGCCTGCAGTCACGAAGGTGATGAGGGCTGCGCGGCCTGCTTCCTTGCAGGTGGCGAAGCGGGTGGCGAGGCGGTCAGTCATTTCCAAAAACGCCCGTTCGGGTTGAGCCCGTCGAAGCCCGGTCCTTCTGTGAAGAAAAGTGGAGCCCTTCGACAAGCTCAGGGCGAACGGAGGAGGGGATGGCTCGTTGGGAGAGGCTGCTCACATCTCCACTCCCAGCGCGTCGGCGACGGTGAAGATGTCCTTGTCGCCACGACCGGAGAGGTTGACGATGATGATCTGGTCCGCGTCCATGGTTGGCGCGACCTTTTCGGCGCTGGCGATGGCGTGGGCGGATTCCAGCGCGGGGATGATGCCTTCCAGCGCGGCGAGCTTCTGGAAGCTGGCCAGCGCTTCGTCATCGGTGATGGGCATATATTGGACGCGGCCAATCTCGTGCAGCCAGCTATGTTCGGGGCCGATGCCGGGATAGTCGAGGCCAGCGGAGATGCTGTGTGCTTCGGTGATCTGGCCGTCTTCGTCCTGAAGAAGATAGGTGCGGTTGCCGTGGAGGATGCCTGACGCGCCGCCTGCGAGCGAGGCGGCATGCTTGCCGGTCAGCCCCTCGCCTGCTGCTTCGACGCCGATCATCCTGACATCGACATCATCAAGGAAGGGATGGAACAGGCCGATGGCGTTGGAGCCGCCGCCGACCGGGG
This sequence comes from uncultured Sphingobium sp., assembly GCA_966211835.1. GTDB lineage: Bacteria > Pseudomonadota > Alphaproteobacteria > Sphingomonadales > Sphingomonadaceae > Sphingobium. The sequence goes on from CBIHNV010000022.1 coordinate 12,688, forward strand.
CGATCAGCATGTCGGGCAGGCGGCCTTCAATCCCCAGTATCTGCTGGCGCGCTTCGCGGCCGATGACCGATTGGAAGTCGCGGACCAGTTCCGGATAGGGGTGCGGGCCTGCGGCGGTGCCGATGATATAGAAGGTGTCGTGGACGTTCGAGACCCAATGGCGCAGGGCATCGTTCATCGCGTCCTTGAGCGTCTGCGAGCCCGAGACGACGGGGATCACCTCCGCGCCGAGGAGCTTCATGCGAAAGACGTTGGGCTTCTGCCGCTCGACGTCCTTGGCGCCCATGAATATCTTGCATTCCATGCCGAACAGAGCGGCGACTGTGGCGGTGGCGACGCCATGCTGGCCTGCGCCGGTTTCGGCGATGACTTTCTTCTTGCCCATGCGGCGGGCGAGCAGCGCCTGGCCGATGCAATTGTTGATCTTGTGCGCGCCGGTGTGGTTCAGTTCCTCGCGCTTCAGGTAGATTTTTGCACCTTTACCGTCAGGCGCGTCGGCGCGGAGCGCTTCGGTCAGGCGGCCTGCATAGTAAAGCGGGTTGGGACGGCCGACATAGCTGCGCAGCAGTTCCTCGAACTCCTCCTCGAAAGCCGGGTCCTGCTTGGCTTCTTTATAAACCTTCTCCAGCTCCAGGATGAGCGGCATCAGCGTTTCCGCGACGTAGCGGCCGCCGAAGGAGCCGAAATGGCCGGATGCGTCGGGTTGCGAGCGGAGGGAGTTATTGATGGTCATGATTGCTGTGCCGCTTTGCAGAAGGCCATGATCTTGTCCACACTCTTGATGCCCGGCGCGCTTTCCACGCCGGAAGAAACGTCAATCATCGGTGCGCCGGTTATGCGGATCGCTTCGGCGACATTGTCGATGCCGAGACCTCCGGAAAGGCCCCAGGGCATGGATATGGGGACGCCCCGCAGCAGGGTCCAGTCGAAGCGCAGGCCCATTCCGCCGGGGAGTGCAGCGCCCTCTGGCGTCTTCGCGTCGAAGAGGAGGAGGTCGGCCGCGCCGGTATAGGCTTTTGCAGCGTCGATGTCTGCGCGGGTTTTCACGGAAATGGCTTTCCAGACGGGGAGGTTGAAGCGCTCGGCGATGGCGGCCGTGCGCTCGGGGCTTTCCTTGCCGTGGAGTTGCAGGGCGGTGAGAGCGCGGGTAGCGGTGAGCTCGGCGAGCGTCTCGTCGGTGGGGTCTACGAGGACGGCTACTCGGCCGACATGCGCGGGAACAGTTGCGACGAGGGCGCGCAGTTGATCGGCTTCAACATGGCGCGGGCTTTTGGGGAAATGGACGAAGCCAAGATGGGTGGCGTCAGCCTTGATCGCGGCGCCTACCGTATCCGGCGTCGAAAGACCGCAAATCTTGATGGCGAGTCGGGACATTGGGGCGCTTTAGGCGGTCGGCGCGGCCAGGTCCATGTCGTGCAGGGCGAGCCACTGGTCGGCATGGTCGATGCAGGCTTTGCCAAGGAAGGCGTCGACCTGATCCATGATCTGTTCGTCGGTGAGTTGCGCTGGGTCGAGTGGCTGGTTCCAGTGGACGCGGAAATTGGGTCCGGTGGTGCGGATCATGTAGAAGGGCAGAAACTTTGCGCCGACCTTTCGACCTAGGCGCAGCGCGACGGAGAGGTTGCCCGATGGCGGCAGGTCGCGGCCGAAGCGGGGGAAGCAGACCTGGCGGTCGCGGCGCTCGTCCAGCAGGATATAGAGGGTCGCGCGGTCCTTGGTGGTGAGGTGCTTCAGGATGCCTCGGGCCGCGCCGTCTCCGGTGATGGCCTCGCCCATATAGGAGGTGCGGGCGCGCTTCAGCATGGCGGCTTGGCCGGGGTCTTGCGGCGGATCATAGACGCCGAGGCCGGGGCGGTCGGTGGACGCCTTGATATGGGCGGCGAGCAGGTCCCAGTTGCCGACGTGCACCGCGAGCGCGATCATCGGACCGGGGCCTGCGAGAACCGCGTCATAGCCCTCCGCATCCTCGACCGTGATGTGGTTGTTTTCGATCAGTCGGTCGATGTTGGTGAGTTCGGCCATGGTGCGGCCGAGATTGACCCAGCGGCGGGTGAGCATGGTCTCGCGGGAGGCGTGATCGAGATCGGGGCGCAGGATGGCCAGATTGCTGCGGGCGCGCTGGTCTCGCAGCTTCATGGTCCTGCGCGCGACGTTGGCCGACAGCCATCCGCCTAGCCAGGAGGCGATGGATGCGGGGAGCAGGCGCAGGAGGGTGAAGAGAAAAGGGTTGGAGAGCATCTTGCCAAGCGTCATACAGCAGCGGTCGGGGCGGTAAAGGGCTTGGGTTTGTTATGAGTTGGGCCTTTTGGGCATGGGTGGTGCTTCAGGGGCTGACGCTGCTGGGCGTGTTGAACTACTGGCGGCATCTGCCGATGGACCGGCAGGAGGAGGCGCCTGAGGGCGTGGTCGTGCTGCTGTCGGTGCGGGACGATTGGGATGGCGGCGCGGTACTGATCGCGCGGCTGAAGGCGCAGACGGCGCGGTTTCGGTTGGTGATCGCTTCGAGTGGCGGGTCTGCGGCTGCGGAGGCCTTGGCGGCGCGTGAGGGGGATTGGGTGCAGATCGTCCGCGCGGGTGTTGCCGTGGATGAGGGGCAGAAAGTTCATAAGTTGAGGGCGGCTTTGCGGGCTTTGCGGCCGGAGGATCGCTACCTGGTTTTCGTGGACTCCGATATTGAGCCGTCGGCGCGCCTGGTCGGGCGGCTGCTCTTTCCTCTGGTGCGGGGGAAGGCGGATATCGTGACTGGCTATCGATTGTTGTTGCCGGATGCGCACTGGCGAGCGGCGCTGGTCGGAGCGGTGGAGATGCAACTGGCGACGTTACCCCGGGCGGCGAGTGCGACCATGCCTTGGGGAGGGGCTATGGCGCTGACGCGGGAGGTGGCGGAGCGGCTCGACCTAGACGCAGCGCTGGCGGGGCGGTTGTCGGATGACATGGCGATCGGGCTTGCCGGGTGGCGCGCGAAGCTGCGGTTGCGGCCGGTGCGTGATCTGCTGGTTGCTTCGCCTCTGGGGGCGCGGGGTGCGCTTGGCTTTGGGGTGCGCCAGTATCGGCATATCGTGACGAACAGCGTGGGGATGTGGGCGGTTGCTGCGGTGGTGGTGGGCGTGCAGGCTTTGGGTTGGGTCTGGGCATTTGGTTGGGGCGGATGCAGTACTCTGGCGGTGGGTTATGGTGCGGCTGTCGGGCGAGCGTTAGTGCGGCGGCGGATCATCGGGGCTGTGGTCGAGTCGGATCAGGCGAGGGCAGCGCGGCGGTCGCTCTGGTGGGATGTCTCGGCGCCGTTTGTGGTGTGCTGGGTGCATTTTGCGATGCAGATGGCGGCGGTTTGTTCACGGCGGATCAGGTGGGGCGGGTTTGATTATTGGGTGAAGCGCGGGAAGGTTGTACGGATGGAGAGGGTGGGCTAGCGCACTCGTGATATCCCCCCCCTACGAGCGGGACGGGCAAGGGGAGGCACGAGCGGAGGGAGCTCCTCGGCGAGCCTTTGAAATCTGGTTGAGGTTGCGCTAGCCGACCCCCTGACCCCCTCCCGCCTGCGGGAGGGGGAATGGAGGATCAGAAACCCGCCGGGAAGAGGTGCTTTCCCTGTTCGTCGAGCCGTAGAATCACCTTCCCCGCAACCGCGCTCATGGGCAGCTCAGCGTAAAGGTGCGGGAACAGCGCGCCGCCGCGTGACTCTTCCCACTTCAGCGTTTCGCCGAAGGTGGCGAGGTCTACCATCAGCATCACCAAATTGTCCTGGCCCGCGAAGTGCTTGGCCGCTGTCTCCGCCGCCTGTTGCCGGGTGGACATGTGGATATAGCCGTCCGCAAGATCGACGGGTGCGCCCTTGAACACGCCGTCGGTCTTTAGCTGGTCATACTGATCCTTGGTCAGGATCTTGTAGGCGAAGAGTTCGGTCACTCTTCGGTGAGGTCCGGGTCGGATTCGGGGCCGACTTCGGGCGAGGTTTCAAGGCCTGCGGGAGTGGTGATTTCCGTTTCCTCATCGCTTTCCTCGATCTTTGCCGCGCTGACGACGTGTTCGTCGTCGGACACGTTGAAGAGACGCACGCCCGCCGAGTTGCGGCCGATGACGCGCAGGGTGTCTAGGCCCATGCGGATCAGCTTTGCCTGATCCGTGACCAGCATCAGGTGATCGCCATGACGCGCCGGGAAGCTTGCCACCACCGGACCGTTGCGGCCGATATTGTCGATGTTGGTGATGCCCTGACCGCCGCGACCGGTGCGGCGATAGTCGTAGGCGGACGACAGCTTGCCATAGCCGTTGGTGCAGACGGTAAGGATGAACTGCTCCTTGGCCTGTAGCTCAGCGAAGCGTTCCTCGCTCATTTGCGGCGAGCCTTCCTTTTCCGGCTTCCATGGGGCGAAGCGGAGATAGTCGTCGCGTTCCTCCTGATTGGCGCCGGAACGGTGGAGGATGGAGAGCGAGATGACCTCGTCATCCTTCTTGAGCGTCATGCCGCGCACGCCGGTCGAGGTGCGGCTCTGGAATTCGCGGACGTCGGTTGCCTTAAAGCGGATCGCCTTGCCCTGCCGGGTGGCGAGGAGGACGTCATCCTCTTCGCTGAGCAGCGCCACGCCGATAAGGCAATCGTCGCTGCCTTCATCGAAGCGCATGGCGATCTTGCCGTTGCTGGGCACGTTGGCGAAGGCGTCCATGCTGTTGCGGCGGACCGTGCCGTTCGCGGTGGCGAACATGACGTGCAGGTCCTTCCAGCTGTCCTCATCCTCGGGTAGCGGCAGGACGGTCTGGATCGTCTCGCCGGGACCCAGCGGGAGCAGGTTCACCATCGGTCGGCCGCGCGTGGCCGGACCGCCTTCGGGAAGGCGCCAGACTTTCAGGCGATAGACCTTGCCAGCGGTCGAGAAGAACAACACCGGCGTGTGCGTGGAGGTCACGAACAGTTCGGTGATGGCGTCCTCGTCCTTGGTCGCCATGCCGGAGCGGCCCTTGCCGCCGCGCGCCTGGGCGCGGAAGCTCTCCAAGGGGGTGCGCTTGATATAGCCCTGCACGGTGACGGTGACGACCATCTCCTCGCGCTCGATCAGGTCTTCATCGTCAATGCCATCGGCGGCTGCGGTGATTTCCGAGATGCGGGGCGTGGCGAAGTCGCGCTCGATCGCCTCGAACTCCTCGCGCATGACGGCGTAGAGCTTCTGGCGGTTGCCGAGAATCTCCAGATATTCGGCGATGGCGGCAGCCAGTTCGGCCAGTTCATTGCCGATCTCGTCCCGGCCGAGTGCGGTCAGGCGGTGGAGGCGCAGGTCCAGGATCGCGCGGACCTGAACGTCCGAAAGGCGGTAGGTGTCGCCGGTAGCCTCTGTCTCGATCGCTTCGACGAGCTTCAAATAGGGTGCGATTTCAGCGACCGGCCATTCGCGGGCAAGCAGCGTCTCGCGCGCTTCGGCGGGGCTGGCCGAGCCGCGTATGGTGCGGACGACTTCATCCAGGTTCGTGACCGCGATGACGAGACCCAGCAAGATATGCGCGCGGTCGCGGGCCTTGTTGAGCTCATATTTGGTGCGGCGGGTGATGACCTCTTCGCGGAAGCGAACGAACGCTTCGATGATGTCGCGGATGTTGAGCAGTTCGGGGCGGCCGCCGCGAATGGCGAGCATGTTCGCGGGGAAGCTCGACTGGGCGGGGGTGTTGCGCCACAGCTGATTGAGCACGACTTCCGGCGTGGCGTCGCGCTTCAGGTCCATGACGATGCGCACGCCTTCGCGGTTCGATTCGTCGCGAATGTCGCTGATGCCCTCGATCCGCTTGTCCTTGGCGGCTTCGGCGATCTTTTCGACAAGGCCGTTCTTGCCGACCTGATAGGGAATGGCGGTGAGGACGATGGAGCGGCGGTCGCCGCGCCCTTCCTCGACCACATGACGCGAGCGCATCATGATCGATCCACGGCCGGTATGATAGGCGCTACGCGCGCCCGATTGGCCCAGGATCAGTGGCGCGGTGGGGAAGTCAGGGCCGGGAACGATCTGGATAAGCTCGTCGATCGTGATTGCCGGATTTTCGATATAAGCGAGGCAAGCGCGGATGACTTCGCCAAGATTATGCGGCGGAATGTTCGTCGCCATGCCGACCGCGATGCCGCCTGCCCCATTGACCAGCAGGTTGGGGAAGCGGGCGGGCAGCACCTGCGGCTCGCTTTCCGAGGCGTCATAATTGGGCTGGAAATCGACGGTATCCTTGTCGAGATCCTCCAGCAGGCCGGTCGTGACCTTGGCAAGGCGCGCTTCGGTGTAACGCATGGCCGCTGGCGGATCGGGGTCCATGGAACCGAAGTTGCCCTGGCCGTCGATCAGCGGCACGCGCATCGACCAGTCCTGCGTCATGCGTGCCAAGGCGTCGTAGATCGCGCTGTCGCCATGGGGGTGATATTTACCGATCACGTCACCGACGATGCGCGCCGACTTGCGATAGGGCTTGTTATGGGTGAAGCCCGATTCATGAGCTGAAAACAGAATACGACGGTGCACCGGCTTCAGCCCGTCGCGCACGTCCGGCAGGGCGCGGGCGACGATGACCGACATGGCATAGTCGAGATAGCTCGCCTTCATCTCATCGACGATGGAGATGGGGCTGATGTCCGAAGGGTCGGCGAGGGCAGTCTCGTCGGTCAATGCGATTCTCTTTTTGGATGGAACTGTTTCGTTGCTCAGGCACTAGCGGAGCGAAACAAATCTGTCACCCCTCGCGCGCACGCGCGCTCGCGTCAGATTAAGCTGCAAGAAAGGGCTGACAGGCGGAAAACTGCTGCATATACGATGTTCAAACGTCATTCACGCGCCGTCCCCTAAACGGCGCTTAATCAAGGGGCGCCTTTCCCCCAAGGCGCACAGAGGAGAAGATGATCATGCGTTTTGTTTCCCCCGTGGCGCTTGCGCTGGCCCTTGCGCTGACCGGAGGCGCCATTTCCGCGCCCGCGATGGCGGCGAAGAAGGAAGACAAGAAAGGCGGCGCGCCCAAGCTCAATGTCTCGCCCGACGTGATCAAGGCGTTGCAGGCTGCGCAGACGGCGGCGGCGGCGAACGATTTTGCCGGAGCCAAGGCTGCGCTGGCGGATGCAGACAGCAAGGCCAAGTCGAACGACGACAAATATCAGATCGGCGCGATCAAGCTGAACACTTCCATCGCAGCCAAGGACAACGCGCTGCAGGGCGAAGCGCTGGCGCAGATGCTGGACAGCGGTCTGACGCCGGCGGAGCAGGTTGGCCAGTTCAACGCCGTGGCCGCTGACCAGGCGCTGCAGGCGAAGAATTATGATCTGGCGATTCAGCGGGCGCAGGCAGCCGTTCAGGCGAACTATAAGCCTGAGTCCATCAATGCGACGCTTGCTCAGGCTTATTTCGGCAAGGCGGGCACGGCCAATGCGGGCGCGGAGCCTGCTCGCGGCCTTAACCAGAAGGGTCTTGCCGCGCTGAAAGCGGCCGCCGACGCCACGAGGGCGGCGGGTGGTCAGGTTCCTGCGCAATGGTACCAGATTGGCGTGAGCCGCGCGGCGGCATCGCGCCTGCCGGAAGTCACCGAATGGGCGACATTGGCCTATCAGGCAGCGCCCAACGGCGAAAACCTCCGCACCCTCGTCCGCCTGTTCCAGCAGTCGAACCCGAACATCACCAACCGCGAAAATCTCGACGTTCTGCGCCTGATGGCGGCGTCGGGCGGCCTGGTAGTGGCGGGCGACTTCCTTGAATATGGGGAAATGGCATCCAAGACCGGCATTTATGGCGAGGTGAAATCCGCGATCGACCAGGGTCGTGCGAAGGGTGTGTTGAAGGGCACGGCCGGGGCCGATCTCTACCAGACGGCTACGCCCAAGATCGCGGGTGACAAGGCGTCGCTCACCTCTGCCGAAGCGGATGCGCGCAAGGCGGCCAATGGCAAGATCGCAGCGGCGACCGCTGACGCTTATCTTGGCTATGGTGACTATGCCAAGGCGGCGGCGATGTTCGATCTGGCCAAGCAGAAGGGCGGCGTTGACGCAGACGAGGTTAATACGCGTCTGGGTATCGCAAAGGCGCTGGGCGGCGACGTCGCGTCGGCGAAGACGGCGTTCCAGTCGGTGCAGGCAGGCACGCGCAAGAAGATCGCCGACCTTTGGTTGAGCTATCTCGCCACCAAGGCTTGAGGCTTAAAAGGTGCGCCGCTTGGGTAAGTGGCGCACCTTCTTTCATCTGAATATCTCAGGGAATGGCGCCTGAACTGGGCGCCTGACAAAAAGGGGACGGCCGACATGATCGGGCTGCGACAATCCATGCTGAAATCCGGACTTCTCGTGATGACCGCTCTTGCTGCTATGTCCGTGCCAGCGGCGGCGAAAAAGGCTTCGACCAGTGGGCCGGTCATCACCATGTCCGAAGGGTTCCGGGCCGCTGCTCAAGCGGCGGACAGCGCGATCAAGGCCGGGGACGCGAACACCGCGCAGGCGCAGATAAGCAGCCTGACGCCGGTGAGCGACTATGAGGCTTATGTCGCGGCTGCCCTGCGGTTCGAGCTGGCCGTGCTCAAGCGCAATTTCCAGGGGCAGCGGGTTGCCCTGACCGACATGTTCAAGACGAATTCCGTGCCCAAGAAGGACGCGCCGCGCCTGCGCTATGTCGCTGGCTACCTGTCCTATGTGGTCGGCAATAATGATGATGCGCTGGCGCAGCTCGATTACGCAAAGACGCTGGGCTATGACGGCATCGACGCGACGATGCTGCGCGCCGATATCGCTCTGCGCAAGAACAAGGCGAAGGATGCGCGCGCATTTGTGCAGGATGCGCTGGCACGGCAGCGGGCGTCCGGTCAGGCTATCCCGGCGGCTTGGTACGACCGAGCCATTTCGCTCGCCTATGGCGCGGGCGATTGGGCGGAAGTGGGATCGCTCTATCGCGAGCGCCTGACCCGTTATGGGTCGGCCGGGGAATGGCGGTCGGCGCTTGCCAACTATATGACCGCACCCGGCACGGATGCTCAGCCGCAGCTGGACCTCTACCGCTTGCAGGCGGCGAATGGCGCGATGGCGAGCGAGCGCGACTATCAGGCCTATGCCCAGCTGGCGGAGAAGGCGGGCAATTATGCAGAAGCCAAGGCGATTATCGAGGCGGGCCGTTCAGCGGGCAAGCTGGCACCGACGCAGGCCGCGACAGCCAGCTTGATGAAGAGCGTCACGCCCAAGGCGGCGAAGGAAATCGCCGCATTGCCTACGGCCGCGAAGAAGGCGGCGAACGCCAAGGATGGGTCTGCAGCGCTGGCCGTGGCGGACAGCTATTTCTCGCTCAGCCAGTTCCCGCAGGCGGTCGAAATGTACCGGCTCGCCTTGTCCAAGGGCGGCGTTGACCAAGGGAAGGCGAATGCGCGCCTCGGAATAGCGCTCGCACGGTCGGGAGACCTGGCGTCAGCGAAGACAGCGCTTGGTCAGGTGTCGGGCAACTGGGCCAATGTCGCTGGTTTCTGGACCGTGTGGGTCGATCAGCAGAGCCGCAAGACGGCGTTGCAGCCGGTTGCGGCATCGCCCGCCGGTTAAGTCATTAGCCTTCCGGCCCAGCGCGCGAGTTGCTTGCGCTGCTGGGCCAGAGGTTGGCTATCCTTAAAGGGGCAGGCCTTATAGAGGCAGGGGAACGCCCGGCAGGTTTTTCGCCATGCGAATGGTGAGCGAGGTCTTCACGCTTACCACATTGGGCGCGGGCGTGAGCTTCGACGTGAGGAATTGCTGGAAGCTTTGAAGGTCCTTGGCCACGACCTTCAGGATGAAGTCGATCTCGCCGTTCAGCATGTAGCATTCGCGGACCTCCGGCAGGGTGGCCACATGATCTTCGAAAGCCTTGAGATCAGCCTCGGCCTGGCTCTTCAGGCTGACCATGGCGAATACCGTGATGGTGTAGCCCAGCATCGCCGGATTGACGACCGCATGATAGGAATTGATCGCGCCGCTTTCCTCCAGCGCGCGCACGCGGCGCAGGCATGGCGGAGCGGTCAAGCCGACCTTCCGCGCCAGTTCCACATTGGTCATCCGGCCGTCCTGCTGCAACTCGCCCAGGATATGGAGATCGATGTCGTCTATAGCGGGGCCAGCCATCCGTCTGCTTATTTCCTTTCTCATCCTTGCCCGACATCATAATAATATTTCAGGGCAATGCAATTGTCCCACTATGCTACGTTCCCGGAATTGCCAGCGCCTGCCCCTTTTCCTCGGCGGCTGGAAGGCCTATTCCTGACGCATGATTTCCTTCCGCGACGAAGTTCTGCACGTTGGCGGAAGTCCTCAAGGGGGATAGGGTGCGCTTCAACGATCTGATGCAGACGGTTCTCGCCGCAGAAAACAGGAGCGGCCTGGGCGCAGTGACGCTGTGGCGGCAGTGCGTGGACCTGCTCGCGCAGAATGATCGCGCGGACCGACGCACTCTTCCGGATGAGGAACGCGCGGTGCTGCTGGATCGGCTCGCTGGCTTGCAACCTCAACTGTCGGAAACGCAGCGGATTGCGTCGGTGGTCGAACTCGGGGCGCGCTTGCGGTCGCCTGCCCTTATCGAATTTTTTGCCAATGATCGGCCCGCTATAGTGGCGGCCGCGATGTCTCGCGCGCGCTTGCCCGACGAGGCGTGGATCGCCTTGCTGCCCAGCCTTACGCCAACGGCGCGTGGAGTGTTGCGGGGCCGACGCGATCTGGGTGCCGCGACGCATCAGGCGCTGGAGGCGTTCGGCGCTGCCGACCTCGTTTTGACGAGCGATCGTGAGCCGGAACCGGTCGAAGATAGCAGCGACATGCTGCTGACGCCCTCCATGATGGCTCCCGCAGAGGACGCGGAGCCGTCTGCGGATACGTCCGAAGTGCTGGTGGAAGAGCCGGTGGATGAGCCAGCGGACGATGTCCCGGCGGGCGATGACCAGATCCGGAACCTTGTCGACCGGATCGAGCGCTTTACGAGCGGCCGGCGGGTACCCGATGTCGTCACGCCCAGGACAGATGTGGGTCAGGCGGACACGGTTGGGTCCTTTGCATTCGAAACGGATGCCACGGGGATGATGGTCTGGGTGGACCAGGGGCCGCGTGCTGCGTTGATCGGGCTGTCACTCGGTGAGGTGGCGGTCGCGGGAGCCAGCGGGCCCGATGGCAGCGTGGCAGGCGCATTCATGCGTCGCAGCGGGTTCCAGAATGGACGTTATACCATTGTCGGCGGCGCGATGGCGGGCGAGTGGCGATTGTCGGCGACCCCCTTCTTCGATCCGCGATCTGGCCGGTTTCAGGGATATCGCGGTCAGGCACGCCGCCCGTATCTGCATGAGGTGGCCGCTCCGCCCCAGGCCGAACCCGTGTCGGTCGCTGGGCTGTCCGCGGACTCGCTGCGGCAATTGGTGCACGAACTGCGCACCCCGCTGAACGCGATCCTGGGCTTTGCCGACATCATCGAGCAGGAACTGTTCGGTCCCAGCGGCCCTGAATATCGGGAGATGGCCGGGAAGATCGCGCTTGATGCGCGACATTTGCTAGCGGCGTTCGATGACCTTGATCTTGCCGCCCGCGTGTCTCGCGGAGAGGGGGCGGAGGCGCCTGTCGCGGTCGACCCGGCCCTGCTGATCGCGCAGGTGTCCGCGCGTTTCCGGGAACAGGGCGAAGGCAATGGCGCCCAGATCGATATCAATCTGGCGCGGTCACTGCCGATGGTGCGCATCGATCCGGTGCAGGGCGAGCGCATGGTGCAGCACCTGATGCGCACGGTCGTTTCCATCGCTGCGCCCGGTGAGGCGCTGAGCGGTGCCTGCTGGTACCAGCCAGATGGTGGGCACGGCTCCGTGCTGCTGGCGGTGGACAGGCCTGCGAGCCTGGAGGGCATGGACGAGGAGCGGTTGCTCGATCCCGGCTATACCGCCGATGGCGATTGGGCAGATGGTCCGCTGTTGGGCCTTGGCTTTTCGCTGCGCCTGATACGGAGTCTCGCGGCCGGATGTGGCGGTGCCTTGCAAATCGAACCAGACCGCTTCCTGCTGTCGATGCCCGCCATCACATTGGCCGAGGACGCCGCAGGCAGCTTCTAGCCGCTGCGTGAAACGCTATCGCAACCATTGCGGCGGTAGTGGGGAGCGATGACCTCTCCCATTCATGACGGCAGTTTGCTGCGGGCGCCGATGGCGTCAGACATGATCAGGCTCGCTCCTGATTTCGGAACGCGGTTCATGCTGTTTGTCGACACCGAAGAGGAGTTCGACTGGAAGGCGCCCTTCAGTCGCCATGATCATAGCGTGACGGCGTTGAGAGGGATGGCCCGGGGGCAGGCCTATTTCCGGTCGGCCGGTGTAAAGCCCGTCTATGTGACTGATTATCCAGTAATCGACAGCGACGCCGCCGCCGGGATGATGGCGCAGTGGGTTGCTGACGGGGCGGCCGATGTCGGCGCGCACCTTCACCCCTGGGTCAATCCACCCCATGTTGAGGAAGTCACCGAGGCGAACAGCTATGCGGGTTTCCTGCCCGAGGCGGTGGAGCGGGCCAAGCTGGAGGCGCTATGTGAGCGGATCGCGGAACGATTTGGCCGACGTCCCACCGCCTATCGCGCAGGACGCTATGGCGTTGGCCCCAATAGCGCGCGCTTGCTGGAGGAGGCCGGGTTTCGGATCGACACTTCGGTGCGCAGCAGGTTCGATTATAGCGCGCAGCATGGACCCGACTTTCGCGGCCTGCCGATCAACCCCTATTGGACCGGGCCGCAACGGGCTTTGGTCGAGCTGCCCTTGTCCACAGCGTTTGTCGGGATGCTGCGGGGTGGGGGAGAGCGGCTCTATCAAAGGGCGCAATCCATCAGCCGGGTTGCTGGGGGCTTGGCGCGCACGGGCCTGTTCAGCCGAGTGCCGCTGACGCCAGAAGGCGTGCCGGTGCGCGATGCCATCAGGGCGATCGATGCCTTGATCGAGGAGGGGGCCGCGATCCTCAACTTCAGCTTCCACTCACCCACGCTGGAACCGGGACACACGCCTTATGTCCGGGACGCGCGGGACCAGGCCGCGTTTTTCAATTGGTGGGACAAGGTTCTCAACCACCTCGCCAAGCGGGACGTTCGCGCGGCGTCGCTGGATGAGTTGTTGGCGGCCGTGCCGGTGCGGAGACAGGCTTGCCAAGCGGCCTGATGCCCCCTATCCGGTCGATCAGGTGGGGCCTGTAGCTCAACGGTTAGAGCTGGCCGCTCATAACGGCTAGGTTGCGGGTTCGAGTCCTGCCGGGCCCACCAAGTTTCCTTTTCTCTCAAACGAAGAGAGTGGAAAGCGACCGTTCCCGCGATGGCTCATTGACGGGACGCAGTCTTCGCCGCTAAGGCGCCTTTCGTCGGGGAGTAGCGCAGCCTGGTAGCGCATCTGCTTTGGGAGCAGAGGGTCGCAGGTTCGAATCCTGTCTCCCCGACCACTTTCACAGACATCGACAATCTGCTGCGTCTCGTGGGGCGTTCGCGATCGCGTGCGCGCCACGATCATAACGCGCACATAGAAAAAGGGCGGACCGTTAGACGGCCCGCCCTCTTAAAATCTTGCTGACGCGAAGATTATTCGGCGTTCGCAGCGTTCGAAGCAGCGTTCGCAGCGTTGTCGGCGGCGTTAGCAGCATTCGCGGCGTTGTCGGCAGCGTTAGCAGCGTTCTCGACAACGTTTTCGACAACAGCGTTCGAAGCGTTCGCGGTCTCGTTGGCCGGCTTCTCACCGCAAGCGGCGAGGGCCATCAGGCCGGCCGAAGCGAAAACAACAGCGATCTTCTTCATTGTGTACGGCTCCCATAGCATATTGCCGCGTCGGCATATTTCTAACACGCTCGACGCGAGCGACCCGCATTAACGTGTGCGCTGCACAAATCAATGCTTTTCTGCGTCGGTGAAGCGACGGAATCACGCGACGGAGTGTTGTCTACTACAAAAGTTCACTTATCCGCCAGTGATTCCGTAGCGTTGGCGAATTCAAGAAGAGTGGAGGTCCAGGCGGCCACATTCTGCTGCAGTTGCGGGCGATCTACCTTGTCCAGCGTATCGTCCGCAGTGTGATGAATGTCGAAATAGCGGGAGCCATCCTGCTGGAGATCGACGACAGCGACACCTGCCTTGACCAACGGCTCTATGTCCGATCCGCCTCCGGCCGCGATGCGGCTTGGGCCGATGCCAAGCGGGGCGAGCGCGTTCGAAACGCGGCTTGCGACCGCTGCATAGCTGGAGGGAAGCTTGAAATCGACGCGCCAAACGCGATCGGCGCCGAAGTCGGATTCCATGGCGATGACATGGTGTTCGCTGCCATGTGCGGCAAAATAGGCGCGTCCGCCGTCGCCGCCGACTTCCTCTGCGCCCGCCATCAGGATGCGGATGGTGCGGCGGAGCGGCCCTGCTTTGGCAGCGTGGAGAGCCGCTGCCGTGATGATGCCGCAGCCCGACGCATCATCTATCGCCCCGGTGCCTTGATCCCAGCTATCAAGATGGCACGCCGCGAGGACGATGCCAGCGGCCGGATCCGTGCCTGGCAGTTCGGCGATGACATTGCCCGATGGCTGGTCTTTCAGCATTTTGGACGTAAGGGTCAGGTGGGCGCGGACGGGCTGGCCCCGCGACAAGATGCGGGTGAGTTGATCCGCATCCACCGTACTGAGCGCGGCGGCCGGGATCGGCTTTACGCCATCGGCCCACATTTGGACACCGCTATGGGGAAAACGGTGCTGGTCGGTGCCGATCGACCTGATGAGGATGGCGGCTGCGCCCTTGCGAGACGCGATGCTGGGGCCTTGGCGGCGGGTTAGGCCGAAATGGCTGTAGGAGCTGCCATCCTGCGTGGCCGTCATGGCGTGGCTGACGAAGGCGATTTTTCCCTGCAGGCTGCCGTCCGGCGCGGACTGGAGGTCGGCCAGCGTGGGGAAATAGCGGATTTCGCCTTCAATGCCCTTTGCGGAAGTAGAGGCGCTGTTCCCGAGCGCGGCGAGTGCCAGATTCTGCGGGAAGGGCGAGAGGATCCGGGCTTCGTCACGGCCGCGGACCCAGACCGGCATCTTGTAGGGTTCGGCTCGGACATTGGAGAAGCCGAGCGCCTTGAGCTTTGCTACGGCCCAGTCGCGCGCGCGGGCTTCCTGCGGACTGCCAGCGGGGCGAGGGCCGACTTCGGTGGTGAGGCCCTCTGTAAAGTCCCAAGCTATGTTGTCCTGCAAAGCCGCTTGCCGAATCGCGACTGCATCCGGCGGCGCGGCAGCAAGGGGGAGGGGTGAGGTGATGCCGCCGAGAAGGAGCGCAGCGACGGTGCTCGATCGGATTTTCTGCATGGATGAAGGCTTAGCCAGCGATCCCGCATTTGCCAATGGCGCCGGGCTTCGCTAACTCCGGCCCAAATTTACTCATTCGTCTTTCGGAGCTGTTCCAAGCCATGTCCGCCTCCTCCCAATATGCCTTCGTCATGAAGAACATGACCAAGACCTTTCCCGGTGCGCCCAAGCCGGTGCTCAATGGTATCAATCTGCAATTTTATCGCGGCGCCAAGATCGGCATCGTCGGTCCCAACGGTGTCGGCAAATCGACGCTGATCAAGATCATGGCTGGCATCGATACGGATTATAGTGGCGAGGCGTGGCCGGGTGAGAATGTGACGGTCGGCTATCTGGCGCAGGAGCCGCAGCTCGATCCGGCCAAAAATGTGCTGGAGAACGTCAAGGACGGCGCGCGGGAAATCGCGGACAAGCTGGATCGGTTCAACGAGATCAGCATGATCATGGCGGACCCGCCGGAAGATGCCGATTTCGACGCACTCATGGCCGAAATGGGCGAGTTGCAGGAACAGATCGACGCGGTCGATGGCTGGACGCTCGACAATCAGCTCGAGATCGCCATGGAGGCGCTGCGCTGCCCGCCATCGGATTGGTCGGTGGAGAGCTTGTCGGGCGGTGAAAAGCGCCGGATCGCGCTGACCCGCTTGCTGATCCAGAAGCCGGATATTCTGCTGCTCGACGAACCGACCAACCATCTTGATGCCGAAAGCGTCGAGTGGCTGGAAAACCACCTGAAGGAATATGCGGGTGCGGTGCTGATGATCACCCACGACCGCTACTTCCTGGACAATGTGGTGGGTTGGATCTTGGAGCTCGATCGCGGGAAATACTTCCCCTACGAAGGCAATTATTCGACATATCTCGAGAAGAAGTCGAAGCGCCTGGAGCAGGAGTCGCGCGAAGAATCCGGCCGCCAGAAGGCGATCAAGGACGAGCTGGAGTGGATCCGGCAGGGCCCCAAGGGGCGCCAGACCAAATCAAAGGCCCGTATCGCCAAGTTCGAGCAGCTGGTCGCGAGCCAGGAAAACCGCACTCCAGGCAAGGCGCAGATCGTCATCCAGGTGCCGGAACGGCTGGGTGGCAAGGTCATCGAGGCGAAGAACATCAGCAAGGCCTATGGCGACAAGCTGCTGTTCGAAAACCTGTCCTTCATGCTGCCCCCAGGTGGCATCGTTGGCGTGATCGGGCCAAACGGCGCGGGCAAATCGACCCTGTTCAAGCTCATCACTGGTCAGGAGCAGCCCGATTCGGGTGAAATCGACATCGGCTCCACCGTGCGCCTTGGCTATGTCGACCAGAGCCGCGATCATCTCGACGCCTCGAAGAATGTTTGGGAGGAAGTCTCGGATGGCCTCGATTATGTGAAGGTCAACGGCCATGACATGTCGACGCGGGCCTATGTCGGTGCCTTCAACTTCAAGGGCCAGGACCAGCAGAAGAATGTCGGAAAGCTATCGGGCGGTGAGCGCAATCGCGTACACATGGCCAAGATGCTGAAGAAGGGCGGCAACGTTCTGCTGCTCGACGAACCGACCAACGACCTTGACGTCGAAACGCTGGCTGCGCTGGAAGAGGCGATTGAAAACTTCGCTGGCTGCGCCGTGGTGATCAGCCACGATCGCTTCTTCCTCGATCGGCTTGCCACGCATATCCTCGCCTTTGAGGGCAACAGCCATGTCGAATGGTTCGAGGGCAATTTCGAAATGTATGAAGAAGATAAGCGCCGCCGCCTGGGCGATGCTGCTGATCGGCCGACCAGCCTCGCCTACAAGAAGCTGACGCGGTGATGGGGTTTTGCGCGGAGCGGAATGCTAATGCGGTTGCATTGGGCGCAACCGGCACCGCGCCCTTCGCACTTGCACAATGATCGGTCGGAACACATATCGGAAAGGCCTTTCAGGCATCCTCTCCTAAAACTTTCAGGCCGGCCCGCTTGGGTCGGCCATTTTTTTGCGTGGTGATGGGCGGTGAGCTTGTGGGGGGGTAGTGCCCCAGCGGCGGAGAGTGTCGAGAACAGAATGTGGTTCCGAGTATCACAAACGCCGTTCGGGCTGAGCTTGTCGAAGCCCATTTTTTTTGGAAGAGAAGTAGAGCCGTTGGCTTCGCTGGCCTTCGGCTCGACAAGCTCAGGGCAAACGGTGTTAGGAGGAGTATCAAATAGGGTGGGAAGCCTTAGCCCGTTGGTCTTTTCTCGAACGAGGCCAAGCCTTCCATTGCAACCTCGATCACTTCAACGCGCGCGACCTGCGCTGCTGGCGGACCCTTGTGAGCCAAAGCTATGAAGCGTTCTACCGCTTCGCCCAAACCTTCGACAACGGCTTCCACGCTGCCGTCGAGCCGATTACGCACCCACCCGGCCAAACCTAGCTCGCGCGCTGTCTGCATGGTCCAATTACGATAGAATACACCCTGCACGCGGCCGAAGATCATGAGATGCCGGGCGATGACGGGCATCAGCGCACCCGCTTGATCCAAGTCTGGCCATTCTCGCGCGTTTCGGTGATGAAATTGGGGATTGCCTGCACCAGATCCGACAGGCGCTTGAAACCATAGTTGCGCACGTCGAAGCTGGACCGGTTGGCGACGCGCTGCCCGACAGGGCCCAGGGCGGCGAAGCCATTTTGGTCGCGTTTAGCCGCATCATAGGCTTCTATGAGCAGACGGACGACTTCGTCATCGACCTTGCTGATGTCGGCTTTGGCGACGGGGCTCGCGGCTACTTCGTCTGGAACGACAGCGGCATTGACCGGGTCGGGGCTTGCCGGTGCCAACGATGCTGCCAGCGCCGCGACGTCTATGAAACGCGTGCATGCGCGGCGGAAGCCTTCGGGCGTCTTGTCGGAGCCGAAGCCATAGACATCGATCCCTTCCTGTCGGAGCCGGGTCACCAGCGGCGTGAAATCGCTGTCGCTGGACATGAGGCCGAAACCGGTGACGCGGCCGCCAGCCATCAGGTCCATGGCGTCGATCGTCATCTTCATGTCAGTCGCATTCTTCCCCTTGGTGAGGTCGAATTGCTGCTGCGTTTCAATGGCTTGGGTCACCGCCTGTCGCGACCAGCTCTTAAGCGAAGGCTTGCTCCAATTGCCATAGGCGCGGCGGATATTGACCGTGCCCAGTTCCGCCAGAACGGTCAGAACCGGGTCGAAATGGTCGGCAGATGCATTGTCGGCGTCGATCAGCAGGGCAACATTGCCGCTGGGGATCGCCGACGGCATCAGGCCGTTTCCAGCGGTGCCGGATGAAAGTCCCCTGTCGCCTCATTCAGCAGATGAAGCTGACCATCGGCGATCGCAAAGAAAGCGCCGACCAGTTTCAATTCGCCATCGCGTTCCTTGGTACGGACGCAGGGGAAGGTGCGCAGGTTGGCAAGGCTGACCTTGACACCTTCCTGCTCCATCGCGCGATGTGCGTCACGGCCGCGGTCATCGCCAAACCGCGCGACGACCTTGTCCCGCGCATCGTCAAGCATGTCTATCCAGTTATGAATAAACCCGCCTTCTCCGGGAGGCGCGTCCTTCAATTCCTGGCTGAGCGCGGCCTTGCAGCCGCCGCACTTGCCATGGCCCATGACGACGATCTCGCCGACCTTTAGCACCTGAACGGCGAACTCAAGTGCTGCGGAAACGCCATGATGGCCGGGGTTCGTTTCAAAAGGGGGAACCAGCGCGGCTACGTTGCGGACCACGAATATCTCGCCGGGGCTGGTATCAAATATCTGCGCGGGATCGACGCGGCTGTCGGAGCAGGCGATGACCATGACGCGGGGGCTTTGCCCTTCGCTCAGTTCATCCCATCGTTCACGCTGTTCCGTCCAGCCAGTGTTGCGGAAGCGGCGATAGCCTTCGAGCATGTCGGAAAAGTCAGTCATGGCGATGTCTCTGCCCAACAATCTGGGGGCTGGCAAGAGTGGGCATGCATCGCTATTTGAGGGCGCATGACAGATACCGCTCCGCTACCTGTGCAGGCCACGACCCAGCGCACACGCAAGCCCGATTGGATCCGGGTGAAGGCGCCGACGAGCCCCGGCTACCATGAAACGCGAAAGCTGATGCGGGAAAAGGGTCTGGCTACCGTCTGTGAAGAGGCGGCTTGCCCCAATATCGGCGAATGCTGGACCAAGAAGCATGCGACGGTGATGATCCTGGGCGATGTGTGCACGCGGGCCTGCGCATTCTGCAACGTCAAGACGGGCATGCCACGCAAGGTTGACGTCAACGAGCCGCAGAACCTGGCAGATGCCTGCGCGGAGATGGGGCTGGAGCATATCGTCATCACCTCCGTCGATCGGGATGACTTGCCCGATGGCGGCGCTTCGCAGTTCGTGAAGGTGATCGAGGCGCTGCGGCGGACGACGCCCGATACCACCATAGAAATTCTGACGCCCGATTTCCGGAACAAGCATGAGCGCGCAGTCGAGATGATCGTCGCCGCGCGGCCGGACGTCTATAACCATAATCTTGAAACGGTGCCCCGCCTGTATCCGACGATCCGCCCTGGCGCCCGCTATTACGCGTCGCTGCGTTTGCTGGAGTCGGTGAAGAAGCTGGACCCATCGATCTTTACCAAATCAGGCATCATGCTGGGCTTGGGTGAAGAGCGTCTGGAGGTCCATCAGGTGATGGACGACATGCGATCGGCCGACATCGATTTCCTGACCATGGGGCAATATCTTCAGCCGACGCCCAAGCATGCCAAGGTGATGGAGTTCGTGACGCCTGTGGCCTTCAACGCTTATGCGGCGATTGCGCGTGCCAAGGGCTTTTTGCAGGTGGCGTCGAGCCCGCTGACTCGATCCAGCTACCATGCGGGGAAGGACTTCGCGGAGATGCGGACGGCGCGTGAAGCTCAGCTGGCGCGGACGGCACGCTGAGACATATGCCCAAGCATCACGAAACAAGACCGCTGCCCTATACGCCTGACCAGATGTTTGATCTGGTTTCCAATGTGGCCGCTTATCCGGAATTCCTGCCTTGGGTGAGCGCGATCCGCGTCCGCCGGGACGATGAGTCCGAGATGGTCGCCGACATGATCGTCGGCTTCAAGGGGATCAAGGAAAGCTTCACGTCGCGCGTCCACAAGCATCGGCCGGACTATGTGAGGGTCGATTATTTGGAGGGGCCGCTCAAGCACCTGCACAATGAGTGGCGGTTCCGCGACGACGGCAAGGGCGGCGTGCTGGTGGATTTTGAGGTCGAGTTCGAGTTCAAGAACCGGCTGTTCGAAATGCTGGCGGGCCAGATGTTCGACAAGGCGCTGCGCAAGATGATCGGCGCGTTCGAGACGCGGGCGGCGGAGCTTTACGGTGAGTCAGGCAGCAGCAGCTCGAGCGCGCAAAGCGCCGCCTGAAGGCGGACGCCGCCACGGCCACTATCCTCGAAATGCCGCATGTCCGCGACGACCTTGTCCGGATTGCCGCCCCGTTCAGCGCGTGCGAATACCACCGTGCCGACCGGCTTCTGTTCTGAGCCGCCACCCGGACCCGCGATCCCGGTGATCGCGACGGCCACATTGGCATGGCTTTTGACGAGTGCGCCCTGAGCCATGGCCCAGGCGGTCGCGATGGAGACGGCGCCAAAGGTTTCCAGCACGTCTTGCGAAACCTTCAACAGCTCGTTCTTCATGTCATTGGAATAAGTAATGAATCCGGCTTCGAAGACTTCGGATGATCCCGCAATCTCGGTAAGCGCGGCGGACACCAAGCCGCCGGTGCAGCTTTCCGCAACGGCGATCGTGCGTCCGGCACGGCGGTTTGCAATGATGACGCGTTCGGCGAGTTCGACCAACGGCGAGGGAAGGATGCTGTCCGGCATGGCGTTAGAATAGCGCGGGGAGGGAGATGGTTGCAACGGCTTGCGCGGCGATGCCTTCGCGGCGCCCTGCGAAGCCGAGGCGCTCCGTCGTGGTCGCCTTGACGCTTACGCGATCAAGCGAAATTGCCAGGATCTCGCTGATCCGCTCGCGCATCGCGTCCCGGTGCGGGCCGATTTTCGGCGCTTCGCAGATGAGCGTGACATCGATATGTTCCATGCGGCCGCCGCGCTCCGTCACGCGGTTCGCTGCATATTCAAGGAAGCGCGAGGACGCAGCGCCGCGCCATTGCGGGTCGGATGGCGGGAAGTGGCTGCCGATATCTCCTTCGCTAAGTGCGCCGAGCACTGCATCGACGATCGCATGGATCGCCACGTCCGCATCACTATGTCCGGCGAGACCCCTGTCATGGGGCACCTGCACGCCGCAAAGCCAAAGCTCCTCGTCAACGGCAAGGCGGTGCACGTCATAGCCCATGCCCACGCGCGTCGTTCGGCATGACGCGAGTTGCGCTTCAGCGCGGGCGAAGTCCTGCGGATAGGTGAGTTTTTCCAATCTCTCGTCTCCGGGGATCATTAGGACGTCATGGCCAGCCTCGCGGAGCATCTGGGCGTCGTCGGTGGCTTCACGGCTGCTGTCCCAAGCGCGATGAGCGCGGATTATCGATTCGAAGTGGAAGGCTTGCGGTGTCTGCACCCGGTAGAGCCCAGACCGATCGACTATGTCGCCCGCTATATTGCCCGTCGACTTCACCAATGTGTCGGCTACGGGGAGGGCGGGGAACGCTCCCGGCGCTTGTTCAAGGGCGGCGAGCAATTGATCGATCATGGAAGAGGAGATGAAGGGGCGGGCGGCGTCATGAATCAACACCCGGTCGGCGCCACCGGTCGCGGCAATCGCCTCCAGCCCAGCCCGAACGGAGCCGCGTCGGCTGTCAGCGCCTTCTATGAGCGCCGTGACCTGACCATCGCCGATCATGGTCCGGACCGTTTCTTGCTGGTCCGCGCCGATGACGAGGTACACCGCTCCCACCGCGGGATGGCGCGCGAAGGCTTCGACAGAGTGAGCAAGGACAGCCTTGCCGCCGATCTGCCGGAACTGCTTGGGTATATCGGTCCCAGCGCGGCTTCCCTGACCAGCGGCCAATATCAGTGCTGCGACCTTGTGAGTTTGCCCTGTCATCGCAGCGCGTGTAGCGAACGGCGGATCGCTTCGCCAGAGCGCTTGCTTGCCGCGTGAGTGCTTTTCAGCTAAGGGCTGCCTGTTTTTTAGGCAAAGCTGGTGATGCGCACTTTATCCCCCATCTCCGTCGGTCCTGTGACGATCGACATGCCCGTGATCCTGGCGCCCATGACTGGCGTCACGGATATGCCGTTTCGCACCCTCGTCCGCCGCTATGGATCCGGGTTGAACGTGACGGAGATGATCGCGACGGCGGCGATGATCCGCGAAACCCGCCAGTCGTTGCAGAAAGCCGCATGGCATCCGGTTGAAGAGCCAGTGTCCATGCAGCTGGCGGGATGCTCGCCGCGGGAGATGGCGGAGGCAGCGAAGCTGAATGCCGATCGTGGGGCGGCGATCATCGACATCAACATGGGCTGTCCGGTCAAGAAGGTCGTCAACGGCGACGCGGGCAGCGCGCTAATGCGTGACCTGCCCTTGGCTGCCGCGCTGATCGAGGCGACCGTCAAGGCGGTCGAAGTGCCAGTGACCGTGAAGATGCGCATGGGATGGGACCATTCCAGCCTCAATGCACCTGAACTTGCAAGGATCGCGGAGGATCTGGGCACGAAGATGATCACGGTGCACGGCCGCACCCGCTGCCAGATGTACAAGGGCAGCGCAGATTGGGCATTCGTGCGGGGTGTAAAGGAAGCGGTTTCGCTCCCGGTGATCGTGAACGGCGACATCTGTTCGATCGAGGATGCCAGCACTGCGCTGGAGCAGAGCGGCGCGGATGGCGTCATGATCGGCAGGGGTGCATATGGGCGCCCTTGGCTGATTGGGCAGGTGATACATTGGTTCCGGACCGGGCAACGGCTGGCCGATCCGTCATTGGAAGAGCAATATCACCTGATTACAGAGCATTACAAGGCGATGTTGGATCATTATGATGGTCTGACTGGCGTCAACATGGCCCGCAAGCATATCGGTTGGTACACGAAGGGGCTCACCGGCTCGGCCGAGTTCCGCAACGCCGTCAATCAGGAGCCTGATGGCGATGTCGTTCTGGCTATGCTCGCCCGCTTCTACGAACCGCTGATTGCGCAGGACGGAGCGGTCCAGACGCGCAAGGCTGCATGAGCGTGCCTGTGACAACTGCCCCGCCACCCCGGTTGGAGCAGAACGGACCTTCGCTTTCGGAACTGATGACCGCGATGCCGGTCGCAACGCTGGTCATCACGCCCGACAACCGGATCGCTGACGCTAATGTGCGGGCGGAAACATTGCTTAACATGGCGCGGTCCGCGATCGTGGGGAGCGACATCAGCCGCACAATCCGCATGGCCGAGATGGGCGCGCGCTTCGACATCTGGCACAGCAACAAGCCGATCGCCGCTTATGACGTCAAGGTTCATGCCGGGCGGACGGCTGAGATGGAAGTCGATTTGATGATTGCGCCTGTCATCGATCATGACGGGTGGCGCGTGGTGTCCATCCACGCCCAAAGTCATGCGCGCAAGATCGGCCATCGCGGTACCGCTGGCGGCGCACGATCCGCCATGGGCGCGGCGGCGATCTTGGCGCATGAGATCAAGAACCCGCTGTCCGGCATCCGGGGCGCGGCGCAGCTGCTGGAATCGGGCAATGGCGGGCGCGATACAGTGCTGACCCAGCTGATCTGCAATGAGGTGGACCGGATCGCCGCCTTGATCGACCGGATGCAGGATTTCACCACTGACCGGCGGTTGGAATGCCGCTCCGGCAATATCTACCCTATGATCGATCAAGCGGCCAATATCGCCGCCGCCGGTTTCGCAAGAAACATCAAGATTATAAAGCGTTACGATCCATCCCTGCCATTCGCGGTCATCAATGACGACGCCCTTGTGCAAGTGATGATCAACCTGCTGAAAAATGCGGCCGAAGCGTTGGAGCATGTTGAGGGACCTTGCATCCGTGTCGAGACCGCATTTCGCCACGGCGTCTCCGTTGTGCTCGGAGATGGGAAGGGGAGTGCGGTACTGCCGATCGAAATTTTGGTGATCGATAACGGGCCGGGTGTGCCCGAACAAATATTGGATCACCTGTTCAACCCGTTCATTACTGGAAAGCGGGATGGCCAGGGGTTGGGCCTTGCACTTGTCGACAAGCTGGTCCGGGACATGAACGGCTTTGTCCAATATTCACGGGATCAGGAGGCGGGTGAGTCGACTTTCCGCATCCTTCTGCCGATGGGGATTGCCGCATGACGAACGTGGGATCGATCCTGGTTGTCGATGATGATCCTGCCATCTGCGTCGTCGTGGGAGAAGCGCTGCGGCGGCAGGGGCACAAGGTGAAGACGGCGTCGTCTATCCGCGAACGCAGCGCGCTGATCGACAGCTTCGCGCCGGACGTGCTGATCACCGACGTCATGCTGCCGGACGGAGACGGGCTGGAGGGTGTGGCGGAGATTTTGGACCGCAAACCCGGCCTCAGCGTCATCATCTTGTCCGCGCAAAACACCTTGAACACGGCGATCAGGGCCACGGAAAAGGGCGCTTTCGAATATCTCCCAAAGCCGTTCGACCTTAATGAGTTGTCCCGGGCGGTCGGTGATGCATTGGGCATGCACCAGGCCGAGGAAGGCAAGCAGGAGGACGCCGGTCTACCCCATGATGGCTTGCCGCTGGTAGGCCGGTCGCCCGCGATGCAAGAGGTTTACCGGACGATCGCCCGCGTCTTGTCCAATGACCTCAGCATCCTGGTGCTGGGGGAGTCGGGTACGGGCAAGGAGTTGGTTGCCGAAGCGATCCACGGTCTGGGCCAGCGACGCACCAAGCCGTTCGTTGCTATCAACATGGCGGCCATCCCCCGCGAGCTGATCGAGGCGGAACTGTTCGGCTATGAAAAGGGCGCGTTCACCGGTGCGAACGTGCGAACGGCGGGCAAGTTCGAGCAGGCCCAGGGCGGCACTCTGTTCCTCGATGAGATCGGTGACATGCCGATGGAGGCGCAAACGCGCCTGTTACGCGTTTTGCAATCGAGTGAGGTGACGACCGTCGGCGGATCGAAGCCTGTGCGCGTGAACGTCCGCATCATCGCAGCGACGAACAAAGAATTGCCGAAGCTGATCGAGGAAAATCGTTTCCGTCAGGACCTCTATTATCGGCTGAACGTGGTGCCCATTTCTCTTCCGGCGTTGCGGGAGAGGCGGGAGGACGTGATCCTGTTGGCGAAGCATTTTCTGGAGCGCGCCGCCCAAGAGGGACTACCACGAAAGACGCTGTCTGACGATGCGGCCCAGCTGCTCATGGCTTATCATTGGCCTGGCAATGTGCGGGAACTCCAGAACCTGATGCAAAGGCTCGCGGTGCTCAGCCGCGAGAATGTGATCGCTGGGGAGGTGTTGCGGAACAGCTTGCCATTGGACCTGGTGCCTTCGGACTACACTGCGCCCGCTGACCAGTTGGGATTGGCGGTGCGCGAATGGGCAAAGCGGCAGTTGGGCATCGGGATCGGCCAGCCCAATCGGAATCTGCATGACGACATGCTGGCTGTCGTGGAACCGATATTGCTGCAGGAGACGCTGGCGAGCGTTGATGGCAATCAGATCCGGGCCGCCGGACTTTTGGGCATAAATCGCAACACGCTTCGGAAGAAACTGACCGACTATGGCCTTGACCCGCTTCAACTGCGCGTTGTCGATTAAGGCGGGACAAAGCGATAGAAGTGTTCGGCCAAGGGACGATCGCGCCAAATTACTGTGTTTGAACCGGCACGGCATTGTTGTAAGAAAGCAACTATGGAAGGTGCAGTGACTCTCTCCACGCGAGGTCGGGCATGGAAGAGATATTTTCCGCCCTTCCTACGACGTCATCTTGCTCCGCTGGTCGAGGCGGTCACGCTGTTGCTGTTTCTGGGCACGGCCAGCCTGACCTACATATTGCTGTCGGGGCAGGGGCAATCCTACACTTTGCTCACGCCGCCTATCGTGGCGCTGTTGCTTGTCGGAAATCTGGTTCCCGCCATTGCGCTGCTCGTGCTGCTCGGCCGCCGCGTGGCGAAGCGCCGCGCCGCGCAATCCGCCATAGGCAGCGATGGGCAGTTGCACGTCAGGCTGGTCGCGATCTTCTCGATCGTGGCCAGCGTACCCATGCTGCTGGTGGTGATCTTTGCATCGCTGCTGTTCCAATATGGCGTGCAATTCTGGTTTTCCGACAGCGCACGCGGCATGCTGCAAAATGCGAGCGATCTCGCGCGCGGCTATTATGAGCAAAATCTGCGCGAGGTTGGCGACGAGACCGTCACCATGGCGAGCGACCTTCGCGACTATCTAGCCCAGTCAAAGGTGTCGAGCCCGCGTTTCGCGGAAGGCTATATCTACCAGGTCGTCACGCGAAAGCTCAATCGATCGGCCATCATAGAGGTTGGAAAGGATGGCGTGGCCCGGACTGCAGCGACCGTAGATCCTGATAGTCGGCCCGCGTCTGAAATGCTTTCAACCGATGCCGTCAAGCGCCTGGAAGCAGGCGAAAATGTCGTTGTCGCAGCCAAGCCAAACCAGATCGAAGCGGTCACACTGCTATATCCGGGCGCGAAAATTTATCTCTACGCCACGCGCGATTCCGGATCGACGGCGTTCAGCAATGTCGAGCGGGCGCAGAAGGTCCTTTCCGACTACGACATCTTCGCGGCCCAATCCCGCGCGCTTCAGCTGCGCTTCAACGTGGCATTGTTCGTCGGTTCGCTCCTGCTGGTCGGGATTGCGGTCTATATCGCGCTTGCAGTGGCGGACTGGATGGTGCGCCCGGTCAATGAACTAGTGACCGCGGCGAGACGGGTAACGGCGGGCGACCTGTCAGCGCGCGTGACCAGCCCCCAATCGCGCGACGAAATCGGCACGCTCGCATCTGCTTTCAACAGGATGACCCAGAGGTTGGAGGCGCAGACGGGCGCGCTGGTTGCCGCCAACAGCCAATTGGACGAGCGCCGCGCATTCATAGAGGCGATCCTGTCCGGCGTTTCTGCCGGTGTACTGTCGGTCGATCGGGAAGGCATCATCCTGCTCCTCAACAGTTCCGCGGCCGCGATACTGGTGAAGGACGGGGACGATCCCGTCGGACAGCCATTAAGTGCCGTATCGCCGGAGCTCTCGGCGCTGATCGCTTCGGAAGAGGGGGCAGGGATCGTCCAGACGCGCGCGCACGGCGAAGTGCGGACGCTGGCGGTCAAGGTGTCTCAGGACGCGTCGCGACACATCCTGACCTTTGACGACATTACGCAGCAGCTTTCGGATCAACGCCGCGCCGCCTGGTCGGACGTTGCAAGGCGGATCGCCCATGAGATCAAGAACCCGTTGACGCCCATCCAACTGGCAGCAGAGCGACTGCAGCGACGCTATGCCGAAGAAGTGACGAGCGACAAGGCCACCTTCACGCGGCTGACCGGCACAATCGTCAGGCAAGTGGGCGACCTGCGGCGCATCGTCGATGAATTTTCATCCTTCGCCCGCATGCCAAAGCCGGTCTTCCGCCGGGAAGCCGTGGCCGATATCGCCCGTCACGCGCTTTTCCTGCATGAAGTGGCGCATCCCGACATGAAGTTTGAATTTCATGGCGAGCCTCACGATATGGAACTTGTCTGTGACCGGCGGCAGCTGGGGCAGGCGCTGACCAACATCGTCAAGAACGCCGTGGAGGCCATCGAGCCGAAGCCCGAGCCTGCCGAGGGTCAAATCCGTGGGCATGTGTGCATGACGGTTGGGCAGGAAGACGGCAACCTGCTGATTGAAGTGAGGGATGACGGTATCGGGCTTCCGCCGGAGCGGGAGAGGGTGCTGGAACCTTATATGACGACCCGCAGCAAGGGCACGGGGCTCGGCCTCGCGATCGTGAAGAAGATTGTCGAGGAACATATGGGCGAAATTCGCCTGGACGACGCGAAGGGCGGGGGCACCATAGTGACACTGCGCTTCCCGATCGCCGCACTTGAAAAATTGGAAGAAGGGCAAGTCGTTGCACTGCCCAAAGGAAAAGTGACAGCCAATGGCGCTTGATATTCTGGTAGTCGATGATGAAGAGGACATTCGCGACCTGGTCGCCGGTGTGCTTGAGGATGAGGGCTTTACCACGCGCACGGCAGCCAACAGCGACAGCGCGATCGAGGCGCTGGACGCCAGGCGGCCTTCGCTCGTCCTGTTGGACGTGTGGCTTCAGGGATCCACCCTCGACGGCCTGGAGCTATTGGACGAGATCAAGCGGCGCGACGCCACTATTCCGGTGCTGATGATTTCCGGGCACGGGAATATCGACACTGCCGTAGCGGCCATTAGAAAAGGTGCGGCCGATTTCATCGAAAAGCCTTTCGAGGCCGACCGCCTGCTCCATCTGGTTGCGCGCGCCACCGAAACGGAGCGGTTGCGGCGAGAAAATCAGGTGTTGCGGGCGCGTTTCGGGCAGGATGATGAACTGACCGGCACATCGGCCGCGATCAACGCTGTCCGCGCGACCATCAAGAAGGTGGCCGGGACGGGCAGTCGCGTCCTGATCTCGGGACCTGCCGGGGTCGGCAAGGAGGTAGCGGCGCGCATGCTCCACAGTTGGAGCGGGCGGGCGGATGCACCCTTCATCATCGTGGCCGCGGCGCGCATGGACCCTGACAGGGTGGAAGAGGAGCTGTTCGGCGTCGAGGATCCGAGCGGGCTCGTGCGCCCCGGCTATCTGGAGCAGGCCCATGGCGGCACGCTTTACTTGGACGAGATTGCGGACATGCCGCTCACGACCCAGGGCAAGATATTGCGGGTGCTGACAGACCAAAGCTTCACCCGCGTTGGCGGCCAGCGCCAGGTCAAGGTGGACGTCCGGGTCATTTCATCGACTGCGCGCGATCTGGCGACGGAGATTGAGGAAAGGCGGTTCCGCGAAGATCTGTTCTATCGCCTCAATGTCGTGCCGCTCGTCATCCCGCCTCTGTCCGAGCGGCGCGATGATATTCCGCCGCTGGTCGAACATTATCTTGCCCGCTTTGCTGCCGAGCGGCGGGTGCCTTCGCCCGAAATCGCGAGTGACGCCATGGCGGCCCTCCAGGCGAATGAGTGGCCGGGCAACGTCCGTCAGCTGCGCAACGTGATCGAGCGCACGATGATACTCGCGCCCGGCGAGCGCATCGGCCGCATCGAATTGGACATGCTGCCCAGCGAGCTGACGAACAATGGCGCAAGCGAGGGCATGGGGCAGTCCGCGATCATGGGCGCACCGCTGCGGGAAGCACGGGAAAGCTTTGAACGGGAATATCTGCGCATCCAGATCAGGCGTTTTTCCGGCAACATATCCCGCACAGCGACGTTCATCGGCATGGAGCGGTCAGCCTTGCACCGCAAACTCAAGCTGCTCGGCATTACGGATGGAAAAGACAATTGATGCAAGAGGATGAGCGCTGGCGCATCTGGGGCATGGACGGCCCTTCGCAATTGCGGTAGCGTCGGAGTTGCTCCCGGTACGCGGGGGCGGGCAAGACACCCTGCCCAGGGGTGCGAGAGCGGGTAACGTCCCGCCAATAAGGTGAAGGCCATGGCAGAAAAACTCAACAATCTTCAGGACATCTTCCTGAACAACCTGCGCAAGAGCAAGACCCCCGTGACGATGTTCCTGGTCAAGGGCGTGAAGCTGCAAGGGATCATCACCTGGTTCGATAACTTCTCCGTATTGTTGCGGCGCGACGGCCAATCACAGCTTGTCTACAAGCATGCCATCTCGACCGTGATGCCCGCGCAGTCGATGGACCTCACCGATCTTCGCAAGGCAAGTGACGGCAACTCGAAGCCCAAGCTGCTGCAGGAAATCTTCCTGAGCGCTGTGCGGAAGTCCGGAAGCCCGGTCACGATGTTCCTGGTGAACGGCGTGATGCTCCAGGGCGAGATCGCTGCGTTCGACCTATTCTGCATGCTGCTGGAACGCGACGGCATGGTCCAACTGGTCTACAAGCATGCCATTTCGACCGTTCAGCCTCTCCACGCGCTCGACCTGAGCGGCGAGGGCGAGAGCGACGATTGATCAATCTATGTTCGCGCGGCCCGGCTTCGGATGAAGCGGGGCGGCGCTTTATGCGTTAGGGGCCCATGGCGGTCTTCAATCGAGATACGGCCGATGAAGTATCGCGCGGCGCGCGCGCCGTCGTCGTGCGTGCTGAAACGCACGGGGTCGAAAGACGCGACAGTGATGCCCGGCTGGAGGAGGCAAAAGGCCTTGCCCTGGCGATCGGCATCGATGTGCGAGCGGCGCAAGCCTTTCGCGTGCGGGATCGCAAGCCTGCGACACTGTTCGGCAGTGGTCAGGTGGACCAGATTGCCACTCTTGCCCGGGCGGAAGAGGCCGAACTTGTCATCGTCGATAATGCCCTGAGCCCCGTACAGCAGAGCAATCTGGAAAAGGCGACCGAAGCCAAGGTCATCGACCGCACTGGCCTGATCCTGGAAATTTTCGGCGAGCGCGCGGCGACGAACGAAGGGCGGCTTCAGGTGGAGCTTGCCCATCTCGACTATCAGGCCGGTCGGCTGGTGCGCAGCTGGACTCACCTCGAGCGGCAGCGCGGCGGTTTCGGATTCTTGGGCGGTCCCGGTGAAACGCAGATCGAAGCCGACCGGCGGATGATTAGGGACCGTATGGCGAAGATCCGGCGGGAACTGGATCAAGTGACCCGCACGCGAAGCCTTCATCGCGCACGGCGGCAACGCGCTCCCTGGCCCGTCATCGCATTGGTTGGCTACACCAATGCGGGTAAATCGACACTGTTCAACCGCATGACCGGCGCCGATGTCATGGCCGAGGATTTGCTGTTCGCGACGCTGGACCCGACGATGCGGCAGATCGCATTGCCGGGCCTGGACAAGGCAATTCTGTCGGACACGGTCGGCTTTGTGTCGGATCTTCCAACGCAGCTGATCGCGGCGTTCCGGGCGACATTGGAAGAAGTATTGTCGGCCGATCTCATCATACATGTTCGCGACATCGCGCATCCCGACAGCGAGGCGCAGCGCGACGATGTTCTCGATGTGCTGAGCGAGCTTGGCGTGGCGGGCGAGGGCGCGTTAGAAGGAGAGGAAGGGGAGGATGCTCCCCCCATCATCGAAGCCTGGAACAAGCTGGACCTGCTGGACGAAGAAGCGGCTGCTCAACTCCGGGAAATCGCAGGCAAGCGCGCGGACGTCGTGATCTTGTCTGCCTTAACCGGTGCGGGGGTAGATGATCTGCAAAGGCGCATCAGCGGTCGCTTAACGGCCGGAGCCGCTACCCATCAACTTCGGGTGGCAGCGGCCGATGGTGCCGCCATCGCCTGGCTGCACGAGCATGGCGAGGTAATCGGAAGCGAGACGGTGGAGAGTGATGTTGTCGTGACGGTGCGCTTGTCCGACTCGGCCTTTGCTCGCTTCACCAAACGCGCAGCATCTTCATAGCGCGGCCTATTTGGTAGCGAGCGCTCGCTTGGCCTGCTGCCACAAGGCTTCTTTCTGTTCCAGGCTGAGGCCTGAAAACCGGTCACCTGCGCTTTGCTCCATATTGCGGAAGCGGGTCTCGAACTTTGCATTGGCATCCCGCAGCGCCGCTTCAGCATCAACCTTCAGGTGCCGCGCCAAGTTGACTACGGCAAACAGCAGGTCGCCGACTTCCTCATGATGTTCCTGCGGAGACGCGGCGTCGTGGACCTCCTGCAATTCCTCCTCGATCTTTGCGATCACGCCTCGGGTATCCGGCCAGTCGAAGCCGGTTCGGGCGGCGCGCTTTTGGAGCTTTTCGGCGCGCAGTAGAGCCGGAAGCGCTTTGGCGACGCCGCCTAGAGCGCTGCTGTCGGGTTCCCGGGCTGCACGTTCGGCGGCCTTGATTGCTTCCCATTGCGCATGGCCGTGCTGGCGCTCGGTGCCTTCCTCAAATATGTGCGGATGGCGGCGGACCATCTTTTCCGTGACGCCGTCGATCACGTCCTGCAGCGTGAAATGACCGGCTTGTTCGGCCATTCGGCTGTGGAAGGCCACCTGCAGCAGGAGATCGCCGAGTTCGTCACAGAGAGCGGCCATGTCATTGCGCTCGATCGCGTCGGCGACTTCGTAGGCTTCTTCGATCGTATAGGGAGCGATGCTGGCGAAATTCTGTTGAATGTCCCAAGAACAGCCTGTCTCAGGATCGCGAAGGCGTGCCATGACGTTGGCGAGCGGCATGATGTCGGCGGGGCTCGCTTTGCTGTTTGGTGACATGCTGGTCCTGACGTCGAGAAGGAATTGGTGAAAAGATAGAGATTTGATGGGGGCATGACCATCCCGTGCGATACTGTCCGATAATATATATTATGTTAAATATGCAAGGGGTACGAGGGGTTTTGTTTGTCGCGCAGCTGGTATGCACTGAGGGTCACAGTTGCGGTTTGCGGAAGCGTTATCATCGTCTGAAAGCGTCCGAGGCCGACCCATCGACGTGGCGGTGCCATGTGGTGAAGCACCTTCATCTGTTGGCTCTTTCCATGCGCTAGTCCTCCAGAATTCGGCTGTTCCGTCTGGTGTCCGGCATTCTGATGTAGATGATCAGCGAGATCGCGATCATCACGCTCACGTAGATGTAGAATGCGTGTTCGATGCCGAGCTGCTTGAAATAGAGCGCGACGAACTCGGCGGTCCCGCCAAACATGGTGTTCGCCAAGGCATATGGCAGAGCCACGCCTAGGGCGCGGATATGCGCCGGGAAGAGTTCGGCCTTCACCACCGCATTGATCGACGTATAGCCTGTGACGATGATGAGGCCCGCCATGACCAGCAGACCCGCGATCACCGGGTCACGCGTCGCAGCGAGCGTTGCGAAGATCGGATAGGTGAAGATCACGCCCAGGCCACCGAAACCGACCATCAGCGGTTTTCGTCCTATCCGGTCAGATAGAGCGCCCGCCAACGGCTGCAACAACATGAAAAAGAACAGGGTTATGCCATTGATTTGCGATGCTGTTTCACGGCTGAGACCGGAGGTGTTTACCAAAAACTTCTGCATGTAGATGGAGTAGGCATAGAAGGCGATCGTGCCGCCTGCCGTCAGCAACATGACGGTCAATGTCTCGCGCGGGTGCTTAGTGACGAGCTCGACAAAGCCGGACCTGGGCGCGCCTTCCGCGCTTGCCGCGTGGAAGCTTTGAGTTTCGCTGAGGCCTCTGCGCAGCCAGAAGACGATCACCGCCAATGCGCCGCCGATCAGGAAGGGTATTCTCCATCCCCAGGCGTCAAGCTGTTGCGGGCTGAGGACAGCCTGCAGGACGAGCAGTACGCATATTGCCGTCAGTTGTCCGGCAATGAGCGTAACATATTGAAAGCTTGAGAAGAAGCCGCGCCGGTCCCGTCCCGCCATTTCTGACAAATAGGTGGCGCTGGCCCCATATTCTCCGCCTATCGACAGGCCCTGCATCAGTCGGGCGAGGATGAGGAGGAACGGCGCCCCTATCCCGATCACTTCATAGCCCGGCGTTACCGCGATGAGCAGCGAGCCAGCGCACATCAGCGCAACGGAAAGAGTAAGGCCGCTTTTGCGCCCATGCCGGTCGGCGTAGACGCCCATCAACCATGCACCGATCGGGCGCATGACGAAACCGACAGCGAAAATACCCGCGGCGCTCAGAAGCTGTGCAGTGCGGTCCTCGGACGGGAAAAAATGCGGCGCGAAATAGAGGGTGAAGGCAGCGTAGGCGTACCAGTCATACCATTCCACCAGATTTCCGGTGGAGCCGCCGACGATCGCCTTCAACCGCTCGCGCTGGGTCGGCGCACGCAGCGCCATCGGTGACGTCATGGCTTCAGCACCATCTCACCATTTTCCACACCCCAGCTTTTTAGGCGAGAGAGCATGTTCATGCCGACGACGTTGACCTCGCCAAAGGCGGGCGAGATGACGATGGGAAGGTCGCTCGATCTGATCGGGCCGATCGCCAAGGTAGAGATGGCAGAGCGTTTTGCGTCGATCTTACCGTTCGCGGTCATCATCGACACACCGGGCGCATTGAGATCGAAATTGAGGCCGGCAGCGCGCGCGGACGAGACAGACAGGGCAGTGATGCTGGCGCCGCTGTCTATAAGAAAGCGCGTCGGCGAGCCGTTGACGGTCCCTTCAACCCAGAAATGGCCATCAGGCGCTATCGGTATGCGCAGCGCCTGCCCTTCGACCGTAGCCATAAGCGGTGCGGGCGGAGCGTCCTGCGGACCGGCCGCTGTCCCATCGCCGTTCACCCTTGTCGCGAAGAGCCCGGCTCTCTCGCCAAGCCTGAACAAACCCAGCAGCGCGGCGAAGATCGCGACCCAGACCAGTGCCAGTCGCAACATCCCGCCCATCGGCATGCGCCGGGCCAACAGGGCAGAGCCGACGAGGACGAGCGCAAGCACATACCAGATGCTGGAAGCCGCCTGATCGCCTGTCATGCTGGACAATCCCCTTCCCCGTTGAGGTCGATACACATGCCATCATAGGCGGGCTCAACACCAGCAGGCAGGCTGAGGCGAAGGCTCACATAGTCCATGCTTTGATCCATATGCGTCAGGATAGCATGGCGCGGGCGGACGGCGAAGATGCCGTCGAGCGTCAAGGCCAGATGCGGGTGGGTGGGATGCGGCTGTTCGCGCAACGCATCGACCACCCATATGTCCACCCCATCGAACAGGCTGATCATGTCTGCGGTTAAAGCATGAAAATCAGTGGAATAGCCGATTGATTTACCGCCTGACGTGAAGCGAAAACCGGTGGAGAATATCTCGCCATGGGGCTGGTCCGTGCAGGCAATGTCGATATCTCCGATGCGCAGGCCATCGGGCAAGGCATGCGGTTCGATCGTCGGATGATAGCCCTGCCGCCCTTCAAAAGCATAGGCGAAACGCTGGTTCAGCAATTTGAGTGTCTGACGGCGGGCGTAGCCCGGCACGGGCGTGCGGCGATGATGGTAGAGCTGGCGAACATCATCGATACCATGACAATGATCGGCATGGTCATGGGTCCAGAGAATGGCATCGATATGGACCACATCGGCGGCCAGCAATTGGGCCCGCATGTCTGGCGAGGTGTCGACAAGCAGGCGTGTGGTGGGGCTTTCCACCAGGATCGAGGCCCGCGTCCGCCGGTTCTTCGGTTCGTCCGGATCGCAGCTGCCCCAGTCATTGCCGATCCGGGGAACGCCCGATGAGGTGCCGCAACCCAGGATGGTGAGCTTCAGGCTCATGCCTTTGGCGATGGCCCGGTCTTGCTGAACAGGGTGCGGAAGTTCGCCGAGGTTGTCGCGGACAGTTGCTCCAGGCTTTCACCGCGCAGTCCTGCCAGAAACGCCGCTGTGTCGGCTACGAAGGCCGGTTCGCAGGGCTTGCCCCGGTGCGGCACGGGCGCGAGGAAGGGCGAATCCGTTTCCACCAGCAGCCGGTCAAGCGGAAGACGGGCAGCGGTCTCCTGCAGATCCTTCGCGCTCTTGAAAGTCACGATGCCCGATATGCTGATGTAGAAGCCAAGGTCGAGCGCGGCATCGGCAAAGGCTCCGCTGGCGGTGAAGCAGTGGATGACGCCAGGATAGGACCCCTGCCCCATTTCGTCGCGCAGGATGGCGAGCGTATCATCCTCGGCGTCGCGGGTGTGGACTATGAGCGGGAGACCGGTCGCGCGCGAGGCCGCGATATGGGCACGGAAGCTGTTCTGCTGCCGGGCGCGGTCGCTATGGTCATAATAATAGTCGAGGCCGGTTTCGCCGATGCCTACGACTCGTGGGTGGGCGGCTCGTTCGATCAGCTTGGCCGTGTCGATGTGGGGATGCTCGTCAGCCTCATGGGGATGGATGCCGACGGTTGCCCAGACATCCGGCTGCTGTTCGGCGGTGGCGAGCACGGCGTCCCATTCGCTTTCACGGGTCGCGATGTTGAGCATCAGGTCAATGCCAGCGGAGCGCGCGCGTTCAAGCACATTCTGCTGATCTTCGACCAAACCTTTGTAATTCAAGTGGCAGTGGCTATCGATCAGCATCGGATCAGGCGTCCGCTTCGCTGAGTTCGAGGCGCGGGAAAAGCGGCTTGGGTGGGCTGAGGGTGAAGCCGGTGGCGCGCAGATCGGCGTAGAGGCTGCTGCCGATGGCGTTATATGTCCGCCTCGCCTCCGGCACGCCCATCTGATCCAGCAAGGCGGTAGCGCTCGCCGGGATTACGGGTTGGATGATGATGGCGAGGTTCGCGATGGCTTCGTAAAGCATAGCCAGCACCGCCTCCATCCGGGCCGGGTCGGTCTTGCGCAAGGCCCAGGGCGCCTGCGCGTCGATATAGGCGTTGCAGGCGAAGACCGCGCGCATCCATGCTTCGATGGCGGTGGAGGGTGCGAGATCGGCCATGGCGGCCTGGAAGGTCTGGGCGGCGTCTTCGATCGTTTTCAGGAGATCGCTATCCACATCCTGCGGCGCGGGTTCGGGCAGGCGGCCTTCGAGGTTCTTGGCAATGAAGCTCAAGGTGCGCTGTGCGAGGTTGCCGAAGCTGTTGGCGAGGTCGCTGTTTGAGCGGGCGACGATCGCCTCCGCGCTGTAGCTGCCGTCATTGCCGAAGGTGACTTCGGACAGAAGGAAGTAGCGGAGCTGATCTACGCCGAAGCGCTCGGCCAGTTCCATCGGGTCGGCGACATTGCCGACGGACTTCGACATCTTCTCACCCCGGTTGAGGAGGAAGCCGTGGCCGAAGATCTGCTTGGGCAGCGGCAGCTTCGCACTTATCAGGAAGGCTGGCCAGTAAACGGTATGAAAACGCACGATATCCTTGCCGATTATGTGCGTGATGTCGCCGCCTTCCGACCAGTAGCGCGCCATGCGTTCGGCGTCGTCCGGATAGCCGCAGCCGGTCAGGTAATTGGTGAGCGCGTCGACCCAGACATACATGACGTGACCATCGGCGCCGGGGACTTTGACGCCCCAGTCGAAGCTGGTGCGGGATACGCTGAGGTCGGAAAGGCCGCCCTCCACGAAGCGCAAGATTTCGTTGCGGCGGCTGTCCGGTTGAATGAAGCCGGACTGGCTGTCGTAAAGATCGAGCAGCTTTTGCTGATAGGCGGACAGGCGGAAGAACCAGCTTTCCTCGACAGTCCATTCGACCGGCGTGCCCTGGGGCGAGAGCTTTTTGCCCCCTTCCCCATCGACCAGTTCCTTTTCATCGTAAAAGGCTTCGTCGCGGACGGAGTACCAGCCTTCATAGCGGCCGAGATACAGGTCGCCATTGGCTTCCATTGCTTGCCAGATGGACTGGGATGCGCGGTGGTGGTCGGGCTCACTGGTGCGGATGAAACGATCATAGCTGATATTCAGCCTGTTATTCATATCCTTGAAATATCCCGACATTTCGTCAGCGAGCGCGCGCGGTTCGATGCCCCGCGCGCGGGCGGCCTGATCCATTTTCAGGCCATGTTCGTCCGTGCCGGTCTGAAAGAAGACGTCGCGTCCCATCATCCGCTGGAAACGCGCGATCGCGTCGGTGGCGATCACCTCATAGGCGTGGCCGATATGCGGGCGGCCGTTGGGATAACTGATGGCGGTGGTGATGGTGTAGGGCTGCGACATGGCCCTTCCCTAGCGGCTGTTAAGGCGCGCGCAAAGCCTGCTTTTCAACGCTGATCCGGGGCGAGTGCGGCAACATGGCCTGCGAGTTCGAATGCCACGGCGGCGGGATCAAGGGAAAGGATGATCGCGCCGCTGGCGAGTTGGCGGGCCGCCTCCCATCGGTCGAGAGCAAGGCCCAGCGCGGGGCCGCTGCGCTGGCGGGCGGCGTCGGCGATGAAGGCGGGCACGCGTTCGAGGAAGGCTTCGTAGCGAGGACGTGCGGCTTTACCCGACAGCGTCTTTGCGAGGATGAGGCGGTGCCGGTTGCCGGGGTCGCCGTCGGCTGCGATTGCGCGGAGCATGCGGTCGAGGTCCGTGACGTCCAGGCCAGCATAGCGGAGGGATTTGCCGGGGGCACCCTCTCCCAGGGCAGCGAGCGCCTCTATGTCTGCGGTGGGCAGGTCAGGCTGCTCGCGGCGCAGAATGGCGCGCATGGCTTCATCGTCGAGCGGGTCGAAGCGCAGGTTGCGGCAGCGCGAGCGGATGGTCGGCAAGAGGCGGCCCGGCGCGTGGCTGACGAGGAAGAAGAGCATGTCGGCGGGCGGCTCTTCCAGAGTCTTGAGGAGAGCGTTGGCGGCGCCGCGCTCCAGGTCGTCGGCGCTGTCGATGACGACGATGCGGCGGGTCGAGAGCGAGGGGGCGGACTGAACGAGGCGCTGGAGGCCTCGCACCTGATCGACCGAGATGTTGCGGGCCGTGCCGGTTTCTTTTTCCAGGCAGTAGAGTTCGGCATAATCGGGATGGGCGTCGGCCTCGACCAGCTTGCGGATGGGGTGGTCGGCGGCAACGGTCAGGCCTTCGCCTTCTGGCGCGGGCCCAGCGGCTTCGGCGAGGAGGCGGAGGGCGAGCGCGCGGGCGAAGCTCGCCTTGCCGACGCCGCGTGGGCCAGCGAGTATCCAGCCATGATGCATGCGGCCGCTGCGCGCGGCGGCGAGCAGCATATTGGCCTGGGTGTCATGGCCAAGGATCATGGGAGAAGGTCGCTGAGCGCAGCGAGCAGGCGCGACGTCACAGCGCCAGGATGGCCTGACGCGTCGATGCTGCGGATGCGGGCCGGGTCCTGATCGGCGAAGCGGGCGAAGGCGGCTGCGACATTGGCGTGGAAGGCTGTGTCGCGGCCGCCGATGCGGTCGGCAGCGTCGCCATCGCGGGACCAGGCGCGCTGCTGGGCCTCGGCTTCGGGGAGCGTCAGGAAGAAGGTGCGGTCGGGGAGGAAATCTGCGCTGCCGATGCGGTGGAGGGTCAATATATCCGCGTCGGTGAGGTCGCCCATGCCCTGATAGGCGCGGCTGCTGTCGAGGAAGCGGTCGGACAGCACCCATGCGCCGCGATCGAGCGCGAGACGGATGGTCTTTTCGATGTGATCGGCGCGAGCGGCGGCGAAGAGGAGCGCTTCGGCGCGTGGGCTCCAGCGGTCGGCGGCGCCGGTTAGCAGCAGGGCGCGGATGGCTTCCGCGCCTTCGCTGCCGCCGGGTTCGCGGGTTTCCACGACTTCAAGGCCCTTGTCGCGCAAGGCGGCGGCAAGGGCGCGGAGCTGCGTCGACTTGCCGGCGCCCTCCCCGCCCTCAAGGGTGATGAACCGGCCGCGTGTCACCCGAAGAAGGACTTCAGGCCGTTCCAGATGCGGCCGAAGACGCCAGCTTCAGACACTTCCTCGCCAGCAACCAGGGGCAGGACCTGCGGCGGCGTGTCGGGGGTGGAGACGATCAGTTCGGCGATCTTCTGCCCCTTCGCGATCGGCGCCTTGATGGGGCCGGTGTAGGCGACCTTGACCGAGATGTTGCCCGAGGCAGTACGGGGTAGCGTGACGGCCATGTCCTGCGGGGCGACGAGCGGCACGCTGGTTGCGCTGCCCAGCTGAACCTCGGCGGTTTCGACGGTCTGGCCCTTCTTGAATAGCGGCTGCGCCTTCCACGCCTTGAAGCCCCAATCCATGAAGCGAACGGATTCGGAGACGCGGCCGTTGAAGGTCGGCAGGCCCGCGACGACCATGACCAGGCGGCGGCCGTCCTGCTCCGCCGAGCCGGTGAAACCATAGCCAGCTTCCTCGGTGTGGCCGGTCTTCAGCCCATCCGCGCCCGCGACTTTGCCCAGGATCGGGTTACGGTTTGCCTGCGCGATGTCGGAGCCGCCCATCGTCTTGCCCCAGGTGAAGGAGCGCGTGGCATAGAAGCGCTTGTAGAGATCAGGAGTTTCCTCGATCGTCGCTTCGGCCAGCTTGGCGAGATCCTCGGCAGTCACGTAGGTGACGCCTTCGTCCGGCCAACCATTGCTGGTACCGAAATGGCTGTTCTTAAGGCCAAGGCGCTTGGCTTCGTCATTCATCAGCGCGACAAAAGCTTGCTCCGTCCCGGCGATCCCTTCCGCCAGAACGACGCACGCGTCATTGCCGGACAGGGTGACGATCCCGTGCAACAGATTTTCGACCGACACTTGCTCCCCCGCCGACAGGAACATCGTCGAACCGGCAGCCGGACCGTGCCACTGCTTCCAGGTTTCGGGACGAACGGTGAATTTCGTATCGAGCTTCAGATCACCCTTCTGAAGCAGGCGAAAGGCGACATGCGCCGTCATCATCTTCGCCATGGAAGCGGGCGGGATGCGCGTTTCGCCGGCCTTGTCATACAGCACGGCGCCCGATGACAGGTCCTTCATGTAAGCAATGGGCGCCTCTGTGGTGTAGGGCGGCGCCGCAGCCGTGAGAGGCTGCGCCAGCAATCCGACGAAGAGGATGGCGGCTAGTGACTTGTTCATGAGGACTGCCTTCGCACTGAAAGATTCGGGTGATGAAAATGCCCTGCCCCTGTCATTAGCCATGACAAGGACATTCTCAAGAGGGCTGACGTCGCGGGTCCCTTCGCAGCGCTCTTATTGCCTGACGGCGTCGGCGAGGAGGCCGACCGACAGGGCGTAAAAGTTGGAGCAGTTATAATCGAGGATCGCCCGATAATTGCTGGTCAGCAGATAGGCGGTTTTCCCGGGACCATCGGGTTCCAGCAGAGTTGCCATTACCGTGTCGGGGGGCCAGCTGCTGCCTGCCGGAACGATCCCCCGGTTGCGCCATTCAGCCATGCTGAGCCAGCGGCTGTGACGGTTGAACACGCGGGGGCATCGGGCGGGTGACAGCTTGGCAGTAACGCTGGCGCGATTGAAATCCGCCGGGACGGACACGGCGACGCCCCAAGGCTGCCCGCGCCGCCAACCGGCATTTACGAAATAATTCCCGATCGAAGCCAGCGCGTCCGCCTCGCTGTTCCAAATGTCGGCACGGCCGTCGCCATCGCCGTCTTTAGCGAGGCGGAGATATACGCTTGGCAGGAATTGCGGATAGCCGGTCGCGCCCGCCCAACTGCCGACGAGGCGGCTGCGCGGCACGCCATTGTCGAGCATCTTGAGCGTCGCCAGCAGTTCCGGTTCGAACAGGCTACGGCGGCGGCCTTCATAGGACAGCGTCGCCAGCGAACGGATCAGGTCGAAGTCTCCGGTGTAGGAGCCGTAATTGGTTTCATGGCCATAGATGGCGACCATGATCTCCTCCGGCACGCCGGTTTCCGCCTCTATCCGGGCAAGCCGGGCGCGATTTGCCTGATAGGCGGTGCGGCCCCGGCTGATCCTGGCAGCATCGACATGCTGGCGCCTGTAGGGTTCGAAATTGGGAATGGGGGAATAGGCCCCGCCCCCCGGTTGGTTCTGGTCAAGCTGAACGACGCGCGGATTGGGGGTCAGCGTCGGGAACACGGAATCCAGCGTGGAAGAGCGGATGCCCATGACCCGCGCCTTGGGCCGCAATGTTTCAAGGTAGCTGCGGAAACCGGCATCCTGCGCCATGTCCTGCGTCATACCAGGACCCGCCATCAAACTGCCCGCCGTCACCACGGCGAGACGCAGCAGAAGCGAGTGAATGGTTGAACGCATTAGAGAATCTCCCTCATCCCTTTGTGGCACAGCGATGGTGGGAGGCGAAATCCCCCTTGTCGCTGCGGACACCGGCAGAACGCATCGAAAGCGGTTTTGGTCATTTTTACGCTTGGCATGACGCAAAGCTTCGCTAGGAAGCGTGGCTGAGGACAGGTGGCCGAGTGGTTTAAGGCAGCGGTCTTGAAAACCGCCGTGGGTTTATGCTCACCGTGGGTTCGAATCCCACCCTGTCCGCCATTTCGCCGATCGTCGCAGCCATGGCTCGCCTTAACCCGCGTTAGAGAGTATAGCGGAGCGTCATGTTATCATGCGCCCTCATGATCTGGAGGTTGCGATGTCTGGGCGAACGGATGCACCCTATCTTTTTCGACGCGCACGGGAAGAAGCTGCCAAGGTAAACAACGCCTTGGCCCGGCATGCCCCCGCCGAAGAGGTTGCGGCGCATCGAGAATTGGCGCTGCGGTACAAGGTACGGGCTCTGGCCGCGTCCTGCCCCGATCAAGTGCTGCACGACGCCATGGAAAATTTTGAGATGCCCGGCGATCC
This sequence comes from uncultured Sphingobium sp., assembly GCA_966211835.1. Lineage (GTDB taxonomy): Bacteria > Pseudomonadota > Alphaproteobacteria > Sphingomonadales > Sphingomonadaceae > Sphingobium. The sequence goes on from CBIHNV010000022.1 coordinate 55,001, forward strand.
CGCAGCGGAAAAGCCGGCGCACTAGATCCCGCAGAGAAAATCAGCCGCTGAAAATAAAAGCGCCCCCGGGCAAGGGATGCCGGGGGCGCGACTTGTATGCTGTCGGGCATCCAAATCGGCGCGCGTTTAACAGAGATTGTTGGTTGCCGCAATCCGGAGAAACGGCTGTTGCCCGCCGTGACGTAGCGTCAGCGCGGCGAGTGGCGGCCGCATCTTCCTGGAGATCAGGGTGGGACAAAAAGGCTAGTTGATTTCCCCCGCCACGCCATCACATGGACGCTGTTGAGCGAAGGCCATATCGGGCAAGGGAAAACGAGAAAATGGTGGAACCGTCGAACAATTGGCCGAAGCGATCGCCGATCGAAACGGGGGCGCTGGGCCGCTGCCCGCGATGTGGAGAGGGCCATATATTCCAGGGATTCCTGACGATCCGCGACCATTGCGAAGTGTGCGGGCTCAATTATTCCTTTGCCGATCCAGCTGATGGTCCGGCTGTGTTCGTTCAGCTGTTCGCCTGCGTTCCGGGCGTCATCTTCATCGTGATGCTGGAGATTTTGGCACGCCCGCCGCTGTGGGTGCATATCGCGGTGGGGATACCGGTGCTGATCTTGACGACCGTGCTGCCGTTGCGCCCGATCAAAGGGTGGCTGGTGGCGGCCCAATATGTGACCAAGGCGCAGGAGGCCGGGACGGCTGACCTTTGGGCCAAGCTGCACGGAGAGGGTCGGGACGAGCGGCGGCACTGAGCGCCGGGCTTTGGCCATGATGCATGCACTTGGGCTGGAGGACATGCAGCCGACCTTAGCGAGGAACGTCGCCCCAGCGGAAGCTGTAATCTCCTAGTGGATTGACCGGGACAGAAGAGTCCTTTCGGGGATTCCCATCGGGCTTTT
>CBIHNV010000023.1:0-55118 GCA_966211835.1 uncultured Sphingobium sp.
TCGTCCCACAGGCGGGCGAGATAGTCGAAGTCGCGCTTGATCTCCGGCTTGGTGCGCTGGAGGCCGGCGGTGCGGACGATGCAGCCCATGGTGGAGGGCAGGTTCATTTCCGCGATGATCGTCTTCAAGCGCTTGCGATCCGCAGCGTTCGAAATCTTGCGCGAAATGCCACCGCCATGGCTGGTGTTGGGCATCAGCACGCAATAGCGCCCGGCGAGCGACAAATAGGTGGTCAGCGCCGCGCCCTTGTTGCCGCGCTCTTCCTTGACCACCTGGACCAGCAGCACCTGGCGGCGCTTGATTACGTCCTGGATCTTGTAGCGGCGGCGCAGCGCCATGCGCTTGCGGCGCAGTTCGTCGGCGGCTTCATCCCCACCGCGCTTGCGGCGGCCGCGCCTGTTGCCGTTGCCCTCGGCGCCTTCAGCACCCTCGGCATGTTCGCCCTCGTCATCTTCATGATGCGTGGCTTCGACGACTTCCAACCCGTCATCGTGATGATCCTCGTCATCCTCGAAATCGGCGCGCAGCGCAGCCTCTTCCTCGGCATGCTCGCGCTCTTCACGCAGCAACGCCTCGCGGTCTTCGCGCGGGATCTGGTAATAATCGGGATGGATTTCGCTGAAGGCGAGGAAGCCATGGCGGTTGCCGCCATAATCGACAAACGCCGCCTGCAGCGAAGGTTCTACGCGGGTGACCTTGGCGAGGTAGATATTGCCTTTGAGCTGCTTGTGCTCGGCCGATTCGAAGTCGAATTCCTCGATCCGGTTACCTTTGACGACCGCGACCCGGGTCTCTTCCCGGTGGCGCGCATCGATCAGCATACGCATTGTCATTCATTATTCTCCGGCGAAGGCGGCCAGCGGCACTGGGCCGGGCTGCCACGCGATAGTGGGGGGACGAGTGCAGTCGCGCCGCCAGCGGCGCGGGTGTTGCTATCGTCCGGTTTGACAGGAAAAACTGCGCTTCTGCTGCATCGGCAGGGCCGGGCAAAGTGCCGGTCCGCTCCGTCCACGCCGCATCGCCCATCAATGGGCTCAGCGTGGAACGGAAATCATGCCTCATGCAGCGTCAACCTATTCGTCGCATCGGCGTCCAAGCGCTTGAGCGCCCGCCGATGCTGCCGTGAATGTTCCCGATGAAGAAAACGCGCCGGATATGGGCGTTTCTTTCAGGAATGTGAATGGGTAGCAGCCTAAGGGCAACCTAGCAATGTCCCGGGCGAAATTGTTTCGTCCATGATGATTGCCGCCATTCTTCCCTAAATGTCGCTGAACATGGTAAAGCAAAGGTAAATATGGCGCCGGGGCGGGGCGCGCGGAAATGGACTGGACGGCATGGCGCGGCGCGATGCAAAAGCGCGCCATGCTTCACGCGCTCGCCTTGGCAGCTGCTTTCCTGACCGGCCCTTCCGGCGCTGGGCACATCACCTTCGCCCCGCCAGCGTCCATGGCGCCGCGTCCTGCCAGGCGGTGGCACAGCATCACCGTGCCGATCCCGCCGGTGGCGCGCGGCATCTCGCTGCCGAAAGTGGAAGGGTCGGCCGACGCTTCCCGTCCCCTGGTCGTCATCGATGCGGGGCATGGCGGCCATGATCCGGGCGCGATCAATGCCGAGACGGGGGAGAGGGAGAAGGACCTGACGCTCGCCATCGCGCAGGCGATCCGCGACCAGCTGGTGAAATCGGGCCGCGTTCGGGTGGCGCTGACCCGGGATGATGATCGCTTTCTGGTGCTGCAGGAACGCTATGGCATCGCGCGGAAGATGAACGCGGACCTCTTCATTTCCGTCCATGCCGATTCGGCGGACAATCATGACGCGCGGGGGGCGACCATCTACACCTTGTCGGAAGTCGCATCCGACCGGGAAGCGGCGCGGCTGGCGGCGCGGGAGAACAGGGCGGATGTCCTGAATGGCGTCAATCTCGGCGGTCAGACCGATGCCGTGTCGTCCATCCTCATCGATCTGACGCAGCGTGAAACGATGAAGGAATCAGCGAATTTCGCGCGCCTCCTCCAGCGGGAGGGCAAGCCGTTCATGATGTTCCGGCCCGCCTTTCATCGCTATGCCTCACTCATGGTTTTGAAGGCGCCCGACACGCCGTCCGTGCTGTTCGAAACCGGCTATATCAGCAATACAGAGGATGCCGCTTTCCTCTCCTCGCCTGAAGGGCGCGGCGGCATCGCGAGGGGGGTAGCGAAGGCGGTCGAGATATACTTCGCCCGCAGGCTGGCACTCAGCGGCGGCTGACGGAGCGGCATCCGGTCGATCCCCACTGGCGTCGGCCGCATTTTGACCTTAGAGCCCTGTCTCGTCATGGAAGAGGCCCGTCCCCATACCGCCCGCTTGTCCTTTGCCGACCGCCTGAGGGGCAAGCTGGGTCCCCTTTGGCAACGGCGCCGGTTCCGCTGGGCGGCCATCGCGCTGGGCGGGATACTGTTGGCGATCCTGGCATTCTGGGCGATCTTCGCCCGCGGCCTGCCCGACGCCGCTACGCTGCTGGAATATGAGCCGCCGCTGCCGACCATCGTGCGCGACATCAACGGCCAGCCAGTACACAGCTATGCGCGCGAACGCCGCGTCCAGCTGCAATATAGCGACTATCCGCCGCTGCTGATCCGCGCCTATCTGGCGGCGGAGGACAAGACCTTCTTCGACCATCATGGCGTCGATATTCCGGGCTTCTTCGGCGCCGTGTTCGACTATGTGACCAAGATCGGGTCGGGTCAGCGCGCCAAGGGCGGATCGACCATCACCCAGCAGGTCGCCAAGAACCTGTTGATCGGCGACGAATATTCCCCCACGCGCAAGGTGAAGGAGATGATCCTCGCCTACCGCATGGAAGATGTGCTGACCAAGCAGCAGATCCTCGAACTCTACTTCAACCAGATTTTCCTCGGCCGGAACGCCTATGGCGTGCAAGCGGCCGCGCGCGCCTATTTCGGCAAGGATGTCGCCGACCTGAAGCTGCACGAGATGGCCTATCTCGCGATTCTGCCCAAAGGCCCGGCGAATTATCGCCCCGAGAGCCCGACCGGCCACGAACGCGCTCTCGACCGGCGCAACTGGGCGCTGGGGGAGATGTACAAAAATGGCTGGATAACCCAGGCGCAATTCAACGAGGCACAGGCGCAGCCGCTGGGCACGGTCGCCCAGCATGGCTCCAGCTTCGACGCACGCGCGGGCGGCTATTATATGGAAGAGGTGCGCCGCCGCCTGATCGAACGCTTCGGCGAAAAGGCGGAGGATGGCCCGAACAGCGTCTATGCCGGTGGCCTCTGGGTCCGCAGTCCCTATGATCCCAAGCTGCAGGACGGAGTGTCCACCGCCCTGCGCAACGGCCTGCTGCGCTTCGACGCGGGCAAGGGCTGGTCAGGCCCCGTCGGCAAGATCGACATGGCGCGCGGATGGAAGCGTGAACTGGCCGCCAGCTATATCGGCATCGATTATGCGGGCTGGCGCGTGGCGGCGGTCATCGACCGGACTTCTTCCGGGGCCGAGATCGGCTTTTCCGACGGGACCACCGCCACCCTGCCTGCAAGCGCCGCGCAAATGCCTTACCGCCGCGCTGGCGGGCCCGCCTTCAACAGCATGAAGCCCGGCGACCTGATCGTCGTCGCGCAGAACGGGTCAAGCTGGGCGCTGCGCAACGTGCCCGAAGTGTCCGGCGGCATGATGGCCGAGCAGGTCCATTCCGGACGCGTGCTCGCCATGCAGGGCGGCTTCGATAACCGCCTGTCATCCTACAATCGCGCGACGCAGGCGATGCGCCAGCCGGGCTCCACGATCAAACCGTTCGTCTATGCCGCAGCGCTCGACAATGGCATGACGCCCGCGTCGATCATCGTCGATGGGCCGCTATGCGTCTATCAGGGCGCAGGTCTGGGGCAGAAATGCTTCCGCAACTTCTCCGGCGGCAGCGCCGGGCCGCAGACGATGCGCTGGGGTGTCGAGCAGTCGCGCAACCTTATGACCGTGCGCGCCGCCAGCCAGACCGGCATGGATCGCGTGGTGCGTACCATCAAGGCGATGGGGATTGGCGATTATCAGCCCTATCTCTCCTTCGCGCTCGGCGCTGGCGAAACCACGGTCGAGCGGATGGTGAACGCCTATGCGATGCTCGCCAATCATGGCCGCCAGCTGTCGCCCAAGGTCATGGACTATGTTCAGGACCGACGCGGCAAGGTGATCTGGCCGCTGCGCTGGCATGCCTGCGACGGGTGCAACATGGCCAATTGGGATGGCAAGCCCATGCCACGCTTCGGCTTTGAAGGGCGGCAGGTGATGAACCCGATGACCGCCTATCAGGTCGTGCACATTACCGAAGGCGTGATCCAGCGCGGCACGGCTACGGTGCTGGCCGATCTCAAGCGCCCGCTGTTTGGCAAGACCGGCACGACCAACGGCCCGACCAACGTCTGGTTCGTGGGCGGATCGCCTGACATCGTCGCGGGCGTCTATATCGGCTACGACCAGCCGCGCAGCCTGGGCGGCTGGGCGCAGGGCGGCCGTGTCGCCGCGCCGATCTGGAAAGCGGCGATGGCGCCTGTGCTGGAAACGATGCCCAAAACGCCCTTCGTCGCGCCAGCGGGCATCCGCATGGTCACGATCGACCGCCGATCGGGCAAGCGCGTCTATGGCGTGTGGCCCACCGACGATCCCAAACCAGCCGTAATCTGGGAAGCCTTCAAGCCTGAGACCGAACCGCGCCGCTCGATCCGCAAGGAAGAGGTCGCCGCGCAGGAACAGGCCGCCGCCCGCCGCGAAGCCCGTGCCCAGACACGGCAGCGCACCGACAGTGACTTCCTGCAAGAGCAGGGCGGTATATACTGAGCCCACTTATTCCCCCTCCCGCAGGCGGGAGGGGGGCAGGGGGTGGGCTAGCGGGACGTCGCCTTGTCTCGGACGGCTAGGCAGAAGCTCGCTGCGCTCGCAGCCCACCCCTCGCCCCTCCCGCCTGCGGGAGGGGGACAATCACGGCCGATTGAATCTTCCCAAATCCCGCGCCCTCGGATAGGGGCAGGCGTTTGACGCGTTTCGGCCCTGGCTTGTAAGCGCCCCGAAGTTTCTGGAGACCTCCCATGCGCGCCGAAGCGCAGCAATATATCGACCGCATCGACGCCGCGCTGGATCTGCTGCGCCGCTTCCTCGACTGGGACCGCGCGCTGCGTCGCCTCGACGAGCTGAACGCCCGGGTTGAGGACCCGACCTTGTGGGACAATCAGAAGATGGCGCAGGAAGTCATGCGCGAGCGTACCCGGCTGGAAGCCGCGATCGGCGCGACGCGGGCGATCGACAGCGAGAAGACCGACACCGCCGAACTCATCGAAATGGCCGAAGCCGAAGGCGATGAGGATATGGTCAATGAAGGCGTGGCCTCGCTGAAGGCGCTCGCCGATCGGGCGGATGAAGACAAGATCAAGGCGCTGCTCGCGGGCGAGGCAGATGCCAGCGACACCTATCTCGAAATCCACGCGGGCGCGGGCGGCACGGAAAGCCAGGATTGGGCCGAGATGCTCAGCCGCATGTATCGCCGCTGGGCGGAGCGGCGCGGCTATAAGGTCGAGTTGGTCGACTATCAGGCGGGCGACCAGGCGGGCATCAAGTCCGCGACCTTCCTGTTCAAGGGCGAGAACGCCTATGGCTATGCCAAGACGGAAAGCGGCGTGCATCGCCTCGTCCGCATCAGCCCCTATGACAGCTCGGCGCGGCGGCACACCAGCTTCTCGTCCGTCTGGGTCTATCCGGTGATCGACGACGATATCGACATCGAGGTCAAGGAAAGCGACCTCAAGATCGACACCTATCGCGCGTCGGGCGCCGGCGGGCAGCACGTCAACACCACCGACTCCGCCGTCCGCATCACCCACGTCCCCTCCGGCATCATCGTCGCGTCGCAGAATGACCGATCGCAGCACAAGAACCGCGCGACGGCGATGAACATGCTGAAGGCCCGGCTCTATGAAGCCGAATTGCAGAAGCGCGAGGCGGCCGCCTCGGGCGAATATCAGGCAAAGACCGAAATCGGCTGGGGCCACCAGATCCGCTCCTATGTTCTTCAGCCCTATCAGCTGGTGAAGGACCTGCGCACCGGCGTCACCTCCACCTCTCCCGATGATGTGCTCGACGGCGCGCTCGACCCGTTCATGGCCGCCGCCCTGTCGCAGAAGGTCACGGGTGAGAAGGTCGATGTGGAGGATGTCGACTGATGGTGCGGGCGGCGCTGGCGGGATCATTGTTCCTGCTGGCAGGCTGCGGCCTGTTGTCGTCCGCCAAGCAGGATGACAGGCCCGCCGCCGCGCGCGACTTTCCCCGTGCCGACAGGCCGGTCGCGCCCATCGTGTCGACCCGCTGGTCCAACGAGGAAGCGCGCGACCGCGTCAACGAAGCCGAAGACATCATGGACCGGGCGGGCATCCGCCCCGGCATGACCGTCGCCGACATCGGCGCTGGCGAGGGCTATTATACCGTGCGGCTCGCCAACCGCGTCGGCGCAAAGGGCCGGGTGCTGGCGGAAGACATCATGCCCGAGGTGATCGAGGCGCTGTCCCGCCGCATCACGCGCGAAGACTGGCGCAATGTCAGCGTCAAGCTGGGCGCGCCGGAGGACCCGAAGCTGCCCGAAAACAGCTTCGACCGGATACTCATGGTCCATATGTATCATGAGATCGCGGAGCCCTATGCCTTTCTGTGGAACCTCAGCCCCGCACTCAAAAGCGATGGCGAGTTGATCGTGGTCGATGCGAACAGGCCGACCGCACAACATGGGACGCCGCCCCGCCTGCTCATCTGCGAGTTGGCGGCCATTGGCTTCCGCCTCGAGGAGTTGGTGCCAAAGCCCACAGCTGGGGGCTATTTCGCCCGCTTCCGCCGGGTCACGGCCCGGCCATCGCCGCAAAGCATCGTGCCCTGTGCCCTGAAAAACGCGACTAACGTAAATTAGCGGTTTCTCTAGGGGAAAAGGTAGCTAATGGCGAGTTAACCATGATTCTGTGCGCCGTCTTGACCTTTTCATGGTTGGATGGCCCGTGGGAGGAGCTCGGTATGAACAACCAAAGCACATTCCTGGCGGGCAATGCCGACCAGCGGCGGCATACGGCCCGGCACAAGATGTTCGGGCCCGTGACCCTATGCGTGGGCGATGTGGAAATGCGCGGGCATTTCCTGGACCTTTCCACGTCTGGAGCGCTCGCCCATTGCGAAACGCCGCCCGTCGCGGGCAGCTATGTGGAAGTGAACGCCTTTGGGGTCGAAACCAGCGGCCGGGTGGTGTGGGCTCGCGGCAAGCGCTTTGGCGTGCAGTTCAGCCAACCGCTCACGGACGAGGCGATCGGCATAGTCATCAGGGGAGGCTGAGCCTCAGCCCCGCTTGCGCCATCTCCTGAAAAGCGAGGCGCTGACGAACCCGCCGCCGATGAGCGCGGCGATCGCTCCTCCGGCGGAGGCGAGCGCCCAGGCACCGGCGGCGAGCAGGCCGGTCAGGAAATCGACGATGATCAGCGTCAGGTGGATCATGGCAAGAGGACGGCTGGCCTAGCGGCCAAGTTCCTTGGCTTCCTGATATTTGAGTTCCAGGAAGCGGTTCTGCACCGCCAGCTTGTCGATGTCGCCGCTGGCAAGGGTCTCGCTGATACGGGCGAGTTCGCCGTCGATGACCGTCAGTCCTTCGACCAGCTGCTGCTCGGGCACCCGGCCGTTCCGTTCCTCCCGGCGCAGCGAGGCAGGGATGGATTCATAACCGGTGACCAGTTCGGGCAGGTGATCGGACAGCAGCTTGCGGATTTCCTGGGCGGCTGGCTCCTGCTCGCTGAGGCGCTCCAGCTGGGGGGCAAGCGTCTCCAGCTTGACGCCGATACTGTCGGCCAGCGTCACGGCGGGGGCGGGGAGGGCCTTGCGCTGGTTGTCGAGCCAGATTTCGGTCTGGAGCGGGAGGGCGGGAAGCGGCACCGAGGCAAGCGCCTGCGTCCTGACGCGCGGCTCAGAGGGCAAGAGGACGATCAGCAGCAGCGCCGCCACGATGAGGCCAAGCGCGATCATCACGCCGGTGGTGCCGAGCGGGATGAAGAAGCCCGCAACCATGCTGCCGAAAAGGATGGCGAGGATCGACCAGAAAGCCCGTTTCGCCTTGCGCATCAGGGCAGCGCTCCGCCTCTGCCGCGCCCGCGCCGAAAGGCTGCGCCCACGCTCGCCATGACGGCGCAGTACTGCCTCGGCATCGGCAAGAACGCGGTCGGACCTGCTCACTGCCTTACGCCTCGATCGCGCTCAGCAGCGGGTTGTCGGCACGAGCCTGTTGCGCTGCCTGCGCCTGACCCTCCGCGCGGGCGATATAGCCCTTCGACTTTTCCACTTCGGACGACAGCGTGTTCACCGTCACCTTCATATTCTCCAGCGCCTTGGCCTTGAACGTGTCGATATTGTCCATCGTGTCGTAGATATTCTGGAAAGCGCGTTGCAGCGTCGCGATGGGGATGGTGCTGGACGCCGCCTGCTCATGGATTTGCGCGGTCTGGTTCTTCAGCATCTCGCCGGTCGAATCGATCATGTTCGCGGTGGTCGCGTTGAGCGCCGTGATCTGTTCCAGCACCAGCTTCTGCCCCGCAAGCGCCTGCGCCACGGTGACGGCAGTGCGCAGCGCGGCGACGGTCGTGGTGCTGGCGCGGTCGACGCCCTTCACCAGCTCGACATTGTTCTTTTTGACGAGGTCAAGCGCGAGATAGCCCTGCACCGTCACCGCCATCTGCGTCAGCAGATCTTGGCTACGCTGGCGAATGTAGAAAAGCGCGCTCTCCCGGATCGCCTTGGCCTTCGCCGGATCGCTGGAGTCCAGTTCCAGCGCCTTCGCCTCCAACCGGGCGTCCAGCGTCTTGGAAATGTGGATCATCTGTTCGAGGCGCCCCATCGTCGCCCACATATTCTGCCGCTCTACATCGATGGCGGCATTGTCCTTGATCAGCACGTCCTTGCCGCTGGCCAGTGAGCCGAGGATCGAATTGATATGCCCCTGCGCGCTTCTATAGCCGTCGAAATAATCGCGCAGCTTGTTGCCGAAGGGGATGATCCCGAACAGCTTCTTGGGCGCAAGCAAGCTGCCGCGCTTCCCCGGATCAAGGTCCTCGACCGTGCGGCGCAGTTCGGCAAGGTCAGCGCCGACCTTGTTATCGCTGTCCATCGCGCGCACCGGGCGATCGAGAAAGCGGTTGGAGTGGCCCGCCGCTTCGGCGATTTCCTTGCGACCCATGTTGGTCAGCTGGTCCACCCGCTGGCCGAATTCCGGCGAGTTGGCGTCCTGCGCGACAAGGTCGTCGATGAAGGCATCGACCTTCTCGTCCAGTTTGGAACGCTGTCCGTCATCGAGCGGCACCAGACCCGCCGCCTTTTCCGGCGCGACCGGCGGTACCGGATCGGGCGGCGTCAGGTTGAGCGTGTCGGCGGTCGCCGTGGTGGGCGCGGTGCTGGCCATAACGTCTCCTTCATGCTGTTATATGTAGCTATAACAGTAGCGCTTCAATGCGGAATATGGCGCGGCGCTTTGACCGATGCAAATGCTCGGCCCACCCTTGCCGCAACGCATCATTTCCTGTAGGGGCGCGCGCGATACTCTGGTCAGGCGTGGTGCCGGCCGGGAAAACCAGAAAATCCCGAAGGCACATGCATGTCCCTGCGTAATATCGCGATCATCGCGCACGTTGACCATGGCAAGACGACACTCGTCGACCAGCTATTCCGCCAGTCCGGCACCTTCCGCGACAATCAGCGCGTCGAGGAACGCGCGATGGATTCGAACGACCTCGAAAAAGAGCGCGGCATCACCATTCTGGCGAAGCCGACCTCGGTCGAATGGAACGGCACCCGCATCAACATCGTCGATACGCCCGGCCACGCCGACTTCGGCGGCGAGGTGGAGCGCATCCTCTCCATGGTCGATGGCGTCATCCTGCTGGTCGATTCGTCGGAAGGCGCGATGCCGCAGACGAAGTTCGTGACCGGCAAGGCGTTGGCGCTGGGCCTCAAGCCCATCGTCGTCGTCAACAAGGTCGACCGTCCTGACGAGCGCATCCAGGAAGTGCTGGACGAAGTGTTCGACCTTTTCGTGACGCTCGAAGCCAATGACGAACAGCTCGACTTCCCCGTCCTCTACGCTTCGGGCCGCAATGGCTATGCCAGCGAAGACCCGCAGCGCCGCGAAGGCACGCTGGAGCCGCTGTTCCAGAAGATCGTCGATCATGTTCCGCCGCCGTCGCTGGAGCAGGACGCGCCGTTCAGCTTCTTGGTGACGCTGCTCGACCGCGACAACTTCCTCGGCCGCATCCTCACCGGCCGCGTCCAATCCGGCACGGTCAAGGTAAACCAGGCGATCCACGCGCTCGACATGGACGGCAAGGTGATCGAGACCGGCCGCGCGTCGAAGATCATGTCGTTCCAGGGCCTTGACCGCGTGCCGGTCGATGAAGCCAAGGCGGGCGACATCATCAGCCTTGCAGGCCTCACCGTCGCGACCGTTGCCAACACCATCTGCGATACTTCGGTCAGCGAGCCGATCCAGGCGCAGCCGATCGATCCGCCGACCCTGTCGATGCGCTTTGCCGTCAACGATTCGCCGATGGCGGGCCGTGAAGGCAGCAAGGTGACGAGCCGCATGATCCGCGACCGCCTGGCCCGCGAAGCGGAATCCAACGTTGCGATCAAGGTGACGGAATCGGACGACAAGGACAGCTTCGAAGTCGCTGGCCGCGGCGAATTGCAGCTGGGCGTTCTCATCGAAACCATGCGCCGCGAAGGCTTTGAACTCGGCATCTCGCGTCCGCGCGTGCTGTTCGGCGAAGACGAAAATGGCGGCAAGACCGAGCCTTATGAAACCGTCGTCATCGACGTGGACGATGAATTCTCCGGCACGGTCGTCGACAAGATGAACATCCGCAAGGCCGAGATGACCGACATGCGCCCCTCCGGCGGCGGCAAGACCCGCATCACCTTTTCCGCTCCGTCGCGCGGCCTGATCGGCTATCATGGCGAATTCCTGTCCGACACGCGCGGCACCGGCATCATGAACCGCCTGTTCGAGAAGTACGGCCCGCACAAGGGCAAGATCGAAGGCCGCAAGAATGGCGTTCTCATCTCGAACGGCGCTGGCGAAGCCAACGCCTATGCGCTGGGTCCGCTCGAAGAGCGCGGCATCCTGTTCGTGGGCGTGGGCGAAGCGCTCTACGAAGGCATGGTGATCGGTGAGAATGCCAAGCCCGAAGACCTTGAAGTCAACCCGATGAAGTCGAAGGCGCTCACCAACTTCCGCGCCAGCGGCAAGGATGACACGGTTCGCCTGACCCCGCCCAAGCGCATGACGCTGGAGCAGGCGATCGCCTATATCGACGATGATGAAATGGTCGAAGTGACGCCCAAGAACATCCGTCTGCGCAAGCGCTATCTCGATCCGAACGAGCGCAAGCGCATGTCGCGCGCCAAGGCTGCGGCTTGATCTGAAGGGCCGGTGTCGAAAGGCACCGGCCTTTTTCATTGTCGCCGCTTTTAGAGCCTGATCGTCTCACGGAGAAGCATTCCGCCTTGAGGCTCCTGTCACCCCAGGCTCGACCCGGGGTCCCGCTCCCTTGGCGGCGTTCCGAAAGAAGCGGGAGGCCGTATCAGGCCGGTGTGACGATCACTCAAGCATGATCATGCACCCGGCGATCAACAAGCTGCTACCTTCCGACTATAAATTAAGTTATACTTAATCCATGGGGGACAAACGCTTAACCGCGCTGGCAGCGATGCTGTCGGCGTTCATCGCATCCGCGCCACTGGCGGCTCAGGCGCCACGGCCCGGCACTTTGGAAACCTACAAGGACTGGACGATCGGTTGCGACAATCGCAGCCGGTGCGAGGCTGTGTCCTTGCTGCCCGACGGCGGTGAGTGGCCGGACCAGCCAGTCGCTCTCGGCCTTGTCCGCGAGGCGGGTGGAACGGCCGACCCGGAAATATGGGTCAGCCGCGACACGCGCGGGCAGGCGGAGATCAGCTTCCTGGTCGATGGCCGCAAGATCGCCACAGCCGCAAGCCAGGACGGCGAAGCCAAATTGCAGGGTCCCCAGGCAGCAGCGCTTGCCGTCGCAATGGCGCGCGGCACGAAGCTGGAGCTGCGATCGGCTGGCGCAGTCATTGCCCGCCCCTCCCTTGCCGGAGCCGCTGCGGCGATGCGCTACATGGATGCGCGGCAGGGGCGCGCGGGCACTATGGCCGCGCTGGTCGCGACTGGACCGCTGGCACCATCTGCCGCGCGTCCTGCGCCCCCGCTGCCATCGGTCCGGCGGGCGCTCATCCCCACGGGCGCTGCTCCCGTGACCTTGTGGCGGGAGGAACTGGCGTCCCTGGGCAAATTCACATCCTGCGCCGAAGAGATGCGCGACGCGTCACCACCCGAATTGCACCGTCTTTCAAAGACGGAAACGCTGGTGCTGGTCCCCTGCGGCGCGGGCGCTTACAATTATTCCGCCGTCCCGGTGATCGCCACGGGCATAGCGGGGCGCCGCAGCTTCCGCTTCGCGGCCTTCGACTATCAACCAGGATGGAGCCAGGATGCTGCGCATCCCACTCTGGTCAACGCCTCCTGGACGCCGGAAAGCGCAACGCTTGAAAGCTATGCCAAGGGCAGGGGCATTGGCGACTGCGGTAGCAGCGAAAGCTATGTCTGGGACGGCACCCGCTTCCGGCTGGTGTCAGCCAGCGCGATGGGCGAATGCCGTGGCGCATGGCATTGGATCACCACCTGGTCGGCCAAGGCTCTGCCTTAAAGGGGCATCAGGCCGCCGTGGCGAGGATCAGGGAGAAGAGCCCTTCCGGGTCAGTCCATAGCCGCCCCGGTTCCCAACCCGCCGCGCGCAGCAGCAGTTGTTCGTCGCGCGGGCCATATTTGTGGCTGCTTTCGCTATGGATGGTCTCACCTTGCTCCATCTCGAAGGCATGGCCAGCGACGTGAAAGCGTAGAGGTCGCAGCGCCTCCAGATGCATTTCTATCCGCGCCTTGCCGTCATTCCATATCGCGCGATGGGCGAAGTCATCGATCGGCAGGTCGCCGCCCAGCTCGCGATTGATGCGGGTCAGCAGGTTGAGGTTGAAGGCCGCCGTCACCCCCGCCGCATCGTCATAGGCGGCGATCAGCCGGGCCGGGTCCTTGATCTGGTCCATCCCGATCAGCAGCATCGCGCCTTCGCCCAGCAGCCTCCGCATCGAACGGAGCAGGTCCACAGCCGATGCCGGATCCATATTGCCGATGGTCGATCCGGGGAAGAAGCCGAGGCGCGGCAGCCCGTTGATGGCGTGAGGAAGCGTCAGCACGCCATGAAAGTCACCGACGAGCGGCAGCACCGGCAGGCCGGGGAAGGCGGAGGCCAGCGCCGCGCTGCTCGCATGCAGAAAGTCGCCGCTGATATCGATCGGCACATAGGCGGACGGATCGATCGCCCGCAGCAGATGGGGCGTCTTGCGCGAACTGCCTGCGCCGAATTCGATGACCGCGCGCCCGGGCCCGACTGCATCAGCGAAGTCGGCGCCATGGCGTTCCAGCAACGCGGTTTCGGTACGGGTGGGATAATATTCCGGCAGGTCGGCGATTTCCTCGAACAATTCCGACCCGCGCCTGTCATAGAACCAGATCGGCGGCGTTGCCTTGGGATATCGGGACAGCCCCTCCAATATGTCACGGCGAAAGCTGTCGTCCGCGAATGGCTGCGCGGCGACGGGGTCGAGTGTCAGGAGCACAGGCTTAAAGATCCTTGGCCAGCCGCAGGCCAGTGAACTGCCAGCGTTGATGGGGGTAGAAGAAGTTGCGGTAACTTGCGCGCACATGGCCGTGCGGGGTGGCGCAACTGCCGCCCTTCAGCACGAACTGCCCGGCCATGAACTTGCCATTATATTCGCCCGCCGCGCCCTCATTGGGACGGAAGCCGGGGAAGGGGCGGTAGGCGCTGCCGGTCCATTCCCAAACATCGCCGAACATCTGCGTAAGGGATGCGCCGCCATCGGTGGCGCGTGGCCGGGGGCAACCAGCGCCATCCAGCTGGTTGCCGCTGGTGGGCGCGACGTTCAGCGCGCCGCTTTCCCACTCCTCTTCGGTGGGCAGGCGCGCTCCGGCCCAGCGGGCATAGGCATCGGCCTCATAGAGGCTGATATGGCATACGGGCGCGGCGGGATTGACGGGCTTGCGGCCATCCAGCCCGAAACGGGTCCAACCTTGCGCATCCTGCCGCCAGTAGAGCGGTGCTTCGACACCCTCCGCCTGCACCCATGCCCATCCGTCCGACAGCCAGTGCGCAGGGTCGCGATAGCCGCCATCCTCGATGAAGGCGATCCACTCGCCATTTGTGACCAGCCGGTGGGCAAGCGCATGCGGGTGGAGAAGCGCCTTGTGCCGCGGCCCCTCGCAATCGAAGGCGAAATCGGTTTTGCCGTCGTCGCCTATTTCCACCAGCCCCTGTCGCCCTTCGATCCAGTGGATAGGGCCGGGAAGCGCGGCGGGCATGGCGTTGGGCGCCTCGAACAGGAGGGGCTCCAGCGGGTTGAGGGAAAAAAGATGCTGGATGTCGGTCAGCATCAATTCCTGATGCTGCTGTTCATGGTTGAGGCCCAGCAGGGCAAGCGCTTGCACCGGCGGGGGCAGGGCAGGCAGCGCGGCCAGCAGTGCCTCATCGACATGCGCCCGGTAGGCGAGAATGTCTTCAAGGCGCGGCCGGGTCAGCATGCCTCTCAACGGGCGGGCCTGACGGGGGCCTTCCGCTTCATAATAGCTGTTGAAGAGAAACGCATAATCGGGGTCGAACGGCCGATAGCCCGCCACATGATCGCGCAGCACAAAGGTTTCGAAGAACCAGCTCGTATGTGCCAGATGCCATTTGGCTGGCGAGGCGTCGGGCATGGACTGAACGGTCGCATCGGCGTCCGACAGTGGCGCGCACAATGCTTCGCTGAGCGCGCGAACGTCGCGGTACCGCTGCGTCAGGTCGTCGTGACCCGGTGCGACCCGGCTTTTCGCCATGCTTGCCCCTTCCGATAGGCTTGTGCTGCAATCGCAAAAACAAGCGCATGGACGGCGGATTGGGTTCCGTGGCGGAAAAGCTTGCCCGAAGCTAGCGCGACGCGCCGGGTACCCATTTCACATCGGCCGCGCCATTGCCGTTAAGGCGGCGAGCCATGACAAAGAGCAAGTCCGACAGCCGGTTTATATAGGCAAGGGCTTGCGGGTTTAGCGCCACGTCTGCCGCAGCCGCAGTAGCACTGCGTTCCGCCCGGCGCGTGACGGCGCGGGCAAGATGGATTGCGGCGGCGGCTGGTGAACCGCCGGGCAGGATGAAGCTGTCGAGCGGCTGCAAATCGGCGTTCATGGCGTCGATCTGGTCTTCCAGCCGCTTGACCTGGCTCTCGACGATGCGCAGCGCCCAAGGCTCGTCCTGCCCGTCCGGCACTGGCGTGGCAAGGTCCGCGCCCAGATCGAACAGGTCATTCTGGATCGTCGTCAGCCAATCAGCCTCGGTCCCGCTGCCGATGGCGATGATAGCGAGCCCGATCGCACTGTTCGCCTCATCGACATCGCCGACCGCCTGCATGCGCGGCGCATGCTTTGGCAGGCGCGACCCATCGACAAGGCCGGTCGTGCCCGCATCGCCGGTGCGGGTGTAGATCTTGTTCAGCTTCACCATCGGCGGATCAGCCGTTGCCCTTCATCAGCAGCAGGATCGCTACGATGATGATCGCCGCCGCCTGGAACAGGATGCGGTTCATCATCATCTTGTTCTGCTTGAGGCTGGAGGGGCTGGGAGAGCCGTCCGGCGCGTTCAGCTGCTCCTTGGTCGTCTGCAGGAAGGCGATGATGCCCCGGACGAGGGCAAAGAGCGTCGCTGCCATGGCAAGGATGAGCGCGATGACGAGGATTGTGTTCATGCCGCTAAACTAGGGCTTGGCCAGGGAAATGCCAACCGGAAAGCGCCCCTCGCGCAGATCGGCGGCAAGCGTCGCGGGATCGGCTCCCCGCGCGCGCAGGTCCGCCAGCGCGATCGATCCGTCGCGCTTGGCAAGCCGCTTGCCGTCCGCGCCGACGAGCAGCGTATGGTGGCAATAGACCGGCGTCGGCAAATCGAGAAGCGCCTGAAGCAGCCGGTGGACATGCGTCGCGGCGAACAGGTCGTCCCCGCGCAGCACATGGGTGACACCCATGGCCGCATCGTCCAGCGTGCAGGACAGATGATAGCTGGCGGGCGCATCCTTGCGCGCGAGGACGACGTCGCCTGCGGTCTCGGGCATCGCCTCTATCGTCCGGTCATCCTGGGCCTGTCGAAGGATTACTCTTTCCTGAAGGCAAGAAGAGGGCTTCGGCAGGCTCGATCCGAATGGCGGGAGGGGGGCGGAATTCCAATGCAGCTTACCCTTGGCCGCGACCGCGCGCTCCATATCGATCCGCCACGCATGGGGATCGCCCTGCGCAATCCGTCTGTCCCGCTCTGCCTGAGAGAGGCCCCGGCAGGTTCCCGGATAGACCGGTCCCTCCGGTCCATGTGGCGCACTCGTGCTGGCGGCGATGTCGGCCCGGGTGCAAAAGCAGGGGTAGAGAAGGCCCATCCCCCGCAATCTCTCCAACGCCGCGTCATAATGATCGAGCCGCTCCGATTGGAAGACGACCTCGCCATCCCATGCCACCCCCAACCAGTTGAGGTCCTCGATGATGCCCGCGACATGCTCCGGGCGGCTGCGGGTGCCATCGATATCTTCGATCCGAAGCCGAAATAAGCCGCCATTTGCGCGGGCAAAATCCATCGCCAGCAATGCCGACCAGCCATGGCCGATATGCAGCCTGCCGGTAGGGCTGGGGGCAAAGCGCGTTACCACATGCTGTGGCGAAGAAGATTGGATCATACAGGCCCTTGACGGGTCGGGGTTGTTAATGCTGTCATGTTGCCGTCACGTTCCTGATCGATCAGGAACTGGCAATTGGGGGTTCGAGGGTTCTTATGTACCATCCCGACCTGATACGACATCCGGAAAACTGTCCGGCGCTGGTCCTGAACGCTGACTATACGCCGTTAAGCTATTATCCGCTGAGCCTCTGGCCCTGGCAAACCGCCATCAAGGCGGTTTTTTTGGAGCGGGTGGACATCGTCGCCAATTATGAGCGGGAAGTACACAGCCCCAGCTTGCAGATGAAGATCCCGTCGGTGATCGCGCTCAAGCAATATGTGAAGCCGTCCGAACATCCCGCCTTCACCCGCTTCAACCTGTTCCTGCGTGATCGCTTCGCCTGCCAATATTGCGGATCGCCGCACGACCTGACTTTCGACCATGTCATCCCGCGCCGCGCGGGCGGGCGCACGACATGGGAAAATGTCGCCACCGCCTGCTCCCCCTGCAACCTCAAAAAGGGCGGCCGCACCCCGAAAGAGGCGCATATGCAATTGCATGTGACGCCGATCCGCCCGACCAGCTGGCAATTGCAGGAACATGGCCGGGCATTCCCACCCAACTATCTGCACGAAAGCTGGCACGACTGGCTCTATTGGGACGTCGAACTCTTGGCGTAATGTTCAACCCCGTCCCGCAGGCGGGGGCTCACCCCAACCCCGGCAGCCAGTCGAGATCCACATCCTTGTGCCGGTTGGTATAATGGCCGATCTCTTCCAGCCGCTGCATGTCGAGCAGGGTGATGCGGCCGTTGGCGCGGCTGATGAGACCCTCTTGCTCCATCTGCCGCACCATGCGGTTCACATGGACGGAGGTGAGGCCGATCGCATCGCCAATCTCTTCCTGCGTCAGTTTCAGGTCGAAGCTGTCGGTGACACCGTCATCGGTGACCCGCAGCCGGTCAAAAATGTCCAGCAGGAACGAAGCGACGCGCGCCTTGGCCGACGTGCGGCCCAAAGAGGCAAGCCGGTCGGTCAGCGCCACCTTTTCCGCATTGGACAGCAGGAACAACAGCGCCGCAACCCTGGGATATTCCTCCAGCAACCGGCGCAGCGCATGCTTGTCGAACGGGCAAATGACGGCGTCCGAAAGCGCAACCAGCGATTCGGGCGCCTTGCTGTAGATGGTGCTGGCGGAGCCGATAAAATCGCCGGGAAAATAGACGCGCAGGATCTGGCGGCTGCCGTCCGGCAGGATAACGAAGCTCATCACCCGCCCCTCGCGCAGGACGAACAATTCGGTCACAGTTTCGTTGACGCGCTGGATCATCGCCCCGCGCTTCACCTTGCGCGGATTTTCTTCAAGCCTGGAAAGCGCGTTCCTTTCCTCGTCGGACAAGGGCACGTGCTTTGCGAGCCTTTCCGCGAAACAACCTGTCGCCACCCAAAGCACCTTTTATCAAATTTGTCGTTACGGTGGCAAAACGCCCCCCACGTCTTTTGGCTGCATTTTGGGGCCGCGCACTAAACTCGATCAATTTCGTTGGTGGGAAAGTGGAAATGTTTCCAAGGCGTCTCCCGGCGGTCACAGGCCATGCCCGGCTGCAACCTGCGGTCCTGCCTTGCGCCAAACGCAATTAACGTTAAGAACCCAGCCGATGGACCGCATTCATATTCGCGGCGGCAAAGTGCTGAGCGGCCGCCTTCCCATCTCCGGTGCCAAGAACGCGGCGCTGACCCTGCTGCCTTGCGCGCTGCTGACGGATGAGCCGGTGACGCTGCGCAATTTGCCCCGGCTGGCGGACGTCGACAGCTTCGGCCATTTGCTGAACCAGCTTGGCGTGTCCACCATGATCGAAGGCGCGCGGCCGGAGGATTTCGGGCGTGTCATGACGATGCGCGCGGGCCGGGTCACATCGACTGAGGCGCCCTATGACATCGTGCGCAAGATGCGGGCATCGATCCTCGTCCTTGGTCCCTTGCTTGCGCGCGCGGGTGAAGCGCGGGTTTCGCTGCCTGGCGGCTGCGCGATCGGCAATCGCCCGATCGACCTGCACCTCAAAGCGCTGGAAGCCTTTGGCGCGGTGATAGAGATCACTGCGGGCTATGTGCGCGCCTCCTTGCCCGACGGTGGCTTGCCCGGCGGCATCTACACCTTCCCGGTCGTGTCGGTAGGCGCGACCGAAAATGCCCTCATGGCGGCGGTGCTCGCAAAGGGCACCTGCGTCCTGGAAAATGCCGCGCGGGAACCGGAAATCGTCGATCTCTGCAAATTGCTGATCGCGATGGGCGCGGACATCGAGGGGGTGGGCACCGACAAGCTGATCATTCACGGCCGGGAGCGGCTGCATGGCGCAACTTACAGCGTCATGCCCGACCGGATCGAGGCGGGCAGCTATGCCTGCGCAGCGGCGATCACGGGCGGCTCGCTGGAACTCGCCGGGGCCTGCGCGGAGGACATGCATGCGATCCTCGCCGCCCTGCGCGACGCGGGCGTGCAGGTCGATGAGTTGAAGAATGGCATCAGGGTATCGGCCGACGGCAAGCTCAAGCCGCTAACCTTGTCGACCGCGCCTTTCCCGGCTTTCCCGACCGACATGCAGGCGCAATTCATGGCGATGCTGACGAAGGCCGATGGCGCATCGGTTCTGACCGAGACGATTTTCGAGAACCGCTACATGCATGTGCCCGAACTGGCGCGCATGGGGGCGGACATCGGCGTCAACGGCCGCACGGCTGTGGTGCGCGGTGTCGATCGTCTTGTCGGCGCGCCGGTGATGGCGACTGACCTGCGCGCGTCGATGAGCCTCATTCTCGCCGGGCTCGCGGCGGAAGGGGAGACGCAGGTGAACCGCGTCTATCATCTCGATCGCGGTTATGAGCGGCTCGAGGAAAAATTGTCGGCCGTGGGCGCGGACATTGAACGGGTAAGCGATGGCTGACGGCACGGGGCTGGAGACGGATCGCGCGGCCCTCCTAGCGCGCTATGATCTGGACGCTGGCGGCTTTCGCACGCTGGACCAGATAACCGACTTCGCCGCCGCGCTGTGCGACGCGCCGATCGCGCTGGTCAGCATCGTCGAGGACGAGCGCCAGCGTTTCCTTGCTCGCACTGGCCTTGATGCCGAAGAGACATCGCGCGACGTATCCTTCTGCGCGCATGCCATGCAGGGCGAAGACATCTTCGTGGTGCGGGATGCGAGCGTCGATCCGCGCTTTGCGGCAAACACCCTCGTGACCAACTCACCGCACATCCGTTTTTATGCCGGGGCGCCGCTGCTCAATGGCGATGGGATGCCGCTCGGTGCGCTTTGCATCATCGATGACAAGCCGCGTGAGGATCTTGCCCCGCTTCAGCGCCAAGGCCTGTCCCTGCTGGCGCGCCAAGTGATGGTGGAGCTGGAAGGGCGGCGCCGCGATCAGGATATCATCGCCCGGCAGGTCAAGGATGCGGAGGCGGTGGCGGAAAGCGACCGGCTGTTCCGGACATTGGCCGACACCATGCCGCAAATGGTGTGGTCGACGCTGCCCGATGGCTATCATGATTATTATAACGCCCGCTGGTATGAATATACCGGCGTGTCCGGCGGCTCCACGGACGGGGATGGCTGGAACGGCACCTTCCATCCGGACGACCGGGAGCGCGCGTGGCAAAGGTGGCGCCATTCGCTCAAGACCGGCGAGCCTTATGAGATAGAATATCGCCTGCTCCATCACAGCGGCGAATATCGCTGGACCCTGGGCCGGGCGCTGCCGATTCGCGACGGCGAGGGCAGGATCACGCGCTGGATCGGTACCTGCACCGAAATCCATGAGCAGAAGCTGATGATGGAAGAGCGTGAGATCATCGCGCACGAACTGTCGCACCGGATCAAGAATATCTTTTCGGTCATCGCGGGTCTCATCGGCCTGTCTGCGCGGCAAAATCCCTCGATCCGGGTGGCTGCGGATGATCTGCGCGACCGGATTATGGCTTTGGGCCGGGCCCATGATTTCATCAGGCCGCACAGCGACGAAGCCGACGAAGACATGCAGCAGGGACGGCTGCACGGCATATTGGAACAGATTTTCGCGCCCTATGATGATGCGGGGGGCAAGCGGATCGTCCTGTCGGGTGACAATCCGGCCATCGATGACCGCTCCGCGACGCCGCTCGCGCTGCTCTTCCACGAGCTTGCGACCAATGCCGCGAAATATGGCGCGCTGTCCGTGTCGCAGGGGCGCGTGCTCATCGACGTCCAGCGGGATGGCGCGGATATCTGCATCGAATGGCGCGAAGAAGGTGGCCCGGCAGTCACGCCGTCAAGCCGCGAGGGCTTTGGCAGCCGCCTGATGCAGCTAAGCGCGGAACGTCAGCTGGGCGGCCGCATGGAGCGCGACTGGCGGCCCGAGGGCCTGGCGATCAGCTTGCGGATTCCATTCCGTTCCATGAGCCGCGCGAAGGTAGAAATGGCGTAAAGCCGAATATCTCGGCTGTTTCCAGATCCCGCTGTTCCGACGCCACCAGCCGCAACGTCTCGGCGATGCTATGGGCGCGGAACGGCTTGGTTATGACCCCCAGCGCGGCTTCGGCAGCGGCGCCGATCTGCGCGGGATTGGCGGTGACATAGATCACCTGCACGCCATATTGAGCGGCAAGCTCCAGCCCGATGGTGGGGCCGGTCGGTCCATCGCGCAGGTTGAGATCGACCAGCGCGATGTCGCAATCATTGGCCGCAATGAGGGCGCTTTCGCGATCAGCAGCAATGGCGCTGACGGCAAAGCCAGCGTCTTCAACGATCTGTTCGATTTCGAGTGCGACGAAAATTTCGTCTTCTACGATTAAGACCTTCTTACTCATGCCTCAGCCCGCGGAACTTGGAGGCGATAAATGCCGAACCCGCCATCTGGTTCCCAAAACCGAAAGATTTTCAGGCCCTCTCGTCCGGCTGGGTGGTCCAGAGCGTCTCGAATTTCGTCCCGTGCATCAACAACACGCTGGCGGTATAGCCGCCGTCACCGGCCTTGCGCGCCGTCTCGGTCGCGTTCTCGACAGCCGCTTCGCGCGTGGCAAACGGCCCATAATAGCGATTGTCGAGATTGATCTTCCAAACGCCCTCATGTTCCAGGACGATGTAGCGGGCATGGGGCAGGGACATGAGCTCAAAGAACCTCCGTATTATAATGATGCCAGGCCATGATCGCGGCAGCGCCCCTGTGGGGCCGCCAGCGTTCCGCAAGCGCGCGGGTCTGCCGCTCGCTCGGCCTCTCGGGCAGGCCAAGGATGCGGCCCACCTCGATCTGCACGGCAAGATCGCCAGCGGGCCAGACATCGGGCCGTCCTTCAGCGAACAGCAGGTAGATTTCGGCTGACCAGCGGCCGATGCCCTTCACCTGGGTGAGAAGGGCGATCGCCTCCTCATCATCCTCTGGCAGGGCATGCAGGTCGATCTGCCCACCCGTCACCAGCTCGGCAAGGCTGCGGGCATAGCCCTGCTTCTGGCGCGACAGGCCACAAGCGCGCAGCGCGTCGAAATCCCTGGCGAGCAGCTGTTCCGGCGCGCACCCTTCGCCCAGCTCCGCCTCCAGCTTGCGCCACACGGCCGCCGCCGCCGCGACGCTCACCTGCTGGCCGACGATGGTACGCAGCAGCGTCTCGTAACCGGGCTCGCGGACGCGCGGCAGGGGATAGCCGACGCGCGCCAGCGCAGCGGCAAAGCCGGGCTCAAGGACGGCGATCGCGTCCAGGCTGTCGCGCAGCTGCTCTGTGGTAGTGACCATGCTCTGCTTGCTTCCGGCTTGATTTATCGGCTCCCCCGCCTATGAGCGGCGGTGGAAAATTTGGGATCGAGGTACATGCCTAAACTGATTGTGGTCAACCGTGCGGGTGAAGAGCAGGCTGTCGAGGGCGACAGCGGCCTGTCCGTGATGGAAGTCATCCGCGACAATGGCTTTGACGAGCTTCTCGCGCTGTGCGGCGGTTGCTGCTCCTGCGCGACCTGCCATGTCTATGTCGATCCCGCCTTCGCTGAAAAGCTGCCTGCGCTCAGCGAAGACGAAAACGACCTGCTCGACAGCTCGGATCATCGCAATGGCAGCAGCCGCCTGTCGTGCCAGCTGGTGATGAACGAAGATCTGGACGGCCTGCGCGTCACCATCGCGCCGGAAGACTGATCCTCCCCATCGGGGCGCCCTTCACCGGCTGACGCGCAGCGTTGCCATCGGCGCCTCGCTGGTGAGCGGCGTGATCCGCCAGACGATCCGCTTCCCCCCGGCGACGCTCTGCGCGCCGTCTTCCTGATTCTGGCTGACGATCTCCGCGTCCGTGGTCAGTGTGAAGTGACCATCGAGCGCGTTTGACGCATCCTCGCCGGGACCGCTTTGCCCCATCGGTTCGCGGCTCTTGTCGAACCCGTTGGAATAGCCCGGCGCCTTCACCCGCACGCGATCGTCACCGCGCAGCTCGACCGCGACGAACGGCAGGACAATTTCCGCGTCGCTGTTGAAGGGGAAGAGGAAATTGTGGGTCAGTCGCCCGCTAATCGCATAGTCGATCTCGAACCGGTGATTGCCCATGTAGCGAGCCGAACGAAATCCCTTCTCCTTGGACAAAGCAGCGGCAATCGCCTGCATCTGCGCATCGTCGCCTGAAGCGCTTCCATTATCGAACGACCCCCCGGAACCCTTCTGCATCGCCGTCTTGTGCAGGGCGCTGTCCTTCTTCTCGGGCGCGTCGTCACCAATCGAATCCTCGCCGGACGATCCCAACCCCTTCATGTCGGACGAAATGATCTCGCCCTTGTAGGTAAAGCTGAACTGCCGGTCCGCGCGGATGTCGAGGGTCGATTCGAACTTGCCCGGCGTCACCAGGCAAGCGCCCAGCATCAGGCAGCAGGCCAGTGCGCTGGCGGCGCGAAGAAAAACAGCCATCTCATCCCCCGTTACAAATGCTGCCGCAGCAACGCCGCCTTGCCCTGCTACCGGCTCGCGGCGGCGTACAGGGCAATCGCAGCCGCGTTGGAGACGTTGAGGCTCTCCATCCGCGGGCTGATCGGCAGTTTAGCCAAAATATCGCAATGGGCCATGCTGTTGTGGCGCAGCCCTTCGCCCTCCGCGCCCAGCACCAGGGCAACACGCGATTCGCCGATCGCGTCGCCCAAATTCATGTCCGCCTCGCCATCCAGGCCAATGCGCCAATATCCCGCCTCGGCGATCTCATCGAGCGCGCGGGCAAGGTTCACCACGCGCACCCATGGCACGATCTCCAGCGCGCCAGACGCGGATCGGGCGAGCACCCCCGATTCCGGCGGCGCATGCCTGTCCTGCGTCACAATGCATAGCGCATCGAACGCCGCCGCCGACCGCAGGATCGCGCCGACATTATGCGGATCGGTCACCTGATCCAGCACCAGCACGGGTCGCCTGTCGTCCTGGCCCGCTTCCAATGCGTCGCCCAGCCATACATCATCCAGCGGCTCAACCTCCGCGACGATGCCCTGATGCGGCGCGTCGGACGGCACCATGCGGCCGAGGTCCGCCACATCGGCATAGACGATGGGCAGCACCGGCGG
Organism: uncultured Sphingobium sp.; assembly: GCA_966211835.1. Lineage (GTDB taxonomy): Bacteria > Pseudomonadota > Alphaproteobacteria > Sphingomonadales > Sphingomonadaceae > Sphingobium. The sequence goes on from CBIHNV010000023.1 coordinate 24,425, forward strand.
CAGGTCGAGCGCATTGAGCGCGTCGCGCGTGCCCCAGATTTTCCGAACCACCCGGTTGGGATTTGCCAGAGCCGCGATGACGGCATGCCGCCCATAGAAGCGGGGGAAGTTGCCTTTGGGCTTAGCGCCGCGATGTCCTTTTTTCATGGAAGCGCTCTTTTCACATCCGGCCATTGACAGGCAAGCCTCCATTCGCCATTGAGCGCGCCTCCAGCGCGGTAAAAGGCAGTTTTGCCCACCGTGTCAGGGCACTGGACAGGTGGCCGAGTGGTTAAAGGCAGCAGACTGTAAATCTGCCCGGGTTTCCCGTACGCTGGTTCGAATCCAGCCCTGTCCACCACCCTGTGGCATTGGCTTCTGGCTTGGCCTCTGGCCCTCATGGCGCGCCGCCTCTTTCGGGTTTCCGGCCTGCGCGCTTTCCATTCGAGCCCGTCTGAAAAGAAGGACCGCTCGTCATGGCGTGGCTTGTGCTTGGCATTGCTATATTCACCGAAATCTGTTGGGCGCTCAGCCTCAAATGGGCAGCGACCGTAGGCAGTTGGCAGGCTTCGTCCGTGCCGATCGCCTTGAGCTTCCTCAACATGGGCCTGCTCGCCCTCGCGATGAAGGGGATTCCAGCCGGGACCGCCTATGCGATCTGGACCGGCCTTGGCGCTGTCGGCGTCATCATCGGCGGCATGATCCTGTTCGGCGACCGCATCGCGCCGGTGCAGGCCGGTTTCATGGCGCTGATCGTCATCGGCGTCATGGGGACGAAGCTGTTCGCGCCCAGCTGATCGCCCCCGATTGATCGCACGGCGGCACCATATGGCGGAGCCGGGCGTTGGCCCGGCATCGATCATCCGTTACGCTGCCGTGCAATGACCATCGACCGTCGCGACTTCCTCGCTGCCGCCCTGTCCGGCTCGCTCGCTTTCCCTTTTGCTGGTCGGGCGCTCGCCGCGACCGAGGTGGAACGCGTCGATGCTCTGATCGCCCGGATGACGGTCGAGGAAAAGGCGGGGCAGATGACCTGCCTCACCGACAGCTTCCGCCCCTACAACCCGCCCAACCCGCAAGTCGGCATCCAGGACGAGAAACGGCTGGCCGAAGAGGTGCGCAAGGGCCGGGTAGGCTGCCTGTTCAACGGCATCGGCGTGGCAGGCGCCCGCCGCGCGCAGGACATCGCCGTCAAGGAAAGCCGCCTCGGCATCCCCCTGCTGCTGGCGGGCGACGTCATCCATGGGCTCAAGACCATCTTCCCCGTGCCACTGGCGGAGGCGGCGAGTTTCGACCCCGCCCTTGCCGAACGCACCGCCCGCGCCATGGCGCAGGAAGCGAGCGCGGCTGGCCTGCACCTGACCTTCGCGCCCATGGTCGATGTCGCGCGCGACCAGCGCTGGGGCAGGGTGGTCGAGGGGGCAGGGGAGGATGTCTATCTCGGCAGCCTGTTCGCGGCCGCCCGCGTTCGGGGATTTCAGGGGCGCGACCTGCGCCGCGACGATTCGCTCCTTGCCTGCCCGAAGCATTTCGCCGCCTATGGCGCGGTCGCGGCGGGCCTTGAATATGGCAGCGTCGATATTTCCGAAGAGACCCTGCGCGAAACCCATCTCCCGCCCTTCGGCTCTGCCTTCGCGGCGGGTGCGCTGACCACCATGGCGGCGTTCAGCGAAATCAACGGTGTGCCCGCAACGGCAGACCGGGAATTGCTCACCGACCTGCTGCGCGGCGAGATGAAGTTCCGCGGTTTCGTCTTTTCCGACTATACCGCCGATGAGGAATTGGTCGCCCACGGCTTTGCGGAGGATGAGCGCGATGCCGCGCGTCTCGCGGTGCTGGCTGGCGTCGATATGTCGATGCAAAGCGGCCTCTATATCCGCCATTTGCCGGACTTGGTGAAGAGCGGCGCGGTGCCGATGGGGACGATCGACGTCGCCGTTCGCCGCATCCTCTATGTGAAGATGGCGCTCGGCCTGTTCGACAATCCCTACCGGTCGATCAGCGAAGAGGCCGAACGCTCCCGCATCGCCACACCCGCACATCGCGCGCTGGCTCGGGAAGCGGCGGGTCGATCGATCGTTCTGCTCCAGAACAGCGGCATCCTGCCGCTCGATCCTGCCAAGCGCCAGAAGATCGCGCTGATCGGCCCATTCGGCGAGGACCGCGCCAATCTCTACGGCCCCTGGGCCTTTTACGGCGACAAGGGCAAGGGCGTGGACATTGCCGCTGGGCTGCGCGCCGCCATGCCCGATCCCACCTTGCTGAGCATAGCCAAGGGCTGCGACATCATGACGCCGATCGACGGCGGCATCGCGCAGGCGGTCGAGGCGGCGAAGGCAGCCGACATCATCCTGCTCGCGCTCGGCGAATCGCAGGACATGTCGGGGGAGGCGCAATCGCGCACCGTCATCGAACTGCCGCCGCCTCAACAGATGCTGGCCGACGCGGTGGCGGCGACTGGCAAACCGGTCATTGTCCTGCTGCGCCATGGCCGGGCGTTGGCGCTGCATGGATCGGTCGGAAGCGCGCAGGCTGTCCTCGCCACCTGGTTCCTGGGATCGGAAGCGGGCCACGCCATCGCCGACATCCTGTTCGGCCGGGTCGATCCTTCGGCCAAACTGCCGGTCAGCTTCCCGTGGGAATCGGGTCAGGAGCCCTTCTTTTACGACCGCAAATCCACCGGTCGCCCAGTGATCGACAACCGCACCGAATATCGCGCGCGCTACATGACGACGGACAATAGCGCCCGCTATCCCTTCGGCCATGGCCTCAGCTACACCAAGTTCGCGCTCGACAATCTGAAATTGTCCGACACCGCCTTGCGCTGGGACCGCGCGATCGAGGTAACGGCCCGGCTCATCAACAAAGGCGATCGGCGCGGCAGCGAAGTGGTGCAACTCTACATCCGCGATCGCGTCGCGAGCCGAACCCGCCCCATTCGCGAGTTGAAGCGCATCGAGCGCGTCACGCTCGGCCCGGGGGAAAGCAAGACGGTGCGCTTTTCCCTCTCCCGCAGCGACCTGCAATTTGTCGGATCGGGCAACCGCATCCTTGCCGAACCCGGCCTTTTCGACCTGTGGTTGGGGCAATCGTCCGAGGGCGGCCTGCATGCCCAATTCACGCTTTATGCGGAGGAAGCCGCGCCCGCGCCCGCCCAATAGTCCATCGCTCCATTAAGGCCGAGCAGGCAACCCGCTTTCCTACAAGGGGCCATCCATGGCATGGTGCTAGCGGCTCTTTCCCACCGTAAACCTTCCCGCCCATGAGTGAGGGACGTCACTTCGCAAAAATTCTCCTATTGCGAAATCGACGCCACGCTTCCGTACCCACGCAAATGCGTCGGCCACAACGGTGTGAACTTCGCAACGCCTTCCCCGGCTGCAAAACTCCCTGCCCGCACCTTCACCACCCCGCGCGGCTCTGCTAGAGGGCGCCCATGCTGAATCTCAGGGACATCACCGTGCGGCTGGGTGGCCGTACCATCATCGACCGCGCCAGTGCCGCGCTGCCGCCGCGCAGCCGCGTGGGTTTGATCGGCCGCAACGGCGCGGGCAAGTCCACGCTGATGAAGGTCATGATCGGGCAGCTCGACCCCGACGATGGCGGATGCGACATGCCGCGCGACACGCGCCTCGGCTATATCGCGCAGGAAGCGCCCGCAGGCACAGCGACGCCCTTCGAAACCGTGCTTGAGGCCGACAAGGAACGCGCCGCCCTCATGGCGGAGAGCGAAACCACCGAGGACCCTGACCGGCTAGGCCATATCTATGAGCGGCTGATGACGATCGACGCTTATACTGCGCCTGCCCGTGCCGCGCGCATTCTGGTCGGCCTTGGCTTTGACGAGGAAATGCAGGGGCGGCCGCTCGACAGCTATTCGGGCGGCTGGAAGATGCGCGTCGCGCTCGCCGCGTTGCTCTTTTCCGAACCCGACCTGCTGCTGCTCGACGAACCCAGCAACCACCTCGATCTCGAAGCGACGATGTGGCTGGAAAGCTTCCTCAAAAATTATCGCGGCACCGTGGTCGTGATCAGCCATGAGCGCGACCTTTTGAACAATGTCGTCGATCATATCCTGCACCTCGAAGGCGGGAAGGTGACGCTCTATCCCGGCGGCTATGACGCGTTCGAACGGCAGCGCGCCGAACGGCTGGCGCAGCAGGAAGCCGCGCGCGTCAAGCAGCAGGCAGAGCGCGAGAAGTTGCAGGACTATATCGCCCGCAACTCCGCCCGCGCCTCGACCGCCAAGCAGGCGCAATCGCGCGCCAAGGCGCTCGCCAGGATGCAGCCCATCGCCGCCGCGATCGAGGACCCGACCCTGTCCTTCGCCTTCCCTAGCCCGCCGGAACTGCGCCCGCCGCTCATCACCATGGACATGGCGGCGGTCGGTTATGGCGACACGCCGGTGCTGCGCCGGGTGAACCTGCGCATCGATCCCGACGACCGGCTGGCGCTGCTAGGCCGCAACGGCAACGGCAAGACGACACTTGCGCGCCTGATCGCAGCGCAACTGGCGCCGATGGAAGGGTCGATGAACAGCTCGGCCAAGATGAATGTCGGTTATTTCACCCAATATCAGGTGGAGGAGCTCGACATCGCCGATACGCCGCTCCAGCATATGACGCGCGTCATGAAGGGCGCGACACCGGGCGCCGTTCGCGCCCAGCTCGGCCGTTTCGGCTTTTCCGGCGAGCGGGCGACGCAGCAGGTCGGCTCCATGTCGGGTGGCGAGCGTGCGCGGCTGGCGCTGGCGCTCATCACCCGTGACGCGCCGCACCTCCTGATTCTCGACGAACCGACCAACCACCTCGACGTCGACAGCCGCGAAGCGCTGGTGCAGGCGCTCAATGAATATTCGGGCGCTGTCGTCATCGTCAGCCACGACCGCCACATGATCGAACTGGTCGCCGATCGCCTAGTTCTGGTGGACGGCGGCACGGCCCAGCCGTTCGACGGCAGCCTGGACGATTATACCGACATCATCCTGCGCAAGGCCGATGGCGGCGGCAGCGGCGGCGACGCGCCCAAGGACCGCAAGGCGGAGAAGCGCAACGCGGCCGAATGGCGCGAAAAGCAGAAGAGCCTGAAGGCCACGATCAGCAAGGCGGAAAAGGAGATGGCAACGCTCTCCGCCGAACGCAGCCGCATCGATCAGGCGCTGTTCGACCCCAAGGCAGCCAGCGGCGCTGAGGCGAAGATGACCACGACCGACCTCATGGTCCGCCGCGCCTCTGTCGAAAAGAAGCTGGGTGCGATCGAGGAAAGCTGGATCGAAGCGAGCGCGGCGCTGGAGGAACTCTAACGGATCTCAGCCAGCATCGATGCGCAGGCGCGTCAGGCGGATCTCACTGATGCGCCAGCCGTCCGCCAGCCGCACATAGCGCTCGTGATAATGGCCATAGCCATGCATCCAGCGGAAGGGCAGGGGCGAACCTTCCTGGACCCACAGCTTGTCTTCCATCGCCCAGATGCCGCTAGCTTGGCTGTCGGTTTCGATATGGATCTCGGGCATATGGCCGTGGTGAACGGTGGACACCTGCTGCAGCATGGGCGCTAGCCGCGCCACATAAGGCGCCGCACCGTGGATCAGCATGCTCTCGTCCCGTGTCCCTGCGGCATCGCGAAAGTCCGCGACGAGGTCCGGTGCAAAGACGGCCTCAAGCGCGGCCCAGTCCTTGTTGTCCATCGACCGGAAATAGCGCGCCTTCAGCGCATATATCGCCAAGGTCGCGGCGATCTTGTCGGTTTCGGTCAAGCATTCCTCCCACATGTGCACGACGTCTTAGTCGTTTGGCGAGCATCCTAATCTAGCGGATGCCACCTTCCAAGCGATGGCTCCGCGTCAGCCAGTGCCGCCGCACACCGCCAAAACGACTGAAGCGCGCCGTTCTGCGGAGGCGCGCTTCAGTTTCCATGTCATCGAGAAAGGGGGCGCGGAGCAGCCATGCCGATCCACGCCATCCGTTTTAGAATTCGCGCAGGATCTCGCGCAGCGTCGTGCCCTCATATTCGGTACGCACCGCGCCCGCCTTCTGAAGCGCAGGAATGACGCCGTTGACCAGATCTGGCAGCTGGCGGTTGTAACCTGACCCCTCGATCAGGAAGCCGTCGCCGCCCACTTCGTCCATCACCGCCATCATCTTTTCAGCGACCTGCTCGACGGTGCCGCTGAAGTCCATGCCGCTCGCCCCCTTGCCGGCGGAGAACAGGTCGCGCAGGGACTTGCCTTCTTCCCGGCCCGCCTTCTTCATATATTCCAGCGCGCTGGTGTGACCGCCAGCCACAATGTCCTGCGGCACGGGCGCGTCCACGTCATACTGCGAGAAATCGATGTCCAGCGAGGATGACGCCATCACGATATTATGCTCGAACGCCGACTGCTTTTCAGCCTCGGTCATTTCGGGCCGCTCGCCGCCTTCGGGGAAGATTTCCACTGGCGTCAGGAAGAAGACCTTGACGCTGTCGGGGTCGCGACCCTGTTTTTCGGCACGGTCCCGGATATCCTGCCGGTAGGCTTTCATGCCGGGAACCCCGCCGGTCATCATGCCGAGCACGACTTCAGCATTTTTCGATGAGAACTGCCGTCCCCGCTCGGATGCCCCCGCTTGCGCCAGAACCGGATAGCCCTGCGGCGAACGCAGGGTGTTGAGCGGGCCGCGTGAACGGAAATGCTTGCCCTCGAAATCGACAGTGTGGACCTTGGTATGATCGACATAAACGCCTGTTTCAGTGTTTGCGACAAGCGCGCCTTCTTCCCAGGAGTCCCACAGCTTCTTGCACAGCTCGACAAATTCATCGGCGATGTCATAGCGCTCGTTGGGCGGCAGCAGCTTTTCCAGGCCGAAGTTCAGCGCCGCGTTTTTCTCGCTCGACGTCACCATGTTCCACCCCGCCCGGCCCTTTGTCAGGGAATCGATGGTGGAAAGCAGGCGGGCGAGCAGATAGGGCGGATAGAACGTCGTCGAGGCGGTTGCGATCAACCCGATGTGAGAGGTATCTTGCGCCATCACCGGCAGCAGCGGCAAGGGATCGAGCTTGGGTGCGAGGGTCGCATTCTTGAGATCAAGCTCCATCGAACCGGCATAGCGATCGCCCACGATCGTCGTATCCTCGAAGAAGATGAAGTCGAACTTGGCCGCTTCCAGCATCTTGGCCAATTCCTTGTGGTAGGACCCATCCGCCCATTCTGAGCCGAATTCCTTGCCATCGCCAGGCCAGGACGTGGCGCCGAATTTGGTGAAATAGCCAAGGTGAAATTTCGTGCGGGCCATAGCCTGATACTCTCTCTCTATAGGTTTATCTCATTGCGTCTCAATGGTGCGATGAAGCCGCGGTCCCGGGCGGCCGCACTCGAAGCCTGACCCGGGACGCGCACGACTGTCGGCCCACCTGCTGCTGATAGTTGACAATGATCAACCTTTGTCAAGGGGCAGAAACAGTCCCGCTTGGAAAAGCCTGCAAAAACTGAAGATGTTTCCCGGCCTTTAGCAACCAGCCGCCAGTGCGCGCCCCTCAGGCGCCCAAACCGGCCTTGCTCCTCACTCGTCGCGAAATGCCCGCGCGAACTGGTCCCTCAGCGGCTTCGTAAGATAGGAAATCATCGTCCGATTGCCGGTTTCGATGAACAGTTCCGCAGGCATGCCAGGCTTCAACTTGAGCTCGGGATATTTCTTCAGCTGTGCCTCATCTATCTCAACTCGGACGGGGTAGAAGCTCACCTGTCCGTCGGGATCGGTGGCCCGGTCGGCAGCAACGAAAGTCACTTTGCCCCGGATTTCCGGCGATGCGGCGTTGTTGAACGCAGTGAAGCGGATGCGCGCGGCCTGGCCGACATGCACATGATCGATGTCGGCAGGGGACACAGCACCCTCGACCAGCGGCTGGTCGCTGTCCGGCACGATCTCCATGATGACTTCGGCCGGCCGAACCACCCCGCCGATCGTGTTGAAGGCAAGCTTGTCGACCACGCCGCCATAGGGCGCGCGCACCACGCTGCGGTCCTGCGCGTCGAGGGCCGACACGCTGCGCATCTGTTGTTGATTGAGGGCAGCGTTCAGCTGGGCAAGATCCGCCCCCGCCTGCGACCGCCGGGTTGCGCCAAGCTGGATCATCTGTTCCTGCGCTTCGGTGATGCGCGCCTCGGTCTGGGCGATATTGGCGCGCAGCGCGCCCACGCCGCCCTGCAGGTCGACGGCGGTCCGTTCCAGCTGGTTGAGCCTGCTGATCGTGACGAGCCCCTTGTCCCACAGCTGCTTCACGCCCCTGCGTTCCGGTTCGATCAGCACCGCCTGCTGCTCCAGGGCGCGGATTTGCGCCCTGTAGCCGCTTATCTGCTGCCGGTGCTGGCGAATGCGCGATTGTAACTGAGCGGCCATCCCCGCCTGCTCCGCCTGCCTGATCTGGAACAACTTGGTTTCGTCGGCCATGGCCTGCCGGGCGGCAGGATCGCCGGGCGCCAGTTCCTTGGGAAAGCTGATGCTGCTTGCACCCAGCCGTTCCGCTTCCAGCCGGGCGCGCTGCGCCAACATCTGGTCAAGGCTGAGGCTCGAATATTCAGCGTCCGCTCCCGTCACCCGATCATCGAAACGCATCAGCACCTGTCCCTTTTGGACATGGGTGCCATTATCGACCAATATGTCCTCGATCACGCCGCCCGCCGGGTGCGCGATCTTCTTGACGTGCGAAGCCAAGCCGATGTGCCCTGACGCGATGACCGCGCCGCCGATGGGGATCAACATGGCCGCCATGCCAAAGCCCAGTACGAGCACGGCGATGGCAATCAAGACCGCCTTCACCTTCTTTTGAACATGTTCAGCCGGGTCATAGTCGATCCCGGCACGATCAAGGGCCATGAGCTCAGCGGCTGAACTGGCTTTCATATCAAAGCTTCCCCGCACCGGCGCCCTGCATCGCCACGACATTTTCCTGGGCCAGCTTCTTTGGCTTCTGCCGCAAGCGCGCCATGATTTCGGCCGCTGGGCCGAAAGCCTCCATCCGGCCTCCACGCAGCAGCATGATGTGGCTGACCCGGCCCAATATATCGGCTCTGTGCGATATCACGACCAGGATGCCGCCACGCTTGCGCACCGATGCGATGGCAGCGGCAAGCGCGGCTTCCCCTTCGCCGTCGAGGTTGGAGTTGGGCTCGTCCAGCAATATGAAGAACGGATCGCCATACAGGGCGCGCGCGAGGCCGATGCGCTGGCGCTGCCCGCCGGAAAGCGCCTCGCCGTTTGTCCCGACGCGCGTCTCATAGCCTTGCGGGAGACTGGTGATGAGGTCATGGACAGCCGCCGCCTTGGCCGCTGCCAAAACTCCCTCCGACGTGGCGTCGGGATCGAAACGCGCGATATTTTGCGCGATGGTGCCGTCGAGCAGCTCGACCGACTGCGGCAGATAACCCCCCCATTCGCCAAAATGCTCGGGGTCCCATTGGTCGAGTGACGCGCCGTCAAAGCGGATCGTCCCTCTGGCTGGACGCCATGCGCCGATCAGCGCGCGGCCGAGCGAAGACTTGCCCGCGCCGCTCGGACCGATCACTGCGCAGGCATCGCCCGCGCTCAGCTGGAACGTCGCACCGTTGACGGTCATCTGACGGCTGCCCGGCGGGGCGACGACAAGCTTTTCGACCTCCAGCCTCCGCTCCGGCCTTGGCAGACGCAGCGACACGGGCTGCGGCGCGGGAACGCGCTTTAGCATCTCGGACAGGGTCAGCCATCCTATGCGGGCGCTGATGAAGCCTTTCCAATTCACAATCGCCTGGTCGACCGGCGCCAGTGCGCGCGCGGACAGGATGGAGGAGGCGAAGATCACCCCGCCACTCGCCTTGTCATCCAGCACCAGTATGGCGCCCACCGTCAGGATGAGCGACTGGAGGGCCAGCCGCAGCATTTTGGATAGTCCGCCCAATGCCGCACCCGACCGGGCGAGCTTGTTCTGCGCGGCCGCATAGGCGCTGTTCGATCGGCCCCAGCGCTGCTGCATCCGGTTCCGCATGCCAAGCGCAGTCAGCAGTTCGACATGGCGCAGGTTCGTCTCGGCCGCGCCGTTGCGATGGGCGGACAGTTGGGAAAGCTGCTCGGCGGGCTGCTTCATGACGCGATTGGTGATCAGCGTCAGGGAAAAAAGCACCACCGCCCCGACCAATGTCGTGACGCCCAGCCAGACATGAAGGGCGAACAGGACGCCCAGAAAGAATAGGATCCAGGGTAGATCGATCATCGCGACGGCGCCGCTCGCCAAAAAGGCGCGCACATTCTCAAGATCGCGCATCGGCCCCAGGCCGTCGCCCGGCAATTTCTGTCCAGCAAGCGCCAGTTGCGAAATCGCGCCCTGTACCCTTCCGGACAGCTTCTGCTCCACGGCATTGGCGACATCGGCCAGCATCCCAGCGCGCATATTCTCAAAGAAGCCCTGAAAGGCGTAAACGATCATCACCAGGATCGCGAGGCCGACCAATGTCGGGATGGAGCGGCTCGGCAGAACCGAGTCATACACCATCATCATGTACAGGGAGCCGCCGAGAAGCAGCACGTTCAATATCGCACTGACGCACAGGACGACGATGAACACTTGTCTATAGTCACGGACGACGTCCCACAGCTCGCCGTCACGGCCCCCGCCCGACATGAACACTTCCACTACCTCTCAACAGGTCTCTACACTAGAGAACCAAGCTTCGCGCCGACGGGAAGAGCTAATATGATTCAGCCGCGAGCCCCAGCCATACCCCATCTCATCGCCGCCGCGCGCCCGGGCCGCACTCAAATGCCCGCTGCCCTGCGGCTACATCCCATACCCAAACAGATCATGCCGCGCAAAAAGCGCGTAAGAATCGCCCCATGAACAGCAATGATGCAGGGCGCCGAGCGACCCGCACAATGCCGCTGAGGTGAAGCGGTACAAAATATGGATGAGGGTGGATGAAGGACCCGGTGGCGGAGCGGGAGGGATTCGAACCCTCGATACGCTTTTGACGTATACTCACTTTCCAGGCGAGCGCCTTCGACCACTCGGCCACCGCTCCGCATGCACTGGAAGGCGGCTCCCTATCGTGCGGCGCGGCGGGTGGCAAGGGGTGGTCGGACTTTCCTTTCCAATATCCCCCGTGGCTGCTCACCGCTTCGCGACGGTTGCGTTCCAGCACGGTATCGCGGATAGGTTTGTTTCGGCCAGCAGGCGCATTTTCGGAACCATCGCTGCACCTCGGGCGATGCCATGTCCCGATGACATTCCTTCGGGACGGAAAGGCTGAACATGATCGTAGGCACGGTAAAGGAAATCAAGAATCACGAATATCGCGTCGGCCTGACGCCTGAGAGCGTGCATGAACTGGCAGCCCATGGTCATCGCGTCCTTGTGGAAAGCGGCGCGGGGGAGGGGATTGGCGCGCATGATGCGCTCTACGCCAGCGCTGGTGGCGAGGTCGTGGCGAGTGCGCGCGACATATTCGAGATGGCCGAAATGATCGTGAAGGTGAAGGAGCCGCAGCCAGCGGAACGCGCCATGCTGCGCCCGGGCCAGATACTCTACACCTACCTCCATCTCGCGCCAGATCCGGACCAGACCCGCGGCCTCATGGCGTCAGGCGCGATCTGCATCGCCTATGAGACTGTCACTGATGCAAGCGGCGGCCTTCCACTGCTCAAGCCCATGAGCCAGGTTGCCGGACGCATGTCGATTCAGGCAGGCGCGACCGCGCTGGAAAAGGCGAATGGCGGGCGCGGCGTGTTGCTGGGCGGGGTGCCCGGCGTGCTTCCGGCCAAGGTCTGCGTGATCGGCGGTGGGGTCGTCGGCTTCAACGCAGCGCAGATGGCGGCGGGTTTGGGCGCGGACGTCACCATCCTCGATCGCAGCCCCGAAGTGCTCGAACGGCTCGGCATCTATTTCGAGGCACGGGCGAAGACGCGCTTTTCCAACCGCGCCAATCTCGCCGAATGCGTGGCAGAGGCTGACCTTGTCATCGGCGCTGTGCTGATCCCCGGAGCGGCCGCCCCCAAACTGGTCAGCGCCGACATGCTGAAGACCATGAAGAAGGGGTCCGTCCTTGTCGACGTCGCCATCGATCAGGGCGGCTGTTTCGAAACCAGCCACCCCACCACCCATGCAGAGCCCACTTATATTGTCGATGGCATCGTCCATTATTGCGTCGCCAACATGCCGGGGGCTGTGGCGCGGACCAGCACCTATGCGCTCAACAACGTCACCCTGCCGCATGCCCTGCGCATCGCCGACCTGGGGTGGAAGAAGGCGCTGCAGTCCGACCCGCATCTCTTGGCGGGGCTGAATGTCTGGGACGGCAAGGTGACGTATCAAGCCGTCGCCCAGGCGCTGGACCTGCCTTTCGCGCCAGCGGAGGCAGCCCTTGCCTGATAGCGACTGATGATAGCGGCGCTCCCCGCAGTGCCGCACGCTTAATCCGCGTCAGGATTGCGGAAGTTCAGCCGCCGGGTGACGGTATAGTCCACCACCCCCACCAGGAAATAGCTGATCCATTGCTTTGCCAGGGTCAGCAACCCGCGCTGCGCCTTGTACCGCTCCAGCGTGATCTGCCGGCTCTCCTCGGTGCGGCGCTTGATGAACGCTCTCGCTTCGTCCGCCAGCGCCTTGTCCTCGATCCGCAGCATGATCTCAAGGTTCAGGAACAGGCTGCGCATGTCGAAATTGGCTGATCCGATGAAGACCGCATCATCAATGACGATGAGCTTCATGTGCAGCTTGCACTTTTGATATTCCCATATCTCGACGCCCCGCCGCAGCAGCGGCCCGTATAGCAGCCGCGCCGCCGCCACCGTCGCGCCATTGTCGGACCGCGATGGCAGGATCAGCCGCGCGCCCTCGCGCTTGGCGGCCCGCGCGATGCGCTTCAGCATGCCGCGTCCAGGCGAGAAATAGGCGGCGACCATGTCCACCCGCCGCGCATGTTCCAGGTCATGCTTCACCACCTGCGCCCAGGGGCTCAAACGCCGGGTCGGCCCGCCGATCAGCCAGCGCATCGGACCAGCATGGCCAGGATGCACGGGAGGATGCCAATGCCGCACCATCCGCCGCAATGTGCGGAAGCGCTGGTGCCTGGTCGATACCCATCGCCACAGCTGCGCATACCAATGGGTCATCGCGGCCACCTGAGGCCCTTCGATCAAGAGGCCAAGGTCCACCCAGGCATCATCTTCAGGCAATCCGAAATAGGCGTCCTCGACATTGAAACCGCCCAGCAGCAGGCGTCGGTCGTCTGCGATGGTCATCTTCTGGTGGTTGCGGATCAGATAGCGGGTGGATCGCCGCGCCCCGAATCGGCCAAACCGCCCCCCGGCCTCGATCAGCGGATCGAAAAAGGCGAGGGGCGTGTCGGCTGATCCGAATGCATCGATCATCAGCGTGACGGCGACGCCGCGCCCTCGGGCCGCAACCAGCCGGTCGAGCACGATCCGTCCGCTCTCATCATCGGCGAAGATATAATAATAGAGCTTCAGGCTCTGCCGCGCGCCGTCGATCAGGGCGATCAGCGCGCCTCGCAGGTCTGGCCCATTCTCGATCACCTCCAGGCGATGGCCCTGGATCGACAGGCTGATCCCGGCCTCGCCGCGCTGTGCTGGGGGCTGCCGGTTCGTCGCCATATCCCGTTCATGCCCGCAATTGCCGCAGGGCGCCATGGATTTATGGGCTTTTCATTGACTCCCCGCCCGCCCGCTGATAGGCGCACAGCTCGTAAATTCCATCCTTTTGCCAGGAGCGCCCGTTTGGCCCGCGTTACCGTCGAAGATTGCGTCGACAAGGTTACCAACCGTTTTGACCTCGTCCTGCTTGCAGCGCAGCGCGCCCGCGAGATTTCCGGCGGCGCCGAACTGACGCTGGACCGCGACCGCGATAAAAATCCGGTCGTTGCCCTGCGCGAGATCGCGGAAGAAACCGTCCTCCCGGCCGAATTGCATGATTCGCTCGTCGGCTCGCTGCAAAAGGTGCAGATCGACGACGACGATACGCCGGACGAAATCGGATCGATCGCCCAGTCGGCAGAGGCCCTGCGCCTCACCGCCGCAGCCCCGCCGCGCAACCAGAATGTCGGCGGCGACTACGACGGCTGATCCGTCCATCGGTTTGGAGAGGGAATGAGGCCCGGCCTGCGCAAGCAGGACCGGGCCTCGATCCGTTTTTTGGGGGAAGCTCGGCAGCCAGCCACCTCTCCCGTCATGCCAGCGGAAGCTGGCATCTCAGGCGGCAGCGTGTGACGTAGATCCACGAGATCCCAGCCTTCGCTAGGATGACCTGGCTGTTTAGTTAGTGCCCATATTCCCCTCTCCCCTTCAGGGGAGAGGGTGCCGACCCCGGCGAAGGCCGGGGGAAGGCGGGAGAGGGGCCTGTAAAGTGGAGGCCCCCCACCCTCATCCAACTCCGCCTAGCCAGCAAGCTGGCAAGGCTGCGTATCCTTCTCTCGCCTGCGGGAGAAAGCCAAGCGGCGGCTAATTCCCCAAAACAAAATCCCGCAAAGCCCGCGCATCATGCAGCGCATTATGCGGAATCCTGCTGTTCGCCGCCGCACTGAATCCCGCCGCATTCACCAGCTGCAACTGCAACCCGTTCATGTCCACCATCTGCCCCGGCCCCGTCACCAGCAGCGCGCAGAAATGCGCGAGATCCTCCGGCCAGTCAGCCACAATCACCGGGTCGGCGTCGCCCGCCAGATAATCGGCGAGATGATGCGCGGCCTCCACCCGGCTCAACTCCATGTCGATCCCGGGGGGCACATGGCGCAGATAGGGAATGACGTTGCGCTGCACCCACCCATGCGGCTCCTCCTCCAGCGGCAGCGACACGTAAAATTCATCATCGCCAAATTCCGGCACCAGCGCGACGCTGATCAGCGCCCCTGCAAATCCGTTGAATTCAGTGTCGAGGAAATAGCGCATCGGTAAAAGGACTGCCTGCTGCAACAAGGTGGAAGGGGGCCTGCCCGCGACATAGGGGCAGCGGATCGCCTGCGCCAGCCTTTGAAGATTTGCGTCCCCACAAGCAAGCTGCCATGCGGGGCCATCGACACAAGGACCTGCCAGTGACCCCTCGCATACTCATCGACACCGCCGCCGTACCGGGTGGACAGGAATTGAAGCTTTATAGCCGGGGCGGCGATCACATGATCGTTCTCGATCGCAACGAGTTGATGAGCAGCCGCATGAGCGGTTCGGAAAAAGCGCTCGCCGTCATGTCGCTTGAGCGGCTGAAAGGGCGGAAAGCGCCGCACCTCCTGATCGGCGGCTATGGCATGGGCTTCACCCTGCGCGCGGCCTTGGCGGGAATGGGGCAGGACGGTCGCGCCACGGTCGTCGAACTGGTGCCCAAGATCATCGAATGGGCACGCGGACCGATGGTGGAACTCGCCGCTGGCTGCCTCGACGACCCCCGTGTCACCCTGATCGAAGGCGATGTGGCGGCAGAGATCGCCGCAAGCCAGCAACGCTACGACGCCATCTTGCTCGACGTCGACAATGGCCCCGACGGCCTCACCGCGCCTGCCAACGACCGGCTCTATTCCTCCGCTGGCCTCTCCACAGCCAAGGCCGCGCTGAAGCCCGGCGGCATCCTCGCCATCTGGTCCGCCGCTCCCGACGCCGCCTTCACCCGCCGCCTGCGCGATGCAGGCTATCTGGTGGACGAGGTCGCCGTCAAAGCCCGCGACAACGGCAAAGGCCCCCGCCACGTCATCTGGTTCGCACAGAAGCGGTGATTAATCCTTCTCCCGCAGGCGGGAGAAGGATACGCAGCCTTGCCAGCTCGCTGGCTAGGCGAAGTTGGATGAGGGTGAGGAAAACCCTCACCCTCCCACCGCTTGCGCGGCGGGCCCCTCCCTCTCCCGCGAACGGGAGAGGGGCACGACGACCCCTTCCCAAAAACACCGTCATCCCAGCGAATGCTGGGATCTCAGGCCCCTAAACCGAACACAACCTCCCGAGATGCCAGCTTCCGCTGGCATGACGGCAATGATAGCTGTCGCCCATCAAACCCCACAATCCGGCAAAGCCCAATCAATCCCCCCGCGCCCCTTCGCCTCCAGAAACGCGTTGGCCTGCGAAAAATGCCGACACCCCAAGAATCCGTTTTGCGCCGACAGTGGCGAAGGATGCGCAGCCTTCAGCACCAGATGCCGCGTCTGATCAACAAAGGCGGCCTTCTTCTGCGCATAAGCACCCCACAGCAGGAACACGACCGGCTCCTCCTGTAAATTCACCAGCCGGATGATCGCATCGGTAAACTCTTCCCAGCCGCGCTTCTGGTGCGAAGCGGCGCGCCCCATCTCGACCGACAACACACTGTTCAGCAGCAGCACTCCCTGCCGCGCCCAATGCTCCAGGAAGCCATGGCCCGGCGGGTCGATCCCAAGGTCGCTCTTCAGTTCCTTGTAGATATTCTTGAGCGACGGCGGCGTTCGCACTCCCGGTTGCACGCTGAAGCACAGCCCATGCGCCTGCCCCTCGCCATGATAGGGGTCCTGCCCCAATATGACCGCCTTCACCTTGCCAAGCGGCGTCAGGTCGAGCGCACGGAAATATTCGCTGCCCTTGGGAAAGATGCGTTTGCCCTGCCGCTTCTCCTCTTCCAGAAATGTTTCCAGCGCCTGCATATAGGGGCGGTCGAATTCCTCGCGCAGGGCCATGCGCCAGCTTTCATCGAGCTTGATCGTTGCGGTCATGGCCGCCTGATGACCTGCGCCGCGACTGCCTGTCAACCGCACGTCAGCCTTGCTCAGCGCCCGGAAATAAGGAAAAGGACAAGTCATGCCGCGCCTTTCCTTCACCACCGCCCTTTTGGCGGGCCTTGGCCTGTTTCTCGCGCCTTTGCCCACGGCCGACGCGTTCGGCCCCCAGCCCAATGTGGTGCATCAAACCGCGCAGTCGCGCCTGCTCGGAGAGTTCACCCGTTTCGCCGCGCTCAGCGACGGGACGGTCGGCATAGCGGTGCGCGACCTGCGCAGCGGCGAAACCATGGCGCTGAATGGCGACACGCTGTTCCCCATGGCCAGCACCTACAAGGTCGCGGTGGCGGGCAAGATCCTGTCACTTGCCGACGCGGGCATGCTGCGCTTCGATGAAAAGCTGCCGCGCCTCGGTACGCTCATGCCGGTCACGACCCTGCTCGACCTGATGCTCACCCGCAGCGACAATGAAGCGACCGACGCGCTCGTCGCCCGCGCAGGCGGGCCGCAAGCGGTCAACGGCTGGCTCCAGTCGCTCGGTATTCGCGGCCAGCGGGTGGACAGCAACACCGCTCAATTGCTCGCCCGTGCCAAGGTGGGGGCAGGCGGGGCAGGGGACGAAGCCGAACCCACCCTGTCTTCGCGCGCTCGCGATGCGATGGACATGCCCAACATCGCCTTCGCCGCTGACCCGCGCGACACGTCCACGCCCCGCGCGATGAACGACCTGCTCTCGGCCATCCAGCATGGCAAGGCGTTGAAGAGGGACAGCACGGCCATGCTGCTTGGCATCATGGCGCGGTGCAAGACGGGCAAGGCGCGGCTGGTCGGCATGCTCCCGCCCGGCACGCCGGTGGCGCACAAGACCGGGACGCTCAACGGCCTCGGCAACGACATGGGCATCATCACCCTGCCTGATGGCCGACCGATCGCGATTTCCGTCTTCGTCATGAAGGATCATCGCGGCCGGGTAGCGCGCGACCGCATCATGGCCGAAGTGGCGCGCGCGGCTTATGATTATTTCCTCTTTGCCCCTGAATCGCACACGGCCTGACGCATCGCTCTTAACTTGCAGCAAGCCGACGTTTAGCTGTTCGTTGCCCAAAAGGGGACCGTTGCATGAGCAGTATCGCGGCGTTCGGTGATTTCTGGCCCTATTATCTTCAGGAACATGCGCGCCCCGCGACGCGGGCGATGCACTATGCGGGGACCAGCACCGTCGTTTTGCTGCTCGGGGCTTTGCCGGTGACCGGCCGCTGGTGGCTGGCAGCCGCGCTGCCCGTTGCGGGCTACGGGTTCGCCTGGGCGGCCCACGCCCTCATCGAACGCAACCAGCCCGCTACCTTCCGCCATCCATTCTGGTCCTTGCGCGCGGATTTCCGCATGTGGTTCCGCTTCCTCACCGGGCGCATGCGCCGTGATCTTGCGCAGGCCGGCGTGCGCCCTGACGGGTCAGTCGATCCGGCCAAGCGCCTCAACCTCTAGGCGTCGTCAGCCAGTCACTTGACCGCCTCCGCCGCTCTGTCACAAGGGCGACAATGGCTCTTTCCGCCCACTTCCATCCTCTGCCCGACATCACGGCGCTCGCCCCCCGCTGGCAGGCGCTGGAGGCGGCGTCGGATGCGTCCTTCTTCCTCGGCTGGACCTGGACCGGCAGCTGGCTTGAAAGCTACGCCGTCCGCCCCGACCTGCTAAGCATCACCGATGGAGAGGGCAGGAACATCGCCCTCGCGCTCATCGGCCGCGCGATGCAGCCGCGCCTGCTCGGCCGTTGCGCGACGCTCTTCCTCAACCAGTCGGGCGATCCAGCCGCTGATCGGCCCTATGTCGAATATAATGGCCTGCTCGCAAAGCGCAGCTTCGAGGCGGAATCCGTCATCGCCTTCCACGCCGCCCTCCATCGCCGCACCGACTGGCAAGCCCTGCGCATGAGCGGCATCGCCCCCGGATCGCCCCTCCTGAACCTGCCAGCCCGCCGCGCCATGCGCCTTGACTCCTCGCCGGTCTATCAAGTCGACCTTGAAGCCGTTCGCGCCGCTGGTGGCGACTATCTTTCGCTGCTCAGCGCCAACACGCGCAGCCAGATCCGCCGCGCCATCAAGGATCATGAAGGCCTTCCCACCGTCACCGCTGCCGCCACCGCAGACGAAGCCGCCACGTGGCTCGAAGACATGCGCGCCCTCAACGAAGGTCGCCACGATGACAATGCTTGGGAAGACCCGGCCTTCCGCTGCTTCCTCCTGACACTCGCTCGCAAAGGCATCCCCAGCGGCGAAGTCGAACTCCTCCGCTTCACCGACGACGGAGGCACGGTCGGCCTGCTGGTCAACTTCATCCATCAGGGGCAGGCGATGAACTATCAGTCCGCCTTCGCCGCCCCGCGCACGGCCAAGGACAAGCCGGGCCTGCTCTGCCACGCCGCTGCCGTCGCCAATTATGCAGAGCGCGGCCTTTCGCTCTACTCGCTTCTCGCAGGCAAGGACCGTTACAAGCAAAGCCTCGCCACGCGTGAAGAAGCGCTCGAATGGTGGGTGCTGGAACGCTTCTCGCCCGCCCTGGAAGCCGAAGCGCTGCTCCGCCGACTACTTAAACGCCCAGCTTCCGCATGATCCGGTAAGCCAGCCGCCGCGCGCCCTGCCGCTCGGGCGCAGCGCTGATCCGCCCCACTGGCAGCCCCCGCCGCCGCAGCAGTGCGTTCAGCCCATGCAATTCGCTCTCCGCAACGCTCCGCTCCGACCGCCAGGTCACCGACAGGCTGATCGACACCGCCGCGCCATTCTCGACGAAGTGCGGCGCCTTCACCGGCACATGGATGGCATCGCCGGGCAGCAGCTTCACCGCTGTCCCGCGCCCGCGAAAATCATCCCGCCAATTGAGGTTACGATGCCCACCCGCATGGAATGTTTCGCTCTGCACCGCAGGCACCAGCTCCGGGTCGCCCGCCGGAAAGACGGTCATCACCTTCTCGCCCCTGATCTGGAGCAAAATATTATGCTCTGGGTCCATGTGAAACGGCGTCACGCTGCCCGGTGAAGACAGGAAGATAAACGCCTCCCGGTTCAGCATCGCCCCCGTCCGCGCGCCCACGATCGGTTCCAGCTCCGCCAATGCCGCGTCCAGCAGTGCGCCATAAGCCGCATCCCGCTCGACATTTTTCAGCACCGCCCAGCTGCCGTTGGTCTCGATCGTCCGGATCGTCTCGCCCAGGCTCAGTCCATTGGACGGCGTATCCTCCGCCCGCACGCCCAGCGGCAACTTGCCCAGATTATATTCGACCGACGCCGCAGGCATCCGCTCCGCCAATCCGGCCAGCGCGTCGATCGCCAGCAGCGGATGTCCCGCGAGCCCATGGTGCAACTTTACCGGCGCGTCGGGATAAGCGCCCGCAAAGATCGCCCGCGCCTCCTCATCGAAAACCTGCGCATTGATCGGCGCGTGAGCGGTCATCCTTGTCCTTTCATATGGCTGGCGATCGCCTCGACCCCATTGGCGACGGCGAAGGCCGCCGCCCGCCCGATCCGGGCAACACCCCGGCCATGCAGCGCCACCCGATATTGCACAATCGTCCGTCGCTCGGCCCACAGGCTGTCGATCATCGGATGATCGGGCGCAGCACAGCTGTCCATCCAGCCGATTGCCGGATCACCTTGCACCGCATGCAGGTTGGCCAGTTCGATCAGCACGCCGGGTGAAAAGCGGCCCAGATCCTCGTCAAAAGCGATCTTGAACGAGAATGCGCCTTCGCCATGGCGGAAATTCGCCAGCATCGCGATCGCCCGTCCATCAAGGTCGATGCGCAGGAAATGCAACCGCCCCGCGTCGAAAGCCGCCGCGCAGGCCGCCCGGAAAAAGGCTGCGTCGTTGGGCGAAGAGGCGAGCGCCGTTTCCTCTCGCCCCTTCCATCCGGAAGCCTCCAACGCCAGGAAATCAGCACACCAGTGCGGCAGCTCCGCCCGGTCCGCCAGCAATCTCTGGTCCACCGTGCCAAGGTCGGCCAGCCGCTTCTGCAGCCGCCTGATCTCCTTGCGCTTCTTCGCGCGCACATGCGTTTCCCAATAGGCGTCTGCGTCCAGTTCGGACCGCAGCATGGCGCGGTCATATCGATGCACCTCGCGACGCCCACGCCGCTGCTCGACGCACAGCGCCTCCAGCGCCGCAGCGTTCGCGCCCGCTGCATCCAGTCCCCGCAGGTACAAAAATCCCGCCGCCCAATGCGCCTCATCCAACTGCGCCAGCAGCCCGCGCCACGCCGCCACCTCCGCACCCCGCCGGATCAACGGAGCGCCAAAAAAGCAATGCTCGTGCACCCAGTTCGTGACGCACGACAGCGGCAGGCGGCCATGACGCGCCGCCACTGTCACTGGCAGCAATCCGATCAGCTCACCCCCCGCCTGCGCCTCGACGATCCGCACGCCCGTGTCGGCCAAATGGTCCAGCGCCGCGCACAGCATGTCCGGTGCGTAAAAGGCGTTGGCTTCCGCCGCCTCCGCCGCCAGTGCGGTCCAGCGGGCGCGCTGCGCGGGGCCATAGGCACGGGTGCCGCTGGGCAGGGGATGCGATGCCATGTCCATGCCACAGCGCATAAGCTTCAATGATTAGGGAAAGACTAAACTGCCTCATTTGGGGCAGCAGGCCGCCTCTTTGGGGGAAAGCCCTTTACATCGGCCGCTGGATTGTCTGTTTACAGGCGGCTAACCTTCGACGGCTGAAAGACAATCCCATGGCGACCTCCACCACTCTGTCCTGCTCGATGGTGGGCGCATGACCATCCTCGTCACCGGTGCCGCGGGCTTCATCGGCATGGCCGTCGCGGACCAGCTTCTCGCTGCAGGCCGGGCGGTGATCGGCATCGACAATATGAACGACTATTATCAGGTGTCGCTCAAGCGAGACCGGGTCGCTACGTTGCAGCAACGCCATGGCAAGCTGTTCACCTTTGCCGAACTCGACTTTGCCGACCTCGATGCCCTCAATCACGCGCTTGCCGACCAGACGGTGGAGGCGATCATCCATCTGGGCGCGCAGGCCGGGGTGCGTTATTCGCTCATCAACCCGCATGCCTATGTCCGCTCGAACCTTGCGGGCCATGTCAACATGCTGGAACTGGCGCGCGAACGGCGGGTGCGGCACCTTGTCTATGCCTCCTCATCCTCGGTTTATGGCGGCAATGACATCTTGCCCTTCCGGGTAGAGGACCGCGCCGACCATCCTGTTTCGCTCTACGCCGCCACCAAAAGAGCCGACGAGCTGATGAGCGAGACCTACGCCCACCTGTTCCGCATTCCGATGACCGGCCTTCGCTTCTTCACCGTCTATGGCCCATGGGGGCGGCCCGACATGGCGATGTGGATCTTCACGAAGAAAATCCTCGCAGGCGATCCCATCCCTGTCTTCAACCATGGCCGGATGCAACGCGATTTCACCTATATCGATGACATCGTCAGCGGCGTGATTGGCTGTCTTGATCATGCGCCCGCTGATGACGGCGCGCCCAAGGCTGGGGGCAGCCGCTCGCCGCACCGGCTCTATAACATCGGCAACAATCGGCCTGAAGAGCTGATGCACCTTATCTCGGTGCTGGAACAAGCGATCGGGCGCAAGGCGCAGATCGACTTCCAACCCATGCAGCCGGGCGATGTGCCAGCCACCTTTGCCGACATCAGCGCGATCGCGGAAGATATCGGCTTTGCGCCGACCACTGGAATAGAGGTGGGCGTGCCCCGCTTCGTGTCCTGGTATCGCGATTATCACGCAAACTGACGGTCGGAAATTCGCGGCACTACGCCCGTCCTCCCGGAAAGTTCCCGCTACCTACAAAGTGGCAATATTTTGTGGCGCCTGTGGCAATAAAGGCGCGCAAATTTTCGAAGCTATTGGCAAATTGAATTGCCATTCAACCGCCAACTATCCTATCTGCTTCGCCGGGCCGGCTTGCAGCCGGATGGGTCGCTAACGAAGTGGAAGGCGGTGCGCTGATAGCGCGGCTGCTGCCATGCTGAACTGATCAGGAAAACCTGGCTGATCGTCATGGAAAAAAGGGCGAACTTGTGTCGACAGTAACGAAAATTGTGCCTTTTGGTTCTGGCAGCCGGATCGTGGAAACGGCCTGTAGGACCTTGTCTGTCGCATCCCATGGCTTGAATGCGCTGGAAGCGAAATTCGCCGACCGGGATTTCTCCGCGATATTCCTGCGCGTCGTCAGCATGATCATGAGCGTGCGGGGCCGCCTGATCGTCACCGGCATGGGCAAGAGCGGCATCGTCGCGCGCAAGATGACCGCAACCTTGACCTCGACCGGCACGCCCGCGCTCTTCATGCACCCTGCCGATGCGGGCCATGGCGACCTTGGCATGGTGACGCCCGACGACATCGTCCTCATGCTCTCGCATTCGGGCGAGTCCAGCGAGCTCGGCCCGATCATCCAATATTGCAAGCGCTTCGGCATTCCGCTGCTCGGCCTCACTGCCCGTTCGCAAAGCACCGTTGCGACGGCATCGGACGTCTGCGTGCTCCTGCCCGCCGTGCGTGAAGCTTGCCCCAATGAACTCGCGCCGACGACCTCCACCACGGTCCAGATGGCGTTCGGTGACGCTCTGGCCATCGCGCTGATGGAAATGCGCGGCTTTTCCGCCGACGACTTCCACAAATTCCACCCCAACGGCCGTCTCGGTGCGCAGCTGCTGAAGGTGCGTGATCTCATGGCCTCGGGCGACAATGTGCCGCGCGTGGCGGAAGACGCCTCCCTGCTCGACGCCACCATCGAAATGACCCGCGCCCGTCTCGGCGGCACGGCGATCGTCAACAGCGGTGGCGAGTTGATCGGCGCCTTTACCGATGGCGACCTGCGCCGCACCCTCACCGGCACGCGGCAGCTGACCGAAGCGGTCGGCCAGTTCATGACCGTGCCACCGCTGTTCGTTGGGCCCGATGAACTGGCCTCCGAAGCGCTGCGCCTCATGCACATGCACAATATCACGCTGCTCTTCGTTTGCGATGGCGGGCGGCTGATGGGTGCGGTCCATATGCACGACCTGCTCCACGCCGGGGTCGCCTGAACAGCCTGATCGTCATTCCGGCGCGGGCGGGCTCGTCCCGTTTACCGCGTAAACCCCTGCGCCTGATCGCCGGGCGCACGTTGCTGCACCGGACCATCGCCATGGCCCGCGCCGCTATCTCGGGCATTACGGACGCGGAACTGGTGGTGGCGACCGACGACAGCGAAATCGCCGATCACGCGCAGTCGGTGGGTTGCGCCGCCGCCATGACCGACAGCGCCATCGCGACCGGCTCCGGCCGCGCGCTCGCCGCCGCGCTCCAGCGGCCGGAAGCTCCACGCTTCATCGTCAACCTTCAGGGCGACTCGCCCTTCCAGCCGCAGGGCGCCCTGCGCGCCGTCATCGCTGCGCTGCGATCAGGCGCTGAGGTCGCGACCCCCGTCATCGCCCTCGATTGGCAAGCGCTCGACGCCCTGCGCGATCACAAGCTGCGCTCGCCCTTCAGCGGCACCACCTGCGCCCGCGCCCCCGATGGTCGTGCGCTATGGTTCTCCAAGACCATCATCCCCGCCATCCGCGACGAACAAGCCCTGCGCGCCCTCCTGCCGCTCTCGCCCGTCTGGCGCCATGTCGGCCTCTACGGCTACACTCTCGACGCGCTCACCCGTTTCGAAGCGACGCCCCCCACCGCGCTTGAACAGCTGGAGGGCCTGGAGCAGCTCCGCCTCCTCGAACTCGGCATCCCGGTCACCACCGTCGCCGTCGATCCACCAATCTTCGACAGCTCCGGCATCGACACGCAAGCCGACATCCAGCGCGTAGAGGCCCTCATCGCCACCCATGGTGACCCCACGCCCGCTTGACCCCATGCGCCGCATCTTCATCATCCGCCACGGCAACACCTTCGAAAGCAGCGCCAGCGCCTGCCGCATCGGCGCGCGCACGGACCTCCCCCTTGTCGAAAGCGGCCGCGCCCAGGCCGACCGCCTCGGCCAATGGTTCGCCGCGCAAGGCCTCGCCCCATGCAGCATCCACAGCGGCCCGCTCAGCCGCGCCCGCGAGACCGCAAGCCGCATCGCCGCCGCGCTGAACCAGCCGGTAGAAGCCCCGCTCCCCTGGCTAGACGAAATCGACCACGGCCCCGACGAAGGCCGCCCCGAAGCGCAAGTCCTCGCCCGCATCGGCGAGTCAGCACTCACAGCATGGGACGAACAAGCCATCCCGCCACGCGGCTGGACCGTCAACGCGCCCACCCGCATCGCCGCCTGGCAAAGCTATTTCGCGCAAGGAGGGGAGGGCACGGATCTGCTCGTCACCAGCAACGGCGCCGCCCGCTTCGCCCTGCTCGCCCTCGGCCTCTCACCGGCCTCGCTCAAGCTGCGCACGGGCGCCTATGGCGAACTCGTCCGCCAAGCCGATGGCTCAATACATCTACAAAGCTGGGACCAGCGCCCTAAAGCGCGAGCCGTCAATTCTTCCGCTGCGGCACGGTGAAGGTGCCCGACACACGGCCCCCCGATCCGCCCGAAACGCCCGGCACGCCGCCACCTGAAGCACGGCCGTCCACAGTCGACCGCCCGCTGGTAAGGTCAATCACCAGCCGCCCGCCGGTCAGCCGGTTGGCCCCCTGCGTCAACGTCACATTGCCCAGCATCGTGATCAGGCGGCTGTTCAGGTCATAGATCGCCACATTGCCGCGCGCCGTCTCATTGCCCTTGGTCACGACGACATTGCCCGAAGCATCGATCCGGTCGACCTCGACCCCGGTACCAGCCCCATTACGGTAAGCCACCGTCATCCGCGCGGCGTTCAGCGTCATGCCCGCCTGCGTCACCTGTACATTGCCGGACACCACCACCCGGTCGGCGCGGTCCTGCACCTCGATCCGGTCGGCGGTGAAGTTGACCGGCGCGTTGCTGTCATGATTCTTCAGCACCTGCGCGCCCGCGCCAGCAAAGACCATCGCCGCGCAAAGGGCGCCAGCGCTCGACAGCAGGATCAGCGATCTCTTCATCACTTCCGCCCTTTGATGCCATTTTGCTCGATGCGCAAGCTCGCCCTGCCATTCAGCGTGACAGTGCGCGCGCCCAGGTCCGCGTCCAGATGGTCTCCGCTGAACGTGCCGATCGGTATTCGCCCGTCCACGCGGCCCGCGCTGCGCATGCGCCGGGTCTTGAGGTCGATGCCCACGTCCCGCGTCGTCAGCCTGTATCCGCCCGCCGCTTCGAACTGCACCGGCCCGTCCACCGCAACGCGCTCCTTCTCCATGTCATAGCGCCCCTTGCGCGCATTCAGCACGGCAGGCCCCTCCGACAGCAGCACCCGCGCCGACATGTCGTTAAGGTCCACGATCGGCTCGCGCGAGCTTTTCTGCACCGCGCTGCCCGCCCGCAGGGAAAAGGGCTGTCCCTTGCTGTCCTCGCCCCGGTACAGCGCCTCGCTCACCCGCATGCGCTCCTTCGCCACCTCGACCTTGTTCTTGTCGAGCACGAAGCTCACCTTGTCGCCGCCGGTAAAGGGCGCCATCACCAGCAACGCCGCCAGCACGCCGACAAACACCGGCAGCCAGTTTTTCAGCCGCGCGACCAGCCTGTCATGGCGGCCGCCCGGCCGCGCCCAATCGCGCCTGGCATGACGTTGCTGATCGGCCTGTATGGACATGGAAGCGCTTTTTAATCCCTCACATATGCGCGAAGATGTCGATCTCCGGCCATCCCGCCAGGTCGAGCTCCGCCCGGTGAGGGAGGAAATCGAAACAGGCCTGCGCCAGTTCCATCCGCCCCTCGCGGATCAGCCGCTTGTCGAGTTCCGCCTTCAACGCATGCAGATACCGCACGTCGGACGCCGCATAATCCTTCTGCGCGTCGGACAGGGTAGGGGCGCCCCAGTCGCTCGACTGCTGCTGCTTGCTGATTTCCTGCCCCAGCATCTCGCGCACCAGCTCCTTCAAACCATGGCGGTCCGTATAGGTGCGGATCAGGCGCGACGCGATCTTGGTGCAATAGACGGGCGCTGCCACCACGCCCAAATAGTGGCGGATCGCCGCAATGTCGAAACGCCCGAAATGATAGAGCTTCAATCGCGCCGGGTCCGCCAGCACCGCCCGCAGGTTCGGCGCGGCATAATCGCTGCCGGGCTTGAAGCGCACCAGATGCTCGTCGCCCTGTCCATCGCTGATCTGCACGACGCACAGCCGATCGCGCGGCGTGATAAGGCCCATGGTTTCGGTATCGACGGCCACGGGGCCGGGGGCGAGGACGTCTGCGGGCAGGTCCTCTTCATGAAAGTGAACGGTCATCCGACCCCTCTATGGCGAAAGCGGCGGCAACTCAATCGGCCCATTCAGGCTGCTTCATGAAAAGCGTCATTACGGGTCAATCCCGAATTGTGGCGGCAATCGGGCTAAAATCATTCGCGCATGGCTGAAAAGTTGATATAGTGATTCTCAAACCCGCATATCTGCGGTGGATTCTTCATGCCATTCGCCCGGCATGTTCATCCGGTATAGTCTGGGCGAAGCGAAAGTGACCAACAGGGCATGAGTTTTGATAGAGGTCGCCGCGGCGGGCGCGGCAAGGACAAGCGCGACGGTTTTGGCGACGACAATTTTTACGGCGGCGGTAACGATCGTGGCGGCTTCGGCGGTGGTTTCGGAGATCGTGGTGGTTTCGGCGGCGGTGATCGTGGCGGCTTTGGCGGCGGCGGTGATCGCTTCGGCGGCGGCGGCGGCGGCGGTGGTTTCCGCAGCGGCGGTGGCGGCTTTGGCGGCGGCGGTGGTGGCGGCTTCGGCGGCGGCCGTGGCGGCGGCATGCCCGCGCAGGTCGTTGGTGAAGGCACCGGCGTAGTCAAATTCTTCAACGGTCAGAAGGGCTTCGGCTTCATCGTCCGTGATGACGGCGCGGAAGACGTGTTCGTGCACATCAGCGCCGTTGAGCAGGCTGGCCTGACCGGCCTTGCCGAAGGTCAGCAACTCGGCTTCACCCTGGTGGACCGTGGCGGCAAGATCTCGGCGACCGACCTCAAGATCGAGGGCGAGCCCCTTCCGGTGGTCGATCGTCCGCGTGAACCCCGCGAACCCCGCGCAGGCGGCTTCGGTGGTGACCGTGGCGGCTTCGGCGGCGGCGATCGTGGTGGCCCGCAGCGCCAGCTGACCGGCGAACGCGCCAGCGGCACGGTCAAGTTCTTCAACGCCATGAAGGGCTTCGGCTTCATCCAGCGCGACGACGGCCAGCCCGACGCATTCGTGCACATCAGCGCAGTCGAACGCGCAGGCATGAGCGCGCTCAATGAAGGCGACCGCCTGGACTTCGAACTGGAAGTAGACCGCCGCGGCAAGCACGCAGCCGTCAATCTTCAGCCGAAGGGCGACTGATAAGAACTCTGCCCGCATCAGCGGAGAGGATAGAAGGGGTCGCCTGCCCGGCGGCCCCTTTTTTTGTTGGGGGGAGCAGCTGCTGGCGGCTTTGCGCCCTTTAACCCAAAAAAATAACGCCAGTTCGCTCACAAGCCAACATTTTGGAAAACATAATGCAATCTGGCCGACTAGAAATCAGTCTCTTCGTTCACCGATTCAGCTTGCTAGCGAACGCCGCTACCTAGATTAGTAAGAAAATGGACGTTAAGCCTTTTCGACAGCTCGAAAGGCAGACAATGACTTCAGCACTGAGTGCATTCCTTGCGCGGAATTCTGTAATCGCAGCAGAAGGGCTTCCGCTCGTTCACTCAACTCGCTCCTATAATATTCGGGCCATTCTCAACGGCGACAGCCTGAAGCCTCAGCCTTGCGATGTATTCCACGGCGAAGATCTAACTTATTTTTTTGTGGGCCGCCCGGCCTACAAGCATAGCTCGGATCATTCGTCCGCTGAGGCGTGGGAACTGCCTTGCTGCTTTGTCTTTGAGGCGAGTTCGGTTACCTCCATTAAGCGAGTATATCCGTTTGATTCCGGAGCTTTTGCCTCTGGACGTTACCCCACGTACATCGGCGCGATGCAGCTAAAAGAATTTGAAGTTTCGGGCGACGAATGCATTGGAAAAATAATCGGCTCTTTTTTTGGCTCCCCTTCCCGATACTTTAAACTTTCACCGAAATCCCGGGAAGATTTTGAGCAGGAGTTTTCTTTAAATCCGCTTGATGCTGAGCTGAGCGCAGCAATTAGGTTGGCGGCGGAAGGAACCCCAACCGGATTTGATGACCGAAGATTTACTATTGAGGTGCAATCAGACTCTGAAATTAATCTTGGGGCAATTAATCCAATAGCTGTAATTTTGCCGGAGATATATTTAGATGTCGAGGGTATATTAGAAACTATAGAAGGAAAATGGAATGCTGAAGCCATAGGATATCCAATTTATCCTCTCAGCCTCTCCTCATATTATGCTGTTATATACAAAGAAATTCATAAATTTTACGAAAGAAGAGGTTTTCTGTGAACCGCCGCCACCTCGTATCTTTCAGTTCGCCGGTTCCTCATCCTCCTAGCTTTGTTATTCCCGTTTTTTCCGTTCCAGGAGGAAATCATGCCTGTGTTCAAGATCTGGACGCGGGCAGTAGAATTCGTTGCTTTGTCCCATTCCATACAGGCATCTTCACAACAGTTACATCACTTCCTCCAATGATAGAACGTCAAGAGGGTGATGAAGGCATTTTGGCCTTTTGGATGAAGGATGGTTCGGTGTTGGTCGGAACACGCGCCGAATTAAAAGCGGAATTATCTTCGATTAATGAAGGAAGCCTGCCAGAGTTTGTCGCTGTGGAGGCGATGTCTCTGGTCGGCGACCAAGCACGGCTTGACAGTGCTGCTCGGCGTGCCTCAGCCAAGCTGACAAGGGCGAAGGCTGCCTACCTCATTCGCGTTCGAGACCGATCGGAGGTTTTGAAGCAGCTGGAGGAGCAGGAGAGGGAGGCGGCGCAACCATGCGACGGGTTTGGCGAACTAGAACGTCTATTGATAGAGTTGCAAAAGCCACTTCCTGAACGAAAGTGGTATCAACTTTGGCACAGAGGATGGAGAGATTTCGGCTACAGCGATCGCCTTTATGAAATAGCTAAATGGCGCATAGAAAACGTTGAATCTTATTCTATAGAGAACGATGTTGTTTTTCACATTCTGCTCGATAGTTTTGATCAACAAAAGGCGGAATATGCCATTCGTTGGCTTATGGATCGGGCCGACTATGTGAAGGATTGGCATGGTGTATGGAGGTTGTTATTTAATCATGGATTTGAATTAGAACATCTCATTAAGTTGGCGGTGAGATATCTGCAGGTAGATCTTCATAAGCGAAGATCAGTTGATTACCGATGGATGACTACTTGGGAGCGCGTCTGGATAAACAGTCCCAATGACCGTTTCGAATTAGCTGATATTGCTCATCAGGCGCTAAACTTCGAACCCTACCCAGATTATTACGTTGAGCGGGTGATCATGAACCTTTTCCGTGATCCGGACCATTCTTGGGCATTCGACTATCTGAGGCAATGGCTTAGCAAGCCACGCTCGCTGACTATCTGGGTGGACTTATATTTAGAAAATTGGAGTTCATTGGGATCCCATGAATATACCATGACTGGAGTTGCTTGGCTGAAAAGATTTGGGAGAGGTATGAACGTTTGGCTGCGACTTTGGCAGCACGTCCGGCAGCACATAGACCCGCGCCTTTCGACGGAGATCGCAGAAAGCTGGTTGGTAGAGGCTCGTAAGAACCTTTCTAAGTGGCCCACAGTATTCGCCGAGGTTTATGATAGCGGCCGCGAAGCATCACCTCGACTTAGCTTCGCGGCGCGACTGTGGGTGGACGATGTCGGGAGCAGAAAGACGAATGCGCTGATCGAGCATGTAGCAGCATCGCATGTGGGTGACAGCGAACCTTGAGCGGCTGCTCAAATATTTTGGCTAAGCGGATCAATCATCCATTGTAAACGGCAGTTAATCCGTGCTGCTAATTATCAATCCACCATTCCGCAAACGCCAAAGCTAGGCCGTGTTGACAAAAGGGATTCCCAATCCGGTCAGGTTCTGATTCAAGGCTG
>CBIHNV010000024.1:0-51934 GCA_966211835.1 uncultured Sphingobium sp.
CAAAACATGTTGCACTTCAAACGTGAATCTACATCCCAGCTTTCGCTGGGATGACCGAAGTTGCTAAGGTTTCAACATCCACACAGACGCGTAAAGCCCCGGCCCGCGCGCCCAACAGCGCCAATTAAAAGTCCGCCGACCGCTCCGACAGCGCAATATCCATGTCCGCCAAAGCCAGCCGCAACAATTCCGCCATTGCCGATCGCGCGCCTTCCGCATCTCGCGCAGCGATCGCATCGAACACCGCCCGATGATCCGCGAAGGGATCGCGCGGGGGCGATTTCCTGCGCTGCTTGAATGTCGTCGTCCAGCTGACCGCCGCGCCCACCGAACTCGCCAGCGCGGCTAGTGTGTCATTCTGCGTGGCGGCGAGGATGGCGTGGTGAAAACGCTGGTCCGCCGCGCGCCCTTCTTCTGTCACTAGGCCATGATCGCGCATATCGCCAAGCGCCTGTTCCATGGCGGAAAGCTGCGCATCGCTGCGCCGCCGCGCTGCAAGCTCTGCCGCTGCCGGTTCAATGACCCCGCGCAGCTCGAACAGGTCGCGAACGAAAGCCGGATCAGGCTCCCCGGCGAACATCCAGGCCAGCATTTCCGGGTCCAGAACGTTCCAACGGCTGCGCGGCAGGACGCGCGTGCCCGCCTTGGGACGGCTTTCCAGCATGCCCTTGGCGACAAGGATGCGCACCGCTTCCCGATAGGCGGTGCGAGACACGCGCAGCCGCTCGGCCGCCTCGATCTCGCCTTCGAAAACATCGCCGGGCTTGTGCAGTCCCGCTACGATCGCGGTGCCAAGCTGGCGGGCGATCGCCTGGTGAATGCGAAGCCCGCCTTCCTCACTGCCGAACTTTCGTTCCGCCGGACGCCGGCCTTCCTTGCCCAAGCTCTGTTCCCCCTTCCTAATCCTCGAACGCCGCCGTAGGGCAATGCTCGCCGCAAAGGAAGGCGTCAGCCACCAGCCGCAGCGGCGTTGTGTCGGCGTCGATCGCGCGATCCGGCACCAGTTGGACGAACTGGCGGTACATGTCCGGATATTCGTCGTCGGGCGCTTGCACCATGACCTCGCCGTCCACGGTCAGCCGGTTCCCGCCTTCCGACAGCAGTAGCTTGCCCTCCTGCGTCTCGACGGCGATGTCCCACGTCTGCTTGCCGGTCTGCCGCCAATCGAACGCGGCATCGATGGGCGCTCCCGATGCGCTCGCCATCTTCAGGCTGGCCGCGATCGGCGCATGCTTGTTGGCGGGCACCTCCAGGCTGGCGGACAGCATCGTCACCGGTTCAGGCATGATCTCCGTCAGGATCGACAGCGCGTTGATCCCGGGATCGAACACGCCAAAGCCGCCCGCTTCCCAGATCCACGGCTGGCCGGGATGCCAGTGCCGGACATCTTCGCGCCATTCGATCGACGCGCCTGTAACCTTGCGCTGCGCCATCAGCGCTTTCGCTTGGGCCACGGCAGCTGCATGGCGGCTGTGCCAGCTTGCGTAGAGCGACACGCCCTGCGCGCGCGCCAGCGTGATCAGCGCCTCGACCTCCGTCACGGTCGCGCCGGGCGGCTTTTCCAGGAAAACATGCTTGCCCGCCAGGATCGCTGCGCGCGCGGCTTCATACCGCACCTGCGGCGGCTGGCACAGGATCACCGCGTCCAGATCCGGCTCGCCCGCCAGCATCGCTTCGAGCGTCGGGTAATTGTTCACCCCCTTCGCTTGCGCGTTGCGGCTGGCGACCGCGACCAGTTCGATGCCGTCCGTTTTTTCGATGGCGGGCAGATGCTGGTCGCGGGCGATCTTGCCCAGTCCGACCAGTCCCGCCTTGATGATGCCGCTCATGCCGTCCTCTTGTCCTTTTAGTGATTGTCGCGCGGCAGGCCCTGGGTCTGGGCGATGCGTTGGAATTTCTCGGCGCCCTCCAGGATCGCGCCCTTGTCGAGCTGCCCCACCAGCCCGCGCTGGATTTCCTGCCACGGCGTCTGCGAAGCGGGATAGGCATAGCCCCCCTCGGCCCGCAGCGCCGCGCGCCGCGCCTCCAGCTCCTCATCGGGAATCAGCACATTCACCGTCCGCGCCTCCAGGTCCATCCGCACCCGGTCGCCTGTCTTCAGCAGCGCCAGCCCGCCCATCGCCGCCGCCTCCGGTGACGCATTGAGGATCGAGGGGCTCCCCGAAGTCCCCGACTGCCGCCCGTCGCCGATGCAGGGCAAGGCGGACACGCCTTCAGTGATCAGGTAAGCGGGCGGGCGCATGTTCACGACCTCCGCCGCGCCCGGATAGCCGATCGGCCCCGCACCGCGCATGAACATCAACGTGTCGGGCGTGATACCCACGGCCGGGTCATCGATCCGCGCATGATAATCCTCCGGCCCGTCGAACACGACCGCAGGCCCCTCAAAGGCGTTGGGATCGGCGGGGTTGGACAGGTAACGCTGGCGGAATTCCTCGCTGATGACGCTCGTCTTCATGATCGCCGCGTCGAACAGATTGCCCGACAGCACCAGGAATCCCGCTTCCTCCTTCAGCGGTTGCCCGAACGGCCGGATGACATTCTCATCCTCGATCTCGACGCTACGGCAATTCTCGCCCATCGTCCGCCCGTTGACGGTCATCGCGCCCTCGCGGATCAGGCCTTGCGCGATCAGCTGCCCCACGACCGCAGGCACGCCGCCTGCGCGGTAATAATCTTCGCCCAGATATTCGCCCGCCGGTTGCAGGTTCACCAGCAGCGGCACATCATGCCCCACCGTTTCCCAATCCTTCAGCGGCAGTTCGACGCCGACATGCCGCGCGATCGCCGCCAGATGGATAGGCGCATTGGTCGACCCCCCGATCGCCGAGTTCACCACGATCGCATTATGAAAAGCATCCAGCGTCAATATGTCGGAGGGTTTAAGATCCTCCGCCACCATCTCCACGATCCGCTTGCCGGTGCGCCACGCAGCCTCCTGCCGGTCGCGATAGGGCGCAGGAATCGCCGCCGATCCCGGCAACATCATCCCCAGCGCCTCGGCCAAGCTGTTCATCGTCGTCGCAGTGCCCATCGTGTTGCAATAGCCCGTCGAAGGCGCCGACGAAGCCACCAGCTTGATGAAGCCCTCATCATCGATCTTCCCCGCCGCCAGCAGCTGCCGCGCATGCCAGACGATCGTGCCCGACCCCGTCCGCTGCCCCTTGTACCAGCCGTTCAGCATCGGGCCGACCGACAGCGCGATCGCGGGGATGTTCACCGTCGCCGCCGCCATCAGCAGCGCAGGCGTCGTCTTGTCACAGCCCGTCGTCAGCACCACGCCATCGATCGGATAGCCATACAGCGCCTCGACCAGCCCCAGATAGGCCAGGTTCCGGTCGAGCCCCGCCGTCGGCCGCTTGCCCGTCTCCTGGATCGGATGGACCGGAAACTCCAGCGCAATCCCGCCCATCTCGCGTATCCCCTCGCGTATCCGCTCGGC
This sequence comes from uncultured Sphingobium sp., assembly GCA_966211835.1. GTDB lineage: Bacteria > Pseudomonadota > Alphaproteobacteria > Sphingomonadales > Sphingomonadaceae > Sphingobium. The sequence continues at coordinate 3,443 of CBIHNV010000024.1, forward strand.
CAGCACCAGATGGTGCCGGTTGCAGGGCGACAGGTCGCTCCCCGTCTGCGCGATGCCGATGATCGGCTTGCCGCTGCGCAGCTCCTCCAGGCTCAAACCAAAGTTCAGGTAACGCTCCACATAGAGCGCCGTCATGTCGATATTATCCGGATTATCGAACCACGCGCGGCTGCGCAATTTCCGGTCGGGCTGAGACGAAGCGGCCATGAATGATCCTAGAAAGCTTTGAGGTGCGCGGCGCATTGACGCTATCGGCTGATCCATATACTCATACAAATAAGCAGACAAGAACGGAATGACTTGGGCATGAGCAGCTATGATGTCGTTGGCGACTGGGGCACCAGCCGCCTGCGCCTCTTCCGCATGGAACAAGGGCAGGTCACCGCCCGCCGCGAAGGCCCCGGCATCGCCGAAGCAGGCGCGAACGCCGCGCAAGCCTTCGCGCAGACCATCGCGCCCTGGCTGGAAGACGGCACGCCCGGGAGCATCCGCCTGTGCGGCATGGCGGGCGCGCGCGATGGCTGGGTGGAAGCGCCCTATGCCGATTGCCCCGCCACCGCGCAGGAGTGGCGCACCGCCGCCGTCCGCTTCGACTGGCAAGGCGCGCCCCTGTCGATCCTCGCGGGCCTGGCCTGCACCGACAAGGACGGCGTGCCCGACGTCATGCGCGGCGAAGAAACCCAAATCTTCGGCGCGATGCATCTCCACCCCGACCTGGCGGAGGGCCGCCACCTCATTGTCCTGCCCGGCACCCATAATAAGTGGTCGCTGGTAGAGGATGGCCGCATCGTCAGCTTCCGCACCGTGCCCACCGGCGAACTCTTCGCCCTGCTGCGCGATCACTCGACCCTCGGCCCAAAGGCCGCCCCCGCCGAAGCTTCCGAGGAAGCCGAAGGTTTCGCCGAAGGCCTCGGCCGGGCAGGGGAAGGCCGCCTGCTCACCAGCCTTTTCGCCGCTCGCGCCATGCGCCTGCGCGCCGGACGATCGCCCGACTGGGCTGCTGGCTACCTCTCCGGCCTCCTCATCGGCTGCGAAATCGCTGAGGTACGCGCGCTGCTTGGTGACGTAAGCGGCATCACCCTCATCGGCGACCAGCGCCTGTGTGCCCGCTATGCAGAGGCGCTCGACGCGCAGGGCCTCTCTTCCCGATCCTTGAGCGGCGACGATTGCGTCCTCGCTGGCCTCACCCTTCCGGAGAATGCCGCATGACCCTCGATTCCCTTCTCGCCGCCGGAGCCCCCCCGATCACGGCCATCCTCCGCGGCGTTCGCCCTGAAGAAGCTGTCGAGATCGGCGCGGCGCTTATCGACGCAGGCATCCGCATCATCGAAGTGCCGCTGAACTCGCCCGAACCCTTTGAGAGCATCACCGCGCTTCAGCAGGCCTTCGGCGCGACCGCGCTGATCGGCGGAGGCACCGTGCTGACGGTCGAAGCGGTGGACGACCTGCGCCGGACCGGCGGTCGCATCATGGTCACCCCCAATACCGACCCGGCCGTTATCGCGCGGGGCGCGCAATATGGCTTCGACATGCTGCCCGGGTTCATGACCCCCAGCGAAGGCTTCGCCGCCGTCCGCGCGGGCGCACGCCGCCTGAAACTGTTTCCCGCAGCCAGCTTCGGCCCCGCTTATATAAAGGCCATCAAGGAAGTGCTGCCGCGCCATGTCGGCCTCTGGGCCGTGGGCGGCACGGGCGCCGACACGATCGGCCAATGGCTCGCCGCAGGCTGCGAGGGGATAGGCGTCGGCGGCGCGCTATACCGTCCCGGTGACAATGCCGCTACGGTGAAGGAACGCGCGACGGCGCTGGTCGCCGCATGGCGCGCGATCGGTTAGGTAGGCTACCCCTATCTCCGTTCGCTCTGAGCCTGTCGAAGGGTTCTACTTCTTTCTGCGAGAAAGGAGAGGGCTTCGACAAGCTCAGCCCGAACGGATTTAGAGTGATTGAATCGAGGCGAGGCCGTGAGGGGATCGGATGCCCCACCCCCGTTCAGGCTGAGCGGAGTCGAAGCCCGAAGCTGAGCGGAGCGAAGCTCAAGCCTCAAACCACTACCCCACCCGCTGCTCGACCCGCCGGTCCAACACCTCCCGCACCTTCGCCGCCAGATCGGCATAGCTGAAAGGCTTGGTCAGCAATTCCACCCCAGGGTCCAGCCGCCCATGGTGGAAAATCGCGTTCCGCGCATAGCCGGTCGCAAACAGGATCTTGATCTCCGGCCTGCGTGCCGCTGCCTCCTTCGCCACATCCGCGCCGGTCATTCCGCCCGGCAGCACCACGTCGGTGAACAGCAGGTCGACATGTTTCCCCGCCTGCTCCAGCGCGTCCAAAGCCGCCGCGCCGTTCGCCGCTTCGATCACATGATAGCCAAGCTCGCCCAGCACTTCGACCGCATAGGCGCGCACCTTATCGTCGTCCTCGCACACCAGGACCGTCTCGCCGCCTCCGCCAGTGACGGCGGGCCGCTGCGTCACCCCCAATTGGTCATTGGCCGGGACGATGCCATGAGAGCGCGGCAGGTACAGCTTGACGCTCGTACCTTCGCCAGCCTCCGAATAGACCCGGATATGGCCGCCCGACTGCTTGATGAAGCCATAGACCATCGACAGGCCCAACCCGGTGCCGCGCCCCACTTCCTTGGTGGTGAAAAATGGCTCAATCGCGTGGCTCAGCGTGTCGGCATCCATGCCTTCACCCGTGTCGGAGAGGCAGATCATCACATATTGCCCGGGCCGGACATCTTCTTCCTGCGCTGCATAATGATCATCGATATGCGTATTTGCGACCTCTATGGTCAACTTGCCGCCGTCCGGCATCGCGTCGCGCGCGTTGACGGCAAGATTCAGCAAGGCATTTTCCATCTGGTTGAGATCGACCTCGATCGGCCAGGCGCGCGCGGCCTGGATCGTCTCCACATCGATGCTCGCCCCCAGCGTGCGGTTGAGCAGTTCCGACATGCGGCTTACCAGCCGGTTGGGGTCCACCCGCTCAGGCGCCAAGGGCTGACGGCGGGAAAAGGCGAGTAGCCGCTGCGTCAGCATGGCCGCGCGCTCCGCACCAGCCATCGCATTGTCCGCCGCGCGCCGCATCCGCTCATTGTCATTCAGGCCACGCTGGAGCAGTTCCAGATTGCCCGTGACGACCTGCAACAGATTGTTGAAGTCATGGGCGACGCCCCCGGTCAGCTGGCCCAGCGTCTCCATCTTCTGGGCCTGGCGCAGCGCGGCTTCCGTCTCGGCGAGGGCGCGGGCGTGGGCGCGCTGTTCGGTCACATCGCGCGCCACGCAATAGATCAGGCCCTTGTCCGGCACCGCTGTCCAGCTGAAGGTGCGATAGTCGCCCTGCTTGGTCCTGAACCGGTTCTCGAATCTTAGTGTCGGAACGCCTTCTGCAAGTGCATCCACTTCCTTCCTGACGCGCGCGACATCGTCGGGATGCTCCATCCATTCGGACGTGCGGCCAATCAGTTCGTCCTGGCTCCACCCCAATATGTCCGTCCATGCGGGGCTGGCCGACAGCCATGTTCCGTCCATGTCGGCGATCAGGAAGGGGTCCCGTGCCAGGGTCCACAGCCTGTTGCGGTCCGCCAGCATCTCCCGCTCGGCTCTGACGCGCTTGGTCGTCTCATTAACGATGCACAGCGCGCCGCCGATCGATCCGTTCGCTTCGAATACCGGCGAATAGCTGATGTCGAAATAGACTTCCTCGCCCTGGCCGCTGTCGCGCTCGATATAAAAGGGCCGATCCTTGGCGTGGACCGTTTCGCCATGTTCCAGCACGGACAGCAGCAACGGTTCCAGATCGTCCCACAATTCGGCCCAATAATGGCGCGCGGGGCGGCCCAGCGCGTCGGGATGCTTGTCGCCGATCGTCGGGGCATAGGCTTCATTATAGAGCGCGCAGAGATCGGGTCCCCAGAACAGCACGATCTCCGCCTTGGACGACAGCATCAGCCGCACCGTCGATACCAGTGCGGGCGACCATCGTTCGACCGGCCCCAGTGGCGACCAATCGCCGATGCGCGCCGTCAGATCCCCCACGGGACCTTGGGCAGCGATCATCCCGGCGATGCCATTCGCCGCGGCGCTCATCGATTATCCTCTGTTAAGAAGTGCATAGACGGGGATACGCCCGGCCGGGAATTTGTATCCGATCGTTACGGGGCGTTGCGACCTTTTGCCCAATCTTCGCCCTCTTGCAACAATCAGGGCATCGGCGCATGGATCGCCGCCATGACCGATCTTGCCCTTGGCCCGGCTATGGCTGCATCCCGTCCGCTCTCCATCGCGCGTTGGCTGCTTGGCGTCGCGGCACTGGTTTTCTGCATGGTGGTGGTTGGCGGCATCACGCGTCTTACCGAATCAGGCCTGTCGATCACCGAATGGAAGCCGATTACCGGCGCGATCCCGCCACTCACCCATGCGCAGTGGGAGGATGCTTTTCGCCTCTACCAGCAAATCCCCGAATATCACCAGCTGCGGCAGGGCATGACCCTCTCCGATTTCCAGTTCATCTTCTTCTGGGAATGGGTGCACCGGCTGCTCGGGCGGTTGATCGGCCTGGCCTTTGCCCTCCCGCTGCTGTGGTTTGCCTGGCGCCGTGCGATCCCGTCCGGTTACGGGTGGCGGCTGGTCGCCTTGCTGGCGCTTGGCGGGCTTCAGGGAGCGATCGGCTGGTGGATGGTGACTTCGGGCCTGTCAGTGCGCACTGATGTCAGCCATTACCGGCTCGCGGTCCATCTTCTGACCGCGCTGTTCATCATCGGCGGCCTGGTCTGGACCGCGCTTGATCTGCTTGCGCTTGCGCGGAACCCTGCCGCTCGTCCGGCCGCGTTGAGGCCGTTCGCGCTCGTCGTCCTGCTGGCGCTGCTGATCCAGCTGATGTTCGGTGCCTTCACCGCCGGGCTGGATGCGGGCTATGTCTCGAACAGCTGGCCGCTCATGAACGACCATTTCGTGCCGGAGGGGATTTCCTGGCTGGGATCGCTCTGGGCTACTGTGTCCAGCGATCCCTATCTCGTCCACTTCATCCATCGCTGGTGGGCATGGGTCGCCGCCGTCTTGCTGATCCTCCTCGCGCGCGGCGCGAAGCGGGCAGGGCAACGCGGGCCTTCGATCGCGATCAACGCAGCCGTCGGCACGCAGATCGCGCTTGGCATCGTCACCGTGGTCAGCGGCATCGCCTTGCCGCTTGCGGTGCTGCATCAGGCGGTCGGCGCACTTGTCGTCGCTTCCGCCGCCTGGGGCGCGCACGCCGTTGGGGAGCGCCGCGAATGAGCGGGGTCGCGCTTGTCTACACGCTTTTCGGTTCGGCGGAGGCGGCTGATCGCGTCGCCCGCCAACTGATCGCTGAAAGGCTGGCCGCCTGCGCCAACATGCTTGGGGCCGCGACCTCGCTCTACGAATGGAACGGCGTGATGGAAAGCACCGCGGAGGTGCCCGTCCTCTTCAAGACCACGCCGTCGCGCCGCGACGCTCTCATGGCGCGAATTGCGCAGCTTCATGACTATGAAGTGCCCGCTATCCTCGCATTACCCGTCGAATCCGCCGATTTCACCTATGCAAAATGGGTCGCAGAGCAGATCGCGAAGTGACGGGTATTATTTTACCCGTCACGAAACCCGCCGAATCTCTTGACTTCTTAAGCCCTCAACGTCATTAGCCCCCATCTTCCGAAGGCCCAAAACGCTTTCGGTTCACTATTTCATTCTGGAGATTGGCACCATGAAGGCGCTGATGAAGACCACCAAGCCGGCAACCCCGGCAACGGTCGAAAAGAAGTGGATCCTGATCGACGCGGAAGGTCTCGTCGTCGGCCGCCTCGCCTCGACCGTCGCGAACATCCTTCGCGGCAAGCACAAGACCAGCTTCACGCCCCACGTCGATTGCGGTGACAATGTCATCATCATCAACGCTGGCAAGGTGAAGTTCACCGGCCGCAAGCTGACCGACAAGGTGTACTACAAGCACACCGGTTACGCTGGCGGCATCAAGGAAACGACGCCCGCCAAGATCCTGGAAGGCCGTTTTCCCGAGCGCGTCCTGGAAAAGGCCGTTGAGCGCATGATCCCCCGTGGTCCGCTCGGCCGTCAGCAGATGCGCAACCTGCGCATCTTCGCCGGTGCTGAACATCCGCACGAAGCGCAGAACCCCGAAGTGCTCGATTTCGCGTCGCGCAACCGCAAGAACAAGGTGGGTGCATAATGTCCGATAACCGCCAGTCCCTGTCCGACCTCGCGTCGCTGACCGCCAACGCTCCTGCGCCCGCCGCTGGTGAACCCGTTGCTGCCAATGCGCCGATCGCTCCTGTTCAGCCCTCGGCTCCCCTGCGCGCCCAGGAAATCGACAGCCTCGGCCGCGCCTATGCGACCGGCCGCCGTAAGGACGCTGTTGCCCGCGTCTGGGTGAAGCCCGGCACCGGCAAGATCACGGTCAACGGCCGCGATCAGGAAGTCTATTTCGCTCGTCCGACCCTGCGTCTGGTGATTAACCAGCCCTTCGGCGTCACTGAGCGCGAAGGTCAGTATGACGTGATCGCCACTGTCAAGGGCGGTGGTCTCTCGGGTCAGGCCGGTGCTGTAAAGCATGGCATCGCCCAGGCTCTGTCCAAGTACGAGCCTGCGCTGCGCAGCGCGGTCAAGGCCGAAGGCTTCCTGACCCGCGACAGCCGCACCGTTGAACGTAAGAAGTACGGCAAGGCCAAGGCTCGCCGCAGCTTCCAGTTCTCGAAGCGTTAAGCGTCAGCTACAATCGATTTTGGAAGGGGCCGGTTTTCCGGCCCCTTTTTCTATGCCTTGCCGTTGCGCGAGCGTACCGATGGCAACCTTTCGCTAATCCAAGTTGTTGACCTGCCGTAGACCATCACAGGAGGACGATATGGGTGAACTGACCGACAAGCTGAAGGCCGCAGGCAACAAGGCGGCAGGCGCCGTTAAGGAGGCTGTGGGCCAAAATCAAAATGATGCCGATCTGGCCGCAGAAGGCCGGGCGCAAAAAGCCAAGGGCACGGCGCAGGATGTGAAGGGTTCTGTGAAGGGCGCCCTTGGCGACAAGATCTGAATCGCTTGGAAGTTGGAAAGGCCTCGCCATCGGCGGGGCTTTTTTGCTTAGCGGGCGGGTTCAGCGATCACTGATGATCCGGCCTCGTCTCGGCTAGAGCGAAGATAAGACCGCACATCCCGCCGCAGTTCGCCCGCGCAAAGGTAAAGCGCGATTACGTTGGGAATGGCCATGAGGAAAAAGCTGCTGTCAACGATGTCAACCACTCGCCCCAAATCTATGGCGGCAGCAGGTGGAAGGGCGACGATATAGAGAATCTTGTAGCTCCACTGGGCTTTCGGGCCGTGGCCGAACAGATATCCCCAGGCTTGCAGCCCATAAAAGCCCCACGCGACCAGCGTTGAATAGGCGAACAGGACGACGACAACCGCCAGCAGCCAGGGAAACCAAGGCGACACTTGCGCGAACGCAGCCGACGTGATGGCTATGCCTTCCAGCCCGGACGTCCATGTGCCTGCGACGACGAGCGCCAAGCCACCGATCGCGCAGACGATCATCGTCCCGAGCAACGGTTCGAGCAAGGCCACCAACCCTTCAGATACAGGATGCCGCACACGCGCCAGGCTGTGCGCCATGACGGCAGACCCGACACCTGCCTCACTTGCGAAGACGGCCCTCCTCATCCCGGATACGAAGGCGCCGACCGCGCCGCCCGTCGCCGCGCTGCCACTCCAGGCCCCATGCCATATCTGCGCCAAGGCTTCCGGGATCGCCTGCGCGTGCATGACAAGAATGGCGGCCACGCCCACCAGATATACGGTGACCTTGAGCGGAGTGAGCCGTTTGGCAACTTCTCCAAGCCATGCCGCGCCGCCAAGCGTCACCAGCGCCACCGCTGCCGCCAGCAACACGCCATAGGCCCAGCCGTTGGACAAGCCGGTCACCACCTTCACCTGCGCAAAACTCTGGTTGACCTGCACCATCGGGATTGCGCCGAACAGCGCGAAGAAGGCGTAAAGGCCGCCGAGTGCCGGACCCAGCCGGGGCCAGCCTCGCGCTGCGCCGATGGCTTTCAGCACATACATTGGCCCGCCATGGACATGACCATGCTGATCGAAAGTCCGATATTTGAGGCCCAGCGTCACCTCCGCCATCTTCACCGTCATGGCGAACCAGCCGATTACGAACATCCAGAAAATAGCGCCCGGTCCGCCCATTGTGAGCGCCACCGCCACACCTGCGATGTTGCCAAGGCCGATCGTCCCGGCAAGCGCTGTCGTGAGCGCGCCCCATTGGCTGACATCACCCTTTGCTTCGCCCGCGCCCGGTTGTGTTCGCAGGATGCGGACCGCGCGCCCGACAGCGCGTACATTTGGAAAGCCGAGCCAGACAGTGAAGAACAACATCGGCACGGCAAGGTAGAGGACGATCAACTCAATCCGGGTGCCGAGCACGGGCACCTTGAAGAAGACCGCACTTGAGAGCGCGTCCACCGCTGCATTGAACCCGTCCACCTGCTATGGAATGACGGCTCTGCGGTGGAAAGTCGAACAAAGATTGCTATGGACCACCGCAGCTTAGAGCCGCATCGCAGGACGGGAAATATGAGCAGGCGTTATTTCGGCACGGACGGGATCAGGGGACGGACTAATCAATGGCCGATGACAGCCGAGCTGGCGATGAAAGTCGGCATGGCTGCGGGAAAGCATTTCCAGCGGGGTAGCCACCGGCATCGGGTGGTGATCGGCAAGGATACGCGCCTGTCAGGCTATATGGTTGAAAACGCTCTGGTGGCAGGCTTCACCGCCGTCGGCATGGATGTCGTTCAATTCGGCCCCATCCCAACGCCTGCCGTTGCGTTGCTTGCCCATTCGATGCGCGCGGACCTGGGCGTCATGATTTCGGCCAGTCATAATCCCTATGCCGACAATGGCATCAAGCTGTTTGGACCGGACGGTTACAAGCTGTCCGACGAAGACGAGCTGAAGATAGAGGCCATGCTGGAGCAGGATATTCCCCTCGCTGCCTCTTTGGATATCGGCCGCGCTCGCCGCGTGGAGGATGCGCGTGGCCGTTATATCCATGCAGTCAAATCCAGCTTTCCGGCTGATCTTCGACTGGACGGCCTGAAGATCGTTGTCGATTGCGCAAATGGCGCGGCTTACCAGGTCGCGCCCTCGGCTCTTTGGGAGTTGGGCGCCGAGGTGATCGCGATCGGGGTGACGCCCAGCGGCACCAACATCAACGATGGTTGCGGCTCGACCTCTCCCCTGTTGTGCCAGGAAACAGTCGTCTCGTCCGGCGCGGACATAGGGATTGCTCTTGATGGCGACGCCGACCGGCTGATCGTCGTCGATGAAAAGGGTCAGATCGTTGACGGTGACCAGATCATGGCGCTGATCGCGAGCAACTTCGCCCGTGACGGATTGCTGCAAGGTGGGGGCCTGGTCGCGACGGTCATGTCCAACCTGGGTCTCGAACGCCATCTTGCGGCGCAGGGGATCGGCCTGGAGCGGACCAAAGTCGGCGATCGCTATGTTTTGGAGCGGATGCGGGAAGGAGGCTTTAACGTCGGCGGCGAGCAATCCGGGCACATGATCCTGTCCGATTATGCGACGACCGGGGATGGAACCGTTGCGGCGCTCCAGGTGCTGGCGGCGCTGGTCCGCTCGGGCAAGCCCGCCAGCGAGGTGCTGCACCAGTTCGATCCCGTCCCGCAACTGCTCAAGAATGTCCGCTTTTCCGGCGGAAAGCCGCTGGAACATGAGGAGGTCAAGCGCGTGATCGCGCAGGCGGAGGGCGAGCTTAATGGCTGCGGCAGACTGGTCATCCGCCCTTCCGGTACCGAGCCCGTCATTCGCGTGATGGCCGAAGGAGACAGGGAGGATCAGGTCAAGAATGTCGTCGACCGGATCTGTGAGGCCGTGGCGAGGGTCGCGGCCTGATGCTCGACATGCGGCCCGATTGTGAACGATGCGGCGTGGACTTGCCTGCTGGCGAGCCGGGCGCGTTCATCTGCTCGTTTGAATGCACGTTTTGCGCTGTCTGCGCGGAGGCGCTGGATGATCGTTGCCCGAACTGCGGCGGGGAATTGATGGATCGCCCGACCCGTACAGGCGACGCGCTTGCCCGTCATCCCGCCTCCACCAAGCGTCATTACAAGGGATGAAGCCCGAGCGGATCTTGATCATCGCTGGTTCCGATAGCGGGGGAGGTGCTGGCATTCAGGCAGATATCCGCACAGTCACGCTGCTGGGTGGGCATGCCATGACCGCTGTGACGGCGATCACGGCGCAGAACACGCTGGGTGTGCAGGGCGTGCATGCGGTGCCTGCCGCGATGGTGGTGCAGCAGATGGACAGCGTCATTGGCGATATTGGTGTCGATGCGGTCAAGATCGGGATGATCGGTTCGGCTGAGACTGCGGAGGCTGTTGCCGATCGGCTCGCGCAACTGGCCGATGTGCCAATTATATTCGATCCCGTCATGGTCGCGACCAGCGGGTCGGTGCTGGCGGATGAGGCGACGATCGCGGCTTTTGAGCGGTTGATGGCGCTGGCGACTTTGGTGACGCCGAATATCCCGGAGTTGGAGGCGCTCGGGGGCGAGGAGATCGCGATCCGGTTTGATACGCATGTGCTGGCGAAGGGTGGACATGGCGAGGGCGCGATGCTGACGGATCGGCTGATTGGGCCGCGCGGTTTGGTGAAGTCGTGGAGCAATGCGCGAATTGAAACGATTCATACGCATGGGACAGGGTGTACCCTTGCCAGTGCTATTGCTACTCAATTGGGGCAGGGTAGAAACCTGACAGAAGCCATTGGATTTGCTCGTAAATATGTGCGAGAGGCATTGACGTTGGCGCCGGGGCTGGGGCAGGGGCATGGGCCTATGGGGGCTCCGTTCGGGTTTCATTTGCATGCCTGACTTTGCACATGAGCGGCTGCATCACCCCGGTCTGGTCGCGGGCGTGGACGAGGCGGGCAGAGGGCCGCTGGCGGGGCCGGTGGTGGCCGCTGCCGTCATCCTGCGGCAGGAAGATTGTCCGGACGGCCTGAACGACAGCAAGCAGCTGACCGCCGCACGTCGCGCCGTGCTGGAGGGCGAGATCAAGGCGCGGGCGCTGTGCTGGGGCATTGGGGTCGCGTCGGTGGAGGAGATTGACGAGCTCAATATCCTGTGGGCGACGATGCTGGCGATGACGCGCGCCGTCGAGGCGCTGGCGCATGATTGTGCGCATGTGCTGGTGGACGGCAATCGCTGCCCGAAATGGCGATGGGCATCGACGGCTGTGGTTGAGGGCGACGCCAAATGTCTTTCGATCGCCGCCGCGTCGATTTTGGCGAAGGAAGCGCGGGACCGCATGATGGTAGAGGCGGCGGCGGCGCATCCTCATTATGGCTGGGAAAGCAACAAGGGCTATGGCAGCCCGATGCATCTGGCGGCGCTGCGGGAACATGGCCCGACGCCGCTGCATCGCCGCAGCTTTGCCCCGGTCGCGCAGCTGGTTTTGCTGTAGGACGTAAACTCGCGTTTAAGGCGCCAATTACTCAACCCATTCCGGCTGTCCGAAATAGCCACTCGCCTCATTCGAATGTCGAAGCCCAAGAAGTAGAGCCCTTCGACAAGCTCGGGGCGAACGGTATTGAGGGGTTGCCGACCTAAAGCAGACGGCACCTAGTGGGCCGGTCGCCCGTTGGTGCTGCCTTAGGATGCTGAGCAAATGACAGAGCGAGGGCACGGGCGGGTTTGTTCGCCTGATGTCGTTGATGCCGGGCTGGGCGGGAGGATAGCGCAGAGTGGATCAGGCGCGGCCAGTCGATGGGTCGAGGTTTCTTAACCTGTGCCACGGCGGGATTAAGAATAGGTGGCCGTGAGCCTCTTATCGGCTGGCGCCGCCGCGCATTATAGTTAAGTAAGTCTTTATGCGCGTCATGCCGTTCCTGCTGGTGCTTTCCGCCATCGCTTTCCTGCCGTTGCCGGTGCGCTTGGTCGCTGCTGAGGCTGCTGTTACGGATGGGGAAGCGATGAAGCCCGGCGGCTACCGTTGGCTGGAGACCGGGCCGTTCGAGGGACCGCTTTACCTGATCATCAGCCTTCAGCGGCAGATGGTGCATGTCTACAGCGGCGATCGGCTGGTTGGACTAGCGAGCGTGTCCACGGGTACGCCGGGGCACCGGACGCCGACGGGCGAGTTCCCGATCCTGCAAAAGCGGGAGTGGCATCGGTCCAATCTCTACAGCAATGCGCCTATGCCTTTCATGCAAAGGCTGACCTGGGATGGTGTCGCGCTGCACGCGGGGCATAATCCCGGTTATCCGGCGAGCCACGGGTGCATCAGGCTTCCGACTGGCTTTGCCCGCACATTGTTCGGGATGACGCAGCTTGGCACGCTGGTTCGGGTGAATGCGGATGAGTTGGGGCCTGCTTTGATGCTGGATCGGCTGGTGATGGACGATCCGGGGACTGCGGTGGTGACCTTTACGCCTAGTGCCGAGCCGCCGATGGTGGAGCAGGCGAAGGTTGAGTTGGCGGTGAGGGATGCGCCTGTACTGGCCATTGATCCGAGTGTGTTTCGGCCGAGGTTGCGGCGGTGGTAGGTTTTGGTGCGGGGTGTCCGGGAGGTCTGACGCCTTCGTTTTGAATAGGTGAGGGCTTCGACCCGCTCAGTCTGAACGGGAGCGAGGCGGGACGGCTTAGCGCTGATAGCGGGCCTTTGCAGCGTTCCGGGTTGATTGCTGAAGAGGGAAGGGGCTTCGACAAGCTCAGCCCGAACGGGCTTGGGTTGTTGGCCTGAGGCTCAGGGCGGCCGGGTTAAGAGCGTTTGCGATCCTTAGAGGGTGGTCGTTTTACACGGAAGCATCGGCACTAAGGTTGATTTTCCGTCATCCCGGGCTCGACCCGGGATCCCGCTGCCTCGGCAACGTCAGATAAGAAGCGGGACCCCGGACCAAGTCCGGGGTGACGACCACTCAAACATGATAATACTCTAAAGCGCGCTGAGTCCCGCGTCGGCGAGGCCGCGCCATAGGTGGAGGGCTTGGACGCTTTCCTTCACATCATGGACGCGCACCATCTGCGCGCCGGATTGCGCGGCGCGGAAGGCGAGGGCTATGGAGCCGCCGAGGCGGTCTGCGGCGGGGGCTTCGTTGGATAGGGCGCCGATCAGGCGCTTGCGGCTTCCGGCGAAGAGTAGGGGCACACCGAGGCCCTGGAAGGTGGCGAGGCTGTTGACCAGCGCCAGATTGTCGGCGAGCGATTTGCCGAAGCCGAGGCCCGGATCGATCATGATCCTGTCGCGCGCGATGCCCGCCGCCACGCACGCTTCGATGCGGCTTTCGAGCATGTCGAAGACGTCGGCGATGACATCGCTATAGCCCGCGGGATTGTCGTGCGGGTCATCGCCGGAGGATGGGGCGTGCATCAGGATGACGGGGCAGGCGGCGCGGACCGCGACTTCCATGGCGCGGGGATCATGGGCGAGGGCGCTGACATCGTTTATGACTTTTGCGCCTGCCGCGAGCGCGGCTTCCATCACCGTGGCTTTGCGGGTGTCGATCGAGATGGGGACGCCTGCAGCTGCGAGCTTTTCTATGACCGGGACGACGCGGGCGATTTCGTCGCCTTCCCAAACTTTGGGCGCTTTGGGGCGGGTGGATTCGCCGCCTATGTCGATCAGCGCTGCGCCTGCGGCTGCCATGGCAAAGCCAGCATCCGCCGCGGCTTGCGGGTCGCCCATATGCTTTCCGCCGTCGGAGAAGCTGTCGGGGGTGACGTTGAGGATCGCCATGACTTGGGGCGCGTCGAAGCGGATGGTGCGGTCGCCTAGCGCGAGCGGCTGGCGTTGGGCGGAAATGTTTGTTGCGAGACGCTGGGCTCGTTCGGCGAGCGCGTCGGGGAGGGTGGCGATGGTTTCGGTGAACTGGGCGACCGGGATGGTGGTCCGGGCGAGGCGTTGGGAGCCTTGAAGTGCGGTTAGCTCATAGGCCTGGAACCAGATGAGGCCGTTCGCCATGCGTGCCGCTGACCCATCGGGCAGGCCGATGGGGGAGGGGACGAACCATGTGGGCTTTAGGTACAGCCGGGCGTTCTGGGGGACGGTGGAGAGGGTCATATTTTTCCGGTCATTCTGAACCTGTCGAAGGGTCTTTCCCTGTTAAAGAAAAGAGAAGGGCTTCGACAGGCTCAGCCCGAACGGGGGTTAGTTGAGGATCAGGGCTCGTTTGCCAGCAGGTAGGTCTGGCGCAGGGTGTCGATGGGCTTTAGCGTGCCTTCGACTTCATGGTGCCAGAAGGTCCAGCCGTTGCAACTCGGCGCATTTTGCAGCGTCGCGCCGATTTTGTGGATCGAACCTGTGTCCGTGCCCACGCAGAGCGAACCGTCCGCGCGCACCGTGGCCTGCCAGCGGCGTTTGGCGTCGGTCAGGATTGCGCCGGGCTGGAGATAGCCGGTTTCTACGAGCGTGCCGAAGGCGACCTTGGGCTGGCTCTTGGCGCTTTGCATGATGGTGAGGGCGGATTCGTCGAGCGGCAGGGCGGCTTCGATGCGCTCCATCGCGACTTCGATATAGCTGTCTTCGCGTTCGATGCCGATCCATTTGCGGCCAAGCCGCTTGGCGACCGCGCCGGTGGTGCCGGTGCCGAAGAAGGGATCGAGCACGACGTCGCCTGGCTTCGTGCAGGCGAGCAGTACGCGGTAAAGCAGGGATTCGGGCTTTTGCGTCGGGTGCGCCTTCGTTCCGTTGCGCTTCAGCCTCTCCTGTCCGCCGCAGATCGGCAGCACCCAGTCGGAGCGCATCTGAAGCTCGTCATTCAGCGTCTTCATCGCCTTGTAGTTGAAGGTATATTTGGCGTCCTCGCCCTGGCTGGCCCAGATCAGCGTTTCATGCGCGTTTGTGAAGCGGGTGCCCTTGAAATTGGGCATGGGGTTGGACTTGCGCCAGATGATGTCGTTGAGGATCCAGAAGCCCTCATCCTGCAACGCGGTGCCGACGCGGAAGATGTTGTGGTAGCTACCGATGACCCAGATGCTGCCATTGGGCTTCAGGATGCGGCGGGCCTGCGCCAGCCATGCCTTGGTAAAGCGGTCATAGCTGCTGAGCGTATCGAATTTGTCCCAGTCATTGTCGACGGCATCCACCCGGCCGCCTTCAGGGCGGAACAGGTCGCCGCCGAGCTGAAGATTATAGGGCGGATCAGCGAAGATCATGTCGATGCAGGCGTCGGGCAGCTTGGCCATCTCCGCGATGCAGTCGCCACGCAGCAGGCAGTTTGCCGGGACGTTCGCCGCCTCTCTTTCGATCGGCGCAACCGCCCTTTTACGCCGCGGCGCGACGCGTTCCATGACACCCATTTTGTGACCCCCATTCGTTTCGAGGACCAGCGTTGAGTCGTCGGGAGTCCGGCGTCAAGATCAACGGCTTAGCCATTGAGCCTCAGACAAAAGTTAACAGCGCGAGAACGAAAGAGGTAGACACGACATGTTGAGTCCGGATTTGCCTCTGGGACTCAACATGAGGTGGTGTGACTCAAAAGACTCAGCTGCTGGACCCCGCCAACTTTTTTTGGTTAACGTCGCTTCGACCCCTTAAAAAGGGTCTCCGCTTGATCTTCTCATAATCATTTGGTTATGAGTTCGCAATGAATGATCCTGTTTCAAGTGGTGACCGCTCGGCGGCATGTGACGAACTTTTCAAGGCGCTTGCCGATGGGACGCGGCGGGCCTTGCTCGAATATCTGGTGAAGGAGGGGGAGCAGAGCGTGCATGCCCTGACCGCCGTATCCGATGTTTCGCAACCGATGGTGTCGCGGCATCTCGCGAAGCTGAAGCGCGCGCGGTTGGTGACGGCTCGGCGCGCCGGGCGAGAGACCTATTATGCGGCGCGGGTGAAGGGCTTGGCTCCAGTAGTGCAGTGGATGGCCATTTACGGGGCGCTGTGGTCGCAACGCTTTACCGCCTTGGAAGAATTGGGCGAACCGGCCTGACGCAGTGTCTATCCTCTTTTCCCCTTGCATTGCGGGCCTAAATAATGATCGAAGGCGCGGTGATCCATGTTGCGGGAAGGGGGCGGGGTGGGCCGCCCTGAGGGGGTGCGGCATGGTGACGGGAAAAAAGACGTGGAGCAGAAGATTGCAGGCCGCCTTGACGGGAGACAGGGGCGGGCACGCTTTGTCAGAGAGTCGCCCGATGTCAGGCGCCTGGCGCTGATCGAAGCGACGGCGCAATGTCTCGCGGAAAAAGGCGTTGCGGCCACATCGGTTCGGGCGATCTGCGCGCGGGCGGGCGTGTCCGCGGGATTGCTGACGCATTATTTCGATGGCGTCGATGCGCTGATCCTCGCTACCTATCGCGATGTTGGAGAGAAGGTGGCGGCGGCGCTGGAGCAGGCTGTCGCGGAAGCCGGGCCTGATCCGCTTGATAGGCTGTGGGCCTATATCAGGGCGAATTTGCAGCCGCCGGTGCTGGACCCCAATTTGCTGGCGACCTGGATTTCCTTCTGGAGCCTGGTGAAGACCAGTCCGGAGATCGCGGCTACCCATGCGGAGACCTATGGCGGGTCGCGCGAGCGGCTGGAGGTGTTGCTGCGGGAGGCCGCGCCCCAGATTCCGCGTCCGGCGGCGCGGATCGCTGCGATCGGATTGACGGCGATGCTGGATGGCTTGTGGCTGGAGCTCTGCCTCGATTCTTCGACCTTCACGATTGAGGAGGCGCTGGAGATGGCGAAGGAAGCGATGACCTATGTCATTCAGAAGCCAAGGGATCAGCCTGTCGATTAATGATGCTGCTCTTGATCGCTTTTCTCAATGACAGGTGTGAATAAAAGCAATTTCCCCTGACCCTGCGACCTCCCTACATAGGCCGGGCAACAGCAACCCTAAGAAGGAACTGGAAAGCCCATGGCTCTCATCAACACCAGCATCAAGCCGTTCAAGGCCACCGCATTCAAGGAAGGCAAGTTCGTTGACGTCACTGACGAGGACGTGAAGGGCAAGTGGGCGATCTTCTTCTTCTATCCGGCTGACTTCACCTTCGTGTGTCCGACCGAGCTGGAAGATCTGGCTGGCATCTACTCGACGCTGCAGTCGCTGAATGTCGAAGTCTATTCGGTGTCGACCGACACGCATTTCAGCCACAAGGCCTGGCACGACACGTCGCCCGCGATCGGCAAGATCAACTATTATATGCTGGGCGATCAGTCTGGCCAGATCACGAATAATTTCGATGTGATGCGTCCGGGCGTTGGCCTGGCTGACCGCGCGACCTTCCTGGTCGATCCCGAAGGCGTGATCCAGTTCATGGAAATCACTTCGGAAGGCGTCGGCCGCAATGCGACCGAACTGCTTCGCAAGGTCAAGGCTGCGCAATATGTCGCCGCTCACCCCGGCGAAGTGTGCCCGGCCAAGTGGGAAGAGGGTGAAGAAACTCTGGCTCCCTCGCTCGACCTCGTCGGCAAGATCTAAACAAAACCTGACCTTTCGCCGGGGCGGGTTGAGCAACTCCCCGGCCCGGCGGGGGTTTACCAAGACATTTTAGCCGCTGACATGCCGGACCCTGGGGTTACTCAGTCCGGCAAGCGGACCCGCGCGCCCCCGGGCGGTGCGCCAATTCAATGGAGCTACGAAGATGTTGGACGCAAATCTGAAGGGTCAGTTGAAGACCTATATGGCGAACATCACGCAGCCGATCGAGCTGGTGGCGTCGCTTGACGAAGGCGCGAAGTCGCGCGAGCTGGAAGGGCTGCTGAACGAGATTGCCGAGCTGTCGGACAAGGTCGCGGTCACATCGGGCAATGACAGGCGCAAGCCGAGTTTCATGATCCGGCGGGCTGGCACCGATATCGGCGTGACCTTCGCGGGCATTCCAATGGGGCATGAGTTCACTTCGCTGGTGCTCGCCCTGTTGCAGGTGGGCGGTCATCCGTCGAAGGCGGCGCAGGATCTGATCGAGCAGATCAAGGATCTGGACGGCGATTTCAGCTTTGAAACCTATTTCTCGCTGTCGTGCCAGAATTGCCCTGACGTGGTGCAGGCGCTGAACCTGATGAGCGTGCTCAATCCGCGGATCAAGCATGTCGCCATCGATGGCGCGCTGTTCAAGGAAGAGGTGGACGCGCGTCAGGTGATGGCGGTGCCGACCGTGTTCCTGAACGGCGAGCCTTTCGCCTCGGGTCGCATGGAACTGGAGCAGATCGTCGCGAAGATCGACAGCGGCGCTGCGGATCGGGCGGCGGAGAAAATCAAGGCGCAAGACCCGTTCGAGGTGCTGGTGGTCGGCGGTGGCCCCGCTGGTGCTGCGGCCGCGATCTATGCGGCGCGCAAGGGCATTCGCACGGGTGTCGCGGCGGAGCGGTTCGGCGGACAGGTGCTCGACACGATGGCGATCGAGAATTTCATCTCGGTCAGCCACACCGAGGGGCCTAAATTGGCCTCCGCGCTGGAAGCGCATGTGAAGGATTATGATGTCGAGATCATGAACCTGCAGAAGGCAGCCAAGCTGATCCCGGCCCAGAGCGAAGGCGGATATCATGAAGTCGTGCTGGAAAATGGCGCGAGCCTGAAGGGCCGGACTGTGATCCTGTCCACCGGCGCCCGCTGGCGGCAGATGGGCGTGCCGGGCGAGGACGAATATCGCAACAAGGGCGTGGCCTATTGCCCGCACTGCGATGGTCCGCTGTTCAAGGGCAAGCGCGTGGCGGTGATCGGCGGCGGCAATAGCGGCGTCGAAGCGGCTATCGACCTGGCCGGCATCGTGGCTCATGTGACGTTGATCGAGTTCGACAGCCAGTTGCGGGCCGACGCGGTGTTGCAGCGTAAACTGGCCAGCCTGCCCAACGTGCGGATCATTACCTCGGCGCTCACGACGAAGGTGGACGGCGATGGAGCGAAGGTCACGGGCCTGAGCTACAAGGATCGCAACAGCGGCACCGAGCATGATATCGAACTGGAAGGCATTTTCGTGCAGATTGGGCTTGTCCCGAACACGGAATGGTTGAAAGATGCGTTAGCGCTATCACCACGAGGTGAGATCGAGATCGATGCACGAGGAGAGACGAGCCAGCCAGGCATATTCGCTGCGGGCGATTGCACGACCGTGCCCTACAAGCAGATCGTGATCGCCATGGGAGCAGGATCGACTGCGGCGCTTTCCGCCTTCGACTATCTCATCCGCCTGCCCGCTTCGAGGGAGACGGCAGAGGCAGCCTAACGAGACAACCCCCGAGCGGGGGGTTGGGAAGCGGTCGCCCCCAGGCCCGGTGGCGGCCGCTTCTTAATATGTTGGTTTGGGTGGCTTACTCACACCCGTTCGGGCTGAGCCCTTCGACAGGCTCAGGCCAGGCTTGTCGAAGCCTTATTCTGTTTAAGAGAAGTAGAGCCCTTCGACAGGCTCAGGGCGAACGGATGAGAGATGGTGCCGATCTAAAGCACAAAGCTCCAAGGCTTTCGTCAGCCCTACTTCTAGTTACGGGCGCGTTCACTCCATCAACGCGTGCCCTTAGCGGCTGACGTGGCGGGCGGTCAGCAGATAGTTGATTGCTTTGTTCGACGAGAGGGTGAAGCCCTTGCGCGGGTCGAAGGTGAGGCCGGTGACATCGGTCACTTCCAGTCCGGCCTTTACCAGCATGTCCGCCAGCTCGTCGGGCGCCAGGAACTTGTTCCAGTCATGCGTGCCTTTGGGGATGCCGCCGATGCTTTCGCCGATGCTGATCATGGCGAGGCGCGAGAGCGGGGTGCGGTTGGGGGTCGACAGGATGAGGAGGCCACCGGGCGCGAGTTTTGCGGACAGCGCCTGGATGAAGGCTGCTGGATCGGTGACATGCTCGATCACTTCCATCGAAGTCACGAGATCGAACTTGTCGCTGTCCAATTGCTCGACGGGCGTTGCGCGATAGTCGATGAGGAGCCCCTGGCCTTCCGCATGGGCACGCGCAATCGCTATATTTTCCTGCGCGGCATCAAGGGCGGTCACGGTGGCGCCGAGCCGCGCCAATGGTTCTGACAAGAGACCCGCGCCGCAACCTACATCGAGGGCGCGCTTGCCGGTGAGTGGGCGGAAGCTGCTCTCCTCGCCAAGCCAGTGCCGGTCGATCGCGTCGCGAATGTAGCGCAGCCGGACGGGATTGAGCTTGTGCAGCATGGCGCTGCTGCCGGAAGGGTCCCACCAATCGGCCGCCATCGCGCCAAAATGCGCGGCTTCGCGAGGGTCTATCGTGGTTTGAGCTGAGTTGGCCATGCGTCCTGCCTACCAAGCTCCGCGAAGGCGCGCCATCGCCTTTACATCTTGCGCGGTGGCGGTCCTTCGCCGTCGCGATATTTATCCTCCGCATCAAGCTGCCGGTGCAATTCGCGGGTTGCTGCCTCGGTGCGCGCCAGCTCTTCGGGGCTTCTGTGCCGCCGGTTGCTCATGATCACATATATGAGCACTGCGGCCAGCAGGATCGGCCCTCCGATCGTGACAAGCCCGTATAGGACTCCGTCCATGATGTCCTCCATCCGTTTCCAGATGGAGGAATGAGCGATGCCGCCATGGGGTTCCACACAGAGGAGCCGTTGCTTGCCATATCTGCCGCTGCTGCTATAGCGGCGCCGTTTTTCCCCCGGAGGGGGATTATCTTTCCAGATCAGCAGACAGGTTCGACAAGAAAATGGCGCGCATCGTGATGAAATTCGGCGGCACCTCCATGGCGGGGATGGAGCGAATTCGCAACGTGGCCGCGCGCGTCAAACATGTTGTCGAGCAGGGCCATGAGGTCGCCGTCGTCGTATCCGCGATGGCGGGCGAGACGGACCGGCTGGTCGGTTTCTGCAAGGAAGCGTCGGCGCTTTATGATCCGGCCGAATATGACGTTGTCGTCGCCAGCGGCGAACAGGTGACGAGCGGGCTGCTTGCCATGACGCTCAAGGCCATGGGCGTGGACGCGCGCAGCTGGCTTGGCTGGCAGCTGCCGATCCGCACCAACGAAGCACATAGCAAGGCGCGGATTGGGGAGATCGACACGATCGACCTGCTCACGTCGATGCGGTCTGGCACCGTGGCGGTGATCCCCGGCTTCCAGGGCATGATGGAAGATGGCCGGATTTCGACGCTGGGCCGGGGCGGATCGGATACCTCGGCGGTGGCCGTGGCTGCGGCAATGAAGGCGGACCGCTGCGACATCTACACCGATGTGGACGGCGTCTATACCACCGATCCACGCATCGTGGCGCGGGCGCGCAAGCTCGACCTCGTCACCTATGAGGAAATGCTGGAGCTGGCCTCGGTCGGCGCCAAGGTGCTCCAGACCCGGTCGGTCGGCCTCGCCATGAAGGAAGGCGTGGTCGTGCAGGTGCTTTCCTCCTTCGATGATCCCACCCAGGAAGACCTCCCCGGAACGCTGATCGTCAGCGAAGAGGAACTGGAAGCCAAGCTCAAGGAAGACAAGATGGAACGTCAGCTCATCACCGGCATCGCCCATGACAAGAATGAGGCGAAGATCACCCTGACCCGCGTGCCGGACCGTCCGGGCGCGGTGGCGCATATCTTCGCGCCGCTGGCCGATGCGGCGATCAACGTCGACATGATCATCCAGAATGTCGGCCGCGACAAGGGTGAGACCGATGTGACCTTCACGGTGCCGGGCGCTGACCTGGCGCGCGCGCTGGACGTGCTGGAGAGCCAGAAGGAAACCATCGGGTTCAACCGCGTCATCCCCGATACCAAGGTCGCCAAGATCAGCGTCGTGGGTGTCGGCATGAAGAGCCATGCGGGCGTCGCTTCGACCATGTTCCAGTCGCTGGCCGATCGCGGGATCAATATCCTTGCGATCTCGACCAGCGAGATCAAGGTTTCGGTGCTGATCGACGAGGATGAGACGGAACTGGCGGTGCGTGTGCTGCACACCGCTTATGGGCTGGACGCTCCGGTCGCTTGACATAATCCCTCCCCTCCCGCAGGCGGGAGGGGTCGGGGGTGGGGCGAGCGTTGGCGAGCCTTTGCCCTAACCGGATAGCTGGGAACGGCGCTTGCGCGCCTGCCCGCCCCAACCCCTCCCGCCTGCGGGAGGGGCTATTTGATTCTAGAGGCATGATCATGACCAACGCCAAGCTCACTTCCCTGATGGCTCGCGGCACCGAATTTCTTGGCTGCGAGGTCGCGATCATGTGTGGGGCGATGAGTTGGGTGTCGGAGCGGAATCTGGTTGCGGCGATTTCCAACGCTGGCGGCTTTGGCGTGATCGCATGTGGAGCAATGACGCCGGAACTGCTCGACAAGGAAATCGCGGCGACCAAGGCGCTGACGTCCAGGCCCTTTGGCGTCAACCTCATCACCATGCATCCGCAGTTGTTCGACCTGATCGAAGTGTGCGCGCGCCATGAAGTGGGGCATATCGTGCTGGCAGGCGGGCTGCCGCCCAAAGGGAGCATCGAGGCGATCAAGGAGAAGGGCGCCAAGCTGATCTGCTTCGCGCCTGCGCTGAGCCTGGCCAAGAAGCTGGCGCGTTCGGGCGTGGATGCGCTGGTGATCGAGGGTATGGAAGCGGGTGGCCATATCGGCCCGGTTTCGACCAGCGTGCTGGCACAGGAGATTTTGCCGGACATGGCCGCGCAGCTTCCCGTGTTCGTTGCGGGCGGCATCGGGCGTGGCGAGTTGATCGCGGGCTATCTGGAGATGGGCGCGGCTGGGGTGCAGCTGGGCACGCGCTTCGCCTGCGCGACCGAGAGCATCGCGCATCCGAACTTCAAGAAGTCCTTCTTCCGTGCGTCGGCCCGTGATGCCGTTGCGAGCGTACAGATCGACCCGCGTTTGCCGGTGATTCCGGTGCGGGCGTTGAAGAATAACGGGACCGAGGCCTTTACCGCCAAGCAGCGGGAAGTCGCCAATCTGCTCGACGGCGGCAGCGTCGACATGATGGAAGCGCAGTTGCAGATCGAACATTATTGGGCGGGGGCATTGCGCCGCGCGGTGATTGACGGCGATGTCGAGGGCGGGTCGCTGATGGCGGGCCAGTCGGTCGGCATGGTGACGAAGGAAGAGCCGGTCGCTGACATTATCGCGCAGTTGATGGACGAAGCGGCTGTCGCGCTGGAGCGGCGCGGCGCCTGAGGCTGGCCGATTATCGGGACGAACCGAATCCGTTGAGGGGTGAAGCGAGCCGGTCGATCCTCGCCAGGAACGCGCGGGTTTGTCATGAGTTTTGGCGCTGACGATTAATCATAGGGGATAAAGGTTGCCGCTGCGTGCTGTTTCAAGTCGCGTCTGGACAATCGCTTCCGTAGCCGCGCTGGCGCTGGTTGCGGGCTGTTCCACCCCGAAGGAGGTGCCGACGCCTCCACCTCCAGTCGTGCCGACGATCAAGCCGCTGCCGCCGATGGGCGCGGTCGAGGATATGAGCATTCCCGAGGTTGATGCCGAAGGGACATATCTGACGCCCAATCGCGGGGTCACGGCCAATACAGCGCTTTGGCATGTACGCATGGCGCTGAACGTCGCTGCGCTTTCCTGCCAGGGAGGGGGGGAGCCCGCGCGGGTTCAGTATAACCGCATGCTGCATGTCCACAGGGACATATTGCGGGATGCGAACGCGGCGGTCGATCGCAACTATACGGCCGCTTATGGCAGCGGCGGGTTGCAGTCCCGCGAATTGCTGAACACGGTGGTCTACAACTTCTTCTCTCTGCCGCCCGTCACCAAGAGCTTCTGTCCTGTCGCGGTCGAGGTGGGGGCGAAGATACTGGCGATGCCGTCCAGCCAGTTGCTCGCCTATGCGCCTGAGGCGTTGACGGAGCTGGAGAAGCCTTTCCAGGAATTTTACGAGGCCTATGCCGATTATCTGAGGCGGTTGGCGGAGTGGCAGTCGCGCTTTGGTGGGACGGTGACGGTGATCGTATCGCCAACGCCTTTGCCGCCGCCGCCCAAGCCGCCCGCGGAGATCGGCGCTGGCTTTGTCCCGCCGCCTGCCTTGCCAAGGCTGCGCGAGGAGAGCGGGCAGGCGCTGGTGCCGGGCGCGACATCGGCTCCGCGCGTGAATGTGCCGACTTTCCCGATCAGGCGGTAAGAGTGCTTCAGGCGTCTGCTGGCATGTAAGTGGCGGGAGCCTTGGAGGGCAGGGGGAAGAGGCGGACGAAGCGGTCGGCCAGCGCACGGTCGCCCTCGACATGCAGGGCCCCGGCGACATCTTCGAAGCTTGCGCCGCCGTAGACGACCGCAGCCAAGGCATTTTGATCGCCGCTGAACAGCACGTCCGCGTCCTGGGTCGGGCCACGATCTATGGTGAAGTCGCCGTCCTTCAACAGGGCGCGAAATTCTTCTTCGCCAAAGCGGAAGCCGATCACCGCGTCCAGATCTCCAATACGGCTACGGTCGATCATCGTGCGCATGGAGAGCACGACCGACACGTTGCTCATCGGCTGACCGGGCTGCATCGTGGGGGATCGGCAGGCCCAGCGGCCAAGGACCTGGAACAGGATTTCCGACTCGCGGCCCCACTCGGTCAGTTCGTAAATCTGGCTGGCAGCGGGCGGGGGTAGGCGGCGGCGGATAAGGACGCTCGCTGCTTCCAGTTCCTCAAGCCTTTGCGTCAGCACATTAGCGCTGATTCCGGGCAGGCTGGCGCGCAGATCGGTGAAGCGCTTGGGTCCCAGCATCAATTCCCGCATGATCGGCATGGCCCAGCGATCACCGATGATGTCCAAGGCATGGGCGACGGCACAGCCATCCTGATAGGCGCGCTTTTTCAACTTGCGAGTCCTTAGTTATTTTTTCTAACTTATATGTTGCATTAGATAATCTATAGGTGCACAAAGTTCAAGGCGGTGAGTCGAGAGCAGTAGCTCCTTGCCGCAACGCTCAAGGAGATGTGCGATGCCCAATGCCCCCGCTCCCAAAATGATTTTCGTCAACCTGCCGGTGAAGGACCTGGCAGCCTCCCTTGCCTTTTATGAGGCCGCGGGGGCGGTGCCGAACGAGGATTTTTGCGACGACAGCACCAAAACCCTCAATTTCTCCGACACCATCTATGTCATGCTGATGACCCATGAGCGGTTCAGCAGCTTCACGTCGCGCAGCATCCCGAACGCGCAGGAAACTGCGCAGGTCTTGCTCGCGCTGACTGAAGAAAGCCGCGCGCATGTCGATGCGACGGCGGACAAGGCATTGGCAGCAGGTGGAACCGAACCCAATCCGCGGCAGGACCATGGATGGATGTATGGCCGCAGCTTTGCCGATCCAGATGGCCATATCTGGGAATTGTCATGGATGGATGTCGAGGCCGCGCTGGCGTCGCGCGAGGCGGAGCCGACTGCCTGATCAGTCCTGAGATGAAGGAGAGAGACGATGAGCTATATCGATGGTTTCGTGATCCCGGTGCCCAAGGGTAACAGGGAACTCTATCAGGAGTGGGCGCTCCGCGCGGCGCCCGTTTTTCTCGACCATGGCGCTGTGCGCGTGGTGGAATGCTGGGGCACTGATGTCCCGGTGGGCAAGGTCAATGACTTCCGTACCTCCGTCATCGCGGAAGAAGGCGAAGAGGTCGCCTTTTCATGGGTCGAATGGCCCGACAAGGCGACCCGCGACGCGGGGCAGGAAAAGGTGATGAACGACCCGCGCATGCAGGAGCCGGGCGACGCGCTCTTTTCCGGCAAGCGGATGATCTATGGTGGGTTCGACGTGCTGGTCGACGAGAAAGCCTGACCAACAGCTTTGTGAGAGGAGGCGGATGATGAGCGATCTGACCGGCAAATTCTTCTGGTATGAACTGATGACCAGCGACCCGGAGGGCGCGATCGCCTTCTACGGCCATGTGGTGGGATGGACGGCGCAGCCCTTCGGTGGCGAGCGGACAGACGATCCCTATCATGTCGTGTCCGGCAGTGCGGGGCCGCTGGGCGGCATCATGCGCATTCCGGCGGAAGCCAAGGATTGCGGCATGTCGCCCTGGTGGGGCGGCTATGTCGGATCGGCCGATGTCGATGCGGATTCCGAGCGGCTGAGCGGCGCGGGGGCCAGCGTGAAGCGGCCGCCCGATGATATTCCGGGCGTCGGGCGCTTCGCCGTGATGAGCGATCCGGGTGGGGCGGTCTTCATGCTGCTCAAGGGGGCGAGCCCCGACGGGATGGAGGCCGCGCCACCGATGGCGAAGGGCCATGTCGGCTGGCATGAGCTTTACAGCGGCGATTTCGACGCGGACCTTGGTTTCTACACATCCCAGTTCGGTTGGGGGACGGGCGAGGCGATGGATATGGGCCCGATGGGCAGCTACCAGCTTTTTTCCATGTCCGGCGGGACCGATTTCAACAGCATGGAGGGCGGCATGATGCCCAAGCCGGAGCAGATGCCGGTGCCGCAATGGCTGTTCTATTTCGTCGTGCCCGACATCGATGAGGGTGTGAAGAAAGTGGAGGAAGGCGGCGGCACAGTGCTGAATGGCCCGGCCGAGGTGCCGGGCGGCGCGTGGATCATCCAGGCGACCGACCCGCAAGGCGCGATGTTCGCGCTGGTCGGCATGCGCTCGACCGCAGCATAAGAGGAGAGGATAAGATGTCGAAGATTTCACCCTGTCTGTGGTTCAACGGGCAGGCAGAGGAAGCTGCGCGCTTCTATGTCTCTGTCTTTGGCGGGTCGGTGGATTCGATCAGCCGCTATCCCCACGATGTTCCCGGCCCCGCACCCTTCAAGGAAGGCGATGTGCTGCTGGTCGAGTTTACGCTGTTCGGCCAAAGCTATCAGGGGCTAAATGGCGGGCCGGAGTTTGGCTTTACCGAAGCGGTGTCGCTGTCAATCTCCTGCAAGGATCAGGCGGAGGTGGACGGCTATTTCGACGCGCTGACGGCGGATGGTGGCGCGCCCGGTCCCTGTGGCTGGGTGAAGGACAAATATGGCTTGTCCTGGCAGATCGTGCCGGAAGAGGTCATGGAGATGCATCGCAAGGGCGGCCCGGGTATCCAGCCGATGATGGCCGAGATGATGACGATGCAGAAGCTGGACCTTGCCCGCATGAAGGCGGCCTATGAAGGAGCGACGGTATGAGCAGCGCGCAACATGAGCTGTCGGTCAACTGCCACATCGCGGCCCCGCGAGAAATTGTGTGGAAGGTTTGGACGGACCTGAAAGATCAATGGTTCTGCCCCAAGCCGTGGCGGGCCGAGGTGATCGAGGAAGACCTGCGCCCCGGCGGTCGCAGTGCCGTCCGGATGTTTGGTCCCGATGGCGAGGATACAGGGCCGATGGAGGGCATCTTCCTGGAGGTGGTGCCGGGAGAGCGGGTGGTGTCCACCGATGCCTATGCGGCCGGTTGGGTGCCTCAGACGCCTTTCATCACGCATGTCTGGAGCTTTGCGGATGAAGGCGAGGGAACGCGCTTCACCGCGACCGCGCGGCATTGGGATGCAGAGGCCCTGAAGCGCCATGAGGACATGGGCTTTCATCCCGGCTGGGACCAGATGATGCAGCAGTTCAAGGAATTATGTGAGACGTCTGGCGCGATGGCATGATCTGCCGAAGCCTCTCCATCGGGTGATGGAGAGGCTTTTTTCGTTTTTTAGCGGCTTCGTCCTCCTTTAGCCCTGACTTCCCCTTGGAAAGGGGGCCTGCGATCTGTTAGCGCTTTGACATGTCCACGACGCCCGCCGCAGCCGCCCGCCACATCCTGACCAGTTTGCAGGAGGTGATGGCTGCGCGAACGAGCGCGCAGGCGAAGCTGAACAAGGTGGTCGACATTATCGGCCAGGCGCTGTCCAGCGAGGTTTGCTCGATATATCTGGTGCGCGAGGGGCTGCTGGAACTGTTCGCGACGCGTGGGTTGAAGCAGGAGGCCGTCCACGTCACCCGCATGGCGATGGGCGAGGGTCTGGTCGGCCTGATCGCGACCAATGTCGAGACGCTGAACCTGGACGAGGCGGCGGCGCATCCGGACTATAGCTATCGGCCCGAAACCGGCGAGGAACTGTTCCACAGCTTTGCAGGCGTACCGATCGTGCGGCGGGAACGAGCGATCGGCGTGCTGTGCGTGCAGCATGTCGAACCGCGCCGCTATGAAGAGGTGGAGATCGAGGCGCTGCAGACCGTGGCGATGGTTCTTGCCGAACTGATCGCCAACGCTGAATTGGCGGATGACGGCCCGGCGGACCTGCGGGTGCAGGATACGGGCACGATCATGTTGCAGGGGTTGCAGCTGGTCATGGGCATGGCGCGGGGGCATGCGGTATTCCACCAGCCACGCGTCCATGTCGAACATACGGTTGCGGAAGATACCGAGGCGGAGCGCCAGCGCGTCTATTCCGCCTTTACCAAGATGCGCGAGCAGATCGACCGCATGACCGGCGCGGTCGAGTTCGGGATGGAGGGCGAGCATCAGGAGGTGCTCGAAACCTACAAGATGTTCGCCTATGACGAAGGCTGGGCGCGGCGCATCAACGAAGCGATCGACAGCGGCCTGACCGCCGAGGCGGCGATCGAGCGCGTGCAGCAGCGTACCCGGATGCGCATGCGGCAGATCGACGACGCGCTGTTGCAGGACCGGATGCACGATCTGGAGGACATGGCCAACCGGCTGTTGCGGATCGTGTCGGGGCAGCTGGGCACGGCGGCGCAGTTGGGCTTGCGACAGGACGCCATCCTGATCGCGCGCAACCTGGGCCCGGCGGAGCTGCTGGAATATGACCGGCGGCGGTTGAAGGGCGTCATCCTGGAGGAAGGGTCGCTGACCGCGCATGTCACGATCGTGGCGCGGGCGATGGGTGTGCCGGTGCTGGGGCGCGTCCGCGAAATCCGGCACAAGGTGAATGAGGGCGACCTCATCCTGATGGATGTCGTGTCGAACAGCCTGCTGGTTCGGCCGACGGCGGACATGGACGAGGCGTTCGAGAACAAGCTGCATGTTACGCAAAAGCGCCGGGCGGAGTTTGCCGCGATGCGCGACTTGCCGTCGGTGACGGCGGACGGTCAGCGTATCGAGCTGATGGTGAATGCGGGCTTGCGGGAGGATGCGCAGGCGCTGGACCTGGTCGGGGCGGACGGCATCGGGCTGTTCCGCACGGAGTTTCAGTTTCTCGTGTCCGCGACGCTGCCGCAGCGGGAAAAGCAGCAGCGGCTCTACAAGGATGTGCTGGACGCGGCGGGCGACCGGCCGGTCATCTTCCGCACCGTCGACATCGGCGGTGACAAGGCGCTGCCCTATATGCAGCGCGATGAGGATGAGGAGCTGGAGGATAATCCGGCGATGGGCTGGCGCGCGCTGCGGCTGGCGCTGGACCGCGACGGGCTGATGAAGGCGCAGGCTCGGGCGCTGCTGGAAGCATCGGCGGGCAAGGTGCTCAACATCATGTTCCCGATGGTCTCGGAACCGTGGGAATATGAAAAAGCGCGTGCTTTGGTCGAACATCAGCGCGAATGGCTGGTTTCCCAGCGCAAGAAGGTGCCGACGGCGGTTCGCTATGGCGCGATGCTGGAAGTGCCTGCGCTGGCCGAAGTGCTGGACTTGCTGCTGCCAAAGCTGGATTTTCTGTCGATCGGCACCAATGATTTGACGCAATTCCTTTTTGCCGCCGACCGCGCACATCCCAAGCTGGCGGAGCGCTATGACTGGTTGAGCATCGCGATCCTGCGCTTCCTTGATCGTGTGGTGCGAATTTGCGCGGAGTATCAGGTGCCGGTTGGCGTGTGCGGCGAGATGGGCGGGCGGACGCTGGAGGCGATGGCGCTGGTGGGCCTTGGCGTGCGACGCCTGTCGATCACGCCCGCGTCCGTCGGGCCGGTCAAGGCGATGATCCGCGCGGCCGACGCAGCCGAATTGCAGGATTTCATGCGCCACCTGCTGGATGCGGGCGTGGTGGATGTTCGGGGCGCCTTGACGCAATGGGCGGACGAGCGCGGCATCGAACTGAATTGAACCGGGAAAATGGGGCAGTCATCGCCGCCGCGGCGTTGACAATCCCTGTGCCGGAATGAGACAAGACCAGCCTCTAAGATCGCGGAGCAGCATGGCAGAACAACCCGAACTGGAAAGCGGCGCGGTGGCGCCGGACGTGCAATCCAGCACTCCCGGCGCGAAGCTGCGCGCCGCGCGTGAGGCGCAGGGCCTGTCGATGCAGGACGTGGCGACGCGCACCCGCATTGCCCAGCGTCAGTTGGAGGCGATAGAACGCGACGATTATTCCGCGCTGCCCGGCATTCCCTACGCGGTCGGCTTTGCCCGTGCCTATGCCCGCGCGGTCGATCTGGACGAAGTGGCGATCGCCGCCGATGTGCGCCACGCGGTTCATAATTCGGAACTGGGCGCGAACCGGTACGAGGCGTTCGAACCGGCGGACCCTGCGCGCGTGCCTTCGCGCGCCTTGGCATGGACGGCTGCGGCCATCGTGATCGTGCTGGTTGTGGGCTTCACCATCTGGCGCACGCAGATGTTGACGCCGCCGACGGGTCAGGAGATTGCGGCTGAACAGGCCAAGCCTGCCGCCGCCGCAAAACCGGCTGCTGGCGCTCGTCCGGCAGCGCCTGTTGTGCAGACGGTGGTCTTCACTGCCAACGATGATGTGTGGCTGCGCGTCTATGACGAGGCTGGCGAGCGTCTGAAAGACGGGCTGATGAAGAAGGGGGAGAGCTTCACCCTGCCTGCCAATGCCCGGAACCCGATGATCCTGACCGGACGGCCTCAGGCACTGACGGTCACCGTGGGCGGCAAGCCCATCCCGCCGCTGGGCGCGCCGGATCGCACCATTTCCGATGTGCCGGTGTCCGCCGCTGCCTTGCTGGCCCGAGCCGCGCCTGCTCCGGCGGGTTCCGCCCCGGTAAGCGCGCCTTCCGCAGCGCAATTGCCTCCGGTCCGGCCGGTCACGGGAAGCGTTGCACCGGCGATACCGGCGGCGCCTGCGCCAGCCCCGGCGACCTCGCCAGCAGCGGACTGAGGCGCGCGGCGCGCCCTGCTTTGGCGGGCGCACGTCGCGCTTTACGGCGGCGAATATAGCCTTATGGTTAAAGGCGGGGAACGCGGACGTTGGGCCGTGTCGTCGGTGGATTAGTTTAGTCGGGGATTTTCATGCGCTACGCCTTATTTGCGACAACCGCCCTGTTGCTGGGGGCGCCAGCCATGGTTGCGCTTGTTCCAGCGGCGGCTGCCCAGAATGTAGCGATCGATGTGCGCGTCGACCGGCTGGAGAAGGAAATGCGCGCGGTGCAGCGGAAGGTTTTTCCAACAGGCGCGCCGCTGGAGGCGGAAATCAACCGCCCGCCCACGCCCGCTGTGCCGCCGGGCACGCCGTCCTCTTCGCCCGTTGCCGACCTGACAGCGCGCGTGGCGGCGCTGGAGTCGCAGCTCGCGTCCATGACCGGGCAGGTCGAAGAAAACAGCTTCAAGATCCGGCAGCTGGAAGAAGCCTTCAACAAATATAAGGCGGAAGCACAGAGCCGCGCCGAAGTCGTCACCCCGCCACCCGTGCGCCCGGTAGTTCCGTCCACCGATGCGGCGCCCGCCGATCCCAAGCCCCAGCCAGGCACCAATGGCGGAGCGACGGAAGCGCGCAAGTTGGCCGTCGCGGCGATCGAGCGGCCATCGAGTGGAGACGCGGCGGCCGACGCCTATAGCTATGGGTACCGACTGTGGGATGCCAAATTCTATCCCGAGGCACAGGCGCAACTAAAGGCGACGGTGGAAAAATATGGCAGTGCGCCGGTTGCGAGCCGCGCCGCCAATCTGCTGGGCCGGGCCTATCTGGACGATGGAAAGCCCGCGCTCGCGTCGGTGACATTCTACGACAATTACCAGAAGCGCCCCAAGGGTGATCGGGCCGCCGACAGCCTTGCCTATCTGGGTGAGGCGCTGATCCAGCTGAAGAAGCCTGCCGATGCGTGCAAGGTGTATGCGGAGCTGGAGCAGGTTTATGGCTCAACCATGTCGGCCAGCCAGCGTGGCATGATGACAAAAGGCCGCACCAGGGCAAATTGCAGCTAAGGCAACGCCATGGCCGAACCGCCGCCGGCTAAATCTGACCTGGAGACATTGCTCATCCGATCGGTTCACCGCCTGGTGGGCGAGGTTGGCGGCCTTCGGCTTGGCGTGGCGGTTTCGGGCGGTCCGGACAGTATGGCGCTGCTCGATCTTGCTGCGCGCTGTTTTCCCGGCAGGGTAGAAGCAGCGACCGTGGACCACGGATTGAGGCAAGCATCGGCCGAAGAAGCCGCGATGGTGGCGCAATGGTGCAGTGGGAAAAGGATCGCCCATGCGGTGCTGCACCCACCAGCACCCCTTACCGGCAACGTCCAGCAATGGGCGCGCACCCAACGCTATGCTGTGTTGGAGGCTTGGCGGGCCGAAAGGCAGATCGATTGGCTGTGCACGGCGCATCACGCCGATGATCAGCTTGAGACGATGTTGATGCGGCTCAACCGGGGCGCGGGGGTGAACGGGCTTTCGGGTATTCGAGCGCGGCAAGGGCAGGTGCTGCGGCCTCTGCTGGGTGTGAAGCGGGTGGACCTTCTGGATTATGTCCGCACGCAGGGGCTGCCCTTCGTCAACGATCCTTCCAATAGCGACCCGCGTTTCGATCGCGCAGCGATTCGGGGGCACCTGGAACAGGTCGGATGGCTGGACGCGCGAGCGGCGGTGCGTAGCGCGGCCGCGCTGGCAGAATGTGGTGAAGCCCTTGATTGGATGGTCGAAGATCTAGCCGCCGCGCATGTCCGGCGGGACGAGCATGCATGGCTGCTGACCCGCACAGATCTGCCCCGCGAGCTGTTGAGACGCCTTCTGCTCCACATCGTTGCGCAGGCAGAGCCGGATGCCTTGCCGCGCGGGGACACGATCGATCGCGCCATTTCAATTGCTGCAAAGGGAGGGCAGGCGAGTCTCGGATCGTTGCTGCTGAAAGGCGGCCCTGAGTGGAAAATCAGTCCCGCGCCTGCTCGGCGATAGGCCGCGCCATGCATGTACAGAGATTGATGGCGGGTCGTGACGGAATAGTTCCACGGGTCAACGCGCCGGTGGCTCGCTCCGTCGAAATGTTGCAGCGCAATGACCTTTCCTTAATAGCGTCCATGCTTATTGAGCCTGCCCCTTAAAGCATGGAAAGCTGATTATGTTCGAATTTGCGGCGCTGACCTATGGCGTGCTCGCCAGCATCATCCTTTCGGCAGCGCAACGTAACCGGAAACTGGCGCGTCCGCATCCGCCGATGCTGCTGTATGTCGGCTATCTGCTCTGCGGCCTGTCGGCGGGTGTTGCAGTAATCCTGGCCTATATCGCCTTGTCGCAGTTCGCCGGCGGCTGAACATTCGGCGGGCATAGCGTCCAACTTGCGATTTTGCCGGAGCATCCTATCTTGCCCGGTGAAAGAGAGTGATGATGAACGACGAGAAGGACCCGCAGGGTAACCCCTGGATCAAGAGCGCGATGATTTGGGCGGGGGTGATTATCGCCCTGCTGCTTTTCGTGTCGATGTTCGACAGCCGCTCCGCTTCGCAGGCGGGTAGCGGCATTGCCTATTCCGAATTCCGTTCGAAGGTGCAGGAAGGGCAGGTCAAGGACGTTGCGATCGCTACGGACAAGATCACCGGCACGCTGACCAGTGGGCAGCGGTTCAACACCATTCCCGTGAACGATCCGGGCCTGACTGGCCTGCTTGACGATTATAACGTCAAATATTCCGGACAAACTGAAGAGCAGCCGAGCTTCTGGCAGATCATGCTCTACCAGTCGTTGCCGTTCCTGCTGATCCTGGGTATCGCCTTCTTCGTTCTGCGCCAGATGCAAAAGGGCGGCGGCGCAGGCGGTGCGATGGGTTTCGGGAAGTCCAAGGCCAAGCTGCTCACCGAAAAGCATGGCAAGGTGACGTTCGATGACGTTGCTGGCATCGACGAAGCGCGTGAGGAATTGCAGGAAATCGTTGAGTTCCTGAAGGACCCGAGCAAATTCGCGCGGTTGGGCGGCAAGATTCCCAAGGGTGCGCTGCTGGTCGGCTCCCCCGGCACCGGCAAGACCTTGCTCGCTCGCGCGATCGCGGGCGAGGCGGGCGTGCCCTTCTTCACCATCTCGGGTTCGGACTTCGTCGAAATGTTCGTCGGCGTGGGCGCGAGCCGCGTGCGCGATATGTTCGAGCAGGCGAAGAAGAATGCGCCCTGCATCGTCTTCATCGACGAAATCGACGCGGTCGGTCGCCATCGTGGCGCGGGCCTGGGCAACGGCAATGACGAGCGCGAGCAGACGCTGAACCAGCTGCTGGTCGAGATGGACGGCTTTGAGGCGAATGAGGGCATCATCATCGTAGCGGCGACCAACCGCCCCGACGTGCTCGACCCCGCTTTGCTGCGTCCGGGCCGTTTCGACCGTCAGGTCG
Organism: uncultured Sphingobium sp.; assembly: GCA_966211835.1. GTDB lineage: Bacteria > Pseudomonadota > Alphaproteobacteria > Sphingomonadales > Sphingomonadaceae > Sphingobium. Next base: position 37,737 of record CBIHNV010000024.1, read on the forward strand.
TGGTGCCGCGTCCCGACATTGAGGGCCGCGAAAAGATCTTGGCCGTGCATATGAAGAAGGTGCCGCTAGCGCCGGACGTCAACCCGCGCACGATCGCTCGCGGTACGCCGGGCTTCTCGGGTGCTGATCTCGCCAACCTTGTCAACGAAGCGGCGCTGATGGCGGCGCGGCGGGGCAAGCGGCTGGTCGCCATGGACGAGTTCGAGGCGGCGAAGGACAAGGTCATGATGGGCAGCGAGCGCCGCTCCATGGTCATGACCGACGATGAGAAGAAGATGACCGCCTATCATGAGGCGGGCCATGCCATCGTCGCGGTCCACGAACCGGCTTCCGACCCGATCCATAAGGCGACGATCATCCCGCGCGGCCGTGCGCTGGGCATGGTGATGCGCCTGCCCGAGCGGGACAGCTACAGCTATCATCGTGACAAGATGCATGCGAACCTGGCTGTCGCCATGGGTGGCCGTGTCGCTGAAGAGATCATCTTTGGCCATGACAAGGTATCTTCGGGCGCTTCGGGCGACATCCAGTACGCGACCAAGCTGGCGCGCGACATGGTGACGCAGTGGGGCATGTCCGACAAGCTCGGCCCGTTGCAATATGAAGAGCAGCAGGGCGAGACGTTCCTCGGCTATTCGCAGAGCCAGCGCGTCCATATGTCGAACGAGACGGCGAAGGCGATCGATCATGAAATCCGCACGATCGTGGATGGCGGTTATGATCGGGCCAAGGATGTGCTGACCGGCCATGAGGACCAGCTGCACCTGCTCGCCAATGCGCTGCTCGAATATGAGACGCTGACTGGTGAAGAGATCAAGACGCTGCTCGACAAGGGTGAGATCACCCGCGACGACGGCACGACGATCAAGCCTTCGACGGTCCCGGCGGCGGGTTCTTCGATCCCCAAGACGCGCAAGCGCAAGGGGCCCTTTGGGGAGCCTTCGCCTGCGGGGATTTGAAGCCGCTGACAAGCTGATGATGGGGGCGCGGCTAAATAGCTGCGCCCTTTTCATTTGTCGCTCTTTGGCGACGGTGAGATAAGGATAGCCATGGCAAAAGCTGACCGACTGGAACGCCTGGACATCCTTCGCCTGGAATTGGAGGCGGAATATTTAGCAGCACTGATCGATGCGCTTAGGGTCACCGCTTCGGGAAAGTGGGGGCTGTTCGGTCATAATGATGATCGGGCAAGCCGCGTTGCGATCGCTCCGGTAATCGCCAATCTGGCGGAAATAGGCGACGCTGTGGACAAGGCGCGAGAACAGCTGCTGATGCCTCCGTTCGAGCTGCAACAGGAGTTTCTCGCGTCGCGCGGACCAGTCAGTTCGCAGGCTGTCGGGGAGCCGAAACAGGCGCGGGCCTGGTTGGATCGGCTTGCGGGTGCCGCCGCCGGAAGCTGAAAGCGCCTGTCGTCCTGCGTGGTCGAGGTGTCCCGTAACAAATTGCGCCTAAGGTCTGGTCGTTTCGCTGGTTAATGGTTACATGGGCCGCCACGAATCCCCAGCGATCCCCGCCTGGTCGCGCAATAGAAAGTGGCTTTCACATGGATATCCGCCTCGGCCTCACCTTTGACGACGTGCTGTTGCAGCCCGGCGAATCTGATGTGCTGCCGAGCCAGGCGGACACCGGCACCCATGTGACCAAGCAGATCAAGCTCAACATCCCGATCCTGTCATCCGCCATGGATACGGTGACGGAGGCCGATATGGCGATTGTCATGGCCCAGCTGGGCGGCATTGGCGTGCTGCACCGCAACCTGTCGGTAGAGGAGCAGGCGGCGGCCGTCCGGGCGGTCAAGCGGTTCGAAAGCGGCATGGTGGTGAACCCTATCACCATTACCCCGCGTGCGACGCTCGCCGATGCGCAGATGCTGATGGAGCGTCACAAGATCAGCGGTATCCCCGTGGTCGAGGATTCGGGCAAGCTGGTCGGCATCCTCACTCATCGTGACGTGCGTTTTGCCGAAAATCCGCAGCAGCCGGTCAGCGAATTGATGACCAAGGATAATCTGGCGACGGTGAAGGCGGGCGTGGGGCAGGAAGAGGCGATGCGGCTGCTGCATCAGCGCCGGATCGAGAAGCTGCTGGTCGTTGATGACGATTATCATTGCGTCGGCCTGATCACCGTCAAGGACATCGAAAAGGCGGTCACTTATCCCCAGGCGACCAAGGATTCGTCCGGCCGCCTGCGCGTTGCCGCGGCGACGACCGTCGGCGACAAGGGGCTCGAACGCAGCGAGGCGCTGATCGACGCCGAATGCGACCTGATCGTCATCGATACGGCGCATGGCCATAGCAAGCAGGTCGCGGTGGCGGTCGAGGCCGTCAAGCGCCTGTCCAACCATGTTCAGGTGGTCGCAGGCAATGTCGCGACGGCGGAAGCGACCAAGGCGCTGATCGAAGCGGGGGCGGACTGCGTGAAGGTCGGGATCGGGCCAGGCTCCATCTGCACCACGCGCGTCGTGGCGGGCGTTGGCGTGCCGCAGCTGACCGCCGTCATGGATTCGGCCAACGAAGCGGCCAGGCATGGCGTGCCAGTGATTGCGGATGGCGGGCTCCGCACGTCGGGTGACGTAGCAAAGGCGCTGGCGGCGGGAGCTGGCTGCGTCATGGTCGGGTCGCTGCTGGCGGGCACGGCGGAAGCGCCGGGTGAAACCTTCCTCTATCAAGGCCGGGCCTATAAGAGCTATCGCGGCATGGGCAGCGTTGGCGCGATGGCGCGGGGTTCAGCTGACCGCTATTTCCAGGCGGATATCAAGGATCAGATGAAGCTGGTGCCAGAGGGAATTGAGGGCCAGGTGCCTTTCAAGGGCCCGGCGAAGGATGTGATTCATCAGTTGGTCGGCGGCGTGAAGGCGGCGATGGGCTATACCGGTAGCCGCACGATCAAGGACCTTCAGGAGCGGGCTCGGTTCGTCCAGATCACCAATGCGGGCCTGTCCGAGAGCCATGTCCATGACGTGACCATCACCCGGGAAGCGCCCAATTATCCGACGCGCTGATCCCTCCCCATTTGCCATCTTTCAAAGGACTGGTCAGGGGTGGTGAGAGCATGGCAAGCTTTTTGAGGCTTCAGGGAGAATGCCACTGGCGCGGCATGCTCACCCCCATCCCATCCCGCTTGCGGAAGGGGGGAGTATGATATGACCCCTGCTGCCCGTGTTCAGGCTGCGATAGAACTGCTCGACGCTATCATCGCGTCCGCGCGCGATGGTGGGCCAGCGGCAGACACGCTGATTGCGCGTTACTTCAAGGAGCGGCGCTACGCCGGGTCGCGCGATAGGCGGGCCGTGCGGGATCATGTCTATGACGCGGTGAGGCGTGTGGCTGATCGTCCGGATGATGGCCGGGCGGCGATGGTCGGGCTGGCGCGCGAGCGGCCGGAGCTTGCGGCGCTGTTCGACGGGTCGGCTCATGCGCCCGCGCCAATCCGTGCCGATGAGCCTGGGGCCAACGCGGGCATTGTGCCGGGCTGGCTTGAGCCCCTGCTTGCGGCACCGGTCGAACAGGAAAAATTGCTTGGCCGCGCACCCGTCGATTTACGGGTCAACCGCCTGAAGGCCATTGCGGAAGAGGTTGCGCCACTTTTCCTCGAAGCGGAACCGATTGACGGTTTGCCCGACGCGTTGCGGCTGCCCGAAGGATGGCCGGTCGAGCAGAGCGAGGCGTGGAAGCAGGGCCTGGTCGAGGTGCAGGATGCGGGGAGTCAGCTGATCTCCGCAGCGTGCCAAGTCGCGCCGGGCATGACCGTCATCGACCTGTGCGCAGGGGCGGGTGGCAAGACCCTGGCGCTCGCGGCGGCGATGGGTGGACAGGGCAGATTGATCGCGGCGGACACGATCCGCTCGCGCCTTGCCCGGCTCAGCCCGCGGGCGGAACGGGCGGGGGCGACCCTTATCGACACGCTGCTGCTCGATCAGGGGCATGAGGCCCGCGCGCTGGACAGCCTTGAAGCGCAGGCGGATGTGGTGCTAGTCGATGCGCCATGTTCGGGCACCGGGACCTGGCGCCGCAATCCCGAGGCGCGCTGGCGGTTGACGCCTGCGCGGCTAGAGCGGCTGGTTCGGGAGCAGGCGAGGATATTGGACTTTGCAGCGCCGCTGGTCGCCCCGGGCGGGCTGCTTGTTTATGCCACATGCGCGCTGACGGATCAGGAAGGCGCCGGGCAGGTGCAGGCGTTCCTGGATCGTCATGCAGGATGGACGGCGCAAGAGGTCCCGATCGGGCAGGGGCGCACGCATGGGCCGGGGCGGCTGCTGACGCCGGGCCATGATGCGACGGATGGTTTCTATTTCGCCCGGCTGCGCGCTGCTGCATGAAAGAGGCGATGGACAAGCCCGGGCAAAATGACGACACTTGTGCAGAATCAGCGCCTGAAACATGGCTGGAGTTTTGCATGCGTTTTACCCCTGCTTCGATCGCCCTTACTGTCCTGTTGACCACCGTGTCGAGCGCGGGACTGACACAGCGGCCCGACGCGCAGATTTCTCCCCTGTCGATCGAATGGCAGCAGGCCGGTATCGCCGCGCGCAAGGCGGGGAATTACGCTGCGGCAAATGATGCGCTTGAGACCGCGCTGGTGGTCGATCCGCGCAACCGCTCCGCCTATATCGAGCTGGCCGAGGTGGCGCGGGCGCAGGGTCTTCAGGGCAAGGCGATCCGGCTGTATCGCGAGGCGCTGCTGCTCGACCCCAATGATGTCCACGCATTGGTCGGTCAGGGCGAAGCGATGGTCGAGAAGGGTGCGATCGCCAAGGCCAAGGAAAATCTCGCCCAGGCTCAGGGTAGCTGCAAGAGCGACTGTGCTGCCGTGGGCAAGCTTGCCGCGGCAATCCAGAAGGGGCCGCCCGCAACCGTCCTGAGCGCGAAAGAAGGTGTGACCGTGGTGCCGAAGGCTCCGGAAACAGAGACGCCCTGAGATTTCCGGACGGCCTGACTTACATCTGGGATGGGGCGGTCCGACGTTAATCGACGACCATTTGCGGCGGGTCCGCAATGTAGCCATATAGTCGCCAGGAGATTTTATGGCTGACCATTGCTGCGCCGGAAAGGGCAAGGAACTCGAACGACTTGCGCGCCAAGCGGAGCAACGACGCGTCCTTCAAATGGTGTTGGCCATCAATGCGGCAATGTTCGTAGCCGAGTTTACAGCCGGCGCCATAGCGGGCTCCGCAGCGCTGATGGCGGACAGCGTCGATATGCTGGGTGATGCGCTGGTCTATGGACTGAGCATTTACGCGCTGTCGCGGTCCGAACGCTGGAAAGGCGGCGCGGCTTTGGCGAAGGGCATCTTCATTCTCGCCTTCGGACTCGGGATCGCGATCGATATCGTAACCAAAATTCAGTCCGGCATTCCTCCATCCTCAACGTTGATGCTGGTGTTCGGCAGCATCGCGCTTGCTGCGAATTTGACGTGCTTGAGGCTACTGTGGCGCTTCCGTAGGCAGGATGTGAACATGGCGAGCACCTTTGAGTGCTCGCGCAATGACGTCATCTCCAACGTTGGTGTTCTTGCCGCTGCCGGGGCGGTGGCGCTGACCGCATCACCTTGGCCCGATCTTATCATAGGGGCCTTGATCGCGGTTCTTTTCCTGCGCTCGGCGTTCCAGGTCATCCGCGCGTCGATACCGGTTGTGCGGGCACCAGCCTGAAGCTTGCCTTCGTCCACTAGCCAGCCGTACGTCCGCCCCTCTTTGTCATCTGAGCATATGCTGGGATCTCGTGAGGCTGGGAGATGCAGTTTTCGCTCGCATGACGATGAGGCGATGTGCTTGGGCAGCGCAAATCCTTAGGGCCTGCGTTCACCCATCAGGCGAGCCACGGCAACAAACTCGTCGACGCTGACTGTTTCGGCGCGTCTTTGCGGGTCGATGCCGATTTCCTCCAATGCGTCCAGCGCGCCAGGCAGGCCTTTCAGGCTTTGCCGGAGCATCTTGCGGCGCTGGCCGAATGCGGCGGCGGTGAGGCGTTCGAGTTGCTTGAGTTCGACACGCTCAGGTGCTGCTTTGGGAGTGATGTGGACGACGGCGGACATCACCTTGGGGGGAGGGGTGAAGGCGCTGCGGTGGACCTTCATGGCGATGCGCGCGTCGCTGCGCCATTGGGATAGCACTGCAAGGCGGCCATAATGGTCGCCGCCGGGCTTTGCGACGATGCGCTCGGCCACTTCCATCTGGAACATGAGCGTGAGGGAGGCCCACCAGGGAAGCGGTTCCCATGGTGCCGAGAGCCACCCGACGAGGAGGGCCGTGCCGACATTATAGGGAAGATTGGCGATGATGTGCGCGCCGACACCGGCCTCGGCCCGCGCGTCCACCTGCATGGCGTCACCGGGAATGACGCGCAGCTGGCCGGGGAAGCTTTCCGACAATTCAGCGAGCGCAGGCAGGCAGCGGTCATCCCGTTCCACTGCAACCAGCCGCGCGCCGGTTCGCAGGATCGCGCGGGTGAGGCCGCCCGGGCCTGGGCCGACTTCGAACGCTGGCTGATCCTTGAGGGGACCTGGAATGGCAGCGATGCGGTCGAGCAGCTGTTCGTCCAGCAGGAAGTTTTGCCCAAGCGCCTTGCTTGCTTGCAGGCCGTGCGCAGCGATGACTTCACGCAGCGGCGGCAGGACCGGCCGCGCGTCAGAGGCCATGGCTGAGCCGTGACCGGGCTGCTTCCGCGGCCATCTTGAGCGCGGCCATCATCGCGCCGGGGTTTGCGCTGTCCGTTCCCGCGATGCCAAAGGCAGTGCCATGGTCGGGCGAGGTGCGGACTATGGGGAGGCCCAGCGTGATGTTGACGCCTTCATCGAAATGCAGTGTCTTGAGCGGGACCAGCGCCTGGTCATGATACATGCACAGCACTGCGTCATATGTCTCCCGCGCCCGGGCGTGGAACAGGCCATCAGCGGAAAGCGGGCCGACAATGTCCATGCCTTCCTGACGCAGGGACTCGATGGCCGGGCTGATGATCTCAATCTCCTCGCGGCCCAGCGCGCCGCCTTCGCCTGCATGCGGGTTGAGGCCGGCGACGACGATGCGGGGGCGGGGGATGCCGAAGTTGCGCTGGAGCCCCTTGACGGTGGTCGTCGCGCGCGCGCGGATCAGGTCTGTCGTCAGGACAGACGGCACATCGGCAAGCGGGATGTGGATGGTGACGGGCACGACCTTGAGTGAAGGGCCCGCGAGCATCATCACGGCATTGTGAGGCGCCACGCCGCAGCGTTCCGCCACGAATTCCGTTTGCCCGGGATGGGTGAAGCCGACGCCGTACAGCTGTTCCTTGCCGACCGGCGCCGTAACGATACCCGCTGCCGATCCGGTGCGGGCGAGGCCCACGGCCGCCTCAAGCGCCTGGAAAGCTGTGCGAGCGCCATCCACGCTTGGGGTGCCTGGGACGATGTCCCCGGCTTCTGCCACTTGGAGGCATGGGAGGGCAGTGTCGAACAGGGCGACGGCTTCTTCAGGCGTCGTGATCGAGGCGACCGGGCCCGCCCAGACGCGGCGCAAGGACGCGGCATCGCCCACCGCAAAAAAGCTGGGCAGGCCGCGTGCTTTACGCATCACCCAGCTTTTCGCGACGATTTCCGGCCCGATGCCCGCCGGGTCGCCCAAGGGCACGGCGAAAGGCGCCAGCTCGGGCCGAGGCGGCACTGGATCAGTTATAGTCGATGACGGCATCGCGGCGAAGGTCACGCAGATAGATGCGGGCGCGCTTGTTGACCCGTTCTTCCTCCAGCTGCGCCATGATCTGTTCCGCATTGGGTGCTGCAGCGCCGCTGGCTTCATCGCGGCCGCAGACGACCAGTACGCGCACGCCGTCATTGACCGAGCCGAAGGGCGGAGTTGCTTCACCAACCTGCAAGCCGAGGAGGATGTCCTGCAACTGCGGGGGGAGGTCACGCACTTTCACATTGTCATTGTCGACGACATCGGCACCGATCTTGCCGCCCAGTTCATTGGCCTGGCCGCAACCCTTGATCGCCTTGGTCTGCGCGGCGAAGCTGGCGGCCCGGCTGCTCGCCTGCTCCTTGCTGGTGCCAGCGGGGAAGCTGATCGACAGCTGCTTGAGGCTGAGCAGAGAATCGCGCGGATCGGCGGTCAGCACCTTGCGTTTGTCCATCACGTATATGACGGACACGCCGCCCGGCACGGGGATGGGCCCGGCAAGCTGGCCGACCTGCATTTCATTAGCGGCCTTGGCGAGTTCGTCGGGAAGCTGCGCCGGGCGGACCCACCCAAGGTCGCCGCCGACCGCTGCCGTCGACGCTTCGGAGAATTGCCGGGCATAAGCGGCGAAGCTGCCGCCCTGCTTGATCTGTTCAATGATGTTGCGGGCGTTGGAGACGATCTGCGCCTGATTTTCCGGCGTCGCGGACAGGTAGATCTCGCCGATCCGATATTCGTCGCTGCCTCTGGCGGCGTTCATGCGATCGACGACTGATTTCACCTCATCGGCAGAGACGTTGACGAAAGGCTGGATGTTGCGGCGGAGCAGGCGGCTCCAGGCCAGTTCGCCTTCGATCTGGCGGCGGATGCTGGCGGGCGCGCTGCCCTGAGCGCGCAGATATTGGTCGAACTGAGCGGGCGACTGACGGAAGTTGGCGGCGACCCGCTCATAGCTCTGGTCAACCTCTGCCTTGTCGATCCTGATGTCGTGGGCGGCCGCTTCCTGGATCTGCAGCGTTTCGTCGATCAGGTTGCGCAGCACCTGAACGCGCAGACGCTCCCGTTCCTCCGCCGACACCTTGCCGCCATTTGCGGCGATGATGAGCGCGAGGCGCTGGTCAACGTCGGTGCCGGTGATGATCCGACCGTTGACGATAGCCGTGGCCTTGCGGACATTTGGGTCACTCTTGCCAAAGACGGTCACATCCTTGGGCAGGTTCAGCTGCTGCGCCGCGACGCCGCGATCGTCGTCACCGACGGTCTGCGCGATGGCGAGGTTGCCGAACGACCCCATGAGGATCGAGGACAGGAGCAAGGCGCGCGCGCTGGTCCGAAGGGATTGTCCAAGGCGGGAAGGCATGGGAACAACAGGCTGCATCGTCGGGAAAACTCTCCATTACGGTCCGGCGCCTGATGCGACGGTCCGCCTTAACCGGTCCTGAGCGGCAGGGGCGGAGGCTGATCCTTATATGCCGATATTCCGAAAAGCCAGCCGTAGTTGGAAGCTGTTGCCCTTTCGCGCATCACCAGCAGCCAGATAATCGCGCCGCCAGGTTACGCCGAAGGTAAGGCAGTCGTCCTCATAGGCGATGCCGAGCCGGTGGCGGACGGGTTCATAGCCGTCGGAGGCGCTGAGCGGATCTTCTTTCCTGTCCGTCAGGTTGACGACGGTGGAGCCGAAGACGGACCAGAAGCGCGCGAACTGCACACGGCCACCGAAGCGCAGTTCCTCGCGGTCCTGAAGGTCTTCAAGGCCGGGCGCGGCGTTGCGGTTAAGCCGGAGATAGCCGACCATCGCATAGGTCTTTCGGCTACCGATGGTGGCGTCCACCTCATTGCGGCGGACGGCCAGGCCATCCTTGTCCACGCGGAAGCGATGGATGAGGCTGACGAAATCGCGGAAGCGCACGGTGGTGCGCCCGACGATGTCGGACATGCGATCGGAGAGGCCGGTGCCGTCCGGCAGAATGCTCTCGCGATTGTTGAGGCGGTAGCTTTGGCCGATGACGCTTTCCAGCGAGAAGCCGGGCAGGGCGAGGCTGTATTCCAGTCCGTAGGTGATGCGCGTCGAGTCTTCAAAGCGATCATAGCCTGCGAAGCGATTGAGCGCGAAGAGGTTGCTGTCCTCCAGGTCGATGGCGCGCGCATCTTCATTGGGAACGGACAGGTTCGCCAGCTTGGGTGCGGCAACGATCTGGACGCGGGGCGCGATCCGCTGCACGCCGCCGAACGCTTCACCCATGAAGGGCCAGCGCACATCGATGGCCGCCGCCGCGATGCCGCGCGCTTGCCAGCCCGGATCGCCTGCGTAGCGGGCAATGCTGTTCAGGTCGTTGTCGCTGCTGTGATAGACGTCGCCGCGCAGATAGGTGGTGAAATTCACCTCCTGCCCCATGCCTGTCAGCTTGCGCAGGTTCCATTCGAAGGCAGCGAAGGCGCGCTGCGTATCTTCGCCATGGGTGCGGGTGATCGCGAGGCTGTTCGCCTGAAGCTGGATGCGGCCGCCAAGCAGCGGGTCCAGCAGGCGCAGGCGATAGTCGATGACGGGCAGGGCAATGGGCGTCTGCCCTTGCGGATCGCCGAGGCGCAGGGTCTGGACGGCCCAGCCAGCGATCGAGAAATAGCTGTTTTCGCCGATGCGCTGAGCACCAAGGGTCGAACGCAGCCGGTCATCGCGGCTGATGTCGTAGCGGCGAAGGAAGGTGCGGTCGCTCGCCACGCGAAGCGATCCGTTGACGCTCCATTCCGGTGTCAGCTGCATGGCGCCGCTGGCGTCGAGATAGCCGCGGAAGTCCTTTTCCGATCCGGCGGGACCAATCGCAGTAGGCAGCGAGCTGCTGGCGTCGATCCGCCGCGCATGCGTGGCATAACCGGTAATCTGATAGGCGCCGCGATCCCAGCGGTGGCGGAAGTTCGCCTCCAGCATCGGCAGCGTCTTGCTGTAGACATGCGGCGTGATCGTCAGGTCACGGTTAGGCGCGAGCTTGATATAATAGGGGAGGGCGATCTCGACGCCATTATTCCGGTCGTAGCGGAAGTTCGGCACCAGGAGCCCGGTACCCCCCGTGTCGCCGACCGGGTGGGAGAAGCCGGGCAGCGGAATGAGTGGCAGGCCGAACACTTCCACGCTCGCGTTGCGATAGCGCACACGCGCTGCGACGGGATCGTAGACGACCTTTACGGCCTTGATCTGCCAAGTGGGTTCCTTGGGACAACCATCGCTGTCCACCACGCTGCAGCCGGTATAAGCGGCCTTGTGCAGGGTGTAGACGCCGTTCACCCGGACGCCTTGCGCCGCAGCCAACCTGCCGCCGGATTGGAGGACGAGGAGCATATTCTCGACCGTGCCGTCCTTCAGCGTGTCGGTCACCTGGAAGCGGTCGCCATAGGCGATATTGCCCTCCGGATCGGTGGCCGAGACATTGCCTTGCGCCTCCACCTGACCGGTGGTGCGATTCCAGACGACCTTGTCCGCACGCAGCCGGTTGCCCTGCCTCAACAGCTGGACATTGCCGCTCGCGGTGACGATTTCGGTATTGCTGTCATATTCCAGCGCGTCGGCGGCAAAGCCGATTTGCTCCTCACTGGCGGGCGCTGGAGCATCGGAGGCGCTGGCGGGCGTCTGCGGTGCCTGGAGGTCCTGCGCGAAGGCATGAGGGACCGCAGCCATGCCGACAGCAGCCGCGCTTGCCGCCAGCATATGTTTGAGACGCGAGGTACGGGAGGAATTTTGCAAGGGGATCGTGCCTCTTCAGGGGCGCTTCGTTGCCCGCCTATCGCACTGCTTTGCGCGCGCCGCAATCTTTCGTCACGCTTCTTTTGACGGAAATCGGTCGAACGGCTTTGCCAGATGGGGGAAGCGACATTATCTGGCATGGAGCGTTATCAGCGCCCCACGACCATAAAAGCAGACAGAAGGACCCTTGATGGAAATCGCATTCACCCCGGTGCGTCCCGACGCAGACACCCTGGTCTTTGCCGTTCCCAAGGGCGGCTTCGATGCCTTGCCGATCTCAGCCGCGGCGACGTTCGCGGTAGGCGCGGCGGCGGCGCGCTTCACTGGGGAGGCCGGCGGCAGCTTCGAAAGCTTTGCTGAAGAAGGTGGCAAGGTGCTGCGCATCGTGCTGGTAGGGACCGGCGGAGGAAGCGAGAGCGACTTCGAGCGCGCGGGGGCGGCGTTGACGGCGCGTTTGCTGACGAGCGGCGCCAGTCATGCGGCGGTTGAGTTCTTCGGCGGCGCGACTGGTGAACGGGCTGCGCACTTCGCCTTCGGCGCGCTGCTCCGGGGCTGGCGGATCGACACCTACCGCACGAGGCAGCCGGAAAAGGCGAAGCCGACTTTGACGAAACTGTCAGTCGTTGCCGAGGGCGCGGATGCGCATTGGCAGCGGCTTTCGGCTGTCGCTGAAGGCGTCGTTTTCACCCGTGAGCTCGTGTCGGAGCCTGCCAATGTCCTGTATCCCGAGAGCTTCGTTGAGCGCTGCCAGCACCTGGAGCAGCTCGGCGTCAAGATCAGCGTGCTCGACAAGGCGGCGATGGCCGAACTCGGCATGGGGGCGCTGCTCGGCGTTGCGCAGGGATCGGTCCGGGAGCCGCGCTTGCTGGCGATGGAGTGGGACGGCACGGATGGCGCAAGCAGCAAGCCCGTGGTTTTTGTCGGCAAGGGCGTGACCTTCGACACCGGCGGCATTTCGCTGAAACCCGGCGCAGGCATGGAAGACATGAAGTGGGACATGGGCGGCGCGGGCGCGGTCGCGGGCGCGATGAAGGCGCTGGCCGGTCGCAAGGCGAAGGCGCGCGTCGTGGGGATCTGCGGCCTTGTTGAGAATATGCCCGACGGCAACGCGCAGCGTCCGGGCGATATTGTCACCTCCATGTCCGGTCAGACGATCGAGGTCATCAATACCGACGCGGAAGGCCGCCTGGTGCTGTGCGACGTCATCACCTGGGCGCAGAAAACCTACGCGCCGGAGGTTATCGTCGATCTTGCGACGCTGACCGGGGCGATGATCGTCGCGCTTGGTGACCAATATGGTGGGCTGTTCGCCAATGACGAGGGACTGGCGGAGGACCTGATCGCGGCGGGCAAGGCAGCGGGCGACCAGCTGTGGCGCTTCCCGCTTGGCGACGCCTATAACAAGCTGATCGACAGCCCGATCGCGGACATGAAGAATATGGGCGCACGCTATGCGGGATCGATCACCGCCGCGCAGTTCATCAAGCGATTCGTCGATGATGGCGTCAAATGGGCGCATCTCGACATTGCAGGCATGGTCTGGGCCGACAAGCCTGGCGCGACCTGGGACAAGGGCGCGACGGGCTATGGCGTGCGTCTGATCGACCGGCTGGTGGCGGACAAGTTCGAACGCTGATGCAGGTCGACTTCTACCAGCTTAGCCGCGATCCTGTAGACCGGGTGCTGCCTGCCATAGCGGCACGGGTGCTTGGGTCAGGTGAACGGCTGCTGGTGGTTGCGCAGGATGATGCGCAGCTTGAGCATATCTCGGCCGGGCTATGGAATGGGCCGCCTGAAAGCTTTCTCGCGCATGGCCGGGCGGGCGAGGGGGCGGAAGCCGTCCAGCCTGTGCTCCTGGCGCAGGATTGCAGTGCGACCAATGGCGCGCGGCATATCGCAATCGCCGATGGGCTTTGGCGGGAAGAAGCATTGGGTTTCGAGCGGGCCTTCTACTTTTTCGACTCGCTGACAGTCGAAGGGGCGCGGGAAAATTGGCGCAGCCTGTCCCGGCGGGAAGATGTGACGCCTCGCTTCTGGCGGCAGGAACAAGGGAAATGGGTGCAGGGCCCCTGAGCCAGGAAGGCCCGTCAACGCCCCCTTGCGGTGCGAGGCGGCGCGGTCTAAAGGGCGCGCCAATTCCAACAATCCGGAGCTTTTGAGCCTCATGGCCGTAACCCGCACCTTTTCGATCATCAAGCCCGACGCCACGCGCCGCAATCTGACCGGCGCCGTGACCAAGAAGCTGGAAGAAGCGGGCCTGCGCGTCGTCGCGTCCAAGCGCATCCGCATGAGCCGTGAGCAGGCCGAGGGCTTCTATGCCGTTCACAAGGAACGCCCTTTCTTCGCTGACCTGGTCGCCTTCATGATCTCCGGTCCGGTGGTCGTCCAGGTTCTGGAAGGCGAAGACGCCGTGAAGCGCAACCGCGACATCATGGGCGCTACCAACCCCGCCAATGCCGACGAAGGCACGATCCGCAAGGATTATGCCGAGTCGATCGAAGCGAACTCGGTTCATGGTTCGGACAGCGAGGAAAATGCCGCGATCGAGATCGCTTATTTCTTCAAGGCGGAAGAAATCGTCGGCTGATCGGGTTTGCCAGAAGTTTTGAAAGGGGCCGGGAGCGGATGCTCTCCGGCCCTTTTTTGTGTTGTGATCGGGTCGGGTGGTCTGAAGACCTTCTCCCTCTCCCCTTCAGGGGAGAGGGCCGAGGAGAGGGGAGCTACGGTTGTCCTTTGTAGGGGGGGGGGGGGCCGGGGCGGAGGCGCGGGGGCGCCGCCCCACCCGGGGGCGTGTGGGGGAGTGGGGGGGGG
>CBIHNV010000025.1:0-47196 GCA_966211835.1 uncultured Sphingobium sp.
CAAAAGCCCGATGGGAATCCCCGAAAGGACTCTTCTGTCCCGGTCAATCCACTAGAACTCCCGGAGGATCTCGCGCAGCGTCGTGCCCTCATATTCGGTGCGCACCGCGGCCGCCTTTTGAAGCGCGGGGATGACGCCGTTCAGCAAGCCGGGAAGCTGGTGGTTATAGCCCGATCCTTCGATCAGGATGCCGTCGCCGCCAACTTCGTCCATGACCTCCATTAGCTGGTCCGCGATCTGCTGCGGCGTACCCCTGAAGCGCGAGCCGCTGCCGCCCTTTCCTGATGAGAAGAGGTCGCGCAGGGACTTGCCCTCTTCGCGCCCGGCCTTCTTCATATGCTCAAGCGCGCTGGTATGGCCGCCTGCCTTGATGTCCTGCGGAACCGGCGCGTCCAGGTCATATTGCGAGAAATCGACGTCCAGCGAGGATGAGGCCATGACGATATTATGCTCGAACGCGGCCTGTTTCTGCGCCTCGGTCATTTCGGGGATCTCGCCGCCTTCGGGCAGGATGTTGATCGGGGTCAGGAAGAAGACCTTGACGTCGTCGGGGTTACGGCCCTGCTGTTCGGCGCGGTTCCGGATGTCCTCCCGATAGGCCTTCATCCCCTTCACGCCGCCGGTCATCATGCCGAGCACGACTTCAGCATTCTTGGACGAAAAATCACGGCCGCGTTCGGATGCGCCCGCCTGCGCCAGAACCGGATAGCCCTGCGGCGAACGCAGGGTGTTGAGCGGACCGCGTGAACGGAAATGCTTGCCCTCGAAATCGACAGTGTGGACCTTCGTGTGGTCGACATAAACGCCTGTTTCAGTGTTGGCGACAAGCGCGCCTTCTTCCCAGGAATCCCAAAGCTTCTTGCACAACTCGACAAATTCATCGGCGATGTCATAGCGCTCGTTCGGCGGCAGCAGCTTTTCCAGGCCGAAGTTCAGCGCCGCGTTTTTCTCGCTCGACGTCACCATGTTCCACCCCGCCCGGCCCTTTGTCAGGGAATCGATGGTGGAAAGCAGGCGGGCGAGCAGATAGGGCGGATAGAACGTCGTCGAGGCGGTTGCGATCAACCCGATGTGAGAGGTATCTTGCGCCATCACCGGCAGCAGCGGCAAGGGATCGAGCTTGGGTGCGAGGGTCGCATTCTTGAGATCAAGCTCCATCGAACCGGCATAGCGATCGCCCACGATCGTCGTATCCTCGAAGAAGATGAAGTCGAACTTGGCCGCTTCCAGCATCTTGGCCAATTCCTTGTGGTAGGACCCATCCGCCCATTCTGAGCCGAATTCCTTGCCATCGCCAGGCCAGGACGTGGCGCCGAATTTGGTGAAATAGCCAAGGTGGAATTTCTTATGGGCCATTTTCGGCAACCTCTCTCTTCGATTTATCTGGAATCAGATTTTCCCCGATGACCCGGAGGGCAGCAGATTCTCAATCGTTGGCATTGCTCAACATTTATCAAGCGCGCAGCAGCTGGTCGAGCCAGACTCCTGAGCGTTCCGGATGGCTGGAAGAATCAGGCCGGGTTCGCTGGCGACAAGGCCGCGTGGGGCATATCGTCGAGCGGCGATCCATTGCGGGCCAAATAGCGGGTTATGCCAAAGCAGATAGCGGCTGCTATCCCGTTGGCGATCACCACCGCGATGAAGACCGGCTCGTAATTGCCGGCAAAATCGCGAAGCCAACCCGCGGCGGGCGACATGAGAAAGGCGAAGGGAAGCGTCATGACCCCGAGCAGGCTGAGAACCTTTGGCAATGCCTCGGCACCATATAGCTGAACCACCAGCGCATTGAGCGGCGGGAAAACCGATGCACCACAAAGACCGATGATGAAGGAGGAAGCGATCAGCGCGGGCATCCATCCGGTTATCGCCAATATGACCCAGGCAAGCGCGAAACCCACCCCGGCCAAGCCGAGCGTTTTGGCCGCGCCGATGCGGTCGCAGGCATAGCCCGCCAAAAGGGAGCCCACCATGCTGGAAACTCCCGAAACGGAAAGCAGCAAGGCGCCCGCCTCTATGGACACCTTATATTCCTCGACGATCGGCAAGATGTGCGCCGCACCTGCGATCGCCGTGCCGTTGAGGATGCCGTCTGCCGCCGTAATCAGCCAGAACATCGCTCCGCCCAGGATGACGACATGGCGGGAAGCCAAAGCTGGCGCAGTGGTCGCGGCCTGATCATCCATCGCCTCGATCGGCGGATCGACCACGCCAAGCATGAGCGGCAGCAGCAGCAGATGCACGAAGGCAAGCGAGAGAAACAAGGCCTTCAATCCATAGGCCTGGATGACGCTGACGCCCAACATCGGGATGAAGGTGACGAACAGGGGAAGATAGGCAATCCCCATCACCCTGCCCCGCGCTTCTGGATACCAGCCGCCTGCCAGCACCGCAGGCGGGAGGGCGGCGAACAACGCCGCGCCGGGCCCGATCAAGAGGCCACATGCAGCGAGAGCGAGCAACATGCTGGGCGCGTAGGCAAGCGCGACATAGCCGATGAGCGAGATCAGCACCCCTGCAGACATGACTCGCCGCAAGCCCCAGCGCGTGATGAGAATGGCTGTCAGGGGCCCGAATGCGGTCATGGAGAGGACGGCAAGGGAAAGCGCCATCGTCGCCATGCCCAAGGACGCGTCATAGCGGTCCTGGAGGGTCAGAACGCTGACGCCAAGGCCGCCAAAAGCGCAGCCGGTGCCAGTATTCTGCGCAAGCATCGCGCGGAGCAGCATGCCGCGCCGGAGGCGTGCCGATCCCATATCAGATGTGTCCGCGCGAATATCTTGCGTCATGCACTCACCGCCTTGTCCGATCAGACGGGGGCTTCCCGACCGTCCACCTATATCCGGAAGACGGCGCCCGCATCACTCGAACTCGCGCACTGCATTCCCCGAAACCGGCCGAATAGTTGGCCCGCGTCAACCTTTAGTCAAGCCCCCGCGCAATTTGATTGCCGCAGGGCCAGCTTCAAAGATCATATGGTCGCCGCTGAGCTTCCCCAATGTCCGCGAGGAACTCCACCATGCAGGCGCTGACTTCGGCTGCTCTTTCCATCTGGAGCATATGGCCAGCCTTCTGCAAGATCTCGATGCGGCGCAGGTCGGCATATTGGCTGGGCAATTTTGCCAGCGGATCGTCGCCGTGAAAGGCCTCCATGTCAGTGTCATTTTCACTGGTCAGGAAATAGAATGGCACCGGGTTGGGAATATTCTCGAACTTGCGGCGATAGGCCCAGCGCAGATCCATGGCGCGATACCAGTTGAGCCCACCCCGAAATCCGGAGCGAGCATAGTCGTTCACGAAGAATTCGAGTTCCAATTCACTGAGCCATGGCCATGGCAATGGCGGCGCTTCGGGCAAGGAGTCGAGATAGGAGGTTCCCGGCGGATGCTTCCAGACATCGATATAATGATAATCGCCCGACAGAGCGTAGAAGACACGCTTGAGGAAGGCACGCGGGTCTGCATCCAACGCGGCATCCGCAAGGCCGGGCTGCCTTGTGAAATAATCGATATGGTAGAAATGCTTGCCGCCAAGCTCACGGGCGGCGGTCAAGGGTGAGCAGTCAGGATCGTGAGGCCAGGCCGGATTGCCCAGCCCGATGATCGCACTCATGCGTTCGGGGTGATGATAGGCCAGGTCGTAAATGGCGAAGAGGCCGAAATCCAGACCGGCGAATACGGCCCGTTCCTCGCCCAGATGATCGAGCAGGGCGACAAGGTCGCCCATCGTATGCTGCACGTCATAGGCCTGCACTTCAGCCGGGGCGCTTGTCTGCCCCATGCCGCGCAGATCGAATGCGACGACGCGATAACCAGCGGCGGCGATGGCGGCGATCTGATGGCGCCAGCTGAACCAGCTATGGGGGAAGCCGTGTGCCAGCACGACGAGCGGCCCCTCGCCCTGCTCGACATAATGCATGGTGAGGCCGTTGACCTCAGCCCAATGATGCCGCCATTCAGCCATCGGCCTCTCCACCTGCGGGTTTTCTTATATGGGAACCAGCAACTATAGCTTCGCCGCTGCTGGTGCAAAGCCTGCGCTGGTGCTGCTTCCTTCTTTTTGCCTTCGGCGGAACCAGCATTGGCTGCGATGTGTCCCTATATCGGGCGAAGAAACTTTGGGTGATAGAAGGCCTGTGGATAGTCTGCCCGCCATGTCCGGTCGCATCGCCTTCGACGGCTTTGCGCCGCCGATCCGTCCGCAGAGCATGCTCCGCCAGGCGATTACCGCAGCCTACCGGCGCGACGAAGCGGCCTGTGTGGCGCCACTGCTGGAGGCCGCAACTCTGGGAGCATCCGATCGCGCCGCAATCAGGGAGACCGCCCGCCACCTTGTAAGCGCGCTCCGCGCCAGCCGCAGGGGCAACGGCGTGGAAGCTTTGGTGCAGGAATATTCGCTGTCCAGCGAAGAGGGCGTCGCGCTGATGTGCCTTGCCGAAGCGCTGCTGCGCATCCCCGACGATGCGACCCGCGACGCGCTGATCCGGGACAAGCTGTCCAATGGCGACTGGAGCGCGCACATCGGCGGCGGCAGGTCGCTCTTCGTCAATGCGGCCAGCTGGGGGCTGGTCGTCACCGGCAGGCTGGTCGGCAGCGTGGATGACCATGGGCTGGGCGCCGCGCTCACCCGGCTTGTTGCGCGGGCAGGAGAGCCGGTGATCCGTCGTGGCGTCGATCTCGCCATGCGGATGATGGGTGAACAGTTCGTCACTGGCGAGACAATCGCGGAGGCGTTGAGGCGCGCGCGCGGCATGGAGGCCAAGGGCTTTCGCTACAGCTACGACATGCTCGGCGAAGCGGCGGCGACGGCGGCGGATGCCGCCCGCTATCTTGCCGATTATGAGCGCGCCATTCACGCGATCGGACAGGCGGCGGGCGGGCGCGGCGTTTATGAAGGGCCGGGCATATCGATCAAGCTTTCCGCCCTGCACCCCCGCTATGCCCGTTCGCAGGCGGACCGGGTCATGGCCGAGTTGCTGCCCCGTGTTCGCCAGTTGGCCATCCTTGCCAAAAGCTATGACATCGGCCTCAACATCGATGCCGAGGAGATGGACCGGCTCGAACTCTCGCTCGATCTGCTCCAAAGCCTGGCGACCGACGCGGCGCTGGCCGGATGGGAGGGCCTGGGCTTCGTCATTCAGGCCTATGGCAAGCGCTGCCCGTTCGTCATCGACTGGATCATCGACCTTGCCCGGCGGTCCGGGCGCCGCCTGATGGTGCGGCTGGTCAAAGGCGCCTATTGGGATGCGGAGATCAAGCGCGCCCAGGTGGACGGGCTCGCCGATTTCCCGGTGTACACGCGCAAGGTGCATACGGACGTCGCCTATATCGCCTGCGCGCGCAAATTGCTGGCAGCGCCTGACGCGATCTTCCCGCAATTTGCGACGCATAATGCGCAGACGCTGGCGACCATCTATCGTCTTGCCGGGCCGGATTTCAGCGTCGGCCAATATGAGTTTCAGTGCCTGCACGGAATGGGAGAGCCGCTGTACGAACAGGTGGTAGGCAAGGAGAAGCTCGACCGTCCCTGCCGCATCTATGCGCCGGTGGGCACACATGAGACGCTGCTTGCCTATCTGGTCCGCCGCCTGCTTGAGAATGGCGCCAATTCTTCCTTCGTCCACCGGATTGCGGACCCGGCGGTTTCGGTCGAAGATCTGATCGCCGACCCGGCCGAAATTGTCCGCGCCATGCCCGAAGCGGGGGCAAGGCATGAGCAGATCGCCTTGCCCGCTAATCTCTATCCCGATCGCCGCAATTCGGCAGGCTTTGACCTGAGCGATGAGGGCACGCTCGCCGCGCTGTCGCACGCGCTTCGGGACAGCGCGGAGATCGCGTGGAGGGCGGACCCGACATTTGGGTCTGGCATCGATCGGATGATCGTCAATCCCGCCGATCATCGGGACGTGGTGGGCACGGTCGCGGAAGTGGCAGCGGAAGGTGCCGCTGCCCTCGTCGCCCGGGCCGCGTCTTCCGACTGGGGTGCCAAGCCAGTGGAAGAGCGTTCTGCCATCTTGGAACGAGCCGCCGATGCGATGCAGGCGCGCATGCCGATCCTGCTCGGTCTTCTGATCCGTGAAGCCGGAAAATCCCTTCCCAACGCAATCGCCGAGGTGCGAGAGGCTATCGATTTCCTACGCTATTATGCGGTGCAGGCGCGGACGAGTTTTGGTAGCCAGCAGCGACCTCTGGGACCCGTTGTCTGCATCAGTCCGTGGAACTTTCCGCTGGCGATCTTCACCGGCCAGGTCGCGGCCGCGCTGGTCGCGGGCAACCCGGTGCTGGCCAAACCGGCGGGCCAGACGCCATTGATCGCGGCAGAGGCGGTGAGGCTGCTGCATGAGGCGGGCGTGCCGCGCCATGCGCTGCTGCTGGCGCCAGGCGACGGGGCTTTGGGCAGCGCCCTGGTGGCGGCAAAGGACACGGCAGGCGTGATGTTCACGGGATCGACGGCCGTTGCGCGACTGATCCAGGGACAACTTGCCAAGCAGCTTTCCCCGACCGGTCGGCCCATCCCCCTGATCGCCGAGACGGGCGGCCAGAATGCGATGATCGTGGACTCGTCCGCTCTCGCCGAACAAGTCGTGGCGGATGTGCTGCTATCGGCATTTGACAGTGCTGGCCAACGCTGCTCCGCGCTCCGCGTCCTGTGCCTGCAGGACGAGGTGGCGGATCGCATCCTGCTGATGCTGAAAGGTGCGTTGCGGGAAATGCGCATCGGCCGGACGGACGCGCTGAAGATCGACGTCGGCCCCGTGATAACGCATGATGCAAAAGCGGGGATCGAGAAGCACATCGCCATGATGCGCGATCGCGGCGAACCCGTCTATCGGCTCCCCCTGCCCCCAGAGGCCGCGCATGGCAGCTTTGTTGCGCCCACGATCATCGAGATCGGCGACATAGCGGAGCTGGAACGGGAAGTGTTCGGCCCTGTGCTTCATGTCGTGCGCTTCCGCCGCGAGGGGCTGGACGCGCTGATCGATGCGATCAACGCGACCGGATATGGATTGACGTTCGGCCTGCACACAAGGCTGGATGACACCATCGCCCATGTCACCGCGCGGGTGGAGGCAGGCAATCTTTACGTGAACCGCAACATGATCGGCGCGGTCGTGGGCGTCCAGCCGTTCGGGGGGCGTGGATTGTCCGGAACCGGGCCCAAGGCAGGCGGACCGCTTTATCTCAGGCGGCTGGTAACGTCGCCACCCGCCTTTCCCCATCCGCCCCGCAATATCGCATCACCCATTCATGATTTCGCCGACTGGCTGGAAAGAAAGGGAGAGACCGCCAGCGCGGCGAAAGCCCGAAGCTACGCCGCCGCTTCCGCTCTTGGCACAGAGGTCAGGCTTGCCGGGCCGGTCGGGGAAAGCAACCTCTACCGGCTCCAGCCACGCGGCCAGATAGGGATGAGGCCTGAAACTGGCCAAGGCTTGTTCGAGCAGATGGCAGCAGTGCTGGCGACGGGAAACCGGGGCGTGGTTGCACACGCACTTCCTGACGATCTGCCGCCCAATGTAGCGGCGGCGTTTTCAGCAAGCGCGACCGGCCCCTGTTCGGTCATTCTGGTGGAAGGAGACGAGATTGCCGTTGCCCGGGCGGTAGCGGAAGCAGCGGCGGTGCCCGGGCCGATCATATCAGTCCATGCGGCCGAGCAGGACCAGCCCCTTGCCTATCATTGCGACTGGTTGCTTGAAGAGGTTTCGATATCGATCAACACCACAGCCGCCGGTGGCAACGCCAGCCTCATGATGATCGGCTAAGTTCGTCCAGGGATTCTGCTGTTCCCTTCAACCCCTTATCCATAATCGCATTTGTGCGGCATGTAAGTTCGTGCCAGTCCTTGCTAAGATATGCGCACGCGCAAGATGGATGGACCCGCGCCGCGCATGTTAGCGGCACTCAGGCGATGCTTCCTGCTGGACGGGCTGCGCGCCGGTGCTGACCCTGAATGGCTGATATCGGCAGGCAGGCTGGTGACGGTGCTGTTCGCGGCATTGGCCATCTACCTCGACCCGACGCGTCCAGCCGGTTTCCTGGCCGAAGCGCATTTACTGCTCGGCAGCTATATCGCCTTCTCGCTCTGGCTGGCCCTGACGCCGCCGCGCTGGCCGTTGGAAAGCAAGGCGCATCTCATCATCCATGGCATAGACCTGCTGGCGCTAGGCGCACTTGTCTATCTGACCGACGAACTCAGCAGCCCATTCTTCCCGTTCCTGCCGTTCATCCTGCTGGCGACAACGCTGCGTTGGGACATGTTGGGTGCGGTGCTGGGCGCGGTCGTCATGCAGTTGCTGCTGATCGCGCTGGGTTGGCGGGATTTGCAGGATGGGGAGTCCGAACTCAACCTGTTGATCATGCGGTCGGCCTATTTCCTGGTGGCGGCTGCGATGCTGGGCTATTTCGGCGCGTGCCGGGCGCGGAGCAGCCATCGCTTCGCGCAGCTGGCGAGCTGGTATCCCGCGCCTGCCGCGACGGACCGGCGGATCTTGCTGAGCGACATGTTGCGGCATGCGGCCGAGCTCCTTGGCGTCAGGCAGGTGCTGCTGCTCTGGCAGGATCAGAAGGGGTCCGGCGGGACGATAGCATTGTGGGGACCGGGCGGGCTGCGGATCGCGGAAATCGATGACCCATCATTCTGGCGCGCCAGAAGTCCGCGGCGGGAATGGAGGGAGCTTTTCCGCACGAGCGACACCGCCGAACTGGACGCGATCGGCGCGGTCACCGGATGGGGCAAGTTGTTCGACGATCCTGCCGGATTGCGTTCAGCCCCGGTCGCAGTTTCCGACGGCGCGGACAGGCTGTTTGTGATCGGGGCTGAAAATCATCACGAAGAAACGCAGCATCTGACTCAGATCACTGCGCTTCGCATCGGCCACGAACTTGAACGATGGGAACTGATCCATGCCATCGCCGACAATGCGCGCGCGCAGGAACGCATCCGGCTGGCGCGGGACCTGCACGACAGCGTCTTGCAGGAGCTGACCGCTGCCTCGTTGAAGCTGAAGGCGGCGGGCATGAGCCTTCCCGAAAGTGCGCGCGGCGCGCTTGACGGTGTAGCTGTCGTCATGGCCGAACAACAGCGGCGCATCCGCCTTTTCGTCGAAAGCAGCCGCGACATGGAATCGCCGCCCTTGCGGTTCTTGTCCCAGTCGCTGGCCCAGAGCGCTGATGAACTGTCCGATCAATGGGGATGCGACATCGCCCTGTCGGTCAATCCGCCAGACATGGAGGCGTCGGGCGACCTTCACCGTGAACTGAGGCAGTTGCTGAGCGAAGCGACAGCCAATGCGGTGCGTCATGGCGGGGCAACGCGAGTAACCGTCGAGTTGAACAGGGCGGACCAAGCCCTGCGGCTCACCATCGCCGACAATGGCTGCGGTATGGTGCGAACGCCCAACAGCAGGTCGGCTTGGCCCCGGTCCTTGCGCGCGCGCATCCGGGACTTGGGCGGCCGCATGGCGATAACGCGCTACGCACCAGGATTGGCGATGCGGATTGAGGTGCCTTTGCAATGAAGCAGTCGGTTTTCCTAGTCGACGATCATCCGGTTGTGCTGCATGGATTGGCCGAGCTGGTCGCGATGGAGCCGGACTTTCGGGTCGTTGGCAGCATGACCGACGGCGCCGCCGCCTTCCAGGCCATCGACCGGTTGAAACCCGACATCGTGGTGCTGGACATCAACATGCCCGACATCAGCGGACTGGCTCTGCTGCGGCGAATAAGGATGGCGGACCTGCCCATCCGGGCAGTCTTCCTGACCGCGCTGATTACCCCCCCACAACTGGCCGAAGCGATCGAAAATGGCATTTGGGGCATCGTGCTGAAGGAAGCCGCCCCCAATACGCTGATCGACTGCCTGCGCAGCGTCGCAGGCGGACGGCAGTGGCTGCCCGAGGAAATGGCGAGAAGGGCAAACCGCGTCTGGCGGGACGAGGGCCCGTCTCCCGGCCTGGCCGCGCTCACCCCCCGGGAGCTGGAGATCGCCGCGCAGGCATGCCGCGGCCTGTCCAACCGTGACATCGCCCGACAATTGGGGGCTGGCGAGGGCACGGTGAAGATCCATCTTCACAATATCTTCCAAAAGCTGCGCATCACCAATCGCACCGCGTTGGCCGCCATCTATTTCGAGGGTGCAACGGCCGCAAATGGCGAGGCTCCGAAGGGCTAGGCCACGGCCCCTTGGGAGTATATAAATCCATGGATTCCCGCGTCTCTTCGCCATCCATAAAGATTGTCCCATCGACAGCATGCGGCGGGAGAATCAGTCCAAATGGCAACCCAGTTCAAACAGGATATACTGCCCGCGCCGTTTGACCGTCCGGCGATCCTGACGCTCGAACAATCGCTGTCTCTGGAAGTAAGCGAAGCCAATCGCCTTTATGCGCGGCACCTCAACCGGCATTTGCTGGGACTATACGGCATATTGGGCCTGGACGACCTCGACGTGCGGGCAGCGCGGGGCACCGTGCTGCACCTGGCCGATGGGCGGGAGGTGCTTGATTTTTCCACCGGCATGGGAGCGGCTGGCCTAGGCCATAATCACCCCCGCATCGTAGCCGCCGAGCAGCTATGTCATGCCCGGCAGGTACTGGACATCATCAAGCTCGCCCCGCACAAGTTGCAGGCCGCACTGGCCTATAATCTGGCCCAGATCCTGCCCGATCCGCTGGACACCAGCTTCTTCTCCACATCGGGCGCCGAAGCCAACGAAGCGGCGATGAAGCTGGCCGAGCGCATCCAGACGCCCAAGGGGAAGGATAAATTCCTCTGCATGCGCGGCGCTTTCCATGGGAAGACGCATGGAGCGCTCGCGCTGACGACGGCGACGAACGTGCATACCGGCTTCCTGCTGGGCGTACCGAAGGAAAATGTGATCTACGTCCCCTATGGCGATATCGATGCGATGCATCGCGCCATCGCCGAGGAAAGCGGCGCAAAGGGCAACAGCATCATCGCGGCCATCATCGAACCGATCCGCGGCACGGCCTGCGAGGTGCCTCCTTCCGGCTATCTCACGCAATTTGCCGAGCTTTGCCGCGCCAATGACATCCTGTCGATCTTTGACGAGGTGAAGGTGGGTTGCGGGCGCACGGGCCGCTTCTGCGCATTCATGCATGAAGATGTGGTGCCTGACATAGTCACGCTGGCAAAGACATTGGGCGGCGGCAAACGGGCGATCGGCGCTATGGTGACTTCGCGCGCGCTGTTCGAGCAGGCATACGGCAATCGCAATGACTGCAACCTGCATAGCTCGACATTCAGCGGCATTGGTGAAAGCTGCGCCGTGGCGATCGAAACACTCAACACGCTCTACGAAGATGGGCTGATCGACAATGCGCGGGAGATGGGAGATTATCTCGAAGCGCGGCTTGAGGCCTTGCACATCAAATATCCCCGCACGCTGCTGGAAGTGCGCGGCCGGGGGCTGTTCCGCGCCATCCGCCTTAATTTCCGCGAAGACATGGCAGCAAAGCTCGTCGATGTGTCGAACAATCCGTTATTCCTCACTTATCAGTCCGTGCTGATCGGCGCGCTCGCGCGGCAGTTGTTCGACCGGCACGGCGTCCTGGTTCATTTCCAGCCCGGCGCGCGCGACATGCTCCACTTCATGCCGCCCTTCATCGTCACCAAGGCGGAGATCGACCGGCTGGTGGATGGGCTGGACGACATCTTCGATCGCGGTATCCCGGACTCCGTGCTGCATTTCGTCGCCGGGAATGTGAAGCGCATCCTTGCTGGCTTCCGGTCAAAGCCGTGATGTACCCGTTCCAACCCGAGACGGCGCTGGCCCGTGCCCGGTCCGGGGTGCTGCTCGACCGCATCAGCGCTGGCGGCTTGCCGGTCCTTGCGCTGCTGCTGTTCCTGCTGGTGACGCATCACGGCATCGGCATTTGGCCGGACAGCACACGCTACATGAACTTGTCGAGCCAGCCGTGGGACGCCCCGCTTTATCCAGCCCTGTTGCAGCTGGTGGCGATGACAGGCATCGACATCGTCAAGGGCGCCTGGAGCATCGGGCTGGTTCTGGCTCCGCTCAACGCACTGCTTGCCTGGCATCTGTTGAGGATCGCGAGCGGCAGCCCCGCCGCGGCAGCCATGGGCACGGCGATCATCGTCATCGCGCCGCAGTCGGTGACGTTGCACGGCCTTGCCATGTCAGAGCCGCTGTTCCTCACCACCATCTACGCCACGCTGATCGCCCTTGCCCGCTATCTGCGCGATGGCGAGGGCCGCTGGCTGATCATGGCGGGCGTCGGCGTCGGCCTTGCCTCCCTGGTCCGTTTCACCGGCCCGGCGCTGGGTGCGGCCATCGCCGTGTTCCTGCTGATCGATCCGCGCCATCCCTTGTCCAGCAGGTTCGGCAACATACTGCGCATCCTATTGCCATCTGCATTGATATTCCTGGGATGGGTCGCGCTGGGCGAAGTGGTGAATGGCCGGTCGACCGGCCGCCCCTTGGAATGGCTGGGCAACATGACCACCGCCGACTGGTGGTTGAGTTTCCATGCAATGACCGCTTGGCTGCTGCCGGACAATATTCCAGGACCAGTGCGTGGCGCCCTGTTCCTCGTGGCGCTGGGTGCGAGCCTGTCCGCGATCGTCCTTCAGGGCCGCCGTTCACTTAGCCAGAACTCCGGCAGCAATCTGTCGCTGCTCGCCGTGCCGCTAGCCCTGCTCTTCTTCACCTATCTCGCCTTCATGGTGCTGGCGACCTCGATCGAGGCCAATCTGCACCTTAATGGCCGCTATGCCTATCCGATCTACTGCACCAGCGTCCTGGCGGCGACGATCGCGGTCGCGCAGCTTGACCGCACGTCCAGGGCGGCGCGCCCGCTGCGCCTCATCCTGATCGGCATCGGCTGCATGATGCTGGCTGGCCATGCGGTCCGCACGACTGTGCGCACCTATCAGGATTACCGCAAGGGCGTCGGATACGCCGCGCTGGAGTGGGTGCGTTCGCCGACGATCGCCGCAGTCGCGCGGCTGCCGAAAGACGCCGTCATCTACTCCAACGGCCCCGATGTCATCACCTATCTGCTCCGCCGTCCTGCGCGCGACACGCCGATGCACATCAGCCTGCGAATTGGACGGGAGGATGCGCAATTCCCCTACGCCCAGCAGTTGGCGTCAGCCAACGCCGTGCTGGCGCGCGGCAATGCCTATGTCGTCCTTCTGAACAGGGTCGATTGGCGCTTTTATATGGCATCGGAACAGGAGCTTTCCGATCGCCTGCATCTCGTCCGCACCGCCCAACTGAAGGACGGCGCCATCTATCGACGCGCCTGGGGAGAGGTCAACAATGAGTGAGGAAGCCATGACGGTCAGTCCAATCCAGGCTCCACATGGCCGGTGGCGCGACTATGTCGCCATCGCCCGGCTGGACCATATGACGAAGCATGTGTTCATCCTCCCCGGGATCGTCCTTGCCTATGTCTTGCGAGACCCGGCCCAGGACCCCCGCCTGATCACGCTGCTGCTCGGCCTCATCAGCGCCGTTGCTATCGCTTCGGCCAATTATGTGATCAATGAATGGCTGGACCGCGACTTCGACGCCTTTCATCCGCTGAAGTCGGCCCGCACCGCAGTGCAGAGCAATTTGTCGGCGCCGATCGTCTATGCCGAATATCTGCTGCTGGTCATCCTTGGCCTGTCGCTTGCGGTGCAGCTGGGGGCCTTATTCGCATGGACTTCGACGGCGTTCGTCCTGTCGGGCCTTATCTACAATGTGCCGCCGGTCCGCACCAAGGACCGCGTCTATCTGGATGTGATCAGCGAGAGCATCAACAACCCGATCCGCCTGATGCTGGGCTGGACGATGATCGAGCCTTATACCCGCGCGCCTACGACACTGTTGCTCGCCTACTGGATGGGCGGCGCGTTCCTGATGGCGGCCAAGCGGCTGGCCGAATATCGCGATATCAGCGAGACGGGTGGGGCTGACCTGCTGGCGCGTTACCGCCGGTCCTTCGCCAGCTACAATGCGGAAAATCTGGCGGTATCCTGCATGCTCTACGCCATGCTGTCCGCCTTCTTCGTGGCCGCATTCCTGATCCGGTACCGGCAGGAATATATATTCGCGCTGCCCTTCATCGCCGTCCTGTTCGCCAGCTATTTCTGGCTGGCGATGCGGCGGGATTCGGTCGCGTCCCGCCCCGAACGGCTGTTCCGTTCACGGCGGCTGATGATGGCGTCCTTCATCGTCATCGCGGCGCTGGCGGGCCTGTCCTTCATCGACATCCCGTCGATCAGCGACCTGTCCTCACCCAGCCACGTCTACGCCCGGCCGTGACGGCTGCAGTTCCCTGGGACAGGTTCGACCTGATCGTGTTCGACATGGACGGCACCCTGTACGACCAGCCCCGGTTGCGGCGGCGCATGGCGGGACTGCTCGCGCGGGAAGCCATCCGCAGCCGCAGCCTGTCGGTGATCCGCACGCTGTCCGCCTATCGCCGACAGCGGGAAGCGATGGGCGATGTCATGGCCAGCGACTTTGCCGATGCGCAATATGCCCTGCCCGGCCATCAACCCGAACAGGTGCGCGCGATCGTTGCCGATTGGATGGAGCAACGCCCGCTGCCAT
The DNA here is from genome assembly GCA_966211835.1 of uncultured Sphingobium sp. Classification (GTDB taxonomy): domain Bacteria; phylum Pseudomonadota; class Alphaproteobacteria; order Sphingomonadales; family Sphingomonadaceae; genus Sphingobium. Next base: position 14,578 of record CBIHNV010000025.1, read on the forward strand.
TGTTGCGCGACTGCCGAACGCCGGGCGCGGGATCGCTCTTCACCCGGCTGGCGCGGCGCCATGTGCTGGCGGTCTTTTCAGACTATCGGCCAGAAGGGAAGCTCGACGCCCTGGGCCTGTCGGCGCATCTGTGCGTCACGGCAGAGGATGTGGGCCGGTTGAAGCCCGACCCGGCTGGGCTGTTGTGGCTGATCGAGCAGGCGAAGACGGTGCCCGCCCGAACGCTGATGATCGGCGACCGCGACGACCGGGATGGTGAAGCGGCGCGGCGCGTGGGGGTACGGTCATTGATCCGGGGACGGGACTTCCGCCATTTTCGCGAGCCCATGTTTCGCCATGATGCCTGACGCCCGAGCCGCGATCGGCGCGCTGGTAGAGGCAGTGGCGCAGCGGGAAAGAGGCGATGCCGCGCAACCGGACATAGCTCGCCGGTTCGTCATGGACAGCCTGGCTGGCATGCCCGGCTATCTTCGCCCTCCCCTGCATCTGGCGACGCTTGCCTTCGACGCGTGGCCCCTCATCCGGCGCGGATGTCCGTTCCATCGGCTGCGGCAGAAAGAGCGGCTGCGGCAGGTGGAAGCATGGGAGCGATCCGCCCTGGGGCCGTGCCGCATGCTGATGACGCTCTATGTCAGCCTGACGCTGTTTGGCCTGTGGCCCGACCAGCAGGAGGAGAAGGCCGATCAACGGGAGGACAGGCGCTATGGCTGACCGGCTTCGCATCGATGTGGCCGTGCTTGGTTCAGGGCCGGGCGGATCAGTCACCGCCGCCTTGTGCGCCGAGGCGGGCTTTCAAACGCTGTTGCTGGAAGAAGGGCCGGACCTGCCCTTGGACGCGTGCAGGCATTTTTCGGGCGACGAGATCGTGCGCAAATATCGCAACAGGGGCCTCAGCCTTGCGTTCGGCAAGCCGTCGATCAGCTATATGGAAGGCTGCTGCGTTGGGGGTGGGAGCGAGGTCAATCGTGGGCTCTACCATCGCACGCCTGCCTATGTTCTGGAGCAGTGGGCGCGCGAGTATCAGGTCGATGCGCTGACGGGCGAGGCACTTGCCCCCCATTTCGACGCTTGTGAGGCGAGCGCGAAAGTTGCCGGCCTTCCCGGACGCGCGCCGCCTTTGTCCCAGCGTCTGGGCGACGGGGGCGCGGCGCTAGGCTGGGATTGCGTGCAGGCGCCCAGGCTGTTCGACTATGTGAGCGGACGCAAGCAGTCGATGAGCGAGACATTCATCCCGCAATTCCGGCGTGCAGGCGGCGAGTTGATGGCGGGGACGCGAGCAGTGCGCATTGCCCGCGTCAACCGACGGTGGCGGGTCAGCGCGGTCCGCGATGGACGAGAGATGGAGATAGAGGCGGACGGACTGTTCGTGGCATGCGGCGCGGTCCAGACGCCTGCGCTGCTTCGCCGCTCCGGCATCCGGCACAATATCGGCAACAGCCTGCGCTTTCATCCCATGCTTAAGGCCGTCGCGCTGTTCAGCGACGCGGTGAACAGGCCTGGCGATCCCGACCCCGTGCACCAGATCAAGGGTTTCGAGCCGCGTTTCGGCATCGGCTGCTCGATCAGTTCACCCGCCCTCTTGGCGTTGGCGCTGGCGGGCAATCCGGACATGCGCGGCCACATCGCGCATGCTTCGGACCGGATGGGGCTCTATTATGTCCAGAATGGCAGCGGCCATGCCAAGGTGAGGTGCCTGCCCGGCGCGCGGGACCCGGTCGTTTCCGTGGCCCATGACGAAGGCGAACTGGAAGCGCTGTATGACGGGCTCCGCCACCTGCTGCGCGCGCTGTTCGCCGCCGGGGCGGAGGCGGTGCAGCCCTGCCTGCCGGGGCTTCCCCGGCTTCGATCCGCCGCCGAGATCGATGCGTTGCCCAAGCGGCTGCCGCGAAAGTCCGCCTCGCTATCGTCGGTGCATGTCTTCGCATCCTGCCCGATGGGGGAGAATCAACGGATCGCCGCGACCGACAGCTGGGGGCGGGTGCATGGCGGCGATGGGCTACGCATCGCCGACGCATCGCTGATGTGCGGGCCGACCATCGCCAATCCGCAAGGATCGGTCATGGCCATCGCGCACCGCAACGCACTGCGCGCTATTGAAAGGCGCTTCGCTTGACCACGCACCTTGTGACGGGGGGATCGGGATTTATCGGATCGCGCCTCGCCCAGCGCCTGCATCAGGCGGGGGACAGGGTGCGAATATTGGATCTGGTCCGCGATCCTGCCCTAATGCCGGACATCGAATTTCATCAGGGCAGCGTATGTGATCGCGAAACGGTCGCCCTGGCGATGCGCGGTGTCGATGTGCTGCACCATCACGCCGCGCTGGTGGCGCAGTCCAACGCGGGGCGGCGCTATCATGAGGTCAATGTCGAGGGATCGCGCATCGTCGCGCAAGAGGCTGTCCGTGCCGGGGCGCGCGCGTTCGTGCATGTGAGCAGCACCGCCATCTTCGGCCTTCCCCCCAAAGGGCCCATCACCCAAGCCACCGAGCCGCGCCCGTTCGAGCCCTATGGCCAGTCCAAGCTGGCGGCAGAACGCATTGTGTCGGACATCTGCGGCCGGGCTGGCATGCCACTTACCATCATCCGGCCGCGCGCCACTCTGGGGGAAGGAAGGCTGGGCATTTACCAGATCCTTTTCCAGTGGATCGCGGAGGGGCGGCGGCTCTTCATCATCGGTGACGGATCGAACCGGATGCAGTTCATCCATGCCGACGACCTGGTCGATTTCATCCTGTTGGTGCTCGCGCGCCGACAGCCGGGAACCTATAATGTGGGGACCAATCGCTTCGGCACCCTGCGCCAAGATCTGGCAGGGCTGATCGCACATGCGGACAGCACCTCGCGCATCATGGGCCTGCCGACCGCTCCTGCCATGGCAGCGCTTGGCCTGCTGCGCCAGATGAGGCTTTCGCCACTGGTCCCCTGGCAATACCGCACCTATCATCGTGACTGCTGGTTCGACACCGCGCCGCTCGAAAAGCTCGGCTGGAGCGCGCGCTATTCGAACGCGGACATGCTGGCGGAAAGCTATGACTGGTTCTGCGCACATCGCTCCCATGCTCAGGGTGCATCTGCCCACCGTTCACCCGTCCAGCAACATATGATCGGCTTGCTACGCCGTCTTTCCTGATCCGCTGAGCGGCAGCCAGATCATTGCGAACAGAGCGGTCGGCGCCCACAGCAGAAGATGCGCGAGCAGCAGGACAGCGGCGGCGAAACCCGGCTCCACTCCGCTGCGGGAGAATATCTCCAGCCCGAACAGCTCGAACGTGCCGAAATGGCCGGGCAATCCGGGAAACAGGGTGCCGAGCGTGCTACCCACAAAGGCCGCCATGGGCTCTGCCCAGCGCTCCGCAGCACCGCCAAGACTGATCCAGGCGCCGAGCATGACCACCGCCTCCAGCAGCCAGCAGAGAAGCGACATGGCCGTCAGGCCCGCAAGCAGCGGGACCGATCGCAGCATCTGGAAAGAACCAACGGCGGACGCCAGCCATGCCAGCCATTTGGAGCGAAGCGTGCCCGCCTTCTCTGCCATTCGGCTGCCAATCGGCACCAGCAACCCTGCCATGCCGGAGACTAGTATCAGCAGGATCAGGCAGAAGCGCCAGTCTCCGGCAAGGTGCCAGGTGAAGATCGCGAGACCGAGCAGCAGAAGTGAGAACAGGTCGAAAAATCGCTCGATCATCATCGCGCCGAGCACGCCGCCGGAACGCAGCTTCATGTTTCGCTGAAACCAGAGAAGGCGGAACACGTCCCCTGCGCGCAGTGGCAACAGGTCACTGATGCCGAAGCTGGCGATGAAAGGGCCAGGCACAGGGGCCCAGGCCAAGCTTTGGCCCGATGCGCGCATCAACAACAGCCAGAAGCGTGCAGCCCGCAGCAGGAAGTCGGCTGCATAGGCAACAAGCGCAATCAGCAGCGGAAGGACGGAAGCCCGGCCAACGATCGCGAAAGCAGGGCCGAGATCGACCTGTCTCAGGAAGAGCCAGAGAAATCCGACGCCGACCGCCAGATGCAGGGCGATGCGAACAGGCGTCCGGCGCGCGCACCAGTCGCTCGCCGCCACAACATGAGAGCCTGCCTGATTCCACCACGTCGGATCGGATGCCATCCGACGGGGATAGAGGAGGCGACAGATTATGTCTTTGGAGCGAAAGTCTTACCCAAAAGGACCAAGCCTGGAATTTCGCTCCCCGACATTCTTATTCGCCGTGCGCCGCAGCATGCTTCCCGGCGATCCAGGCGAACACCATGGACGGGCCGAGCGTCGCGCCCGCGCCCGGATAGGTCCTACCCATGACCGGCGCGGCGCAGTTGCCAGCGGCATATAGCCCTCCGATCACGCTGCCGTCAGGGCGAATGACGCGGGCATGTTCGTCCGCCATGAGCCCGCCTTTGGTGCTCAGATCACCCGGATAGAAGCGAGTGGCGTAAAATGGAGCTTTGTCGATGGGGCCGAAGGATGGGTTAGGCTGGTTCTTCGGATCGCCATAATATTGATCATAGACATTGTCGCCACGGCCAAAATCTTCATCGACGCCATTTTGCGCCATGGCGTTCACCCGTTGCACCGTCCGCTTCAGTCCTTCCGCGTCGATCCCGCACTTCTCCGCCAGTTCATCGAGCGTCGCCGCCTTTATGAAGAAGCCGCTCTTGAGGAATTCACCATTCACTCCCGGCGGGGTCGATCCGAAGAAATAGCGGCTGCGGTAGCGGTTGTCGAAGATCAGCCAGCTCGGCACCGCGCTTACGGTCTTGTCGCGGTCCAGCATGGCACGTCCGGCATTCACATAGGATGCCGCTTCGTTCGTGTAGCGCTGGCCCGAACTGTCGACGATAATCGATCCCGGCAAGGTGCGTTCCCAGATGCCGACGTTGATGGTGCCATCGGGCAGTATCGACACCGGATACCAGGTGGCAGCGTCCATCAGCGCAAGTTCGGCGCCAGCTTCTGCCCCGATGCGCTGGCCGTCGCCCGTGTCGTCCGGGCTGGCCGGGCTCCACCGCCCATCGACTTCCTGAAATTGCTTGCGGTAGCTGCTGTTCTTCGCAAACCCGCCAGTGGCGAGCAACACGCCGTGCGAGGCCATGATGCGTTGTTCGGTTGGTCCCTCGCCCGTCACGACGCCGACCACGCGATCGCCATCCTGGATCAACGATTTGAGCGGCGTATCGAGGAGAACGGGAATCTCCAGCCTGTGGACGATCGCCATCAACTGCGCGACCAGCGTGCCCCCCATCGACAGCGGCTCGCGCCCGCGAACCCGCCAGGCCAGTGTGCGGCCCATCATGCGCATCGCGGCAGAAAAGGATTTGAACGACCGGAACATAGTCGGAATCTGGGGCGCATCGTCGGTGCTCATCACCATGGATGGCAGGCCCGACGTGCGCATGGTCTTGAGCCAGCCCGCCAATTTCTTGCCGTCGAAGCTCACACCCTCCAGCGTGCGGCCGACGCGCGCGCCGGGCTGATCCTGATGATAGTCGGGGTATCGCGGCGCACGGCACCAGCCGAGGCCTTGTGCTTCAAGGCCACGGACCATGTCAGGACCGGCATTCAGATAGGCCGTCTTGCGTTCGCGGCTGCTGGACGGACCGACATCGCCGATGGTCGCCTCCATATAGGCGAGCGCGGCGTCGAAACTGTCGTCGATCCCGTCCCGTTGCATCAGGTGGTTGTTGGGGATCCACACGCCGCCGCCGGACAATGCGCTCGTGCCACCCCAAAGGGCGGACTTTTCAATGATCAACGGGTTAAGGCCGTTCAGCTTGGCAGAGATCGCGCCCGCAAGGCCACCCGCGCCCGTCCCCACCACGATAAAATCTGCATTTGCCATTATCGAAACGCCTAACCTGCCTGAGTTAATCGCACTGTCGCGATTGGTTCTGGCTGTCCCCTAACGTAAGGGCCTTTGGCGATGCAAGGAATTGACGCAGCTTTATACGTTGCTGCCTTTGATCAAAGTCATGCGCAGGCACTGGCACACGATCTCGTCACGCTGATTGATCAGGCGATGCGAGAAAGTGACTACTCCCGCGCCGGGACGCGATTTGCTGGCCTTCAATTCCGTGAGATCTGTTTCCGCGCGCAGCGGATCGCCGATGAACACGGGCTTTGGCATCAGCAGCTTGTCATCGCCAAGATTGTCGATCAGCGTGCCGAGCGTCGTGTCGCCGACCGACAGGCCGATCATCAGCGCGAATGTGAAGGTGCCGTTGACGAAGATCTGGCCGAACTCACTCGCCTTTGCCGCCTCCACATCGATGTGCAGCGGCTGCGGGTGGCTGCCCGCCTTCGCTGGCATTGAGCTGCGCGATCGTGCCGTCGAACGGCGCGACAAGGCTGTGTTCCATCTTCATGGCTTCCAGCGTCAGCAGCTTCTGACCTTTCACTACGGCCTCCCCAGCCGCGACTGCAACAGCGATGATGCGGCCAGGCATGGGGCAAAGCACTGCCCCGTCCGACGCATCCCCGCCCGTCGCGCCGCCCGCGCGCCATGGCGTGAGGCGCCAAATCTGCCCGCCTTCTGCCACCAGCATATCGTCGGCGCCTTTGCCCGCCTGACGCGGATCATAGGCGATCGTTACCGCCTCTCCTTCTGCCCGATCGAAAAGGGAAAAATTGAATTTGCGCCATCACGCATTTCGCGCTGCCACGTCATCGCGGCGAGGCCGGGCAATTTGCAAAGGAGCCTATGAGCAGCGCTAATATGCCAGAATCAAAAGCTAAACTGAAAAACCGCCATGCTATCTGTTGCATATAAAGCACGGTTTCGTTCGAAAATTCCAGTGAGACGCTGAACCGGATTGCGGCCTGCGCGCCGCGCGTCTAGCGGCGGCACCATTCGCGGGGACCGATCCCTGAACCTTATGGAAAGGATGTCATGAAGAAGGCCAATTCCCTTGCTGCATTGCTGTGCAGCGCCGCTCTCATCGTACCGGCTGCGGCTCTCGCGCAGGACGCGGTCAGCAGCGAAGGCAGTGACGTAAACGAGATCGTTGTCACCGCCACGCGTGAGGCACGGTCGCTCCAGTCGGTGCCGATGGCGGTCAACGTCGCGACCGGTGAGCAGCTTCAGAAGTTCAACATTTTCGATGCCAAGGACGTGCAGCAGTTGGCGCCCGGCCTTGAACTCACCAACACCACGGGCCGCAACAACACGACGACGCTTCGCGGCGTGACCTTCGATCCCGACCAGGGCACCAGCCCGGCGGTTCAGGTCTATTACAACGAAATTCCGACCGACGCGCAGACCGTTTACACCGCGCTGTACGACATCCAGCAGATCGAAGTCCTGCGCGGCCCCCAGGGCCTGCTGCGCGGCCTTTCCGCACCGGCTGGCTCCATCACCATCGCGACCCGTCGCCCGAACTTCGACGAGATCGAAGGCTATGCGCAGGCGACCGCGACATCGCGCGCCGGCTACAACGTGCAGGCTGGCGTTTCGCTGCCGTTCAACGACACGCTTGCGATCCGCGTCGCGGGCCTGGTCGATGGCAATCGCCTGAACAACGTCCGCAACATCAACCGTGATGAACGTTCGCGCAGCAGCACCGAAAGCGCTCGCGTCACACTGGGCTGGCGTCCGAGCAGCGATTTCACCGCTTATCTCAGCTACCAGTATCTGTTCGCAGATAACTTCCAGAACCAGCAGGTGGTCGGTTCGGGCGCTTTGGCAGATGGTTTCAACCTCTCCGGGCCCGCGCTTGACGCTTCGGACTATGCAGGCGTGTCGGACGGCCGCTTCCGCAACCAGAACGAAAGTCACATCGTCAACCTCTCGTTCGACTATGATCTTGGCCCGGCGACCTTGTCCTTCGTGGGCGCTCATCAGTTCAGCAGGCTGAGCGCTGAACGCGACCTCGACTCGGGCAACGCAATCCCTGGCTATGTGGGTGCATCCACGGTCCGCACGCCTTACAAGGTGGACTCTGCGGAACTCCGCCTTGCTTCCAACAACACGGAAGGTTTTGGCTGGGGTGTGGGTGCGTTCTACACCAAGCAGACGGGCACCGTCTTGACCAACCAGCGGGCAGACCAGTTTTTCACGCCCGCGCCGATTGCGTTTGGCGTCTATCTGCCGATCAATACCGAGGTGTTTACCCCGGTTAATACGCAGACCTGGTCGTTCAACGGCAACCTGCGTTATCGCTCGAACGGCTTCTCGATCGAGGGCGGCCTTCGCTATTCGATCATCAAAAACGTCCAGACGACTGATATCTTCCTGACCTCTCCGGGTTACGCGGGTTTCGGAATTCCTGCTTTCGAACGGTTTGAACAGGGCGTTCCTGACGATCTGCAGCGGTTCACGGACAAGCCGCTGACTGGCGGCCTGACGATTTCCTACGAATTCAATCCGCGCCTCAATGCCTACTTTGCCTATGGCCACTCCTATCGGGCAGGCAGCACCGGCGTAGCTGTTCCAGCCGGGGTGAGCCGTGACCTGATCCGCACGCAACCCGAAAAAACCGACTCCTTCGAAGCCGGTCTGAAGGGCAAGCTGTTCGACAACCGGGTGAATTTCACGGTTTCGGCTTTCTATCAGACGCTCGAAAATTATCTGAGCCGCTTCACGGGCATCCAGTACAACTGTCCCGAAGAAAATGGTGCTTGCAGCGTAGACGGTCCGGCGATCGCACCGGGACAGCCCGTCAACGGCGGGTTCGACTTCAACTATAATGGTGACGCCAAGATCAAGGGCGTGGAAGCGTCGATCGACGGCCGCGTAACGGACGATTGGGACCTGGGCATCAGCGCTTCCTACGTTCGTGCGCGTTTCAAAAACGCTCTCGTGCCCTGCAATGACTTTGCCGGAACGGGCGTTCCCAATCAGGACGGCACTCCCGTTATCACTGGGACGGGCAATGTCAGCTATTGCCAGACCAACGGCCGTCTGTCGCAGACGCCGGACTTCAACCTGACCGCCAACACGGAAATCCGTTTCCCGATGGGTGAAGTGACGCCGTTCCTGCGCGCGCTCGTCAACTATCGTCCGGGCTTCTATGCGGACCAGGTCGATTATGACTACCGCTCGCGCACCCTGTTGAACATCTTTGCAGGGTTCCGGACCGAAGATGGTCGTTTTGAACTCACCGCGTTCGCTAAGAATGTGCTGAACCAGAAGCGGATCACCAACATCAACCTCGGCACGGCGCAGGTCGCCACGGCAGACGGAAGCTTCTACAATTCCGGCTATCGCGTCGTGAACGTCACCAACCCGCGCGAATTCGGATTGACCGGCATGTTCCGCTTCTGATCTCGACGGGTCTTTCAAGTTGAAATCGGGGCCAGCAGTTATGTCTGCTGGCCCCTTTTTCATTTCCGGCTGGCATTTACCCAAGACCAAATTCGGCTTCCGTCCATCATCCCTCCGGCGCGGCAGCGGATCAACGCGTTGAACGCTTGCGCTTCAGGGGGGTTGAGCATGGATGCCCGGCTTTTCCTCACCTGAGCCTTATATACTCTGGCTCACAGGCGCAGGCGTCCTGATCGCGCTCGTTGCGTGGTTGCCGCTTGCTCTTAGACGACTGCCCTTGTCGCTCCCGATCATCTGCATCGCGATCGGCGCGGGCGTCTTTCTGCTGCCCGCCGTGTCGCTGCGCCCGATGCCTTTGTCTTTTCCCAAACTCACCGAGCGATTTACCGAGCTTGTCGTAATCATCGCACTTATGGGAGCCGGACTTAAGCTGGACCGGCTGTTCAGTTGGCGCCGCTGGGCCGTCACTTGGCGGTTGCTGGCGATCACCATGCCGCTTTCGATCGCGGCGATCACGCTGATCGGCGGGTGGGGGCTCGGCCTGTCATGGACAGCCGCCCTGCTGCTCGGCGCCTGTCTCGCACCGACTGACCCGGTCCTCGCATCCGACGTGCAGGTCGGTCCGCCCAAAAGCGGCGAGGAAGATGAGGTACGCTTTGGCCTGACATCGGAAGCGGGCCTGAACGACGGCCTCGCCTTCCCCTTTGTCAACCTTGCGATAGCGCTCGCGCTGGCATCATCCACCGGCGGCCCGTGGGCGCGCGACTGGCTGCTTCACGATGTTCTGTGGGAGATTGGCGCTGGCATCGCTGGCGGCTGGCTGATCGGCAAGCTGTTTGGCTGGCTCACTTTCCATGTGCCTGCCGAAAGCAAACTTGCGCAGACCGGTGATGGCCTCATCGCGATTGCGGCGACATTCGTATCTTACGGCGTCACCGAGATTTTCGACTGCTACGGCTTTCTGGCCGTGTTCATCACTGCGCTGACGCTGCGACGATCCCACCGCGACCATGAATTCCAGCGCGAGATGCATGACATTACCGAACAGGTAGAGCGGATCGCGATGATGGCCCTGCTGCTGCTGTTCGGCGGGGCGTTGGTGAGCGGTCTGCTTGTCCCATTGCGGTGGCAGGACCTGTTGGCTGCTGTCGTGATCATCCTGCTGGTGCGACCCGCCGCCGGACTGATCGGGCTGACGAATTTTCCCGCGGACCGGGCGGAAAAGCTGACGCTGGCCTTCTTCGGCATTCGCGGCGTCGGATCCTTCTACTATTTGGCTTATGCCCTCAATCATGCCGACTTTGCCGAAGCCGAGCGCCTGTGGGCGATCGTTGGGCTTGTCGCGCTGCTTTCGATCCTGCTGCACGGATTGACCGTGACGCCGGTGATGCGCTCCATCGACCGGCAGCAGGGACGTGATCCGGACCATCCAGGCGCGCCGAGGGATGAGGCAGATGGCGCGGTGAGCAAGAGGGGTTTGGCGACGGCCCACCAGACGGCGGCTCACCCCTCCAGTCTATAAGCCGGAGGGGTTCGCACATTCCCAATTAGCTTATTGCCGATCGGCCTTTTGCCGCTGCGCCAACTGACGCGCTGCCGTGGCGGCGGCGTCCGCAGCCGTCACGATGCCGTCCTTGTCATTATCCTGCTCGGCGAAAGCGCGGGCACCAGAGGCGTCATATTCGGCCTGGACCATCTTGCCGTCCTTGTCCTTGTCCAGCACGCCAAAGCGGACATGGGCCTGGCGCATCTGGCGCTGGCGTTCCTCGGTCTTCTTATCCTCGCCGAGGTTCGACGCGGCAAGTTGCTGCTCCAGCCGTGCGCGATATTCGCCGACATATTCTTCTTCGGATAGCCAGCCGTCACCATTCGCATCCGTAGCCTCGAAACGGGCGATGCGGCCTGCGTCGAATTCGGCGCGCGTGACCTGGCCGTCATGATCGGCGTCATAATCGTGGATGAAGGCTGACCCTTCATGCGGGGCGGCGCTCGCCGTTGCAGCGATGGCAAGCAGCGCAGCGGTCAGTGGAAGATGGATTTTCATGAGATCTCCTTGGAAAAGAACATGGCGCTGCGATCAGGCGGCGTCGAAGGTCAGGCTGTAGGTATAGCTGCGATAGGGCGTTTCCGAACCGGCTGGCGCTGCGGTGCGATGGCGCACCAGGATCAGATAGGTGCCCGCGTCCTCGGGCTTCAGGCTGAAGCGGCCGTCAGCTCCGCTCTTGACCTGAGCCGCTACCTTGCGACCATCATATAGCCCGGCGCTGCGAAACAGGGTGATGTCTGCGCCAGCCAGCGGCTTGCCGTCGAACAGCAGGGCAAAACTGGCGTCCGATCCCGCGACGACACCATTGGGATGAGTGATCGGCTGGATTTCGAGCGCCTTGCCGGTGGGCTTGAGCGCTGCATCGCTCGTTTGGCCCCGGGTCACATAGGCGTCGGCCAGCGTCATGCTTTGCACTTCGACCTGCTCGGCATCAGCGGCGGGTTTGGCGCCTTCGCCCCCCATCTTCCATTCGCCGCCCTGCCTGTACATCTTGCTCTTTCGCCCGGCCCGCTGACCGCTGGTGATACGATAGGTGCCGTCCGCAGGGATCGCCGCTTCGAATATGCTGAGGTCGCGCAGATGTGTGACCTGACCCACCGGCACAGCCTTCCCGTCCGGCCCGACCAGATGGAAAGGCGCGTCGCGCATCGCCACTTCGGGCAGGAAGGCGTCTTCAGCAAAGGCCGACTGCACGGTGACATGATCCCCCTTGCCCACGTCGAACAAGGTCGGCAGCACATAGGGCATGTGCGCCTGCGCGGCGGACGTGCCGATCGCTGCCAGCACAATGGCGGCAGCCAGATATCCTGATGATTTCATTAAAGTCCCCTTTCTGTCGCCGCATCTATCTCTAATGCGACTCACTTGCAATATCGTTTGTAGCTGCTAGGTGGCGGTCGAAGGGGCGTTCGCCTCTCACTCACTGCCTAAGGGGGCTGCACCACATGAAGAAGACCAGATTGCCACTGCTGCTTGGGACTGCGATGATCGTCATGCCAGGTGTTGCGCTGGCGCAGAATGATGCCGACGCGCCGGAAACCACGCGTATGGCGCTCGACCGTCTGGTCATCTCCGCCGGTGTGGAAAAGGTCGCGATCGATACGCCGCAGGCGGTCAGCGCGCTCGACCAGGAGGATATAGACCAGCTTCAGGCGACCACGATCGGCGACCTGCTCGAAGGCATGCCGGGCGTCAACGTCCAGGGCGGCGTCGGCCAGCTGGGCCAGGGCTTCAACATTCGCGGCATGGGCACCGCGATCGGTGACAGCGACAATCGCATCCTGCTGAACGTCGATGGCGTCACGAAATTCTACGAACAATATCGCATGGGCGCGCTCTTCACCGAGCCGGAACTGTACAAGCGGGTTGAGGTGCTGCGCGGCCCTGCGTCCTCGACGCTCTATGGCGCGGGCGCGTTGGCGGGCGTGGTCAACTTCACGACCAAGGATGCGTCGGACTTCCTGACCCCGGGCGACCCGCTGGCCGTGCGCCTGAAGGCCGCGACGGAAACCAACGCGCAGGCCCATACCTTGTCGGGCATCGTCGCGGTTCAGCCGACCGAAGGCGTCGAACTGCTCGGCAGCTACAATTATCGCCGCACAGATGATTATAAGAACGGCGACGGAGACACGGTCGCCGCTTCCGCGACGAAATCCGACAGCTGGCTGGTCAAGGGCCGGGTCGCGATCGGTGGCAACAGCAAGCATGCGATCTGGGCCAGCTATCAGGATTGGCTGAGCGACGCGCCGCAAGTCTATGACCAGGTGTCCGCCGCCACCGGCAACAGCCTGATGCGCCGCCGCGTCCACGACAAGACGGCCGTGCTCGGCTATGTCAACGACTTCAACGGCAGCAACCTCTTCAATGTCGAGGCGCAGGCCGCCTATTCGCTGTCCAAGGTCCATCAGACCGAAACCAGCTTCCTCGGCCCGCTCGCTTACTCGGACTTCACCTATGAAAGCTGGCAGGCGAAGGTGCAGAACAGCAGCAGGTTCGACATGGGCGGCGACTGGACGACCTTCCTGATCCTTGGCGGCCAGTGGAGCACGCAAGAACGGCGCAACCCCCGGGTCGGCCTCAGCGGTACGGTGACGCCAGGCGCTGGCACCCATCCTGAAGGCGACATGGATCGCTATGGCCTGTTCGGCCAGTTGGAGATCGTCTGGTCCGACAAGCTGACCATCATGCCGGGCGTCCGTGTCGACTGGACGAAGCTGAAGCCCGGCGCGACGGTCGTGGGGGGCACCCGCCTGACCGGCGAAGTGAAGGACAGCGGCGTGTCGCCCAAGTTCGCCGCGCTCTACAATGTCACACCCTGGTTCGGGCTTTTTGGATCAATCGCGCGAACGGTGCGCATGCCCAATGTCGACGAAATCTTCACCCGATCGGCAACGCGGCCCAACAATCCTGACCTGCGGCCGGAAAAATCTTACAATGTCGAAGCAGGCTTCACCCTGTCCTTCGACGGACTGCTGGGCAAAGCTGATCGATTCCGGGCCAAGACCACCCTGTTCCGCAACGATGTGAAGGACCTGATCGTCAATGTCGCGGGACCAGCCGGAACGCCCTATTTCCAGAACGTCAATCGATCGCGCTTCAAGGGGCTGGAGGTCGAGGCCGAATATGGCGTTGGAGGTTTCTTCGCGCGCGGCAACGCGTCCTTCATCGATGGCAAGGATCGACTGACCGGTAATTATCTCAACACCATTCCGGCCAATGATTATCGGCTGACGCTGGGCTACGCCGATGCGGAGACCGGCCTGTCCGGCGGATGGACCGGCGAGTTTGCCGAGCGGCAGGACCAGGTGACGACGGGGCCCTTCTCCTCGGCGGGATCGGGCCTTCCAACGCCGGGCTACAGCGTCCACAATCTGTTCTTCGCCTTCAAGCCACAGAGCGGCCCTGCCCAGGGTTTCGAATTCCGCTTCGCCGTGGATAACATCTTCGACAAACAATATCGCCGCCACCTTTCCGCGCTTGATGCGGAGGGCCAGAGCTTCCGCTTCACCGTGGCGAATACATTCTGACGCCATGGATCGGGCAGCGCATCCCTTTCGCATTGGCGGGCCAGCGGCGGCATCGCTGCTGGTCAATGGCCTGCTGATCGCAGCGCTGCTCAACCTGGGCATGGGACATGTCAGTCGGCGGGCCGAGACCGCTGCCCTGACTGTCCTGTCCCTAGCCTTGCCCAAGGGAGTCAAGCAGGGCAAGAAGGCGGCGGACATGGCGGCTGCCAGCGTGCCCGCCGCCACCCCGCCTCCGCCCCCCGCGCCGACGCCCATATCGGCGGCGGCGGCCGTTGCAGAGGTTAGGCCGCCGATCGTCCCGGTGCCGTCGCGCATTCATTCATCCTCGCCCTTGCAGCCAGCCGTCTCCACTCCCGATGCCGCCATGGCCGCGCCGCAACCTTCCCGCCCGGCGACCGACAATGCTCTACCTCCCGCAACTGCATCCCCCGCCCGGCATGGCGCCGCCGATGGGCTGGACGTGAGGGCACCCGCAGGCACAAGCCGCAGCTACGCCGCAAAGATACGATCCTGGCTGTACGCCCATAAAATCTATCCTCGCCGCGCTCGGATGCGGCGGGAGGAGGGGCAGGTGCAGGTCCGCTTTGTCCTGAGCCGTGCTGGCATGCTGCTTGAGAGCGCTGTCATCCGAGGGTCGGGCAATGAAGTGCTGGATGAGGAAGCCGAAGCGATGCTGCGCCGCGCCGCGCCCTATCCCCCCGCCCCGGCGGAACTGTCCGGAGAGCGTATCGAGTTCACCGCGCCGATCCTGTTCACATTGCCCGCATGATGGTTCTGAGGATCAGCTTCATACCGCTCAAGGGGCGTGCCAATTCGGTATATGAGCAATCCCAGTTTGAGATATTACCAATCAGCAATATTCGATCTACAAATTGTCACCGATAAGCAGGAAGGAGCTAGGCTCAGGACTCATTAATTGAGCCAGAAGATGACAGTTGCAGCGATGCAGATGGCGGACATGAAGGTGTAGGCACAGCGATCATAGCGCGTGTGGATGCGGCGCCAGTCCTTGAGTTTGCCGAAAATGTTCTCGATCCGATGACGCTTGCGGTAGAGCACGGTGTCGTGGGGGATCGGGACCTTGCGGTTGGCCTTTGACGGGATGAGGCGGCAATGTCGCGTGCTGCGAGGGCGGCGCGGAACCAGTCGGCGTCATAGCCCCGATCGGCCAGCAGCGCTTTCGCCCTGGGCAAGGCATCGATCATCAGCGCCGCGCCCTTATAGTCGCTCATCTGCCCTTCGCTGAGCAGCATGACCAGCGGGCGACCCTTGCCGTCGCAGACGGCGTGAAGCTTAGAGTTCAGGCCGCCTTTGGTGCGTCCGATACGTCGGGGAACAGCCCCTTTTTTAGCAGACTGGCTGCCGTCCGGTGCGCCTTGAGATGGGTGGCATCGATCATCAACTGATCCGGCTTGCCACCCTCGGCGGACAGTGCCGCGAAAATCCTGTTGAACACGCCCATACGGCTCCAGCGGATGAACCGGTTGTAGATCGTCTTCGACGGCCCGACGAACTTGCAGCGGCAGCAGTCTTCCTGTGCAGCCCGCCTGCATCCTTTATCAACGGCGCCAACCAGCCTTGTGGTGGATGGATCAGTGACGATGACGGTTGAAGAAATCGCTGCAATTTTGAAAGAGCATGGCCACGTCATAATTAAATAGTTGGTGACTCGCGAAACTATGAGACAACTCGTCGCTGAGTTGCAGTCCCATATCGAAGCGACAGCATTGGGAAGCAATGAAGGCTTCGGCCTGAAGACCCGCCGGACCGACCGGTTGATTGAAAGATCGCCGACTGCACGATCATTAGTGATGCACCCGCTTGTGCAAGGCCTCCTGCACAGTGCTTTGCGTCACGCGCACATCGTGTCCGCTGCGTGAGTGACGAGCCCGCGCGCTGCATCAGCGCCTGCACGCCTCCCAACTTCTGACATCGTGCCGTGCGGGATTTGAAGTCCGCCGTCCGGCATGCATATTGTATTTGAATAGGTGATCCCGGATTCTGTATTTCTCGGATAGCTGACTTACGAATAGCCCGGCCTGGGCTTCATGTGATTGGGATCGAAATGGGTACGGCCGAGCAGGAAGAGACGTTTTCAGACATCCGCGAAGGCATTCGCCGCCTTTGCTCGCGGTTTCCGGGGGCCTATTGGCAGGAACTGGACGCGGAACGCCGTTACCCGACAGAATTCGTGACCGCGCTGGCCAGTGAAGGCTGGTTGTCGGTCCTGATCCCGGAAAAATATGGCGGCTCGGGCCTTGGGCTCGCTGCGGCTACCGCTGTGCTAGAGGAAGTGCACCGGTCGGGCTGCAATGGCGGCGCGGCGCATGCGCAGATGTACACGATGGGCACCGTCCTACGCCATGGGTCGGAAGAGCAGAAGGCGCGCTACCTGCCCAAGATCGCGTCGGGCGAGTTGCGGCTGCAGGCGTTCGGCGTCACCGAACCGACGAGCGGCACCGACACCACGCGCATCCGCACCTTTGCAAAGCGCGATGGCGATGATTATGTCGTCAACGGCCAGAAGATCTGGATCAGCCGCGCTGAACATTCCGACCTCATGGTCCTGCTGGTGCGCACCACGCCGCGTGAGGAATGCGCCAAGCCTACTGACGGCATCAGCGTCCTCCTGGTCGACATGCGGGAGGCGGTGAACAACGGCCTCACCATCCGGCCGATCCGGACCATGCTTAATCATGCGACGACCGAGCTGTTCTTCGACGACCTGCGCGTGCCCGCGGAAAATCTGATCGGCGAAGAAGGGAAAGGCTTCCGCTACATCCTCTCGGGCATGAACGCAGAACGCATCCTGATCGCGTCAGAATGTATCGGCGACGCGCGCTTCTTCATCGATCGCGCCAGCGCCTATGCAAAGGACAGGTCCGTGTTCGGCCGTCCAATCGGTCAGAACCAAGGCGTCCAGTTTCCGATCGCCCGCGCCTATGTGCAGACGACCGCCGCAGCTGCCATGGTGGACAAGGCAGCCGCGCTGTTCGACGCGGGCGTTCAGCCGGGGACCGAGGCGAACATGGCCAAGATGGTGGCGTCCGAAGCGTCATGGTACGCCGCCGACATGTGCGTCCAGACCCATGGCGGCTTCGGCTTCGCGGAAGAATATGACATCGAACGCAAGTTCCGCGAAACGCGCCTCTACCAGGTCGCCCCGATCTCCACCAACCTGATCCTCAGCCATGTGGCGACGCATGTGCTCGGCCTGCCGAAGAGCTTCTGATGGGAAAAGTGCTGGAAGGCCTGCTGGTCGTCTCGCTGGAACAGGCGGTGGCAGCGCCGCTCTGCACCAGCCGCCTTGCCGAAGCGGGCGCACGGGTCATCAAGCTGGAGCGGGCTGAGGGCGACTTTGCCCGCGGCTATGACTCCGTCGTGCATGGCGAGAGCGCCTATTTCGTCTGGCTCAATCGCGGCAAGCAGTCGCTGCGCATCGATTTGAAGGATCCCGCGGACGCGGCGCTCGTCGAACGCATGTTGTCGAAGGCGGACGTCTTCGTCCAGAATCTCGCGCCCGGTGCGGCTGCACGGTCGGGGTTCGGATCGACAGACCTCCGCGCCCGCTACCCGCGCCTCATCACTTGCGACATCACCGGCTATGGAGAGAGCGGCGAAGCGGCGGGCATGAAGGCCTATGACTTCCTGATCCAGTGTGAGGCCGGGCTGGCGAGCATCACTGGCACGGCTGACGATCCGGCCCGCGTCGGCGTGTCCGTCGCCGATATCGCCTGCGGGATGAACGCACATGCCGCGATCCTGCAGGCGCTGATCGAGCGCGACCAGACCGGCAAGGGGCGCGGTATCGCAGTGTCGCTGTTCGACGGTCTGGCGGACTGGATGACCGTGCCGCTGCTGCATTATGATTATGGCGGCCAGGCTCCTTCGCGCGCGGGCCTCAAACATCCCTCAATCGCACCCTATGGCGCCTTTCCGACGGCAGACGGGTCGCAGATCGTCGTGTCGATCCAGAATGAGCGGGAATGGGCGAAATTCTGCGCCACGGTGCTGGGGGACGCAAGCCTCGCCACCGACCAGCGCTATGCGTCCAACACCCTGCGTTGCGCCAATCGCACGGAACTGGACGCATTTGTCGGGCAGATTTTCGCGGGGGAGATGCCCCACGCGCTGATCGCCCGGCTGGAAGCGGCAGGCACCGCGTGGGCGCGGTTGAACGGCGTCGACGGCCTGTCGCGACATAGCCAGCTTCGCCGCGTCACCGCCAACACGCCGACCGGTCCAGTGGCCCTGCCAGCCTCACCTATAAGGTGGGATGGGGAGGAAGCGGTCGCGATGCCGGTTCCCGCACTGGGCGCCGATGACGAAGCGATCCGCGCGGAGTTCGCGTGATCCTGGCGCCCGAGCATCGCGCCGACATCGCCGCTTCCCGGCATGCGCATTTGCTTGCCGCGCTGCTCGATCATGACACACCGCCCTGGCGGCCAGGCGAATTGCCGCCGCTTGGACACTGGCTATTATTTCCGCCGGACACTCGGCAGTCGGGAATCGGCCCGGACGGCCATCCCATAAGGGAAGATGACAGCCTGCCGCGCCGGATGTGGGCAGGCAGCCGTGTCCGTTTCCTCGCACCGATCATGCTCGGCAGCGAAGTGGCGCGCGAAACCGTGGTGGTGGCGACC
Organism: uncultured Sphingobium sp.; assembly: GCA_966211835.1. Classification (GTDB taxonomy): domain Bacteria; phylum Pseudomonadota; class Alphaproteobacteria; order Sphingomonadales; family Sphingomonadaceae; genus Sphingobium. Next base: position 33,553 of record CBIHNV010000025.1, read on the forward strand.
AACGACAAGGAGGGGCGATCCGGGCGGATGCGCTTCGTCACTTTGCGTCACATCTTGAAGGTGGATGGACATAGCTGCGTCGAGGAAGAACAGGATATCGTCTACCGCGCAGCCGGGCGGAACGGCGCTCCTCCGCCGCCTGAAACGCTGGCGCCTGCGCCATCTGTAGCGCGTGTTGTGACGATCGACCCGGTGCAGCTTTTCCGCTTCTCCGCGCTCACTTTCAACGCGCACCGCATCCATTACGACCTGCCCTATACCCAGACTGCCGAAGGCTATCCCGGGCTTGTCGTCCATGGCCCATTTATCGCAACCTTGCTGATGGACCATTTCCTGCGCCACGCCCCGACAGCGCAGGTCGAAAGTTTCTCCTTCCGTGCGCAGCGGCCGATTTTTGGGGGCGAGCCATTCACGCTTGGCCTATCTCCTCAGGATACAGGCGGCGAGTTGATGGCGATCGACCATGCGGGCGGGCTGGCGATGCAGGCGAAAGTGCAAAGCCGCTGATCGTGGCCTCACCCCCGGCTCGCATAGTGCAGCCTGGGGTTGGCCGACCACGTCCTAAACGCTAGGGCTTACGCTGCCACGCGCATCAATTTCCCAACATGGGGCAGAGTGGCGAGGTCAAGCGCTGCAGCGGCAAGCGCCTCCGCCTCGTCCGACCCAAGCATCGGAGCGGCAAGCGCCAGAAACTTCGCCAACAGCGCGTCCTTGGCGAGGAAGTTGGACGGTTCGCCGAGCGGCACGACCACCTTGCGGCTGAACACCTGTCCGCGCGCCGCGATCGTGATTTTCCCCGACATGTTGGTCGGAAACTCCGCCTCGATTTCCGGGTCGTGAATACAGTCGACCTTGGGCAGCATCGCACGGATTACCGGGTCGTTTAGCCGCTCGTAACTGTCCCACCCCATCGCGCCCGTTACCAAAGCGCAAGAAAGCACGAACGGCGCGCTGAACTGCGCATCCACTATATTGCGCGGATTGCGCTTATGCTCGATGGGCGCGCCGACCAGCAGAAGACCGGCGTTCGACAAGCCATAGGTGATGCTGTCCACCTCCTCGGGACGGAACTCATGTTCTGCCCGCAGCGCCAGCACTGCATCGATACCGGCATGGCCGTAGCGGCAGGATGGATAGGGTTTGATGCCGGTATGCATCAGCTCGAAGACCGACCCCAGATCCTGCACGACCCGCTCCGGCCGTGGCGAGGGGGCATAGCCCTGAAGGAAGCCATGGCGTCCTTCGATCGCTTCGGCAGGCCCCTTATAGCCGTTGCGCGCCAATGTTGCGGCGGTCAGGCCTGCCATCGCCGCCCAGCCCACCTGAAAAGGCTTCGTCTGCGCACCATCGGCGAGAAACTGGAGACTGCCCGCGCTTTGGCTGAGCGCAATGCCGAGCGCGGAGACGATCCCTGCCGTATCAAGGCCGAAGACCCGCGCCGCAGCGGCAGCCGCGCCGAACACGCCACAGGTCGCGCTGGGGTGAAAGCCACGCGCATAATGGTCGCCCGCTGGCAGCGCCACTGCGATCCGGCAGCATGTCTCATAGCCCGCGACAATCGCGGCGAGGATGTCCGCTCCGGACGCTCCCACTATCTCCGCCGCGGCGAGCGCAGCTGGAATGACCGGCGCTCCGGGGTGCAATGTCCCTGCCGCATGAGTATCGTCAAAGTCGAGCGCATGGCCAAGCGCTCCATTAAGCAGCGCCGCGCCCGCCGGGGCATAGCCTGCCGCGTCTCCAAATACCCGGGCCGCTCCATCTCCCAGGCCCATGGCGGACACAGTGGCAAGCAAGGCCGGAGCGACCGCCGCTTCGCTCCGCGCCCGCACGATACTTCCGACCAAATCGAGCAGGAGAAGCGGGGTGCGCGCCACGACGTCTGCCGGAAGGGAGTCGACCGAGACATTGGCGCAAAATTCTGCCAGACTTTCTGTAATTTTCATCTGCATCACCTAATGACAAAGGGGTTGGATACCGGCGAGCCGAGGTCGATCCACACGCTCTTCGTCTGGAGATATTCGTCTATCGCTTCCTGTCCGCTTTCACGGCCAATGCCGCTGCGCTTCATGCCCCCGAACGGCGCCATGAAGCTGACCGCGCGATAGGTGTTGACCCAGACGGTGCCCGCTTCGACCCGTTCCGACATGCGGATGGCCCGGCCGATATCCTGTGTCCATACACCCGCCGCTAAGCCATAGGGGCTGTCGTTGGCGATCGACAGGGCTTCTTCCTCGTCATCGAAGGGAATGATAGCTAGGACAGGGCCGAACACTTCCTCGCGCGCGATCGGCATCTGGTTGTTGACGCCGGTGAAGATGGTGGGCTCCACGAACCAGCCACCCTCCAGCCCGGCGACATTCGGCCGTCCTCCCCCCAGCACGCACTCCGCACCCGACTGCCGCGCGCCCGCAATATGATCGAGTATCTTGCCGCGCTGCGCCAGTGTAGTCACCGGTCCGACCTGCGTATCGGCGAGTTTCGGATTGCCGATACGGGCAGTGCCCGCCAGCGCGACCAGCTTGTCCACCACCTCGTCATGGACATCGCGCTGCACCAGCAGCCGCGATCCGGCGATGCAGGTCTGGCCGGAAGCGGCAAAAATCCCCGACACTGCACCATAGACGGCACGTTCAAGGTCGGCATCGCCAAAGATGATGTTCGGCGACTTGCCGCCCAGCTCCAGTGTCACCTTCTTCAGGCTTTCAGCAGCGGAGCGATACACCGCAATGCCCCCGGGCTCGCCACCGGTGAAGGCGATCTTGGCAATGTCGGGATGCATGACCAGCGGTTCGCCACATTCCCGCGGCAGTCCCGTAACAGTGTTGACAACACCGGCAGGGAAGCCCGCGCGTTCGAACAGTTCGACGAAGGCAAGGGTTGAGCAGGAGGCATGCTCCGACGGCTTGATGACGGTTGTGTTGCCCGCCGCCAGCAACGGCGCCAGCTTCCACGCGAGCAACATGAGCGGCGAGTTCCACGGCGTGATGCAGGCGATCACGCCCAGCGGTTCACGGCGTGTGAAGGCGTGCATCAGGGGCTTGTCGATGGGAAGGACATGCCCCTCGATCTTGTCGGCGAGGCCCGCGAAATAGCGGTAATAGGCAGGAAGATAACTAAGCTGCGCCCGCATCTCCGCGATCAGCTTGCCATTATCGTGCGTTTCGAGCTGCGCCAGCCGCTCCCCTTCCTCCGCCAGAATGTCGGCGAAGCGGTAAAGCAGAGCACCACGTGCTGTCGCGGTCATCCCGCGCCATTCGGGTGAGCGGAATGCGGTACGCGCCGCCTCCACCGCTGCATCAACATCAGTGGAGGTGCAGCGGGGGATCAGGGCCCAGGCTTCGCCCGTCGCCGGGTCAAGGCTCTCAAGCCATTCGCCACCCGCCGCATCGTGCACGCTTCCCGCAACCAGATTGCGGAACCGGGCCAAATCCTCAGCCATCACACTTCCCTCCTTAGCCCGGCCTCTGATCGTCACTTTAATTCGGCCCGAAACCCAGATGTTCGCGCATGCGCGCCTTCAGCCAGACACCATCACGCGCGGGCAAGGCACGCGGCGTTTCTTCATGGACAATGCGGATGACGATCAGGCGTGGCCCCTCCCCGATGCTGCCGATCACTTCGCGTGCACGGGCAATCCCTGCTTCGTCCGTCACCTCGAAACATTCGGTAAAGCCGCAAACCCGCGCCATTTCTGCCAGGTTGATGCCTGCGCCAGCGTGGCTCAACTGCCCGCCGGTTTCGCCATAGTGGCCGTTGTCCAGAACGACGATCGACAGGTTCTTGGGACGCTGCATACCGATGGTGGCAAGCCCGCCAATACCCATCAGCTGCTCACCATCGCCAGTGACCACGGTCACCGGGCGGTCCGGCTGCGCCAGGGCAAGCCCCAAGCCAGTCAGCGCCGCGCCACCCATTGCGCCCCAAAGATAGAAGTTGCCGGGATGATCACCCGCAGCAAAGACGTCATAGGTTGGAGAGCCAAGCCCGGTGACGATCAGCATATCCTTGCGATCGGCAAGCAAGTCCGCGACCGCCGGGCGGCGGTGAAGACGGTTCACTTCAGCCATTTTTTCGCTCCCAGCATGCTTTGCGACAACAGGATGGCGATCGGCTGATCGCTTTCAAACGCCATGGTAGCGGCGGAAGCCATCATCGGAGCCAAATCTTCCAGCCGGTCGACGCGGATCGTGGTCACGCCCATGATTTCAAGCGCCGCAGGGGTCGCACGCCCCATGGAGACCTGCCACGGATTGAATTCCTGAAACTCGCCGCGCATCGTCACGACGGTCAGGAAGGGAACGCGGCAGCTTGCCAGCAACGACAGCATATTGACGCAATTGCCCACACCGCTGGACTGCATGAGCAAGGCGCTGCGCTCCCCGCCCAGCCATGCGCCCGTGCATACAGCAATGCCCTCTTCCTCAGTGGTGAGGACGATGCTCTTCATATTTTCCGCTGCGGCGCACATCCGAATGAGGCGAGCATGGCCCGCGTCCGGGACATAGCTGATCTGCCGGACATTTGCCTGCTGCAGGGCATCGAAAATTATGGGTGCCCAGGGGGAGTCGGCATGCGCCCCCGTTTCTGTCTCACTAATTGCTGACATGCGGGTCCTCGACTGGATTTCGCAAAAGCCTATGGCGAGATTTGCTAAAGCAATAGGAACAATCTACGCGTCCTGCTATGTCAGTTGGGCATAATAGAAAGGCGCATGCAGGTGGACTTCCGGCGGCTAGAACATTTTCTGAAGATCGCGGAGCTCGGCTCGCTCAGCCGGGCGGCAGACAGGATCCGGATCGCGCAGCCAGCGCTCAGTCGCCAGATGCGCATCCTGGAGGAGGAAGCCGGGACGCCTTTGTTCCACCGCCACCGCCGGGGCATGCAGCTCACCCCAGCGGGAGAGGAACTGCGCCAGCATATCGCCGGACCGGTGCGGCAGGTGCGCCAGGCGTTCGACGACATAAAAAACCGGTCCGCGGAAGGGGGCGGCCAGATCGCGTTGGGGGTGCCCCCCACGGTCAGCTACATCCTGGCCGGACGCCTCGCCCGCCGCGTCGCCGAGCAAGCGCCCAATATCTCCCTGCGCATCGTTGAGGGCTATGCCGGACATCTGATCGACTGGCTGCAGCGGGGCGAAATCGATGCCGCCCTGCTCTATGGCCCCGCGTCCGATTTCCAGATGAATGTTGCTGAAATATTGTATGAGGAACTGGTGCTGGTGGGGCCTTCTTCCTCTGCCCTCGACCCCGGCACGCCGGTCTCTGTCGGAGACATCGTCAAGCTGCCCATCGTGCTGCCCAGCCAATCGCACGGGCTTCGGCTGATCGTCGAAGCAGCTGCGCGCAAGGCTGGCGTCCCGCTCAATGTCCGGTTTGAAGCAGACTCCTTCCTGGTGCTGAAAGAGCTGGTTGAATTCGGGCTTGGCTATACCGTGTTGCCGCTGTCGTCCATGAGCCGGGATGTCGATGCAGGCGTCCTGCGCTACGCCCCGATCGGGCATCCGCCCGTCGTCCGGCAACTGGTGCTTGGCATGCCGCGCGAGGAGCAGCTGACCCGATCGACGCGGATCATCGTCCGGCTGGTGCGCGAAGAAATCAAGCATCTGGTGGATACCGGCGTGTGGAAGGCGCAACTGCAATATTGATGGACTGGCAATCCCGTCATCACGGTAATCCGCGCTGTTCGGGCATAGCGATCCGGCATAGGTCACGATAGCTGTTCTATGACTATGAACGCGGCACCCGGCTTATTCTGCGGCAATGCCGGGTACTATAAGCAGTGGGGAGGTTAGGGTTGGATAAACGAGAGGCCGAACCATCGGCCCGGATGAAGCGAAAGGCGGCGCGCGTCCTGTCCCTTGGCGATTATGAAGCCTTGGCGCGCGCGCATCTGCCGCGTCCGCTGTTCGGCTATGTCGCGGGAGCATGCGAAGATAATCTGACGGTGGCGGCCAATCGCGATGCAATGCGCTGCATCACTTTCTTGCCCCGCGCCTTGCGTGACATGGCGAGCCGCACGCAGCGAGTCTCCTTATTTGGCGAGAATTGGGCTTCTCCCTTTGGCATAGCGCCGATGGGGCTGTCCGCTCTCGTCGCGATGCGCGGAGACATCGCGCTTGCGCGGGCTGCGCACGCCGAAAATGTGCCGATGCTGCTCAGCGCGACATCCCTTATCCGGTTGGAAGAGGTACGCGCCGCGTCGCCATCCTGCTGGTTCCAGGCCTATCTGCCTGCTGATCGTGACTGGATCGACGGCGTGGTCGATCGGGTAGCAGCGGCAGGCTTCGGCACGCTCGTCATCTCCGTCGACGTGCCCGTGCTGGGCAACCGCGAGAATTTGATCCGCGAACGTTTTTCCACTCCTCTCAAGCCATCACTTCGACTGGCGCTGGATGGCCTGTCGCACCCGCGCTGGCTGCTCGGCACATTCGCGCCGACCCTGCTCCGTCACGGAATGCCAGCGTTCGAAAATTCCAGCGCGACACGCGGCGCGCCGGTCATCGCCCGCAATGTGGAGCGCAGCTTCGGGCAACGCGACCGGCTGACCTGGGAGGGTATCAGTCATATCCGCGACCGCTGGCGCGGGAACCTGGTCATCAAGGGGCTGCTTCACCCAGAAGACGCGCGGCTGGCGCGCGGTGTTGGGGCCGATGCCATCATCCTATCCAACCATGGCGGGCGGCAGCTTGATGGCGCCATCGCCACGCTCGACGCCTTGCCCGCCGCCGTCGCCGCCGCAGGCGACATGCCCGTCCTGATCGACAGCGGTTTCCGGCGCGGCAGCGACATATTGAAGGCTATCGCGCTCGGCGCGCGCATGGTCCTGATCGGCAGGCCCTTTCTCTATGCGGCGGCAGTCCATGGAGAAGCCGGGGTGCGCCACGCCATCGGGCTGCTGCGTGCCGAAATCGACCGCAACATGGCGCTGCTCGGCGCCAATAGGCTCGATGAACTTGGGCCGGACTATCTCCACCGCACGGACGCAGCAGCCATATGACAGAAATGAACCAGCCCCGCCCCTGCCCCGGCCCGCCCGTTGATCAGGGTCCGCCAACCCGCTTCGTGATGCCCGCAGGCGCGATGGACACGCATTGCCATGTCATCGGCGCGCCGCCCGAATATCCACTGGTGCCCGAACGGTCCTACACCCCGCCGCCTGCCAGCGCCGAGGCGTACCTCGCGATGCTGGATGCCGTGGGCTTTGCAAAGGGCGTCCTTATCCAGGTCAGCGTCCATGGCACCGACAACCGGCTGCTCTATGAAACATTGTCAGCGCATCGCGACCGGCTGCGCGGCGTCGGCGTGCTGGAGGCCAACCTTCCGGAAAAGGCTTATGCAGAAGCGCATGAGGCGGGGGTACGTGGTCTTCGTCTCAACGATCTTTATGGCGGCGGTGTCGGCTTTCAGGATCTGGAGCGCTTCGACGCGCTTGCCTGCGAGATGGGATGGCATCTTCAGTTACTGCTTGATGCACGCAATCTCCTTAACCTCGCGCCGCGCATCGCCCGGCTGCGCTGCCCATGGATCATCGATCATATGGGCAATATGCCCTACACCGCCGGCATCGATCATCCGGGCTTTCAGGTGCTGGTGCAGCTTGTCGCCGATGGCGGATGGGTCAAGATATCCAATGCTTTCCGCATGTCGGAGCTGCCGGACTATCGGGACTCCATCCCTTTCGCCCAGGCGCTGGTAGCCGCCGCACCCGATCGCTGCGTCTGGGGATCGGACTGGCCCCATGTCGCGCAGTGGCGGCCGATGCCCACGGTCTCGGGCCTGCTCGACCTGCTCGCCGAATGGGTGCCGGACGAAACGACGCGCAACCGCATTCTGGTCGACAACCCCGCGCGCTTCTACAACTTCTGAAAAAGGTCGCAACAAATGGCACGGCTGACCGGCAAGACCGCAGTGATAACGGGAGCAAGTGCTGGCATCGGCGCGGCAATTGCAGAACGCTTCGTCGAAGAAGGCGCGTCGGTTCTTTTCACCGACCTCGCCGAAGACAGCGGCGTTGCTCTGGCAAAGCGGCTCGGCCAGCGTTTCCTGCGCGCCGACATGGCATCGACGGCAGATCGCGACGCCCTGTTCAAGGATGTCGCGTCGACCTGGGGCAGGCTCGACATATTGGTGAACAATGCAGGGATCACCCACGCCGCTGAACTGAACGAACTCACCGAGGAAGGCTTTGACCGTGTGATCGCTGTCAACGTCAAGGCCGCGACCTTCGCGACGCAGGCGGCCGCGCGGCTGATGCAGGAGGGTGGATCAATCATCAACCTGTCGTCCGTCAATGCCGTGCTCGCCATCCCGAACCAGATATCTTACGCCATTTCCAAAGGCGCAATCCGGCAGCTGACCAACGTGACCGCTGTTGCGCTCGCCCCCCGCGGCATCCGCGTGAACGCCATCGGCCCCGGAACGATCATGACCGAAATGGGCCAGAGCGTCATGGCAAGCGAAGAGCAGCGCCAGCGCATCCTCAGCCGCACGCCCTTGGGCCGCGTCGGCGATCCGGAAGAAATCGCCAGCATCGCGGCCTTCCTTGCCAGTGACGAGGCGTCCTATATCACCGGGCAGACCATCTATGCCGATGGCGGCAGGCTTGGCCTCAACTACACCATGCCAGCGTCGTAAGATAAGAGCCGGTGCATCTCCCTGCCGAAGGTCGGGCAAGCGTAAAGCGCCGCAGATCTAAGGATCCGAGGCACCCTTATGCTTATCAAAGGTGCGTCACGGATTGACGCCTTCCGCTAAGCACTCACACAAAGGTGCACCGCGTCTAAAGCTATCGGCGGCCCAATCCCTTCGCCATTCGCCGGGAATGGACCCATTGACGCGGACGCAGGTTCAGAACTTTGGACCTGAGCCCGACTTCATAGGATTGATCGTCTTAGGATCGTGTCCCAACGCCGTGATACGACAGCCTTGCACGACCATATCCGCGCCTGGGCGCGCAAGGATGAGGCGTTGCTGCTATTCGAGGATGCAGCGTCTTGAGGCCGGTCAATAAACCTTGCCGATGAACCCATTGTGGTTCAGCGATGCGCCCGTTACGAACCTGGCTTCATCGGACGCGAGGTAGACGAAGCTGTGCGCGGTATCTTCAGGCTGGCTGGAAATTCCCAGCGGTCCCATCGCAGCGATGCCCTTCTCGGCCGCCTCGACATCATCCCAAAGCCCCATATTCACATAGTCGGCCAATCCCTCCTGGATCAGCGGGTTCATGGTAAGGCCGGGGTGGACGGAATTGACGCGGGTCATCTTCGGCCCCAACTCGATGGCCGCGAATGCCCGCTGTCAGTTCGAGGTCGTGGTTCAGGGATGCAGGACGCCAGCTGACCTGCGCATAAGCAGCCTTGAGCGTTGCCTTCTGCTATAGGCCTGCGTCGGCGTCGTGTTGACGCCGATCAGGTCAATGCGTTGCGCGATGAGGGCATCGCCGACCTCTGAGGGGATACCAAGCCCGATCAGTTGATCGGGGCTGAGGACGAGCGTCAACGGCTGCGGTTCGTTATACGACACCTTTTCGAAATAATAGGCACCGGCAATTGAACAGTGACATGCTGATGGCGCCATATTGCGTCATCTCGCGCAGACTGCGGTGCCACCCTTTCTGATGCCATTCTCGTTCACCGCGTCCACAATCGCGCAGTAGCCCGTCCCTAGGTTCAGGCTCGCCACGGAGACTGACGTATCGCCGTCATACACCTGATAATTCTGGTTCAGGAGGTCAGGTCGCGGCCCCAGGCGCACGACGTAGAATTCGGCGCCCTTTGCCGGTGCCCAGCTGATGGTCGCCTTCCGGCCATCCTGGCCGTCGCGTTGGAACTGGGTCTGCCGCACCTTCGCCGGCTTTGCGCCTCCACCTTTGCCGAACACACGCAGGTCGGAGAGGGAGAAGTTGCCACCATCAGGCGAATGAATATTGCGCAGGCGTACAAAGCGCGCACGCTCCGCCTTGGGAAAAACCTCATAGTCATGAGGGGCATCGGCACCCTTGCGCGAGCGGTCGATGACGGTTTTCCAGCTCTGGCCGTCCAGCGATGTCTCAAGGACATAATTGTAGACGTCCGCGCTGATACCCAGTGCCTTTGCACCCTGGTCAGCGAAGTTGATCTGTACCGCCTCGATCCGCTTTGGCGCGCCTAGGTCCACCTGGAACCACTCATTGTCCCCCCCGGTCCGGGCCGACCACCAACTGCGCACCTCTTCATCGACAGCATTTTCGGCCGGGAAGCCGTCGAGCGTCGATGACGCCTTCACGGCCTTTTTCCGCGACAGCAGCATCCATCCGGTCAGCTTGCGATTGCCGCCGATGTAGTGCGGATAGTCGCCCAAATAGGTGTCAGCGACGATTTCGCCAGACCTTGTGAAGCTGGTCGGGAACAAGCCAAGGCGCCGCTCAAAAATGTGGCGCTGGGATATCGTCATCGTACCCGCGTGCCACCATTGGCCGTCCTTGCCCTTGAAGGTCGATCCGTGACCCGCTCCGGCGATGAAGCCGGTCGGCTTGAAGGCGAACGGGCTGTAGTCCTGATAAACGAACGGCCCCAGGGGCTTGTCCGAAACCAGCATACCGTTGGCGTAGGTTTTGAACTCGGTGCCGGGCGCTGAATATTCCAGATAGTAGCGGCCGTTACGCTTGGTCATCCAGGACCCTTCGACGAAGCTCTGGCCTTTCAGCCTCTCATTCTTGTCCCCAGGAACTTCCCAGCCTCGCGCGTCCTTGTTCCGCGCCTCGGGGATGGCGACCTTGCTGATCGGCTGGAGCGTCTTGGGATCAAGCTCCTCGGCGTTCAGCGGGCCTTTCGAAGCCAGGCCGTGATAGAGGTACAGCCGCCCGTCATCATCCAGGAACAGGTCTGGATCCTCGTAACCCGGATTGATGTCCGCCGCCACGCGCCAGTGCCCGCTCATCGGATCGTCCGTTGTCCATATGTGCCGAGTTTTCTCGCTGGTGGCGAGATACATCTTGCCGTCCATGACCACTACGGTCGGCGCGAACTTATCGATTTCATAACCCGTCGGCTGGATGAATTCCCATTTCACCAGGTCTGTCGAATGCCAGTAGCCCTTGGAATGCGAGGGGAACAGCCAGTAGCGGTCCTTGAACAGGACGATGGTCGGATCAGCCGCCTCCCGGAAAGATTCTCCCGGCCGCGGCTGGATCGGACGGAAAGGTGATGGCGCTTGATAGCGGTAGGGAATATCGACGGGATTAGCGTAGGTCGCAAACCGATCGGCACCGCTGGCACTCAGCATGGTGGCCGGAAGAGAGGCTCCAGCAACAACGGCAAGACGGAGCATGGCCTTGATGCTGCGGTGGTGTCGGGGATTGCGCCCGTTCATATCGATAATTCCTCCATCGGCTCGCCAGGAAGCGCTTTAATCTCAAGACGATGGTCTGGAGCGGGCGCGGAGGACAGGTCATCCGCGGCCGGCACCGAAAACCTCAATAAGTCGACAGCCTCACGCGCAGCAGGGCAGGCTGCTCGCTGAAGTTGAAGCCGGACGCTATCTGGTCACCGTTCCATCGGCGCTGTGCTTCCCAACGGCCGTTTACAAAGGTCCCCTCCTCCGCGCTCAATATCTGCCCGTTGGCCGCCGGATCGATCGGCGCGAATTGGAAGCGGCTATACTGACCGGCGAGCAGGAACTCGTTGGGACCCAGTTGCGCGACGACCCCGCCGCCGACCGGTTCCTTGGCCCATGGCGGCGGCTCCATGCCCGGCCAAGCGGGCACTTCGAAACTGTTGCGGCCATAGCTTACCGAAATCTTCCAGCTGCCCATGGTCGTGGAGTCCTCGCCTGCATTGTTCTTTGCAGTGCCCCAGGTGGGATTTGTGCTGGCGATTGCCGCCCAGTCGCTCGCGATCGGACGGAACAGGCGATATGGCGCGGCAAAGGCTTCGATCGTCGCGGCGTCCAGCTTCCGCGTTCCAAGCGGATAGTTGGAATAGCTGGTCGTATCCATGCCGAACGGCGCGAAACCAATCGCCCCGCGGCCAAGCGCGGACCAAAAGAAGCGCGCGGCCCATGCCGCGTTACTCGTTTCAGGAACGAACAGCGCATTGTCAGGGCGGGTGTAGCGATCGAGCAGGCCCAGATAGATTTTTTCCATCGGCAGATAAAGGTCAGGACCGATCAGGTCGAGCGCAGGCGCGACGGTCTTCCAGATGGGCAGGACATTCCAGTTCGGGCCGCCACTCGCGACGTGAGCCGCCGTGGACGTGCCCGTCGCATCGAATACGGCAGCATTGGTGTAGAGCGGCAGGTTCTTTTCCGCCTTGCCCGCTACCGCGATCTGCTGCACGAAACGCGCATAGGTCCACGCCGCAAATGCCTGGTCCGCTTCCTTGCCGAACGCTTCTGCCCAGGTGCCTGCTGGTTTGCCCGACGCGATCCGGACATCTTCGGGCACCGGCTGCGCGAACAGCCGGTCTGCCTCTGGCGAATAGTCACGGGAGACGCCATGGCTGCCGATCTCGTTTTCGACCTGGACCATGATCACCGTATGTTTGGGGTCCGTCTCACGCAAATGCCGCATCAGCGCCGTGAAAGCCTTGCGATCGGCCTTGAGCGTCTCTTCGCCCAGGGGAGACAGGGTTCGCGTCGGGCGTCCATCGCGGCGCATCAGGCGCGGGAAACGCTTGGTGTCGGCCTTTACCCATTCAGGCGTGTAGGTCGATTCCCCATTCTTCCAGCTACCAAACCACAGCAGGACGACGCGCATGTCGTTCTTGCGGGCCTGCGCCAGCAGCGTATCGACCCAGCTATAGTCGAACTTGCCCTCGGTGGGCTCAAACTGTTCCCAGGCAACCGGGACCTCGACGGTGTTCGCGCTAAGCGCATGCATCACCGGCCAAACCTGCGGCAGCACCGCAGGATAGTTGCTGCTGTTATGCACCTGCGCGCCCAGCATCAGAAAGGGCTTGCCATCGACCATCAGAGCGTGGCGGCCATTTTCCGTCCGAAGACGCGGCATTTCACCCGCGAAAGCTTGTCCGGCAAGGGCGACGCTGCACAGCATGAGCGTCATTAAACGGAAAGGATGGCGCACGTGATCTCCTCGTCCACATTCAATCGGCTCGGCTCTGGGCGGGACGAGCGTCCCGCGGTCCTTTGCTCCGCATGTTAATCAGGCGCAACATGACAGGCGGCTGTCCCGCTGCTTGATATTGCCACTATAGTTGGAACAGCCCGCCAATGTAAACATCGCCGTTTCATTTCATTGCGATTGCCGGGGGGTGCTGAGAACGTAGCTCTGCGCGGCATGCTCCGAGCCGATGGCAGGGCGTGTCCGCGCAGGAAGACGCCGCCGGGATATGAAGGAGGCGAGGTGTCATCTGGCCAGCAGGCATGCCGCCTCAGACAGAGCCGCGCTATCCGACCGCTCCCGCGCGATGACGCGGAAACAGGATGATGCTCATGCTCGAGAAGTCGCTCAGCTGGTCCATCGGACCCAGGGATTTCGCGCCGGAATATGCAGAGTTCCACCGGTCCCCGGCGAAAGGCAGTTGCCTCTCGCGGATTGGCCCGGTGCATCGCCGAATGCTTGAACTGGGACCTGAGGAGCGGTTCGCCCGCTCCCTAGGCCGCGTTGACAAAAGCCTTCAGCCATAGCCGAGCGGCAGCGAGATTTAGG
>CBIHNV010000026.1:0-46813 GCA_966211835.1 uncultured Sphingobium sp.
AGCTCGCGCCGGGCGTGACGGCGGAGGAAGTCGCCGCTAAGACCACGGCTCATTATTTGAGCTGAGGATTGTGGCATGAGCCTTGAGGGCAATTATGACGAAGGCAATGTCTTTGCGTTGATCCTTCAGGGGAAAATCCCTTCGACCAAGCTGTATGAGGATGAGCATACTTACGCCTTCCTAGACATCCAGCCGCAGTCGAAGGGGCATAGCCTGGTCATTTCGAAATGGTCGAAGGCCCGCAATATCCTTGAGATCGAGGATGAGGCGCTGGCGCAGGTGATGACGACGGTGAAGAAGGTCGCGGCCGCGACGACCAAGGCGCTGGACCCCGATGGCATCCATATCGCGCAGTTCAACGGCGCGCCTGCCGGGCAGACTGTGTTTCATCTGCATGTCCATATCGTGCCGCGCTGGACCGGCGGACCGATGGGCTTTGCCGCGCATGCACAGGGCAATTTCGCTGATCCGGCAGCTTTGGAAGCGCTGGCGGAAGAGATCCGTGGCGCTTTCTGAGCTGCGCGCGTTTCATGGCCGAGCCGTTGGAGACGCGCTGACATGGCGCTGAAGCCCTTCAAGGCGCCGGGTGCGCGGCTGGCGTTGCGGTCGAAACCGGCGAGAAGTTATGTCGCGGCGGCGGATGGCAAGGCGGAGATCATCCTCGACATATCGCGGCTGTTGTCGCGCAGCTTCCATGCCGCGCCGACCGGCATCGACCGGGTGGAATATGTCTATGCGCGCGAATTGCTGGAGCGGATTCCCGAGCGGTTGGCCTTTGCCGCCGTGCATCCGGCGGGCGGCTATTATGGGCGGCTGAACGGCGCGGCGGTGCGGCAGTTCCTGGCGTTCACGGCGGCGCGCTGGCGCAACAGCAGCGCCAAGGATGAGGCAGCGGGGCGGGCGGCTGTGATCCGGCATCTGATCGCGCTGCGGCCCCGCCCGGTGCCGCGTGCGCGGAGCCCGCGCGTCTATCTGCAAGTGTCACCGCATCATCTGGACGATCCGGATCAGGTGGGCGCGATCCTGCGGGCGGAAGGCGCGCGTTTCGTGACGCTGGTGCATGATGTGATCCCGCTTACGCATCCGGAGTTCGCGCGGCCGCAGGGGGCGGAGGAGCATCGGCGGCGGATACGCACGATCGATCGCTATGCCGATGGCATCATCGGCAACAGCCAGGCGACGATCGACGCGCTTGGGCCCTTCATGACGCGGAGCATGGAGGGACGCAGCCTGTGCGTCGCGCATTTCGGTGCAGACCCGCCCGATATTTTCGGAGGTGAGAGCCATGCCGTGCCGTCGCGGCCTTATTTCGTCTATATCTCGACGATCGAGCCGCGAAAGAACCACTTGCTGCTGCTCAATGTGTGGCGGCGTCTGGTGGAGCGGTTGGGCGATCAGGCTCCGGTGCTGGTGCTGATCGGCCGTCGCGGCTGGGAAAATGAGAATGTCGTCGACATGCTGGAGCGGGCGGAAATCCTGCGCGGCCATGTCATCGAAGCGGGCAGCGTGCCGGACACGGAAATGCACGCGCTGGTAGCGGGCGCGCGGGCGATGCTGATGCCATCGTTCGAAGAAGGGTTCGGCATTCCGGTGATCGAGGCGCTGTCGGTGGGCGTGCCGGTGATTTGCAGCGATATCGTCGCGCATCGGGAGGTGGGAGGCGAGGCTCCGGATTATCTCGATCCGCTCGACGGGCTTGGCTGGATGCGGTTGATCGAGGCTTATGCGCTGCCGGATTCGCCTGAACGCGAGGCGCAGGCGGCGCGTATCAAGGCTTGGCGCGCGCCGCAGTGGCGGGACTATTTCGACATCATCATGCAGTTGCTCGACGACGTGACGGCGCCCGCCCCGGGTTGACGCGCTCGCCGGGGCTGCGCATGAAAGCCTTTGTGACAATTGCTTTTTCGCCGGGTGCGGACGGGATTTGACGAAGTGATGCCGCTGCCCTTCCTGCGATCGCCGCCCTTTCCCGGCATTGCCCCGCATGTGGCGGCGGTGAGTGTCCTGCGCCAGCAGGCGGGCGACCCGAACGAGGTGCCGGACGGCGTCATCGATGCGATCGCGGCGGCGCGGGTGGGGGGAGCCTATTGGGGTCGCCAGCGGGATGGGGTGAAGCTGGTGGCGCGGGCGGGTTGCCGCTTTTCCCGCGAGGGTTTGAACCGGGATGAGATCGTCATTTTGCCCGTGCGGCAGTCTGGCAAGGCATATGATCCCTGGGCGCTGGTGGCGCAGGCGCGGTCGGCCCATGCGGCGGCTGACGATGAGCTCGCAATCATTGCGGGGATGCTGGGCGTTGCCGTGCATGGCCTTGATGGCGAAGTGATCGCGCCTGAGCGGCTGCGGCTGGCGGCGAAGCGCGCGGTTGCGGCGGCCAGTTATCGGGATTGTTTCACCGGCGAGGCGGTGGGTGCCGAGCAAGCTGTCGCGCAGCTGGCGGAGTGGGGCCGTTACCTTCGAGGCAACCGGCATATCGCGGCGGCCAGCGGCATGGCCTTCTGGAAGCGTGACGCGATGCGGCGGTTCCTGTGGGACGGAGTGCGGTCGCCGCCTTTCCTGTCCCCGCTTGCCGGTGTGCGGCGCGCGCGGCGAGAAGGCGGGGCTCTGGCGGTGTGGCCCTCGCGCGTGCCGTCATCCTTGCAGGCGGATGCGCCGGATATTGCGGTTGCGCGGGTCGAGGATGGTTTCTTGCGATCCAAGGGACTGGGGGCCGCGCTGACGCCTCCGGGGTCGGTGGTGATCGATCGGTCGGGCATCTATTATGATGCGGGCGGGCCGAGCGACCTCGAAACGCTGCTTGCGACCCATGATTTTTCCCCGGCGCTTGTCGAGCGGGCCCGGCAGCTGCGCGCCAGGATTCGGGCGGCGGGCGTCACCAAATATGGGCAGGATGCGGGGCGCATGCCGAGCCTTCCCGCTGGCAAACGCACGCTGCTTGTGGTGGGTCAGGTGGAAGATGACCTGTCGGTGCAGCTTGGCGGCGCTGGCGTCGAGGGCAATCTGGGGCTGTTGCAGCGGGCACGGGAGGCCGAGCCTGACGCTTACATCATATACCGGCCCCATCCCGATGTGCAGGCCGGGCTGCGGCGTGGGCATCTGAGCGATGCGGTGGTGCACGAGCATGCCGATGCGCTGGACAGCGGCGCGCCGCTCATGGCGCTGGTGCAGGCGGTGGACGAGGTGCATGTGCTATCGTCGCTCACCGGGTTCGAGGCGCTGCTGCGCGACCGGCCCGTGACGGTGCATGGCATGCCATTTTATGCGGGATGGGGGCTGACCCGCGACCTCGCCGATCCCAATCCGCGACGGGGGCGCAGCCTGACCATCGACCAGCTTGTGGCGGCCGCCCTCATTCTCTATCCTCGTTATCTGGACCCGATAACTTGTCTGCCTTGCGGCCCCGAAATCATGGTAGAGCGTTTGGGTGGTGGATCGACGTCATCAACTTCATGGCTGATCCGAATGCGGACGCTACAGGGGAAAATTAGAAGATTTATGACTGTGTCTGCCGAGCATTTCCATGGCTGACGGCCAAGCCAAGACCTTCCTCTTCCTGCAGGGACCGCATGGCCCCTTTTTCGCGATGCTGGCCGATGCCTTGCAAGCACGGGGGCATGGCGCGTTGCGGATCAACATCAATGGCGGCGACAAGGTGGACTGGCCGGGGGAGGCGACGGATTATCGCGGGTCCTTCCGCAACTGGCCGCTATTCTTCGATGATTTCATCGTCCAGCATGGCGTCACTGACCTCATCCTCTATGGCGATTGCCGCCCCTATCATGCGTCGGCGCACAAGATGGCGCGGTTGCGCGGGCTTCGCGTCCATGTGCTGGAGGAAGGCTATATCCGGCCGGATTTCATGACGCTGCAGGAAGATGGGGTGAACGGCAATTCGACCCTGCCGCTCGACCCGCAATGGTTCCTGGATCAGGCGATGGGCCTGCCGCCGGAGGGTGGGCGGGAGCCGCAAATTCCTTCGACCTTCCGTCGGCGCGCGGTCAACACGACGCGCAATGGACTGGCGTCGGCGATGATGTGGCCGGTCTTTCCCTTCTACCGCACGCACCGGCCGCAAAGTTTCCTGCTCGAAGCGGCGGGATGGTTCAAGAAACTGATGCTGCGCAAGCGCGACATACGCCTGTCGCGGGCACAGTGGGAGACGGTCCGGGACAAGCCCTATTTCGCCCTGCCGCTGCAGCTGGATTCAGACTATCAGATTCGCGTGCATTCGCCGTTCGGCAACATGCGCGCGGCGCTGCGGTTCGTGATCAAGAGCTTTGCCCGCTATGCCCCGGAGGGCACATATCTGCTGGTGAAGCGCCATCCGCTGGATTCAGGACTGGTCGCTTGGGAACGGCTGACGCGACGGCTTGCGTCCCGTTATGGGGTGGCCGATCGGGTCTATTATCTGGCTGACCTCGACATCGCGCAGGTGGTTGGACGGTCGCTGGGGGTGGTGACGGTCAACAGCACGGTCGGCACACTGGCGCTCAACAAGGGCAAGCCGGTGCTGGTGCTGGGGCATGCCGTCTACAAGGTGCCGGGCGTCGTTTACAAAGGCACGCTGGATGAGTTCTGGCTCGATCCGGGCGCGCCGGACCAGACGCTCTATGCCGCATTCCGCCGGGTGCTGATCGATCGATGCCTCATTCGGGGCGGTCTGCTGAGCGATCAGGGGCTCGACATGCTGGTGAACAACTCGGTGGAACGGCTGTGCGGTGAGGCAAGGACGGCGGAGCGCAATGTCGATGCGCCAGTGCGGCGGATCAATCTGGCGCGGGTCAGCTAAGGACGGGGAGCCCGGCGTCGCGCAGCGCCTTGTTGAGGTAGCGGGTGAAGGCTGCGTTGCGTACCGGGGGACGGGCGCGGAGCCAAGCCAGCGCGACGATGGGACGCCATAGGGAAAGCGCATCGGGGGTGAAGCCGCTTTGCTGGCGGTAGGCGCGTCCAAGCTGACGGGCGGCCCAGTCGCGCCAGATGTTGGTGATGAGGTCGGTGGGACCTTCGCCGAAGCGCATCAGCATCTCGCTTCGGACGGCATCGGCGGCGGGCGCGCCAATCGCGGCCTTGGCCCAGTCGAGGATCACCAACCGGTTATCGCTGACCAAAATATTGTCGATGTGGAAATCGCCGTGGAGAAGCTGGACGCCGTCGGGGAGGCGGGCGAGATGATGTTTGGCGGCGCTCTTGAGGCCTTCCGGGGCTGGGCCATAGTCGATGTCGGTTTGCAGGACGGACTTGACGGTGCGCAGCCCGGAGGCCGGTTGGCCGTGGACGTTGTGCAGAAGGGTCGCCATGTTGCGCAGCAGGGACGCGGCTGACAGCGGCTGCTTGCGGATAGCGCGGGCGATCGAGACGCCGCTGATTTCGGGATAGAGGAGGGCCCGCTTGTCTTCCACCTCGACGCGTGCGCGGGGCGCGGCTGTCGGGACGCCCAGCGAAGATGCCAGCTTCGCTGCCGTCAGTTCGCGTTCGATCATCTCTTCCGATACGGCGTCGTGGAAGATCTTGATCACCTCTCCATTTCCGATGCGAAAAACCTCCGAGCTCTTGCCGCGGCCGAGCAGCAGCCAATCGCTTCCTTTTTCCAGCGGCATGGGCAAGTTCATTTCTCGAGAGCTAGTAGGACCAGTTCTTCATAGCGTTCGCTCTGAGCCTGTCGAACGGTTGAAGAAGAGCGGCCTTCGACAAGCTCAGGAGCGGCTTCGGATTCGCTCAGCCCGAACGGCGGTAGGTGCGTCAGATCGAACATATTTGCTCTAGCTCGGCATTTGCCGAGCGCGCAATTAATGGTAGCTGCGCCGGCATGAATTTCAGGAGCTTGGCCTAATGAAAGAGTTGATCGCCTTCGATCTCGACGGAACGCTGGCGGAAAGCAAGCAGCCTCTGGGCGAAGAGATGGGAGAGGCGCTGGCCGACCTGTTGACGGTGGCGCATGTCGCGGTGATTTCTGGGGGTGACTGGCCGCAGTTCGACAAGCAGGTGGCGAGCCGTTTGCCTGCGCGTGCGGACCGGTCGCGCCTGTGGTTGATGCCGACGACGGGGACCAAGCTCTACACGCATCAGGACGGGGCCTGGACCCCGGTCTATGCCGAACTGTTCGACGAAGCGCAGAAGCAGAACATCCTCGCTGCCTTCGACCAGTCGCTGGAAGCCACCGGTTTTGTACCGGAAGAGACGTGGGGAGAGCGGATCGAGGATCGCGGGAGCCAGATCACCTTCTCCGCGCTGGGCCAGCAGGCGCCGATCCACGCCAAGGAAGGGTGGGACCCGGACTTCGCCAAGCGCCGCCTCATCCAGGCTGACCTGCGCGAGCGGTTGCCCGGCCTGTCGATCAACATGGGTGGCGCGACGTCGATCGACATCACGCGCGAGGGCGTGGACAAGGCCTATGGCCTCAAGAAGCTGCGCGACGCGAGCGGCATTGCGCTCGACGCGATGATGTTCATCGGCGACGCGATCTTCCCGGGCGGTAACGACTATCCGGCCAAGGAACTGGGGCTGGACACGGTGCGCGTGCGCGATCCGGAAGAAACGCTGTCCGTGATAGCGGCAATCGTTGCTTGCCAGAAGTGAGACAGGCTGGCTGAAGCCCCACCATGACGGTGGTCCGAACGCTTTGCGGCCAGTGCGCGGTGGGCTGCGGCGTGCGCGCCATGATGGGGGAAGGGCGGGACCTGTCCTTCGCGGGCGATCCTGTCCATCCGGCCAATAGCGGGCTGCTGTGCGCGGGCAGCGATGCGATTGATGCCCTGGTGCCGCTCGAGGGGCGGCTGCTTCATCCCATGGTGCATGGGCAGCGGGTAAGCTGGGGCCGAATGATCGGCCAGGCAGCCCGGCGGCTGAAGGATGTGCTGCACCGGCACGGGCCGGGCAGCATCGCCATGCATGTTGCGGGCGGGTTGCTGACCGAAGATTATTATGTCGCCAACAAGCTGATGAAGGGGTTCATCGGCTCTGCGCATGTCGATTGCCCTTCGGGCGGAGGGGGTGCCGCTGACATATACAGGCGGGCGCTTGGCGAGGATGCCGTGCCGGGGACATATGAGGATATCGATCGAGCGGAGATCATACTGGTTCCGAACGAGGCGGTGCTGCGCAGGCATCCGATATTGGCCGAGAGGGTACAGGCGGCACGGGAGGAAGGTGGAGCACGGCTGATACTGCTTGGCGAGGAAGGGGATGAGCAGGCGATCCCGGCCGACATTCGACTCCGCATCGCACCCGGCAGCGCGGCTGTCCTGCTGAATGGCCTGCTGCTGCATTGCCGTGACCGCACGCTGGTCAATCACGCCTATCTGGACCGGCATGTGGTCGTGCCCCCTGACTTCTGGGCGCGGCTGCGGCAGGGGCATGATCTCTGGTCGGTCGCGCGCCGCTGTGGTCTGCAGGCGGGGGAGGTTCGCGCTTTCTGTGACCTGGTTGCGACGGGGCGGAAGGTCGTGACGCTGCTTGACGATGGCGGGTATGACCCCGGCCTGTTGCGGGCTGCGCTCAACCTTCATCTGTCGATGGAATGGATCGGGCGCCCCGGTGCAGCACCCTTCGCGCTGGCGCGGGACGGCAATGCCATGGGCGCGCGGGAGGTCGGATGCGGGAACAGGCAGCTCGCGGCGCATCGCGATTTTTGCCAAGAGGCGCTTGGTTCGGTCGCGCGCTTTTGGAGCGCCTGGCGCATGGCGGAAGAGCCGGGATTGTCGGGCGAGCGACTTGCCGACGCGATCGAGCGGGGGATTATCAAAGCGCTGTGGGTCGTGGGCGGTCTGGCTGCGGAACATCCTTTGTCGCCTTTGCTGACGAAAGTGCCGCTAGTCATCATGACGACGCCGTGGACGCCGCGCCCAGAGGTGAAGAACCTGTTGGCGCTGCCGTCTCCAGTCTGGATCGAGAAGGATGGCACGGCGACGGGCGCGGACCGGCTGATCAGCCGCCAGCGCGGCCTCTTTCCGCTGCCCGGCGAGGCGAAGCCGAATTGGTGGAGCTTGACGCAGATCGGGCGCGCGATGGGGTGGGGGGATGCTTTTCATTATGAGCGGCCCGCTGAAATCTATCGCGAGCATGTGCGGCTGACAGGCTATCGCAATGACGGCGAAAGGCTGCTCGACCTGCGGCGGCATGCGCCGATTTCCAACCCCGCTTATGATGAGCTGACGCCGTGGCGCTGGGGTGGGATGCCGTTTGACGGGGGGCGTTTCCCGACGGCTGATGGCAGGGCGCGGTTGTTGGTTTAGCCGCCGCGCGCTATGCCCTTTAGGTGATGGAGCAGCAGGTCGGCGTTGGCTTCCCAGGTAAAGCGCAGCGCGGTGTCGCGCACGGCTTCGCGCTCGGGCGGGTTGTAGAGGATGTCGCCGATCGCGGCCGCGATTGCTTCCGGGTCGCGATCGACGATCTGGCCCGCTTCCGGACGGTCGAGCAGTTCACGGGCGCCGCCGACATCGGTGATGACGATCGGTGTGCCGCAGGCGAGCGATTCGACCCAGGCGTTGGCGAGCCCTTCGGAAGAGGAGGGCAGCGCCATCACGTCGGCGGCAGCATAGATGCGCGGCAGCCGGTCATGTGGGACCGAACCCAGGAAGCCGATGCGGCGATCGACGCCTAACTCCTCCGCCATTTTTTCGAGCGACCGGCGATATTGCCCCTGGCCAGCGAACAGCAGTGTGATGCCCGGCAGGCGGGGAAGCGCTTGCACCAGTAAATCCTGTCCCTTGCGGGGAATGAGCGCGCCGACGCACAGAACCACAGGGCCTTCGAAGCCCAGCACGTCCTTGGCAACGGCGCGGTCGGCGATTTCGAAGCGGTCGAGATCGACGCCGGTATAGTGGACGCGGATTTTCTCGGCATCCATGCCTAGCTTCACCATCGACCGGCGCATGGCGCTGGACACGGCGAGCAGGCCAGCGGCTTCGGCCCCTGCGCGCTTCACCATGGCGCGGGTGTCGCGCCGCTTGCCCCAATAATGAATGTCCGCGCCGCGCGCCTTGATCGAGTAGGGGATGCCGAGCGCGCGCGACAGGCGCTGCGCAACCGGGCCATCGGGGAAAAAGAAGCTGGCGTCGATGACGTCGAAGGGCTGCTGCGCATGCAGATGGCGGACCAGCGGCAGGATCGCGCGGGTCATGCTGCCGACATTGTAGCGCGCGCCGATCTTCGGAATAGTCGAAAAGAGCGGGCGGTAGACGGTGAGGTCTTTCCACCTTTCCTTGCGCGGCAAGGCGCGGAGGGGCGCATATTGGCTGGCGAGGCCGATCGGCCAGATGGGAACGCCCAGCGGCGCGATGACCGTGACATTCACGTCGGGGCGGCTGGCGAGTTCCCGCGCCTGCCTTTCCACGAACACGCCGAAATTGGGGCGGCTCATGTCCGGGAAAAGCGTCGAGAGCGTAAGCACATTCAGCGTCATGCCGCCTCCCTTAAGGCATCGCGGTTAATCGAGGGTTAGGGGTGAAGTAAGGCTTTGGCTATAATTGTCTGACCAGTTGGACGGCGACGGCACCCCAGGGCGGGTCGCTGATCACCTGCTGACGACTGCCGCTGCCGAGCGGCAGGATCTGGAGCTTGTCGCCTTCACGGCCGATGAGGCGGCCGAAGACGAAACGTCCGGCGTGGCGGGGGAGTAGGATGTCGCGATTGAGCGCGCCTGCGAATTCGTCCGGACCAATGCGGCGGCACCAGATTTCATCGCCGCTGCGGTAATCGCCGATGCTGGCGGACACCTGCACGCCGATCATCGCGTCCGCTGGCACGGGCGGGGGGAAGGACAGGCTGCGGGTAGGGGCGCGCGCGCCTTCGGGACCGAGCAGCGCCGCGACCGGCACCACGCTTTGTCCCGGCAGCGCGACGAGTTCGGATGACCCGACGCCCAGCGCATCGGCGATGCGGTTCAGCCAGTTGACCGATACGGTTCGCGTGCCCGTTTCCAACCGTCCGATGGTCTGCGCGGTCGTCGGCGGCTGGCACAGGGCGGCAACCTGCTCCAGTGTCAAACCCTTGGCTTTGCGAACTTCTCTTATGCGGGTGATCATGCCTGTTCCGGACTTTTTACCTATTTGGTTTTTGTTCTTTCCTACAAATGGTTCGTCGTGGCAAGCCCCTTCCATCATTCAGGTGCGAGGAGAAGGCGATGCGAAGCCAATTTGTGGAGCAGAAGATCGAGGACCCCGCAGGACACGTCCAGACCGTTACCGTCAATGTCGGCGAATCGCCGCTCTCCTGGCTGCACGCGCGAGGTCATCTGAGCGATCGCTATTACCGGGCGGGTGAGTTGCTGCGGGCGGATTGGGAGAAGGGGGGGCTGGGGCCGCGCGTGACGATGCGTTGGGACGTAGCCCCAGCGACGGGCGGGACGAGGATGGGAGCGAGCAGGGCTGATCCGAGCATGGCGCAACTGTCCGCGCGGGAGCGGTTCCATGCGGCGATCGCTGCCGCGGGGCCGGGGTTGAGCGACATATTGTGGCGGGTCGCCTGCGCTGGCGAAGGGCTGGCGGCGGCGGAGCGGGCGCTTGGATGGCCGAGCAGGGCGGGCAAGCTGGTGCTGACATTGGCGTTGGAGCGGGTGGCGGCGTGGTATCGGGTGACCTGACAGGTTGGGCGTGATCTTTTTGCGCGGAGGCATCCGTATCAGGCCTTCTTTCCGGGCCCCGAGCTTGACCCGGGGTCCCGCTGCCTCGGCAACGTCCGACAAGAAGCGGGACCCCGGACCAAGTCCGGGGTGACGATCACTCGAAAATGATCATGCTTTAGCGGCTGAGTTCGGGGCCGAGTAATAGCAGCAGCTTTACGTCGATGGCGAAGCCTTCCGCGCGCCAGGTGGCGATTTGCTCGGTCACATTGTCGAGGGGGACCCGGTGGACGCGGATATCTTCTCCGTCCACGCCGCCGCCTTCGCCGGTTTTCTGCAGGTCATGGGCGCGGAAGAGGCAGAAGCTTTCGGAAACCATGCCGGGCGAGCTGTAGAAGTCGCCAGCGGCTTCCATGCGTCCGGCGCGGTAGCCGGTTTCCTCTTCCAGTTCGCGGATCGCAGCGAGGGCGGATTCCTCGCCTTCTTCTGTGTCTCCCACGAGGCCAGCGGGCAGTTCGATGCAGCGGCGGCCGAGCGGCACGCGGAATTGATCGACCAGCAGCACATGGCGCCGTCCGTCAGCGTCTTCGTCGATGGCGAGGATGACGGCGGCATGAATGCCGCGCGCGCGGCCGACATATTCCCACCGGCCCCGGCGCTTGGCGGTGATGAAGCGGCCGGCCCACATGATTTCTTCGGGCGCGGCCATATCCTGTTCGCTCATAATTCGATCAGCCTGTCGGGCAGTTCGTTGATGTCGTCCTGCTCGCGGGGGAAATGGGTGGAGAGGACCGCGCCCACTTGAGTGACGGCCTGCGCCAGGCCTTCGCCGGGCTGGCCCGCACGGATGGCATCGATCAGCGCCGCCATGGCATCGCCCCATGCTTCGGGCGCGACCTTGTCGTTGATCGCGCGGTCGGCGACGATTTCGGCGCGGTGCTCGTCCAACGAAAGATAGATGAGGACGCCGGTGCGCCCGCGCGTGCGCGCTTCGGCAGCGGTGCGGAAGAGCAGGATGGCGCGGCGGCGGACGCGGCGGGCTTTCGTGGCGCGCGGCGTCATCAGCATGCGTAGCGGCATGATGGCGAGGAGATAGCGCACCACAAGGAATTTGAGGATGAGAATGGCGGTCAGGCCGAGCAGCAGCTTCCAGTCCGCCAGCTCATGATCCCAGTCGAGCAGCAGCGATGACAGGAATGCCCGCAGATGCGCCGGGAACGCGGCCATGACCGCGAGTGCGAGGAACACGGCTGCTGCTGCCCAGCTGAGCCCGACATCATGATAGCTGTCCGACCGGCGGGCGACGATGGTCACGATCTCGCCGGAGGTATGTGCCTCCGCTTCCTGCACGGCGGCCGATACGCGGTCGTGGTCAGCCTGACTCAAGAGCAATTGCATCACCAGCCCCCCGACGCGCCGCCGCCGCCGAAGCTGCCGCCGCCGGAAAAGCCGCCGCCGCCTCCGCCCCAGCTTCCGCCGCCGCCGCCCGAACCCCAGCCAGAGCCCATGCCGGGGCCCCAGATGATCACCGGCGCGCCGCCGCCCCGGCGATAGCGCTTCCCGCCGCGCGCGCGGGACAGGAGGGGCAGCAGGACGAAGAAGACGAAGAACATGATAACCCAGAAGCCAAGGATACCTCCGCCGCCGCTATCCTGCTGGCGGGCTTCGGCCTCTGCCTGCGCGGCGCGGGCGCGGGCCTGATCGGGCGGGAGGGCGAGCAGGGAGGTGATCTGGTCCACGCCCGCATCAATCCCGCCAGCCATGTCGCCCGCCTTGAAGCGCGGGGTGATGGCGTTGCGGATGATCTGCGAAGAGAGGGCGTCCGTCAGTATGCCCTCGACGCCATATCCCACCTCTATCCGTATCTTGCGCTCATTGGGCGCGACGATCAGCAACACGCCTTGGTTGGTCTTGTCACCGATGCCCCAGGCGCGGCCGAGGCGGTAGCCATAGTCGGATATGTCATAGCCTTGCAGGTCTGGGATGGTGGCAACCACCAGCGACCGCCCGCTTGCCTGCTTCTGGGCGATCAGCTTTTGACTGAGCGCCTGTTCCTGCGCGGGGTCGAGGATATTTGCGGCATCCACGACGCCCTTGTCGTCGAACTTGGGGAAGCTCTGCGCGCTTGCGCCCGGAGCCAGCCCGAGAGCTCCGGCGAGCAATGCGAAGATCAGGAGCAGGCGGCGAAGCATGGCTGGCGCTTAATTGCCGAAGTCGACCTTGGGCGCTTCTTCCGCCCCCGGGGTGGTCGCCTGGAAGGGCGTCATCGGCTTGGCGCCATGGATGATCTTGGCGCCGATCGCGTCGGGGAAGGTGCGGATGCGGGTGTTATAGGCGCGCACCGCCTCGTTATAATCGCGAATGGCGACGGCGATGCGGTTCTCGGTCCCTTCCAGCTGCGATTGCAGGTCGAGGAAATTTTGGTTGGTCTTGAGGTCCGGATAGGCCTCGACCGACGCCAGCAGGCGTCCCAAGCCCTGACTCAGTTGCGCCTGGGCCTGCTGGAACTGCTGGACCTTGGCGGGGTCGGAGAGGTCTTCGGCATTCACCTGGACCGAGGTCGCCTTGGCGCGGGCTTCCGTCACGCGGACCAGCGTGTCCTGTTCCTGCTTGCCAGCCGCCTTCACCGTGGCGACCAGATTGCCGATCAGGTTGGAGCGGCGCTGATATTGCGCCTGCACATCGGCCCATTTGGCTTTCGCGGCCTCCTCGGCAGTGGGCACGCTGTTGATGCCGCAGGCCGACAAGGCAAAAGCGGTCAGCAGGGGGAGGAAAAGAGCAGGGAAAAAACGGCGCAGGATCGTCATGGAACATCCTTCGGCTTTGTTACGATGTCGGAAATAGGTGGTTGTGGATGAAGGCGCAACGGCTCATCCTGATAAACACGCAATCAGGGCAAGGGGTTCGCACATGGGACTGATTTCCGAATTCAAGACCTTCATCAACCGGGGCAATGTCATCGACCTAGCCGTTGGCGTCATCATCGGCGGCGCTTTCGCCACGATTACCAAGTCGCTGACCGATGACCTGATCATGCCAGTCGTCGGCTTCCTGTTCGGGGGTGCGGATTTTTCCCGCTACTTCATCCGGCTCGGTGACGTACCTGCCGGGTTCAAGGGGAATCCGGAAAGCTATGCCGACCTTAAAAGCGCGGGCGTCGCCATGCTGGGGTGGGGCGAGTTCCTGACTGTGCTGGTCAATTTCCTGATCCTCGCCTTCATCATCTTCCTGCTGGTCAAGGCGGTGAACAAGCTGATGCCGAAGCCCGAAACCGCGCCTGCCGCGACGCCGGAAGAGGTGCTGCTGCTGCGCGAAATTCGCGACAATCTGAAAAAATAATTCGTTTCTGCGACGAAAGGAGTGTGCGGCGGGAACCATCTGCCGTGCGACCAGTTGATCGCGGTCAGAGTTCGGGGTGCATTGCACGGCCGGAACTCTTGCCGAATGACGTCAGCCCCAGGGGGGCGCAACAGGAGAACACGCCGTGAAAACCATCGTCTCAGTCCTCGGCCTTGCCAGCTTGGTCGCGCTCGCTGCGTGCGATTCCAAGCAGGAAAACAAGGTCGAGAACGCATACGAGAATCAGGCGGACGCCATCGACAACCAGGCCAGCAACATGGAAGCCATGGCTGACAACCTGTCGGGCAATGCTGAGGCTGCTGCTGAAAACGCTGCTGACGCCCTGGAAAACAAGGCCGAAGCCACTCGCGAAGCGGGTGAACGGGCTGCTGATGCCGTCGAAGAGAAGGCGGATCACTAAGCTTTCGCTTCCCAAAGCAGGAAAGGGCGTCGCGATCATGATCGCGGCGCCCTTTTTGTTGGGGCCTCAACGTCTTTAACGGCCCTTTAACCACGCCCTGCCCATGGTGCCGTCGCGCGCATCCGTGAAGGCCAAGGGAATGGACGAGCTACTTCAGGAATTTATAGCCGAGACGCAGGAAACGCTGGAAGCTCTGGCGGGCGAAGTCGTCGCTTGGGAAGCCGATCCGGGCGACCGGGACCGGCTCGATGCCATTTTCCGCTTCTTTCATACGGTGAAGGGCAGCTGCGGCTTCCTCAACCTGCCGCGATTTGAGCGGCTGAGCCATGCGGCCGAGGATGTGCTGTCCGACATACGCGCGGGCAACCGGACGGCCGATCCTGCGACCGTGAGCGCGGTGCTTGGCATCATGGACCGGATCGCGGAGCTGGCCGAAGCCGTGGCGATCGGCGCGGCGCTGCCTGACGAGAATGACGATTATTTGATAGGCGCCCTTGCCGAACGTGAGGAAGGCGCAGTTGTCGAAGAGCTGGCGCCCGCTATCGAGCCGATCCGCCAGAACGGCGTTCAGGCCGTGCCACGGACCATCCGCCTGCCGCTGTCGCTGATCGATCAGTTGATGAACGGCGTGTCGGACATGGTGCTGGCGCGCAACGAGCTGTCACGCAAGCTGCGCGAACGGTCGAGCGATGTCGAACTGGAAAGCGCCTTTGAGCGGCTTTCCACCTGCGTCGCCGATATGCGCGATTCCATATCCAAGACGCGGATGCAGCGCGTGGAGCGGCTGTTCACCGCCATTCCGCGCATGGTCCGTGATCTGGGGCGTGAACTGGGCAAGCGCATCGACCTGGTCCTGGAGGGCGGCGACGTCGAAATGGACCGCGAGATGGTGGAGATGGTGGTCGATCCACTGACCCACATCGTGCGCAACAGCATCGATCATGGGATCGAGACGCCCGATGAACGCCGCGCGCTCGGCAAGCCCGAAGCGGGAACGCTGAAGCTACAGGCTCGCCAGTCGGGCAATCAGATCGTGATCGAAGTCAGCGACGATGGGCGCGGCATCGACACCGCAAGGCTGGTGGAAAAATCCATCGCGAGTGGCAAGCTGACCCGTGAGGGCGCCGCCAGGATGAGCGAGAGCGAAAAGCTGGAGCTGATCTTCCAGGCCGGTCTATCGACCGCGCAGCAGGTCACCGCCATTTCCGGCCGGGGGGTCGGGATGGACGTGGTGCGCGCCAATGTCGAGCGGATCGGCGGCATCATCGCGCTGCATAACCAGATCGGACGCGGGCTGCGCATCGTGCTGCGCGTGCCGTTGACGCTGACGATCATTCCGGGGCTCATCATCCGTTCGGGCGGGCTGCACTTCGCCATCCCGCGCGCGGCGGTGGTCGAAATCCTGCACGACAATAATGAAACGCTGCACATCGCCGAAGTCGGGGGCGCGAAGATCGCCACGATCCGGGCAGTGCGCCATTCGATGATCGACCTGGAAGATGTGCTGGGCATGGAGAAGGTCACCCAGCCGGGGCCCCGCGCGATCATGGTCGTGCGCTCATCCACGGGCGTGCCCTTTGCGCTTGGTGTCGCTGCTGTCGACAATCATGAGGAACTGGTTATCCGTCCCGCCTCTCCGCTGGTCATGGCGACCGGCGTCTATGCTGGCATGACGTTGCCCGACAATGGCAAGCCGATGCTGCTGCTCGATGCCGCTGGCCTCGCCAACGCCGCCCGCTTGCCGAACATCGTGGATGATCGGGCGAGCGATCAGGCGGAGGAAAGTGACGAGGGGGCTGCGCGGGTCGAGATGGTGTCGGCGCTGCGGTTCGAGGAGCTTTCGGGCGAGAGGCGGCTGATCAAGTTGTCGCTGGTGGAGCGGGTCGAGGATGTCGATGCCGCGCTCTTTGGCCGGTCTGGTGGTCATGCCTTCGTCCGCCTGGAGGGACGTCTGGTGCCGGTGGCGAACGGAGCTCATAGCTTCACGACCGATCATGTATCGGCATTGCGCCTGCGCGACGGCAGCCAGGAAGCCTGCTATCCCGTCGCCGCGGTCCTCGACATTGTCGAAATGCCTGCAGTGCCCGACATGGTCGCCATGCAGGGCGCGCTGAGCGGTGTCGCGCTGGTCGAGGGCGAACATCTTGAAGTGCTCAATCCCTTCGCTCTGTTCGCTTCGCTACCGGGTGCCCCGATCGTGGAGCGCCGCCGAGGACGGTGCGTGCTGGCGGATAGTGAGGATGGCTGGACGCGCGAAATATTGGCGCCTTTGCTGCGTCAGGCGGGACATGAGGTCCTGTTGGGCCTGCCACAGGATGACACGGTCGATCCGGCCGATGTTGTCCTCAGTTCGGGCGGCGACCTGTCGCAGGCGGCCGACATATTGGGATGCCGCATCGTGCAACTGCGCGCTTCCCCAAGGCCTGCGGGGCCAGAGGATGGCAGCATCTACCGCTATGACCAAGACGCGCTGATGGCGGCCATCACCGGCGCGCGGCGTTAAGGAGGGGTATTCATGGAACAGCTTTACCTTCTGGCGACGCTGGCCGGGACCCGGGTCGCGGTTGCGGCGCATGAGGTCGAGGCGGTCGTTAAGCTCGCCGAGATCTCGCCTGTTCCCGGCATGCTGCGGCATGTGGCGGGGCTGTCCGCGCTGCGCAGCCGTGTGCTCACCATCATCGACGTGCCTGCGCTCATCCACGGCACGCCTACGCCTGCCGACCAGCGCGGGCTGGCGATCATCGCCGACATCAGTGGCCATAGCTATGGCCTGATGGTGGATGCGGTGCATGATATTTGCGAGGTGCCTGAGGGCGACCTGCCGCTTCGGGGGCAGCTGGACCGCGCCTGGGCGCCCTATGCCCGCGCGATCGTTGAGCAGGATGGCCACCCACATCTGCTTGTCTCGCTTGCAAGCTTCATCGAAACCGGATCGCTGGCGCAGGCCGCATAAATTCGATCCCTTGTTTACCAATTACTTGGCTTTGGCAGCTAATCCTTCCTTTACGAGGAAAAATCTAAGGGACGCTTCATGAAAAACTGTCTGGTAGTCGATGATTCCAAAGTCATCCGCAAAGTGGCACGGCATATACTTGAATCGCTCGACCTGTCGGTCAGCGAAGCGGTCGATGGGCAGGATGCGCTGACCCAGTGCGAAGCAGCCGCGCCGGACGTGGTGCTGCTGGACTGGAACATGCCGGTGATGAGCGGGATGGAATTCCTCCAAGCCCTTGCCACCGCGAAGGTTTCGGCACGGCCCAAGATCATCTTCTGCACCACCGAAAACGGCATCAGCCATATCAAGGCAGCGGTCGATGCGGGCGCTGACGAATATGTGATGAAGCCGTTCGATCGCGAGACATTGGAAAGCAAGCTGTCGATCGTCGGCGTCATCTAGAAGACCGCTGATCATTTCGCTTTCATCCTTATTGCCGGAAAGTCCTCCCATGTCCGCCGTCACGCCAATCCTGGCCAGCCAAAGCAGACCACAGGTCCGCGCCATGGTTGTCGACGATTCGGTCGTGGTCAGGACGATGATCGCGCGGATATTGAACAGCGACCCGGCATTTTCGGTGGTTCACAAGACGAACAGCGCCGAGCAGGCGCTAGGCTATCTGGCCGCGCATGAGGTCGATCTGGTCCTGTTGGACATCGAACTTCCGGGCCAGAGCGGCCTTGCGGCGCTTCCGGCATTCCTGCGCGCCAACCCGCGGGGAAAGGTGGTGATCCTTTCCGGCAATTGCGAAGAAGGCAGCGGCGCCGCCATCGAGGCGCTGGCGCTGGGGGCGAGCGACATATTCGCGAAACCCGGCAGCGGCAGTTTCGGCGAGCAGTTTCCCCAGGCGCTGATCGATCGCCTGTCGCGCCTGTTCGGCGCGCATCCGCAGCTAACGGAAGAAGCGCCGCCGGTCCTGATCGCCGCGAGCAAGCCGAGCGCGCCTTTGGGCTGTCTGGGAATTGGCGCATCGACGGGGGGCATTCATGCGCTGGGTCAGCTGTTTGCCGGG
The DNA here is from genome assembly GCA_966211835.1 of uncultured Sphingobium sp. Classification (GTDB taxonomy): domain Bacteria; phylum Pseudomonadota; class Alphaproteobacteria; order Sphingomonadales; family Sphingomonadaceae; genus Sphingobium. Next base: position 18,323 of record CBIHNV010000026.1, read on the forward strand.
ATGACCGCGCCGTTGGGCGTGCCGATTCTGCTGACGCAACATCTGCCTGTCAGCTTCACATCCTATTTCGTCCAGCAGCTTGCGCGGATGACCAGCCTGCGGGTCAAGGTCGGCGAGCAGGGGGAGTTGCTGAAACCCGACACCGTTTATGTTGCGCCGGGTGACGCCAATTTGCAGGTTCGCCGCGGGCTCTACGGACGAGTGACGGTTGCGCTTAATTCGCAGCGCACGCCCGCGGGCAACCTGCCCGGTGTCGATCCGATGTTCACGAGCATGGCCGAGGCCTATGGGCCGGGCGCTGCAGGCGTGGTGCTGACCGGCATGGGGCGTGACGGTACGGTGGGGGGACATCATATTGTCGCGGCGGGCGGATGGATCGTGGCGCAAAATGAGGCGAGCAGCGTCGTCTGGGGAATGCCGGGGTCAGTGACAGGGGCGGGGCTTAGCTGCGCGTTGCTGGACCCCTATGCCATCATGGATTTCGTCGCGCGGCGCGGAAAAAGCAGAGGTTTGACACATTGACCCTATCAACTGATTCATCCTCGCGCGGTGCCGCCCGCATCTTTTCGGGCCTGCTTGAGGCGCGCACCGGCCAGATCCTGTCGGAAAGCCGCGCCTGGCGGATGGAAACGGCGTTGAAGCCCGTCATGAGGGCCAATGGCGTCGCCGACATGGACGAGCTGGCGACCCGGCTGCTGGGCAATCGCGACCCGCGGTTGGAAGAAGAAGTCGTCAACGCGCTGCTCAACAATGAAAGCAGCTTTTTCCGCGATCTTCAGATTTTCGACATGATCAACCGGCACATCCTGCCATCCTTCGCGGAGAGGCGCGACCGGGTGCTGCGGATTTGGAGCGCGGGCTGCTCGACCGGCCAGGAAGTCTATTCGCTGGCGATTCAGCTTCGTAACGATGTGGCGCGCTGGCGCGGTTGGCGGATCGAGATATTGGCGACCGACATTTCGACCGCAGCCATTGATCAGGCGCGCAGCGGCACCTTTTCCCAGATGGACGTGCAGCGCGGCCTGGCCGTCGGCGACCTCATCAAATGGTTTGAACCGGCGGGCGACAACTGGCGCGCGAGCCCGGAGCTGCGCCGGATGATCGATTTCCGTACCGACAATCTCTTTGATCCAAGGGCGCCTTCGGGTGACTATGACCTGCTGCTTTGCCGCAACGTCCTGCTCTATTTCACGCCGGAGCGGCGGCAGGAGGTGTTCCGCCTGCTGACCCGTCACAGCCATGACCGGTCGGTCCTGCTGCTGGGCGCGGGTGAGACCGTGATTGGTCATAGCGAAGATTTCATCCCGCACCCGGATTTTCGCGGCGGCTATGGTCGGCGTCCGGAAACGGGGCATGGGGGCAGCGAGAGCGTTCGCCGCGCGGTCTGACGCGGCCAGCCTGTTCACCGGTTCGTCGGGTTCGCGATCCGCGCCAGTCGCTTGCGCTTGATCGGCCGTGCGCTCTCCGTCATGGTTGGTGGAAGCTGCGCATGCAGGTGGATGCGGTCAGGACAGGTGGTGAATACGGCTTTCCGATGAGCGACATTCCGATGATCGAGACTCCGTCGCCCAATTTCGACGACCGCAAGCTGCCCATCTCCATGCTGGTGCTGCATTATACCGGGATGCCGGACGCGCAGAGCGCCATAAACTGGCTGGCGAGCCCGGAATCCAAGGTGTCTGCCCATTATGTCGTCACCGAAGAGGGTGAGATCGTCCGCATGGTCGATGAAAGCAAGCGTGCCTGGCATGCTGGCCGGTCGCACTGGCGGGGCATGGATGACGTCAATTCCGCAAGCATCGGAATAGAGATCGTCAATCCGGGGCATGAATGGGGCTATCGAGGGTTCCCCGATGCGCAGATCGGCGCGCTGATCCCCCTCATACACGATATCGTCAAGCGGCACGGCATCACGCGCGGCAATATCGTCGGGCATAGCGACGTGGCACCTGCGCGCAAGCAGGACCCGGGGGAGCTGTTCCCATGGGGGCAGCTGGCCCGGCTGCGGCTGGCGCTACCCCGGCCGACCCGCAACCTGATGGACCCGCTCTGGTCGGACAGTGCCTTCATGCTGGCGCTGGAACGGTTCGGCTATGACATCGCCGAACCGCAGGCGGCGGTCGTCGCTTTCCAGCGGCGGTTCCGGCCCGAACTGATCGATGGTGTTATCGATGGCGAATGCCGTGCCATCCTGCTCGCCCTGTTGCTGCCAAAGCCGAGGGGCGATGAATAAGCGGGGATGACGGACTGTCTGCGGATGTGTATAGCGCGCGGTGCCAGAGGGCCGGGCGGCCGCGGCGTGGCGGGTAACTTCCACGGCGAGGAAAGTCCGGGCTCCACGAAATGACGGTGCCGGCTAACGGCCGGCTGGAGTGATCCAAGGGACAGTGCAACAGAAAGCAGGTCGCTAAGGCTTAGGCCCAGCGAAATTGAAAGGGTGCGGTAAGAGCGCACCGCGTCTGCGGCAACGCAAGGCGGCACGGTAAACCCCACCGGGAGCAAGACCGAATAGGGGCGGCGCGCAGCTTTTGCTGCTAGGCCAGTTTCGGCTGAGACCGCCCGGGTTGGTTGCTTGAGGGACGGAGCAATCCGTCTCCTAGAGGAATGGCCGCCCATCCATGGCGACATGGTGGACAGGACCCGGCTTATAGGCCCTCTGGCACGTAGCAAGTAGCAGCGTCATCCCAGCGAAAGCTGGGATCTGAGGCGATGTTGCGCGACCTGTCCAGAGATGCCAGCCTGCGCTGGCATGACGGTAAGGGCTTTCAACCGATCGAATTTTAACCGCCGGGGTGGCGTTCTGCCTGCGGCTTACCTAGTTTGGACCGATGGCAAGAAGCAGCCGATCAAATGACTGGGGCTTTCCCCGCTGGCGTAGCTATGGCGCATCGCGTGAAGCGCAGCAGGTGCGGATGTGTGACCGCTATGGGTGCGACAAGCCGGGCGATTGCCCCGCGCCCAAGTCGCCTAATAGCCGCGAACGCTGGTATTTCTGTTCCGAGCATGCGGGCGAATATAACCGCAATTGGGACTATTTTCAGGGGCTCGACCAGGAAGAACGGGAGCAGCGCGAGCGTGCCGAACGGCGCGATGCGGGTGGCTTTCAAAGCAGCGCCTATCATGGCTGGGGCGGACCCGGCGACGGCAGCCGGTCGCGGGACGAACTGCATGCGCTAAAGGCTCTCGATCTGGAAGATGACGCCGATTTTGAGGCGGTGAAGAAAAGCTGGCGGCGGCTGGCCAAGGAAAATCATCCCGACGTGAAGCCGGGCGACGCGCAGGCTGCCGTCCGCTTCCAGACCATCCAGGCCGCCTATGAAGTGCTGCGATCGGCGGAGGAGCGGCGGACATGGAAGCCGCGGGAGACCGTGGATTGAAGGATCATGTCCGGTCGAACTGGCAGAATGCCGTGCTGGTATGCCGCAAATGTTCGAAGAAGCTCGACGGCGGCTTTGGCGCTGACGGGGACGAGCGGCTGGCCAAGGCGTTGCGGAAGCAATTGTCGCTCAAGAAGGGGCGGAAAGCCGCGGCGGGCATCATCGAGGTGAATTGCCTGGGCGTATGTCCCAAGGGGGCGGTTACGGTCGTGAATGGCGCGCAGTCACGCGATTGGCTGCTGGTGCGCCGCGGCGCTGATCTGGATGCATTGGCGCAGACGCTGGGCCTGACGGCGGTCGATGGAGGCGTCAGCTAGGGCTTGATCGTCCTACAGGGAAGCGTCCGTATCAGGCTTCTTTTCCTTCACTCTGGGCTGGACTGGGGGCCCCGCTGCATCGGCAGCGTCAGACAGGAAGCGGGCCCCGGATCAAGCCGGGGCGACGAGCACTCGAACATGATCATGCTCTTGCCTGCTTTAGCGGCGGCTCCAGCCCTGCCTCCGCGATCAGCGGCATCAGCAGCTGCTCCTCCTTGCGCATCCTGTTGACGATGGTTTCCACCATGTTGCGGCTTTCCCGGCAGAATTCCGGCCACTCACGGGTGATGCGATCGTCGCTCCAGCGCGACATATAATGGGAAAAGCTCAGGGCGAGCGGCGCCATTTCCTGTTGCAGGCGGGCTGCCATGACCTGCAGTGGAACATGGGCCTGCCGCTGCATGGCAGGGTAGAAGAACTGATCCTCGAGAGCAAGATGCGCCATCAACTCGCGGGCGAATTGCCACCGCAGCGTGCCAAGCGGACGAGGGACGCCATCGTCAGCGACAAGCTTCAGCAACTTGTCGGCCATCAGATCGAGCGCGTCATGCTGGCTTTGTAACTGTTGCAGGTCCATCGGCCACTTCCATGCATCGCCTGAGCATAATGTGGCGTAGTGGCGTTAAGAAACTATTCTGACGCGTGTTTTTCCGTAAGGAATACCATCCGCCGCGCGGGTGCGCGGCGGATGGCATCGCGGATCAGCCCGGCTGATCGGCGCGGCTGGCACCTTCGCCATCGAGATTCTGCGCGACGAAGTCCCAGTTGATCGCGTCCTTCAGCAGGCGCTCGGCATAGTTGGGGCGCAGGTTGCGATAATCGATATAATAGGCATGTTCCCACACATCGAGGATCAGCAGCGGCTGGTGGCCTTCATGCGCGACGGGGGTGTCGGCGTCGTGATAGCTGGTCACTTCGAGCTTGCCGTCCTTCAGGATCAGCGCGGCCCAACCGCTGGCGAAGTGGCCGACGGCTTCGGCCTTCAGCTTGTCGAGCAGGGCGTCGACCGAGCCGAAGCCTTCATTGATGAGGTCGAGCAGCTGGCCCGAGGGCTGCTTCTTTTCCGGCGACAGCGAGTGCCAGTAGAAGGTGTGGTTCCAGATCTGGCCGACCTGATTGAACAGCGCGCCCTTGCTGCTCTTGATCAGTTCGACGAGCGACTTGCCCTGCTGCGCGGGGTCGGCGGCGATCAGCTCATTGGCCTTCACCACATAGGCATTGTGGTGCTTGCCATGGTGATAGTCGAAGGTTTCAGCCGAAAGAATGTCGCCAAAGGCATCCTTGGGATAGGGCAGGTCAGGCAGAACAAAGGCCATGTCGGAACTCCTCGGGTTCATGGATGGATGGCGGCATAACGGACATGCCACCGGAAGGGTCCCGGCCCCGTAGCAGCCTTATTGCACTGCGGAAAACAGGATATTTTCGTTTCTCTCCATGGAAATATCCATGTGACAGCAGCGTAACGATGCCTTAGACTTATCGGTCAGGCCGTTCATAAGCAGCGGCCGATAACAGGGGACGGATCAATGGCAAAATTCTTCGGTAATTTGCATCTTGTGCTTGTGGTGGGGCTGGTCCTTGCCCTGGCCGTTATTTTCGCGGTTCCGGCGAATACGATTCCAGAACAGGCGGTGTTGCGGTGGCTTCACCTGTTCTTTGGCATCACATGGATTGGCCTGCTTTATTATTTCAACTTCGTGCAGATCCCGACCATGCCGAAGGTTCCGGCGGAATTGAAACCCGGCGTGTCCAAGTTCATCGTCCCTTCGGCCCTGTTCTTCTTTCGCTGGGGCGCGGCGCTGACGGTGCTGACCGGGGCGATCATCGCCTGGCGCAGCGCCTATCTGGTGGAAGCGCTGACGCTGACGCCTGGCTTTGTGCTGATCGGGATCGGCATGTGGCTGGCGCTGATCATGGCGTTCAATGTGTGGTTCATCATCTGGCCGAACCAGAAGAAGGCGCTGGGCATCGTTCCTGCCGAAGATGCGGCGAAGGCGAAAGCGGCGACCACCGCGATGATCTTCTCGCGGACCAACACGCTGCTGTCGCTGCCGATGCTGTATTGCATGGTGAACTTCAACGGGGGTTGATCTGGGTGCAGGCGGGGCTTGCTCAACGCTTGCTCCGCATTGCGTCTATCTCGGTCCCGTTCACCCTGAGCTTGTCGAAGGGCTCTACTTCTTAAAGAAGAGAAGGCTTCGACAGGCTCAGCAGGAATGCCGAGCGCGCATCACCCCTGCGGGGGCGTTGTCTCGCCGATTTCCTCGCTGTCCACCGCGTTTCCGATCGTCAGGCCATGGCGCATCAACATGGGAATATTCGCGAGGGCGAAAAGCAGCGATACCACCGTGACGCCCCAGACCTTGACCGCCAGCCAGGCGTCGAAGCTCATCGAACGGCGCATCACTTCATTTGCGACCGCCATGCTAATGAAGAAGAAGCCCCAATTGCGCGACAGCTTGCGCCAACCTTCTTCGGTGAGGCCATCATAGGCAGCCTGGAGCAGATATTTGAGCAGCGCCTTCCCGCGCATCAGCCCGCCGAACAGCATCAGCGCGAAGAAGCTGTAGATGATCGTGGGCTTGATCTGAATGAAGCTCTGATCCTGAAAATAGATGGTGAGGCCGCCGAAAAAGAGGACCAGCATTGCCGATAGCCACAGCATCGGCGACACGCGACCGAGCTTCACCTTTGAGATGATGACCGCGATGACGATGGCGGCCATGAAGGCGGCGGTGCTGAGGCTCATCGCGGTGATCGGGTTGCCGGGGCCCCAGATCCACCCTGCGCCCTTATAGGTCAGGAAGAAGACGAGCAGCGGGCCGAAGTCGAGCGCGAGGCTGAGGTTGCCGCCGTGATTGGGGGAGGGAGACGCCTTGTCCTGGGCCATGATGGTTCCTTCCGTTCGCCCTGAGCTTGTCGAAGGGCTTTGCTTTTCTTCAAAGAAGAGAAGGGCTTCGACAAGCTCAGCCCGAACGGTTACTTTCTGATCTCACCGCGCATAAGCTGTTCCTGCGATCGCGCGCGCCATGTCGCCGGGGTCGAAGGGGCGCAGATCCTCAATCTTTTCGCCGACGCCGATCGCATGGATGGGCAGGCGATATTTCTCCGCCGCCGCGACCAGAACGCCGCCGCGCGCGGTGCCGTCCAGCTTCGTCATGACGAGGCCGGTCACCTGCGCGACTTCCTTGAAGACCTCGATCTGGCTCAACGCATTTTGTCCCGTGGTCGCATCCAGCACCAGCACAACGTCATGCGGCGCCGCCGGGTTCAACCGGCCAAGGACGCGGCGGATCTTGGCGAGCTCGTCCATCAGCTCGGTCTTGTTCTGCAGGCGGCCCGCCGTATCGACGATGAGGACGTCGATGCCGGTGGCGGTCGCCTGCTTGACCGCGTCGAAGACGATGCCCGCCGCGTCTCCGCCTTCTTTGCCCGCAACGATGGGGATGCCGAGGCGGTCGGCCCAGACCTTGAGCTGTCCAATGGCGGCCGCGCGGAAGGTGTCGCCCGCCGCCAGCATCACGCCATAATCCTGCTCCAGGAAGTTATTGGCGAGCTTGGCGATGGTGGTGGTCTTGCCCGATCCGTTCACGCCAATGACCAGGATCACCTGAGGGCGAGGGAAGGCTTCGATCTCCAGCGGGCGGGCGACCGGGGCGAGGACCTTTTCGATCTCCTCCGCGATGATCTCGCGCAGATAGTCTTCGGTCAGTTCGCGGTTGTAGCGGCCTTCAGCTAGGCGGTCGCGCACGCGGGCGGCCATGGCGGGACCCAAGTCGCTGACGATCAGCGCTTCCTCGATCTCGTCGAGCGTCTGGTCATCGAGCGCGGCCTTGGTGAAGAGGCCGGTGAGGTTCTCGCCAAGCTTGTCGGAGGTGCGCTTCAGGCCGCCGAAGAGGCGGTCGCGCCAGCTGGTGCCGGGTTCAGTCATTGCCGAGCCTCTTGCGCGATCAGCACGCCATTCTCAAGGGCCGTGATGGTTGCGCGGGTGATGGAAGAGGGCGGCTGGGGCGTTTCAAAGCGGATGGGGGCGAAATTTTCTGTGTGGCCGGAGGTGCCATCGCGCTCGACCAGCACGGATTGAGTGGTGCCGATGAGGCTTCGGAGCCAGCTGTCCCGTTGCGCCTCGCAGGCGGAGCGGAGGCGGGCGGCGCGGGATTTTATGGTGGCGCGATCGAGCTGCGGCATGCGGGCGGCGGGGGTGCCTGCGCGCGGGGAGTAGGGGAAGATGTGGCCGTGGACGATGGCGCATTGCTCGACCAGCTTCAGGCTGTTTTCAAACATCGCATCATCTTCGGTCGGGAAACCGGCGATGATGTCGGCGCCGATGCTGATTTCCGGGCGGGCGGCCTTGAGGCGCTCGACGATGCGGACGGCGTCGGCGCGGCTGTGGCGGCGCCTCATGCGCTTGAGGATCATGTCGTCGCCTGCCTGAAGCGAGAGGTGCAGGTGGGGCATCATGCGCGGTTCGTGGGCGATGAGGTCGAACAGGCGGTCGTCAATCTCTACGCTGTCGATGGACGAGAGGCGCAGGCGGGGCAGGGCGGGCACTGCTTTGAGGATGCGTTCGACCAGCAGGCCGAGCGAAGGTGCGCCCGGGAGGTCGGGGCCGTAGCTGGTGACATCGACGCCGGTCAGTACGATTTCCTTGTAGCCCGCGTCCACCAGCACGCGCGCCTTGTCGATGACCGCGCCTGCGGCGACGGAGCGGCTGTTTCCCCGGCCATAGGGGATGATGCAGAAGGTGCAGCGGTGGTCGCAGCCATTTTGCACTTCGAGGAAGGCGCGGGCATGTTCGGCGAAGGCGCTGGCCATGTGCGGCGCTGTGTCGCGGACGGCCATGATGTCGGAGACTTGGACTTTCCGATCCACCTCCATCCATTCCGTCACCCCAGCGGAAGCTGGGGTCTCGGGCGACAGGGCAGGGCGCTGGGCCGGAGATCCCAGCTTTCGCTGGGATGACGGGTAGTGGGTTGGGTCGAGTTTCTCGCGGTTGCCGATTACCGCATCGACCTCGGTCATCTGCGCGAAGGTTTCCGGCTCCGTCTGCGCGGCGCAACCCGTCACCATAATTCGCGCCTCTGGCCGTTCGCGGCGGGCGCGGCGGATGGCCTGGCGGGTCTGGCGCACGGCTTCGGCGGTGACGGCGCAGCTGTTGACGACGATCAGGTCATCCTGCCCGCCTGCCATTTCGCGGATCGCCTCGCTTTCCGCGATGTTGAGGCGGCAGCCAAGCGTGATGATCTGCGGGCCGCTCATGCTTTAGAAACGCGTCCAGTCAGCCTCGCCATCGAAGACATGGGTGGCGGGGCCCGTCATCATGATATGGCCGCCGGGTTGCCAGTCGATGACCAGATCGCCGCCGGGCAGGGACACGCGCGTGCGGCCGTCCACCAGCTTGCGGCGTACGGCTGCGACGGCCGTGGCGCAGGCTCCGGTCCCGCAGGCGCGGGTGAGGCCGGCGCCGCGTTCCCAGACGACCAGGCGGATATGATTGTCGCGGACGACCTGCGCGAAGTTCACGTTTACGCGGGCGGGGAAGAGCGGATCGGTCTCGATCAGTGGGCCCAGACGGTCGAAGTTCACACCGTCCAGATCGTCCACGAAGAAGACGACATGCGGGTTGCCGACATTGACGGCGGCGGGGGCGGGGAGGTCTTCCCAGCTGACCGGCATGGCGAGCGTGTCCATCGCGTAGGCGAGCGGGATCGTGTCCCAGTCGAGCCGGGGTTCGCCCATGTCGACACTGGCGCCGCCATCGACGGCTTTTGCGTCCAGCAGGCCTGCCTTGGTTTCGATCAGCACGTCGCGGCCCACGAACAGGGGGACGCAGCGGGTGGCGTTGCCGCACGCTTCGACTTCGCTGCCGTCGCTGTTGAAGATGCGCATGGAGACGTCGGCGCGGTCGGACTGGCCGATGAGGATCAGTTGGTCGCAGCCGATGCCGGCGTGGCGATCGGCTATGGCCTGAGCGCGCGTGGAGGTCATCTCGACCGCGCCCTCGCGCGCGTCGATGACGACGAAGTCGTTGCCGAGGCCGTGCATCTTGGAAAAACGTCCCATAGGCGGGCGCATGTAGGGGTTGTGGGGGGAAAAGGCCAGACATTGGCGTCACGCACCTATTTCCGTTCGCTCTGAGCTTGTCGAAGAGCTCTTCTTCTCTTCTAAGAAAAGGAAAGGGCTTCGACAGGCTCAGCCCGAACGGATGTTTTTATATCGTGCGATCGTTGCACGGGCAGGCTCTTTCCGCTAAGGGCCACATCGCAATCGCGCGGTTCGCCGTTCGATACCCTGACAGATCCATGGGGCTCACAAGGGAAGCACCGGATGGACGCTGGCCGGCGAGGTTTCGCCCGCCGGCGATTTTGTCGTTTGACGGGGTAAGCGCTGTTTTCCGGGCTTTTCGGCCCAAATGAGGTGATGATGTTCGATTCGCTAAGCGATCGTCTGAGCGGGGTATTCGACAAGCTGCGTGGGCGCGGTGCGCTGACGGAGGACGATGTCCGCGCCGCGATGCGCGAGGTGCGAATCGCGCTGCTGGAAGCCGACGTCGCGCTGCCGGTGGTGCGCCAGTTCGTCGATCAGGCTACCGAGCGGGCCGTTGGCAGCGATGTGCTGCGGTCGGTCACGCCGGGGCAGATGGTCGTCAAGATCGTCTCCGACACGCTGACCGAGACGCTGGGTTCCGAAACGTCCGACCTGCTGATCGATGTCAGCCCGCCCGCCGTCATCATGATGGTCGGCCTGCAGGGGTCGGGCAAGACCACCTCCACCGCCAAGATCGCCAAGCGGCTGAAGGAAAAAGAGCGCAAGAAGGTGCTGATGGCGTCGCTCGACGTTCAGCGTCCGGCGGCGCAGGAACAGCTTGCCGTGCTCGGCACGCAGACCGATGTCGCGACCCTGCCGATCGTGCCGGGCCAACAGCCGGTCGATATCGCCAAGCGCGCTTTGCAGGCGGCGAAGCTTCAGGGCTTTGACGTCGTGATGCTCGATACGGCAGGCCGCCTGCACGTCGATCAGGCGCTGATGGACGAGATGAAGGCGGTGGCGCAAGTCTCCGACCCGGCGGAAATCCTGCTCGTCGTCGACTCGCTGACCGGCCAGGACGCGGTGAATGTCGCGACCAGCTTTACAGCCCAGGTGCCGCTGACCGGCGTGGTTCTGACCCGCATGGACGGCGATGCGCGCGGCGGCGCGGCGCTGTCGATGCGTGCGGTCACGGGCCGCCCGATCAAATTCGCGGGCACCGGCGAAAAGCTGGACGCGATCGAGCCATTTCATCCTGCGCGCGTGGCGCAGCGCATTCTTGGCATGGGCGACGTCGTGTCGCTGGTCGAGAAGGCGGCGGAGGCGGTTGACGCCGACGAAGCCGAGAAGCTCGCCAAGAAAATGGCCAAGGGTCAGTTCGACATGAACGACCTGCGCGCCCAGCTCAATCAGATGCGCCGTATGGGTGGGCTTGGCGCGCTGGCGGGCATGTTGCCGGGCCTTAAGAAGGCGCAGGCGGCGATGGCAGCGAGCGGCGCCAACGACAAGACGCTGATCCACCTTGATGCGATGATCGGATCGATGACGCTCAAGGAGCGGGAGAAGCCCGGCCTCATCAACGCCAAGCGCAAGATCCGCATCGCCAAGGGTTCCGGCCGCACCGTGCAGGAAGTCAACAAGCTCCTGAAAATGCATCAGGAGATGGAAACGGCGATGAAGAAGATCCGCAAGATGGGCGGCCTTAAAGGGCTGGCCAAGATGTTCACCGGCGGTGGCATGGACAAGCTGATGGGCGGTGCTGGTGGTGCGCCGGACCTTGGCGGGCTTGGTGGATTGGGTGGCCTTGGCGGGGGTGGCAACATGCCCAACCTGCCGCCGGGCTTTCAGAATTTCATGAAGAAGTGAAGTAGCGCGTCATCCCAGCGCAAGCTGGGATCTCACTTCTCTCCACGGGCAGAGAGATCCCAGCTTCCGCTGGGATGACGAATTGAGAAACAACTGGTTTAGTACGGAAAGGTCAAAAACTAACATGGCAACGTCCATTCGTCTTTCGCGCGGTGGTTCCAAGAAGCGTCCTTATTACCGCATCGTCGTGGCTGACAGCCGCGCGCCGCGTGATGGCAAGTTCATCGAGCGCATCGGCAGCTACAATCCCGTCCTGCCCAAGGGCGACGAGAAGCGCGTTGTGATCGACGTTGAGCGCGCGAAGCACTGGGTTGCCGCTGGTGCGCAGCCGACCGACCGTGTTGCCCGCTTCCTGGACGCGGCTGGCGTGAAGGAACGCGCTGCCCGCAACAACCCGAAGAAGGCTGAGCCGGGTCAGAAGGCCAAGGATCGCGCAGAAGACCGCGCCACCAAGGCTGCCGAAGCCGCTGAAGCTGCCGAAGCCGCGAAGGCTGCTGCCGCTGAGGCCGCTGCTGCTCCGGCCGCTGAAGAAGCGCCTGCCGCTGAAGAAGCTGCCCCTGAAGCCGCTGCTCCCGAAGCTGCTGCCGAAGAGCAGGCTGAAGGCTGACATGATGACGCCCCTCCCTTTCAAGGGTGGGGTTGGGGTGGGTAGAGCGGGCCTCAAGCTCGCTTCGCTCGCACCCACCCCTCAATCCCCTCCCTGCAAGGGAGGGGAGGCATGAGCGGCGACAAACCCGTCACGCTCGACGGCGAGAGGCACGTGACTCTCGCCGTCATCATCGGCGCGCATGGGGTGGCGGGCGAGGTTCGCCTGAAGCTCTTTGGGGAGGGGGTGGATGCCCTTAAATCCTATAAGAGCTTCGCCGCTGCGGGGGGCGCGCTGACGTTGAAGTCGGTGCGTCCCGGTCCCAATGGCGCGGTGGCCCGCTTCGCTGAAGTCGGCGACCGCACGGCCGCCGAAGCGTTGCGCGGTACGGAATTGACGGTCCCGCGCTCTGCCCTGCCTCCGCTGGAGGAGGGCGAATATTATCATGCCGACCTGATCGGCTTGCCCTGCTTTTCCAGTGAGGGCGAAGGGCTGGGTAATATCGTCGCGGTCGAGAATTTCGGCGCTGGTGACATCATCGAGGTCGAGCGGCCGACGGGGAAGCGCTTCATGGCGCCCATGCATGCGGTGACGATTGCCGATGAGAAAGCGGTGATCGAGGCTGCGTTCGCGGTCTGACGAAATGGGCTTGCCCTACCATTCCGGCGTCATCCTGAACTTGATCCAGGATCCATTTTGCCTCCCAGTGCCGCGGGTGCCGAAGGCGGGATGGATGCTGAAACGAGTTCAGCATGACGTAGAAGTGTAAGGCAAGCCATGCCCAAGATTCTTGCCGCCCTCTATCTGCTCCTGATGGTCGCTGCAGGCTGGCGGCTGTTTACCATGGCGTGGTCGCGCGGGTTGAAGATTGGCGCGGCGGTGATGCTGGTCATCCCTCTGCCGATGCTGTTCCTCTTGCCTGCCCTGATGGGCCCGGCGCAACCCTTTGCCGATCTGCTGCGGGCGATTGGAATCGCTTTGATGGCTGGCGGGGCGGTGGCGCTGCTGGGCGGCGTGGCTGGGGCGTGGCTCAAGGCGCGCAGGGCGTGAGCTTTCAGGCACAGATATTGACCCTCTATCCGGAAATGTTTCCCGGACCCTTGGGCGTGTCGCTGGCCGGTCGGGCGCTTAGCGAGGGGAAATGGTCCTGCGATCCGATCCACATTCGTGACTTTGCGACCGACAAGCATCGCACCGTTGACGACACTCCAGCGGGTGGTGGTGCGGGCATGGTGCTGCGTCCGGACATTCTGGGCCTCGCCATCGATCATGCGTTGGAGAAGCGGCCGGACCTGCCGGTGATCGCCATGACGCCGCGGGGTACGCCAGTCACCCAGACCCGCGTGCGGGAACTGGCGTCGGGGCCGGGCGCGACGATCCTGTGCGGGCGGTTCGAGGGTTTTGACGAGCGGATTTTCGAGGCTCGGCCGGTCGAGCAGATCAGCATGGGCGACATCATCTTGTCGGGCGGAGAGATGGGCGCGCTGATGCTGCTCGACGCTTGCATTCGGCTGCTTCCCGGAGTAATGGGCGCGGCTTCCAGTGGGGATGAAGAGAGCTTCGAAAGCGGCCTTCTCGAATATCCGCACTATACCCGGCCCGCTTTGTGGGAAGGGCGCGCGATCCCTGAAGTGTTGCGATCGGGGGATCATGCGAAGATCGCCGCCTGGCGGAAACAAAGGGCGGAGGATGACACACGGCTAAGGCGGCCGGACCTTTGGGAACGTCATATCGGCGTTCGGGACCAGCCGCCCTCTGGTGCGCAACGTAAAAGGTAGGACTTTAAGTCATGAACTTGATCCAGCAGATCGAGGCCGAGAATATCGCGGCTCTCGCCAAGGATATCCCGGAATTCCGCCCCGGTGACACGCTGCGCGTCGGCGTGAAGGTCATCGAAGGTGACCGCAGCCGCGTCCAGAATTACGAAGGCGTGTGCATCGCCCGCTCCAACAAGGGCATGGGCAGCAACTTCACCGTGCGCAAGATTTCGTTCGGTGAAGGCGTGGAGCGCGTGTTCCCGCTCTACTCGCCGAACATCGATTCGATCACTGTCGTCCGCCGTGGTGTCGTGCGTCGTGCGAAGCTTTACTATCTGCGCGGCCGCACCGGCAAGCGCGCTCGCATCGCCGAGCGTCGCGACGTCCGCAGCGAGGATTGATCTTCCTCGCGGCTTGATGGCTTGCGAAAGATTAACAGGCGGTGCTCTCCGGAGCGCCGCCTGTTTCTGTTTATGCACAATGCGCAGCGGCTATGGACATGGGCGGACGGACCGCTCAGTGTCGCCACGCATCAAGGGAGACGGTCGTGGCGAAGGCTTTTCCACAAGGAACCGTGCATGTGGCGGGCGAAGACCTGCAGGCGGCGTTGCAGTCCGATCCGTGCCTTCTCGCGCTGTGGGAGGGGCTGACGCCGCTGGGGCGCAATGAGTTTATTTGCTGGGTAGAGGACGCGAAACAAGCCAAGACCCGTCAGCGCCGCATCGAACGGACTGGCGAGGAATTGCTGGAGGGCAAAAAACGTCCCTGCTGCTGGGCAGGGTGCATTCATCGCACCGACAAGGCGCCCAGCCGATGGCAGCAGGCCGTGCTGATCGACAAGCAGGGGAAGGGCGGGGCTTAGCCGGCCCGAGCGGGATCCGCCTCCCTTGGCGGGTCAGTTGGGTCTTCTGCTTGTAAACCACAGCCCGCCCAGGCTGATTGCCGCCGCCGTCGACATATAGAGGCCGACCAGTTCGACGCCTTGAACCTGGATCAGCCAGGTCGCGACGATCGGCGCGAGGGCGCCGCCGATGATGCCGCCCAAGTTGAAGGAGAAGGATGCGCCGGTGTAGCGCAGCTGGACCGGGAAGAGGTGGGGCAGGTAAGCGCCGAGCGGGCCGTAGACGAATCCCATCAGGAAGAGCGCAAGGCTGAGGATCAGGAAGATCGGGAGCAGCTGGCCGGTGCCCATGGCGGGGCCGAAGATGATGCCCATCAGCACGGTGCCGATGCAGCCTGCGACCAGAACGCGGGTCGGGCTGGTCTTGTCTGCCCACCATCCGGCGATGACGATGCTCAGCCCCATGAACAGGATCGCGCCGAGCTGGATCGCGAGGAAGGTTTCGCGATTGATCTTGAGCGTGGTGGTTCCGTATCCGAGCGCGAAGGCGGTGGCGATGTAATAGACCGCGAAGCAGGCGACGACGGCGAAGGTGCCTGCGATCGCTGCGCCCAGATGCTGTGACAGCAGGGTGGCCAGCGGCAGCGCGGGCGGAGGTGCTTCGGCCTGGGCTGCGGCGAACTCTGGCGTTTCAGTGAGCTTCAGGCGCACCCAGAGGCCGAGGAACACCAGCACGGCACTGCCGAGGAAGGGCAGGCGCCAGCCCCAGGCGAAGAAATCCTTGTCGGTGAGGAACATGCCGAGGATCAGGAACAGGCCGTTGGCGGCGAGGAAGCCGACGGGTGCGCCCAATTGCGGGAACATGCCGAAGCGGGCGCGCCATCCGGGCGGCGCGTTTTCGACCGCCAGTAGCGCTGCGCCGCCCCATTCTCCGCCAAGGCCAAAGCCCTGGCCGAAGCGCAGGATGCAGAGGATCAGCGGCGCCCACCAGCCGATCATCTGGTAGTTGGGGAGGAAGCCGATGGCGAGCGTCGATCCGCCCATCAGCATGAGCGAGGTGACGAGCGTCGCCTTGCGCCCGATGCGGTCGCCATAATGGCCGAACACTGCTGCGCCCAAAGGCCGGGCGAAGAAGGCGAGGGCGAGGCTGCCATAGGCAGCGAGCAGCTGGGCTGAGGGAGAGGAGGCGGGGAAGAAGAGCGGGCCGAACACCAGGCTGGCGGCGGTGGCGTAGATGTAGAAGTCGTAAAATTCGACCGCCGTGCCGATCAGGCTCGCGGCGAGTACGCGCTTGTGGCGCAGCATTGCGCCTATTCCTTCACTTGCCATTGTGCCTCTGTCCCCCTGTATTTTAAACTACCTCCCCTCCGTTCGCCCTGAGCTGGTCGAAGGGCACTCTTTCTAAGAAGAGAAGGGCTTCGACAGGCTCAGCCCGAACGGGGGAGGGGTGGTTTAAATATTCCTATCGTTTCGCCCGTTTCTGGTTGAGCAATTCGTAAGCCATCACGGCGCAGGCGACGGCGGCGTTGAGGCTGTCGGCCTTGCCCAGCATCGGCATCTTTACCAGCTGGTCGCACTCGGCTTCGTAGCTTTCGGGGAGGCCCTGCGCTTCGTTGCCGACGAGCAGAAAGGAGGGGCTGGCGTAGCGCGGCTCCTGATAGTCCTGCGTGGCTTTGAGGCTGGTGCCGATGAGTTCGCCGGGGCCCTGCCGCAGCCAGTGTATGAACTCGCCCCAGCGCGCCTGGGTGATGGATTGGGTGAAGAGCGCGCCCATCGATGCGCGCACGGATTCGACGGAGAAGGGATCGACGCAATCGTCGATCAGGATGAGGCCGCCAGCGCCCACGGCGTCGCCCGTGCGCAATATGGTGCCGAGGTTGCCCGGATCGCGCAGCGACTGCGCGACGATCCAGATGTCCGCCTTGTTGCGGTCGAGCTTTTCCAGCGGGGTGAGCCGGTCGCGATAGACGCCGACGACGGCCTGGGCGTTGTCCTTGCCGGAAATCTTGGAAAGAATGTCGGGCGTCGTTTCGATCACGTCCCCGCCCGCCGCTTCCATCGCCGCGATCAGGTCGGCGGCGAGCGGATGGGTGGACCCGGCGTGGAACAGCATTTCGGGCAGCACGCCTTCCTCGCGCGCTTCGGTGAGGATGCGCAGGCCCTCGGCCAGGAACAGCCCTTCGGCCTTGCGGAACTTCTTTTCGCGCAAGGAGCGGACGCGCTTCACCAGCGGGTTGGAAAATCCGGTGATCTCGCGTGCCACTGCGCCTGCTCTGCTCCTGGGATGAGGCGGCCTCTCTATCGGGCCGGGGCGGAGCGCGGAAGAGCTATTCTTCGCCGAACTTGTCTTCGACCAGCGTGACCAGCTTGCCGAGCGATTCTTCGGCATCGGGTCCATGCGCGCTGATGATGATCGAATCGCCCAGCGCCGCGCCCAGCATCATGAGGCCCATGATCGATGTGCCGGTCACTTCGCTGCCATCCTTGCGCACGGTGATCTGGGCGGGAAGGCCGCTGGCCAACGTCACGAACTTGGCGCTGGCGCGCGCGTGGAGGCCGCGCTTGTTGCTGATCAGGACTTCCTGACTGATTTCACTCATGTGGTGCTGCCCAACAATTCGGATGCGACGCTGATATATTTTTGGCCGGCTTCACGCGCGGCGGCGACGGCCTGGCGCACGTCCATGACCTTGCGCGCGCTTTCCAGGCGGATGAGCATGGGCAGGTTGATGCCCGCGATCACCTCGATCTCCCCCGCCTTCAGCAGCGATATGGCGAGGTTCGACGGGGTGCCGCCGAACAGGTCAGTGAGGAGGATGACGCCGGACCCGTCATTCACCCGCTCCACCGCCGATGCGATGTCGGCGCGGCGCACCTCCATATCGTCTTCCGGGCCGATGCAGATGGTCGCGATCTGCTGCTGCGGACCGACGACATGCTCCATCGCGACGACGAATTCCGTCGCCAGCGACCCATGCGTGACGAGAACAAGTCCTATCATCTACCTACCCGGCCCAGATTGTTTCATGATTTAAGCTTTCGGGCCTCCCGGTTCGCGCTTCTCCAGACTGTCCTGGGGCGCTGATTCCATATTGCGGTGCGAGACCGTGGGCGAAAAGCCCGCCTCTTGCAAGTATTTGGCGACCCGCTCGGCGACATGGACCGACCGGTGCCGTCCCCCGGTGCAGCCGAACGCGACGGTCACATAGGATTTGCCGCTGTCCTGATAGCGGGGCAAGAGGAGCTCCAGCAGTTCCTCTATGCGGTGGACGGCATCCTCATAGGCAGGATCTTCGATGATATAGGCCGCGACATCGGGGTCGAGCCCGGTGCGGGGGCGCAGGTCCGCTTCCCAATGCGGGTTGCGCAGGAAACGCATGTCGAACACGAGGTCGGCGTTGAGCGGGATACCACGCGAAAAGCCGAAGGACATGATCGTCAGCACCGGGGCGGACAGCCCGTCGCGCGAAAAGCGGTTGCGGATTTCCTGTTGCAGCGCGTTGCTGGTGAGGCTGGTCGTGTCGATGACATGCGTCGCCCAGCGGCGCAGCGGATCGGTAAGCTCGCGTTCCCGCGCCAGCCCGTGCGCCGCCGGGCGATCGGACGCAAGCGGGTGACGGCGGCGCGTCTCGGCGAAGCGGCGTTCCAGTTCCATGTCGGAACAGTCGAGGAAGAGCGTCTCCACGTCATGGCCGCGCCGGGTGCGCAGCGCCTTGATGCGCTGGACGATCGCCTGCGCGTCGAAGCCACGGGTGCGCGCGTCGATGCCGATCGCGAGCGGACGGTCGTCCAGATCCTCGTGACCGGCAGGGACGGGCGCGTCCAGCAATCGTTCGAGCAGGAGGAGGGGGAGGTTATCAACGACTTCCCAGCCCATGTCTTCGAGCGTCTTGAGCGCGGTCGTCTTGCCCGCGCCGGACAGGCCGGACACCAGCAGGATGGTCTTGGGCGTGGGTGCGCTCATGCCAGTCCGGCCACCTTGAGCGCGAGTTCGACCTTGATCGGGGCGGAGGCTTCGAACGGGGAAAGCCTGACCACGGGGAGCGGGGTGCCCGCGACAAGCCATTCGTCGGGATCGCCGGGCATGCGATCGATATGCTGCGCCAAGTCGACGATCAGTGCCAGCGGCGCCTCGCCGACATGGGGCATGTCCACCACTCCCAACCCGCGTACCTCCATCATTCCCGCGATCGTGGCCGGGGCGGACGCGCTTAGCTGGCCGCCGATCGATTGCACGATGGTATAATCGTCGCTGATGAGCTTGGCTCCCCGATCAATGAGGCGCAGCGCGAGGTCGGACTTGCCCGCGCCGCTGGGGCCGTAGAGCAGGACGCCACGTCCCCCTATCGCAACGCTGGTTGCATGCACTGTTTCGGTTGAGTCTTGCGCCGCCATGTCCCTGCACTCTTCTTAGACCTTGCGGCGGCCAGTGTGAATCGAATTGACGCGGAAATTTAGCGAAGAGGTCAAAAACTTAAGACTGCTGTCCTATTCCGAGACAATGCCCGGATCGCGTTCCACGCCCATCGGCAGGCGGAGGATGAAACAGGCGCCACGCCGGTTGTCTTCGCGGTCGGCGATGCTGATCTTGCCCTGATGCCCCTCCACGATGGACCGGGCGATGGCGAGGCCCAGGCCCGAATGCTTGCCGAAGCTTTCCGTTTCCGGGCGGACGCTGTGGAAGCGGCGGAAGACATGCTCCCGCTGCGATTCAGGGACGCCGGGCCCTTCATCCTCGACGCTCACCAGCACTTCATGATCGGCCACGGTCGCGACGATCTGTACCAGGCCGCCATCGGGCGAGAAGGAGATGGCGTTGTCGATCAGATTGTCGAGCACGCGGATCAGGCGCTGCTCTTCGCCCAGCACGACGGCGACATCCTTTCGGGGGCGGGCAAAGGCGAGGCGGACGCCGCGCGGGACGCCCCGTGCCTCGCGCGCCACCACCATGCGCTCGATCAGGAGGCCAAGGTCGATCGGCTCGAACCGCGTGCGGGAAAGCTGCGCGTCGATGCGGGACGCTTCGGCAATGTCGGTGACGAGCCGGTCCAGCCGCCGCACATCGTCCTGCGCGATCGCCATCAGCTGGTCGCGAAGCTCCGGCTTGTCGATCCGCTCCAGCGCGTCGAGGGCGGAGCGGAGCGAGGCGATAGGGTTTTTAAGCTCATGGCTGACATCGGCGGCGAAGGCATCGGTCGCGTCGATCCGCTGGCGCAGCGCGTGGCTCATGTCGGAGAGCGCGCGGGCGAGCATGCCGATCTCGTCGCGCCGCTCAGGCAGGCGGGGCACCGTCACCTCGCGCGCTCGGCCCAGGCGGACGCGCACGGCGGCGCGGGCGAGGCGTTGCAGCGGCTGGACGATGGTGCGCGCGAGGAACAGCGACAGCAGTACCGACGCCAGCACGGCGGCGGCGATGACGATGCCGAGCCTCAAGCGTTCGGCGCGCACGGTGCGGGTGATGTCGCGCGCATTTTCCGTGGCGAGCAGGCTGCCGCCGTCCTTCATGTTCGTCGCGGCGGAGATCATGAAGGTGCGATCAGGCGCATAGCGGTTCGTCGCCTGCGGCTGGCCGGTCTTGCGGGCGAGCAGCACCTCTGGCCAGGCATTCGCTCGATCGACGGCGGGCTCTTCGAAATTGGGCGGGCGATCGGCGAAGACGACACGGTCCACCGCCTTGTCGAGGAACCGCGCGGCATGGCGCCGCCAGCCTTCTTCCGACGGCAGGCGCAGGCGATAGCGCGGCGCGTCCATCGTGAAGCTGTCAGCGATCAGCCGCCCGTCGGGCGCGTAGCGGCGAACGCGATCGCGTGTCTGCCGGGCATAGGCGGCGATCAGGGCATTTTGCTGACTGGCCGGGGCGATTTCCAGGCCGATGGCGAGCAGCTTCAGCTCGCGCGCGGATTGCTCCAGCCGCGCGTCCACGATCCGGGTGCGATAGCTGTCCAGATAGAAGAAGCCGCCCGCCAGCAGGGCGAGCGCGAACACGTTGACCGCCAGGATGCGCGGCGTCAGGCTGATGCGGCCCGACCAGCGCAACCCGCCGTCCCGCGGATCACTCTTCGGAGAATCGGTATCCGGCGCCATAGAGCGTGTCGATTGCGTTGAATTCAGGATCGGCCTCGCGGAATTTGCGGCGGAGCCGCTTGATGTGGCTGTCGATGGTGCGGTCGTCGACATAGACGTCATCCTGATACGCTGCATCCATCAACTGGTTGCGGTTCTTGACGACACCCGGCCGCGCGGCAAGCGTTTCGAGGATCAGGAATTCGGTGACCGTCAGCGTGACGTCCTGGCCCATCCATTTGACGCGGTGGCGGGCCGGGTCCATTTCAAGGCGGCCCCGGATGATCGGATCGGCCGCGGGCTCGTCACTTGCGTCCGCCGCCCGCCCGACCTCCGACCGGCGTAGGATAGCGCGGATGCGGGCGATCAGCAGGCGCTGGGAAAAGGGCTTGGCGATATAATCGTCCGCGCCCATGGCGAGGCCTAGCGCCTCGTCCAACTCATCGGTCTTGGACGTCAGGAAAATCACCGGCATCTGGCTTTTTTCCCGCAGTCGCCGCAGCAGTTCCAGGCCATCCATGCCCGGCATCTTGATGTCGAACACGGCAAGGTCGGCTGGGTTGTCGAGCAGCGCCTTCAGCGCCGCCTCCGGGTCCGAATAGAGGCGCGTCAGGAAGCCTTCGGCCTGCAGCGCAATGGACACGGAAGTCAGGATATTCTTGTCATCATCCACAAGGGCGATGGTTGGAGTCATGCTTCTTCCCAAAGATCGTGGCCACCCTGCTCAGGCCTTCCCATCCAGCGTTAGACGATGCCCGTCCCGCTCGCAAGAAAGGGGTAGGCGAGCGATTATGCGGTTTTCGCCTCCTAATCTGGGATAAACGGCGTGCTGGCGGGATTTGACGCTGGGGGTGCAAAGGCTTATTGCCCCCTCCATCTGCAAGAATGTTGCCGCTCATACGAGGCGGGCGACGCTGGGAGCGGATCGGTCGCGAGCGTGAGCTGGCGCACCGGAATAATCACATCAGGAGCTAAGGCGTGCAGGCCAAATCCGCAATTACCCTGGATCAGCAGGGCATTTCCACGACCGCTGAATTGCATTGGAATCTCGGCACCGCGCCGCTCGTCGAAGCCGCCATCGCAAATGGCGAGGGTGTCCTGTCCAAGGATGGCCCGCTGGTCGTCAAGACCGGCAAGCACACTGGCCGCAGCGCCAATGACAAGTTCATCGTCAAGGATGCTGAGACCGAATCCACCGTGTGGTGGGGCAAGACCAACGTCCCGATGACCCCTGAGCATTTCGCCGCGCTGAAGGAAGATTTTTTCAAGGCGCTGGGCGAGAAGGACAAGCTCTACGTCGCCGACCTGTTCGGTGGTTCGCAGCCCGAGCATCGCGTGAACGTCCGCGTCATCAACGAACTCGCCTGGCACAACCTCTTCATCCGCACGCTGCTGGTGCGGCCCAAGGCGGAAGAGCTGAGCGGCTTTGCGCCTGAATATACCATCATCGACCTGCCGACGTTCAAGGCTGACCCGGCGCGTCACGGGTCGCGCAGCGAAACGGTGATCGCGGTCAATTTCAGCGAGAAGCTGATCCTGATCGGCGGCACCAAATATGCCGGCGAAATGAAGAAGTCGGTGTTCGGCATCCTCAACTATCTGCTGCCGACCAAGGGCGTGATGCCCATGCACTGTTCGGCCAATATCGGTTCGAATGGGGATACGGCGGTGTTCTTCGGCCTGTCGGGCACCGGCAAGACGACGCTGTCGGCTGACGCCAGCCGCACGCTGATCGGCGACGATGAGCATGGCTGGTCGGACACGGCGGTCTTCAATTTCGAAGGCGGCTGCTATGCCAAGATGATCAACCTGTCGGCCGAGGCCGAGCCGGAGATCTTCGCCACCACCAAGCGTTTCGGCACGGTGCTGGAAAATGTGGTGATCGACGAGGATACGCGCGAGATCGACCTCGACGACAACAGCCTGGCTGAAAACAGCCGTGGTTCCTACCCGATCGACTTCATCCCGAATGCGTCGGAAAAGAATCTGGGCCCGGTCCCGAAGAACATCATCTTCCTGACCGCGGACGCCTATGGCGTGCTGCCGCCGATCGCGCGGTTGACCCCGGATCAGGCGATGTATCACTTCCTGTCGGGCTACACCGCTCGCGTGGCGGGTACGGAAATCGGCGTCACCGAGCCTTCGGCGACCTTCTCCACCTGCTTCGGCGCGCCCTTCATGCCGCGTCACCCCTCGGTCTATGGCAATCTGCTCAAGGACCGGATCAACAAGGGCGGCGTGACCTGCTGGCTGGTCAACACCGGCTGGACCGGCGGCAAATATGGCGTGGGCAAGCGCATGCCGATCAAGGTCACCCGCGCTCTGCTGAACGCGGCGCTGGACGGCAGCCTCAACGATGCCGAGTTCCGGGTCGATCCCAATTTCGGCTTCCAGGTGCCCGTCGCGGTGCCGGGCGTCGATGCGACCATCCTCGATCCGCGCGCGACCTGGGCCGATCAGGCCGCCTACGACGAGACGGCGGGCAAGCTGGTGAAGCAGTTCGTGGACAATTTCGCGCAGTTCGAAGAGCATGTTGACGCTTCCGTGCGGCAGGCTGCGCTGACGGCCGCCTGATTTCAGGACCGACCAACGGATAGGTGAAGGAGCCGGGGGCATGTGCCTTTCCGGCTCTTTTGCTTTCGAGCGGCGACAGGCGGTGCTATCCTGCGGCTCAAATCAACGGGATGATGGCGATGTTTGACCAACTGATAAACAGCGTGGGCGGATTGGAAGCAGTGGCGGCTAAGCTGGGGCTTTCGGCCGAGCAGATGCAGGCGCTGATGGCGGAGATCGGCGGCAAGATTGCGTCGGGTGAAACCGATGTCGCGGCGCTCGCCACCACGGCGGCCGAACATGGCGTTTCGGCTGACAAGTTGCAGGAACTGTTCGCGCAGTTCGGTGGTCCCGAGGCAATCCTGGGCAAGCTGGGCGGCCTGTTCGACGGAGACGGCGATGGCAGCCCGATTGGTGAACTCAGCCGCTTGGCCAAAGGGTTGTTCGGCTGAAAAGTCCCGCTGATGCTCACCGCATGATCGTCAGCTATCGGCCATGAAAGTTTTTTCACCTTGCCTTGGCGGGGCTGAAAAGGCATTCGCGCCGCCATCACTTATTGCGAAAGCCACGCAACTGGCGTCCTGACCGGGCGTTGGCGAAGTGGATTTGGCAGGAGACAAGGTTTTGAGCGACGTGACGATCGAAAAGCCGGTACTGGAGCCGACCGGCGCCCTGACTGTCGAAACCGTGCTGTCGGTGCGGCATTGGAACGAGCATCTGTTCAGCTTCCGCATCAGCCGCCCGGCAAGCTTCCGCTTCCGTTCGGGCGAGTTCGTGATGATCGGGCTCCAGGGCGATAATGGCAAGCCGCTGCTGCGCGCTTACTCCGTGGCAAGCCCCGCTTGGGACGAGGAACTGGAGTTCCTGTCGATCAAGGTGCAGGATGGGCCGCTGACGTCCAAGCTGCAACTGATCCAGCCGGGCGACCAGATTTACCTTGGCCGCAAGCCGACTGGCACGCTGGTGACCGACGCGCTTCTGCCGGGCAAGCGGCTGTTCATGCTATCGACTGGCACGGGCCTTGCGCCGTTCCTCAGCCTGGCGCGCGATCCGGACGTGTACGACTTCTATGAGGAGGTCGTTGTTGTCCACTCGGTGCGCCGGGTAAGCGACCTTGCCTTCCATGACGAGATGACTGGCAAGCTGGCGGAAGACCCGCTGGTGTCGGAGCAGGCCGCCAACCAGTTCCATTATGTGCCGACCGTCACGCGCGAGCCGTTTCGCAACAATGTGCGGATCGACAAGCTGGTCGAAAACGGTGCGCTGTTCGAAGGCATATCGGGCGACAAGAAGTTCAATCCGGAAACTGACCGCGTGATGATGTGCGGCAGCATGGAGATGATCAAGCAGTTCGCGGCGTTCTTCGAGGGCGAGGGGTTTGTTGAGGGCTCCAACGCGGCGCCGGGCGCTTTCGTGATTGAGCGGGCGTTCGTCGGGTAAGCTGGCTGAAAATTTTTGGACGAGAGGGGCTGGCGGTGACGCTGGCCCTTTTTGTTTGGAGATGGGGCTCTGCGCACGGTTGCCGGCGATGCCTCGTCTTCCGTAATCCCAGCGGAAGGTCGGATCTCGTGAGGCCAGCCCGAGCGCCATCGACTGAGATGCCGACCCTCGCTGGCATGACGGGGTGAGCGAGCTTGCTTACGATCACCTTTAGCCATTCATGAGCAGCGGAACAGCGCCTGAAAGCAGACCAACTGCTCGCGCCCATCCAAGTATTTCCCAAGGCCGGGAACTCTTCCAATACTCCCCGTTCGGCGGACCCAGCATATTTAAGGAAAGTCATCTAAAAGTGGCCTTGATTACCTGCTGCATGGCCCTAAAAATACCCGAAATATAGTTGGAGAGGTACTATGGGGCTTAGGGGAATAGATCGCATTGTGATCGCCGTTCATAATTTGGAGAAGTCGAAGCAACAATATAGCGAACTATTGGGCGCCACTTTCATGGATGCTGATTGGACGGGCGAGCCATTCGGTATCAACGTCGCCATCGCATGGGATGCGGGAATCGAGTTGTGCGCTCCAATGTCGGGCCGAGAAGAGGATAGCGCAGTGTCGCAGTTTCTCGCTCACCGTGGAGAAGGTATTTTGACTGTATGTTTCGGCGTCGACGATGCAGACGCGGCTTATGAACGGGCATCAGGTCGTGGCTATGGGTGTGTTAACTCGCTAGATTACACACAGGAGGAGATAGATCAGCATCTTGATGGTCTGTTCAACCGATACCAAGAGTTCTTTTTGAATACGCATTCGAACTGCGGTTTCGGCGTCGCTCTTGTCCGTATCGATCCCAAGCAGCAGCCATAGGGTCATGCCCAAAGCGGTGCTTATAAGAGTTTGATCCTCGACAGTACATTCGTTCGCTACGCGACGGCGGCTTCGCGTTGCTTGCGATAGGATTGCGGATGTTTCGCTCCCCACCCATCAAAACATTGCTTTGCTCCACCCTTCAAACGAGCGCGCAGCGTGGCGAGCTTTCGGGGTGCCGTTGACGAGCAAACTCCGGCGTTGCGTCAGCCCACCCCCTAGCCCCCTCCCGCTTGCGGGAGGGGGAACAGTCAGGTTAGTTCCACTTGCAGCACTGAGGCTTCGGCACCCGTGACGCGCACCCGGCTGCCCGCTGGTGCGTCGGGGCCTCGGCAGGACCATACGCTGTCGCCGACTTTCACGCGGCCCCGACCTGCTTCGATGGGTTCGACCACCAGCACCACCTCGCCGATCAGCCTCGCCGTGCGGTCGTTGAGCAGCGGGTCCTGCGAGTCCACGGGATTGGCGGCATACCAGCGGCGGCCGCCCCAAACCGACAGCAGGCAGAGCAGGGCGAAGATCAATAGCTGCACCGGCACCGATACCGGCAGCAGCAGCGCGATCAGCCCCGTCACCGCCGCCGCCAGCGCGACCCAGATCAGGAACACGCCGGGCATCAGCACTTCGCCCATGCCGAGCAGGGCTGCGAAGACCAGCCAGCCCCAGTGGTCGTCGAGCATGCCGAGCCAGTCCATCAGCCCTGGCCCTGCGCGAAGGGGCTGCGGCGCGGCGGGGCGGGCGGCGTTGTGGGGGCGCCGTCACCGCCCAGCGCTTCCTTGGCGAGCGCGCCGATACCGCCCAGCGTGCCGATCAGCTGCGTGGCTTCTACGGGGAAGAGGATGGTCTTGGCATTGGGGGAGTTGGCGAATTGGCTCACCGCCTCGACATATTTCTGCGCGACGAAATAGTTGATCGCCTGCGCATTGCCTGACGCGATCGCTTCGGAGACCATCTGGGTAGCCTTGGCCTCTGCCTCGGCCTCGCGCTCGCGGGCTTCGGCATCGCGGAAGGCGGCTTCGCGGCGGCCTTCGGCTTCTAGGATCTGGCTTTGCTTCTGCCCTTCGGCCTTCAGGATTTCCGATGCGCGCAGGCCTTCGGATTCGAGGATGAGGGCGCGCTTTTCGCGTTCGGCCTTCATCTGGCGGCCCATGGCATTGACGATGTCGGCGGGCGGGCGGATGTCCTTCAGCTCCACGCGCGTGATCTTGATGCCCCAGGCGTTGGTGGCATGATCGACGACGGACAGCAGCCGGGCGTTGATCTCGTCGCGCTTGGAGAGGGTTTCATCGAGGTCCATGGAGCCCATGACGGTGCGCAGGTTGGTGGTCGCCAACTGCATGATGGCGACGTACAGCTCCGACACTTCATAGGCGGCCTTGGCGGCGTCCAGCACCTGGAAGAAGACCACGCCGTCGACCGACACCATGGCGTTATCCTTGGTGATGATCTCCTGCCCCGGAATGTCGACGACCTGCTCCATCATGTTGATCTTGCGCCCGACGGCGTAGAAGAAGGCGGGGTAGAAATTGAGGCCGGGGCGGGCGACTTCGGTGAAGCGGCCGAAGCGTTCTATGGTATATTGATAGCCCTGCCGCACCACCTTGACGCTTACGGCCAGATAGAAGAGCACCAGGAAAGTCACGGTCAGCGCGAAGGTCGTCAGCATCTTTCTCTCCCCCTGAGAAGCACTTGGACTATGACGCGGATTCGTTAACGGGGAAAGTCAAACCGTAACGGCGGCCGTCCGCCGCAAGAGGAGACCTGTCATGTTGCTGCGCCACGCCCGATCGCTGCTGTTCCTGCCCGCGTCGAACAGGCGCGCCATCGCCAAGGCGCGGACGCTGTCCTGCGACATGGTCATGCTGGACCTGGAGGATGCGGTGTCCGACGACCGGAAGGAGGAAGCGCGTCACAACGCGGTGGAGGCCGCGGCGGAAGGCTTCGGCAAGCGGCTCTGCGCGGTCCGGATCAATGTCGAGGGGACGCCGTGGCATGGGCCGGAGATGGTGGCGGTCAAGAAGTCGGCGGCAGACTTTGTGATCCTGCCGAAGGTGGAACATGGCAAGCAGGTGCGCGACGTGTTCAGCGTTTGCCAAAAGCCGGTCATTGCGATGATCGAGAGCGCGGCCGGGGTTCTGGCGGCCACCGCCATCGCGGCCGAAGAGGGGACGGCCGGGCTGTTCATGGGCACCAATGACCTGCGGCAGGACCTTGGCATTCCGCCTTCGGCGGGCAGGGAAGGGCTGAATTTCGCCTTGCAGTCGGTGATCCTGAGCGCACGCGCGGCGCGGGTGGCGGTGTTTGATGGGGTTTTTAACCGGCTGGACGATGAAGCCGGGTTTGAGGCGGAGTGTGCCGCCGGGCATGCGCTTGGCTTTGACGGCAAGACGCTGATTCACCCGAGCCAGGTGCCGGTGGCGAACCAGGTGTTCGGGCCAGATCCCCAGGCGGTGGCGGATGCCCGGCGGCTGATCCAGGCGGCAACGGGTGGGGCCGAGCGGTTCGAGGGGCGGATGATCGAGGGAATGCATGTTGAGGAGGCGCGGGCGCTGATTGCGCGGGCTGAGGCGGTGGTGGGGTGAGGGGTGTAACATTCCCCTCCCGCAGGCGGGAGGGGCTAGGGGTGGGGGCGAGCGGAGCGAGCTTCTGGGCTCGCCATAAAATAATCAGTTGGCGTTGCGCAGGCCCACCCCCGGCCCCACCCCCCAGCCGGCGGGGCGCTGGATTAGGTCAAATTGGACGCCCCCGTCGCAGCCATCCCCCCAGACCCCCCCCTGCCGGCAAAAAACCCCCACCAA